>CAYSNJ010000006.1:0-8401 GCA_964432535.1 uncultured Flavobacteriaceae bacterium | reverse complement strand
GGTTTATTGTCCTCTGGATATTATCCTGGTTATTTTATACTTCTTGAAATAGACACAAATAAAATTGATGTTAATATTCATCCAACTAAAACTGAAATAAAATTTGAAGATGAGCAAAGCTTATATTCTATTCTTAGATCAACTATTAAACATAGTTTAGGAATTTTTCAAGTCACTCCAACTTTAGACTTTGATAGGGATTCTTCAATGGATACTCCTTATTCATATAAAGAAAGGGCACCTACTAGTCCAAATATTTCTGTAAACTCATCTTTTAATCCTTTTAAAGATGATTTAAAAATATATTCATATGATTCAAAAAAAGATACTACTCAAATCGAGTTTGAATCTGAAAGTGTCCAGGAGATTTTGAATATAGATGATTATGATTTTAATCCCAAACAAATAAAAGTTTTTCAACTTTTTAATAAATACCTTGTAACAGCCTTACCATCAGGATTAATGATTATAAATCAAAAAAGAGCTCATCAAAGGGTTATTTATGAGGAGCTATTATCTAATTTATCGTTAGAAAAAATCCCAAGTCAAAGTTTGTTATTCCCTTTTGAAATATCAGTGGATTCATCAGAATTGACATATTTTTTTGATAATGTCACCGAACTCTTAGCCATGGGTTTTGAGTTTAACATGAAAGAAAAATCCAAAGTCATTACATTCACAGCAATCCCAGTTTTATTTGATAAAAATCAAGTGGAACAACTGTTTGAAAACTTTTTTTCTGATAAATTCAAATATGAAGGTTTTAGTAAAGCAGATGTTGTTTCAAAAAAATTATGTAGGTCAATGACTATAAATAATGGAAAATCTTTAAATATCGAAGAGCAACAGCAGCTTCTAGCTTCTTTATTTGCTTGTAAAGAAAAAAATCTATCTCCATTTAATCGTCCTATTTTCATTAATTTTGACATGCAAGAAATCGATAAAAAAATCAATTAATGAGATCAGCCTCAGAGACTGTTAAGCACTTACTGATAATCAATACTATATTTTTTTTAGCTACACTATCCTTAGGTGAATATAGTTATGATTTATTTGCGCTACATTACTTTGATTCTCCAAAATTTCAATATTGGCAAATAATATCTCATATGTTCATGCATGGAGATTTCTCTCATATATTATTTAATATGATTGGACTTTGGATGTTTGGTACTCCAATTGAGCAGATGTGGGGTAAAAATAAATTTATTTTCTTTTATTTGTCAACTGGTTTTGGAGCTGCAGCATTACAAATGTTGTTGTATAGTTTTCAAATCAATCAAGCCAATGAGTTATTTTTGAGCTTAAAAGTTGATCCTTCAATTATTTCAGAATTTTATTCTTCCTCAAGACTTCCATCAGATATTATTAATTTAATTGAAGTTGAAACCCTTCAAAGTGCATATTCTTCATATAATTCTGTTTTAGTTGGGGCTTCTGGTGCTTTATATGGAGTTTTGGTTGCGTTTGCAATGTCTTTTCCCAACACTCAACTTATGCTTCTTTTTCCTCCAATACCCATTCGAGCCAAATATTTAGTTCCTTTACTTATTGGTGCTGATGTATTTTTTGGTTTCTCATCTTATTCTATCGGTCCAATTGCCCACTTTGCTCATGTTGGTGGTGCTCTAACTGGTTTCATAATGTTTCAGTATTGGAAAAAAAATCAATTTAACAATAAACGTTGGGATTAATGATCAGTTGGATATATTTAAAAAATAGATACTATCAATTTTCAATTTCTGAAAAATTAATTTTTATTAATGTTCTGTGTTTTTTTGTGCCATTTATTATAAACACCTTACTCTTCCTTTTTAATATTTCATTTGGAGGGATAATTTATTGGTTTGAATTATCGCCAAATCTAGGGGCTTTATTATTCAAACCGTGGACTTTACTAACATATTCATTCTTTCACACAAGTATTTCTCACTTATTTTGGAATATGCTATTGTTATATTATTCTAGTTCAATATTCCTAAATCTTTTTAAAAAAGAAACTTATATTAACACCTATTTATTGGGAGTATTATTTGGAGGAATCCTTTTTGTATTAAGCTACTTAATTTTCCCTGTTTTTCAAGGTAGTTTCCCTTCAATGATTGGAGCCTCGGCAGGAGTAATGGCTGTCTTGATATTTGTTTGTAGATATAGTCCTGAAAATGAAATAAGACTTTTATTTTTTAATGTAAAATTGAAATATATTGGAATTGCTCTTGTTGCAATTGATCTAGTAATGATTCCTTATGGAAATGCTGGTGGAAGAATTTCTCATCTAGGTGGTGCTCTATTCGGTTATTTTTATGCTAATAATATTTCTCAAGGAAATGATATTGGATATTTTTTTCAAAAATCATGGCAGTATCTTAGTTCACTTTTTTATAAATCTAATTTAAAAGCCGTTTACAAATCAAAAAATTCATCAAAAACTATTAAATACAATCAAGTTGAAATTGATGCAATTCTAGATAAAATATCTAATTCAGGTTACGAGAGTTTAACTAAAAACGAAAAAGAGACTTTGTTTAATGCTGGAAAAAAATAAAGCTATTTAGGAATAGATTTTATATACTCAGTGGCTTCAGGACCAATATTAAAAATAAGATCGATGATGCTTAGATCACTTTGAAACCCAATTTTTTCGTCAAAAACTTGAACGTAAGGTTTAAATCTTTTTAATTTAGTTTTTGGATCTATTAAGTAGTTGTTTTTTTTAAAATCATTATTATGATTAACTTTTTTAAGTTTTATAGGTAAATCCAGGATAATTAAAATTTTTCTCATTAATTCGATATTATATTGGAAAAGAAATCTATACTCTTCTATGAAAAAGGGTCTGAATTCATCTTTATAATACTCAAAAAAAGGAGAAGACCTGTAAGCAGTTTCAATTGATTTCCAATGATTTTTTTGCCAAGGAATTTCATTATGTATTTCAATATGCTCATCTTTTTGGCTAATTATATTTTTTGTTATTGGAATTATTAAATTTTGTCTTCCATTGGCTCCAGAAATCACACTCCTATTTCTATAAGTTTGTTTTTGATAATTTGTATTAACACACAACAATAGTTCGTTTTGATTTATAATGCTCTTAAAATAGCTTATTGTTGGTAAATATGCTGGTGTCAGCATCATGTTTTTTCTGTTTTATACTTTTTTCTTAAATAAATATATACTTGCCATATTCCAATAAATATTAAAAAGTGGGGAAGATATGAAGTTCTTTTTCCCTGACCATTTACAACTGAAAACACTCTGTCCCATCTAATTTTCCAATTAGTGACCCCATCATTAAAACCATCAATGCTCATCCATATAAAAACTGGCTTACCCATCACATGATCTTCAGGAACAAAACCCCAAAATCTACTATCCTCAGAACGATGCCTGTTATCTCCCATCATCCAATAATAGTTCTGCTTAAATGTGTAAGTCGAACTTATTTGATCCTCAATATAAAATATACCATTTTTTCTAACTACTACGTTCGATTCATATTCTTCAATTATTTTTTTATACAAGGGATATGTTTTTTCGTTAAGTGATATTTTAGATCCAATTTTTGGAATTACAATTGGACCAAAATTATCCTCATTCCAGTCAAATGTTATTCTGTTTGGAAAAAAACTTTCATTTGGAGTTTTAATCCTTGATATATTTCTAGAGATACTATCATATAATTTTGACTTTTTCAATTCTATAACCTTATTATAAGTTGAATTGATAACTTTTTCTTTAGATATCAATTCAGACACTTGAAGCCCTAGTGATTTAACGAGTTTTATAGGTAATCCTTTTGAATTAGTATATACGGAGAAATCATCAACAGTTCCCGCCCTTCCTGAAATGTATGGCAGAAGTGACTCAAAGGAGCTTTGAGTGATATTTCTAATCTTATATTCCCTCTCAAAATCATCTATTTTGTACTTAAGAAGGTTCTTAGAAGAGACTCCGTTGTAGCTATAAACTGTGTATGTGTGTTGAATTCTTGCCCATTCAGGTAAAATATTTTGTGAGTTATTAATTAAAATATTTCCATTTCTAATTTCTAAAGTATCTCCAGAAATACCAACACAACGCTTAACATAATTTGATTTTTTATCTATAGGTTTTCTAACACCTTTTTCTCTAACAAAAAATTGTCTAACAGTATCTGCAGGCCAATTGAAAACTACTATATCATTTCGTTTTATTTTTTGAAAACCCGGGATACGTAAAAATGGTAATTGAGGTTTATTAAGATATGATCTTGTTTTTATTATTGGGATAGTATCATGAACCATTGGAAATGAAATAGGAGTAGTTGGAACTCTGGCTCCGTAATGGAATTTACTAACAAATAAAAAATCTCCAATTAATAATGATTTTTCCAGTGAACCTGTTGGAATTATAAATGGTTGAATAAAGTATGTGTGAACTAAAGTTGCTGCAACTATTGCAAACACCATAGAACTCAGCCACTCTCCGAAAGCTGATTGGTATTTAATATTTCCTTCATTAATATAATTTATATTTTTACTATAATTTAAATATGTTATGTAAAAACCAAGACTTATTAGTACTAATATGGATTGTAGAGTTGATTTTTTACCGAAACTTTTTATTGTTTCAATCCATATTACTCCAAACATCATTATGTTTATACCTGGCATAAATAAAAGAATAACCCACCATCTAGGTCTTTTTATTATATCCATTAATATTAATGCGTTGTATATAGGAACCAAAGCCTTCCATGATTTTTTTCCAGCAACGGCATATAATTTCCATGTTCCTAAAAAATGTATTACTTGAATACCCAAAATAAAAATCACCCATTCAATAAAGTTCATAACTGTAAATTATTTAATTTTTAAGACATCTGACATTGAAAAAATACCATTTTTTCCTTTTAGCCATTCAGCGGCAATAATAGCTCCTAAAGCAAAGCCAGACCTAGAAAAACTCATATGTTTAATACTTATTTCATCGAATTCTGAACTATAAAAAATACTGTGAGTACCGGGGATATCTTCTTTACGAATAGATTTAATTCTTAAAACATCCTTTTTGGCATCACTAGAACTCCACTCTTTATAACTAGAATTTGAAATGATATCATTTGCTAAAGATATGGCTGTTCCACTTGGTGAATCAATTTTTTTAAAATGATGAGCTTCAATCAACTCTGTAGAATAATTATGAGTATTCATAATTTTAGATAAGGACTTATTTAACTGAAAAAATAAATTCATTCCTAAACTAAAATTTGACGAATGTAAAAAACCAACTTTGTTTTTTCGTGCTATTTTTTCAATGTATTTCAAATCATTTGACCACCCTGTTGTACCGCTAACTACGGGAATATTCATTTTGATAGCTGCTTCTACGTTTTGCAATGCTGAAGTTGGAGTGCTAAAGTTAATAGCTAAATCTGCATAACTTATTTCACCTTCTGTATTTTTGTCAATTTTGCAAACAATTGTGTGCCCTCTTTTTAAGGCAATACTTTCTATAGCTTTTCCCATTTTCCCATATCCTAAAAGAGCTATTTTCACCTAATTATAAATTTAACTTGATTATAAATCCAATTGTTTCAGACTCACTTACGGGTTCAAAATTAATTTTAGGTTTAAAACTTAAATCATCATTCACATTAAACTGCATTAAGTGAGTACTAACATTTGCCTCAAGAATATTTAACATATAAGTTCCAATTATGAAAATAAATGACATATCTCTGTATCTTTTGTGAAAATCCATCCCTTTTAAGAGTTTGTCATTTTGAGGAATAAGATCTATATATTCATCATCTTTAAATCCGCTAATTCTTCTTTTATAGATTCCTCTATATTTATTGTACTCTCTCTTATTATAAACATATGAATATACTGCGCTACCAATGGCTGCATAAACAATTGGTACTTTCCATGCATTACCAGAATATACCTGACCAAGTCCAGGAAAAATAGCTGAATAAAATGCTGCTTTAGACGGGGCTAAAGGATCTGACATTAATTCTATTTTTCTTTTTTTTCTAGCACTTAGTTCTTGACAATAATTTTGACCACACCAAAAAAATAAAAATATAAAAAAAATAAACTTATACACTATTTTTAATTTTATTAAGAATACGGTTTAAATCTACTTGCGAGTCAAATGATATGCTCAAGGTGCCTTTGCCATTTTTGTTAATATTAACTTTAACCTCAGTCTCTAAAAACATCTTCAGACTTTTTGCGGTAGATAGAGTAAATTTTGGTTTATGTAAATTGGTCTTATTATTTGAATTTTTCAATTCATTTATTAAATTTTCAGTATTTCTGACAGATAATTCTTTTTTAAGTATTCTTTCGTATAATTTGATTTGGTTTTCATTATCGACACTTATCAAAGCCCTTCCGTGTCCCACCGAAATAAATCCATCTCTCAGCCCTGTCTGAATAATTGGGTCAAGTTTTAATAGTCTAAGATAATTTGTAATAGTACTTCTTTTTTTACCTACACGCTCACTGAGCTCATTTTGTGTTAATTGAATCTCCTCTATTAAGCGTTTATAGGATAAAGCAATTTCGATTGGATCCAGATCTTTCCTTTGAATATTTTCAACAAGGGACATCTCCAAAGATTCTTTATCGTCAATAGATCTAACATAACAAGGTATCTTTTTTAAACCGATTAATTTAGATGCTCTTAATCTTCTTTCTCCAGAAACTAACTGATATGAATTTAAGTTCAGCTCTCTAACAGTTACTGGCTGAATAATTCCAAGTTCATTAATTGAAGATGCTAGTTCTGCTAAACCCTCTTCATCAAATTTAGTTCTTGGTTGAAAAGGATTAGTCGAAATATGCTCAACAGAAAGATCAATTATATTTCCATTATTTGAGTTAATTTTAATGTTTTTATCTCCATCTGAATTGTCATTTAGAAGAGCCGATAGTCCACGACCAAGAGCTTGTTTTTTTGGAGACTTTCCCATTTTAAATTTTATTTTTTTTAATCATTTCTGTAGCTAAGGAAAGATAGTTTTTAGCACCTTTACTTGATGCATCGTAGGAAATTATATCTTTCCCATAACTTGGTGCTTCTGCTAAGGTTGTATTTCGTTGAATAATGGTTTTAAATACCATTTTACTAAAATGCTTTTGAACTTCTTCAACTACCTGGTTAGAAAGCCTTAACCTAGTATCATACATTGTTAAAAGTAAACCCTCAATACTTAAATTTTTATTATGAATTTTTTGAACACTTTTTATCGTATTTAAAAGCTTTCCTAATCCTTCAAGTGCAAAATATTCACATTGAATTGGAATAATAACCGAATTGGAGGAAACAAGTGCATTTAAGGTAATTAATCCTAAAGATGGAGCGCAATCAATTATAATAAAATCATAATTATCTTTCACCTGAGTTAATGCTTCTTTAAGCATATATTCTCTTTTAGGTTTATCAATTAATTCAATTTCAGAAGCAACCAAGTCGATATTTGATGTAATTATATCTAGATTCGGAATTGATGTTTTTGTAATAGTATCTTTAGCAGATAAGGAATGTTCCAGTAGTCTGTAAGTTCCTTTAGTTTCTTTTGAAACGTCAAAACCTAATCCTGAACTTGCATTTGCCTGAGGATCAGCGTCTACAAGAAGAATTTTCTTTTCTAAAATAGCAAGTCCAGCAGCCAAATTAACAGTAGTTGTAGTTTTTCCGACTCCACCTTTTTGATTTGCAACGGCTATTATTTTACCCATCTAAATTTAATTTTCTCAATAAAAATACAATTATTTGAGTGCTTATGAAACTTATATATGACAATGATTTGTTAACATTTGTTAATCAAAATTTTGTTCACTCTCTATATAAAATATTGTTTCATTTTCCTTTTTTAGATTGTAATTTCTTCTCCCAAATACTTCTAAACTATCTGGATTTTTTAAAACTTCAATTATATTTTTGTCTTTAGCAATATTTTTTTTTAATTCTATTTCTTGTGATTTAAGACTATTTATCTCGTTATTAAGTTCATTATGAATTATCAGGGAGTGGGTATCTATTAAAGTCATCCATAGTAAAAAAAATAAAGTTATGATTAAATATTTCAGTTTAGAAATTTTATTAAAAAAGGAATTAAAAAATTTCATTTTTTAAATAGGGTTTATAATGTTAACTACATCTTGAATTGTAATCTGGTTCTTGTCTGAATTGCTCCAATTGTTTTTGATATAATTCAAAACATCCGAAATCTCTTCATCATCTAAACCTTGAGATATCATTGAGTTTCCCAAATATTCAACACCATTAACAATTATCGGTCTATTGGCTCCATACTTTATTATTGAAATACTTTCACTAATGTTTAACAGAAAGTCGGAATTATCAAGTGGGGGTATATTGTCTGTCAAGCCTTTGCCAAGAGGAC
>CAYSNJ010000005.1:0-112450 GCA_964432535.1 uncultured Flavobacteriaceae bacterium | reverse complement strand
ACCCGCGACCCCCTGCGTGACAGGCAGGTATTCTAACCAGCTGAACTACCAGACCAATGTTAGAGTTTGCAAATATACACTGGATTTTGAATTACCCAAGTCTATAATACAAAATTGTATTTGTAATTAATTTACATAGCTGCATTTAGCTCCTCAGTATACTTAGCTTTAGGGGCTACACCAACCTGTCTACCAACTACTTCACCGTTTTTAAAAACTAAAACTGTGGGAATATTTCTAACTCCATATTTAGCAGCAAATTCCTGATTAGAATCAACATCTAATTTTCCAACTACTGCTTTACCCTCAAAATCAGTGCTTATTTCATCAATAATTGGTCCAACCATTCTACACGGTCCACACCATTCAGCCCAAAAATCAACCATAACTGGCTTATCGGATTTTAAAACTATCTCTTCAAATGTCAAATCTGTAATTTCTAACGCCATAATTTAATGTTTTTTATATGTGTTTATTTATTGTAGTTCTTTAAATCTTCAAAATAAGCAATTACCCATATCACTGAACTTAATATTATTGCCATAGGAAGAGTAAGAACCAAAATGTCATATTTATCTCCAAAAATAATTCCTGAACCAATACAAGTTCCTACTATTAAAGAAAAGATAAAGTTTTTTTTCATAACATAGATCTTAACAAAATTAACAAAAATTATTTCGAATAACCTCAATATTTACTTGTTTTAGTATTCGTTTTTTAAAATTAGCTTATCCTATATTTTATTGAAGCTAAATCCAATTCATCTAAAAGATCATTACACACATCTACCTTTTGTTTACGACTATTTAATGTTATTTTTATTTTATCCTCTGGATGGTAAATATCAAATCCAATCGGTTTTTCTCCTTTATATTTATTTAAAATATTTTTAATATGATCAATACTATCATCATTTAATGAATTTAAACTGGAGCTTAAAATAAGTTTTTTTGAATTATTTTTAATTGTCTCTCCTAATAATTCAAAGTGCAAAAATTTCATTCTTGGAGGACCTAATTTTCCAGTCTCTCTATTTCGCCAACCCTCTCTTATTGATACTCTAAATCTTATAATTGAATTAAAATCTAAAAAATGAGAAAATTTTAGATACTCCTCTCCAAAAATTCTAAATTCATGCTGGTCTTCAAAATCCTCTAGAATAAATTTACCCCACCCATTTCCGTTTTTTGAAGTTAACTTTTCAAAATCATTAATAATCCCTGTAAAATATAAATCTTTATTCATCAAAGAATCTATATTATTTAAAACACTTAATGGGGAAGAAGAAAAGAGTTTTATCGCTCTTACATGCTCATCTAATGGATGGGCAGAGATATATATGCCTACAACTTCTTTTTCTTTTTTAAGTAAATCTAATTTCTCCCATTCATCACATTCCGGAATAATTAATTCTTTGTACGTCGAATCGTCTTCATCTCCAAATAAATTTATTTGAGCTGAGTTGAGGTTTTGTTGATATTTAGCTCCAAATCGCATTGCTTTTTCAAAAAACATAATACCATCTCCATCAGGATTAAAATATTGAGCTCTATGAGAAGAAAAGCCATCAAATCCACCAGCTAAAGCCAAGTTTTCAAATGTTTTTTTATTTGCAGAACGTAAATCTATTCTCTTAGACATATCAAAAATTGACTCATAGTGTCCTTTTTCTCGATTTTGAATTATTGTCTCAACAGCTCCCTTTCCCACACCTTTAATTGCCCCCATTCCGAATCGAATTGCCTGACGATCATTAACAGTAAACTTATAAAAAGACTCATTTACATCAGGACCTAAAACCTCTAAACCCATATGTTTACATTCTTCCATGAAAAAAGAAACTTGTTTAATATCATTCATGTTATTAGATAGCACAGCCGCCATATATTCAGCTGGATAATGTGCTTTAAGATAGGCTGTTTGGAAACCGATCCATGCGTAACAAGTTGAGTGAGATTTATTAAATGCATATGAAGCAAAAGCTTCCCAATCTTTCCATATCTTTTCTAAAATATCTTCGGGATGATTTCTCTCCTTACCTCCTAACAAAAATTTTGGTTTTAATTTTTCTAACAATGAAAAAATCTTTTTTCCCATTGCTTTTCTCAATAAATCAGCTTCACCTTTGGTAAAACCTGCCAATTTTTGAGATAATAGCATTACCTGTTCTTGATAAACTGTTATTCCATATGTTTCTTCAAGATATTCAGCCATTTCAGGAAGATCAAAACTAATTTGCTCAGTTCCATTTTTTCTTGCAACGAAGCTAGGGATGTACTCAAGAGGTCCAGGTCTGTAGAGAGCATTCATAGCTATTAAATCTGCAAAAACCGTTGGTTTTAGATCTCTTAAATATTTTTTCATTCCCGCAGACTCATATTGAAAAATACCAACAGTATCTCCTCTTTGGAAAAGAGAGTATGTATCTTGATCATCTAATGGAAACTCATCAGGATTGAGATCAATATTATGCTTATATTTTACAAGCTTAACAGTGTCTTTGATTAAGGTAAGTGTTTTCAATCCAAGGAAGTCCATTTTTAATAATCCAGCGTCCTCAACCACTGAATTATCAAATTGAGTTACAACTAAATCAGAATCTTTAGCAGTAGCAACTGGAACAAACTGAGTTATATCATCCGGTGTTATTATTACCCCACACGCATGAACTCCTGTATTTCTTAGAGAACCTTCTAATATTTTTGCTTGCTGTAAAGTTCTTGCTGCTAAATCATCTCCCTTAAATAAGGATTGTAGTTCCTTTACTTTTGCAAACTCATCTCCACTTCTAACTTGTTCTTTGATATAACTATCTGATCCTCCAAAAATTTGACCCAATTTTATATTGGGAACTAATTTTGAAATTCGATCAGCCTCACCTAAGGGTAAATCTAAAACTCTTGCAGTGTCTCTTATAGAAGATTTTGCTGCCATTTTACCATATGTAATAATTTGAGCAACTTGTTTCGAGCCGTATTTATTAATTACATAATCAATTACTTTTGATCTACCTTCATCATCAAAATCTATATCAATATCAGGAAGACTTACCCTATCAGGGTTGAGGAATCTTTCAAAAAGCAGATTGTATTTAATTGGATCCAAATTTGTAATTCCCAAACAGAATGCAACAGCAGAACCTGCTGCCGATCCCCTTCCGGGACCAACTGAAACGTCCATTTTTCTTGCAGCTGAAATAAAATCTTGAACAATAAGAAAGTATCCAGGGTAACCTGTATTTGAAATCACCTCTAGTTCAAAGTCCAATCGCTCTGTAATTTCCTTGGTAATTTCTACGTATCTTTTTTCCGCACCTTTATATGTTAAATGTCTTAAATAAGCATTCTCTCCTTCAATACCCACATTAGTAATGGATTTAAATTCAGTAGGAATTTCAAATTTTGGAAGTAGCACCTGATTTGCTAGATCAAAAGAAGATATTTTATCGATGATTTCTGAACAACTTATTATTGCTTCAGGGATATCTTTAAAAATCTCTTTCATTTGTTCTTGAGACTTAAAATAATACTCTTGATTTGGAAGACCATAACGAAACCCTCTTCCCCTCCCTATTGGTGTTGCTTGTTTTTCCCCATCTTTTAAACATAATAAAATATCATGTGCGTTTGCATCCTCTTTGTTAGTATAATATGTGTTATTACTAGCAACAATAGAAACTTTATGCTTTCGGGACAACTCCAAAAGTCCCTTATTTACTCTTTTTTCATCTTCTTGATCGTGGCGTGTTAATTCAATATATAGATCATTTTTAAATATTTTTTTCCACCATAAAAGCGCTTCTTCCGCTTGACGTTCTCCGATATTTAGTATTTTTGAAGGAACCTCTCCATATAAATTTCCAGTCAAAACAATCAAATTTTCTTTGTATTGCTCAACTATCTTCTTGTCGATTCTTGGGACATAATAAAACCCTGATGTATATGCTAAAGAACTCATCTTGGATAAGTTATAGTATCCTTTTTTATTTTTAGCAAGAAAAACTACCTGATAACCGTCATCCCTTCTGGTTTTATCTTTATGATCTTCACACACATAAAACTCACAACCTATAATTGGTTTGATTTCTTTTGTTTTATCCTCCAAAAGGTTATTGTGATTTTTGATTGCTTTAATAAAGTGGAAAGCACCCATGAGGTTTGCTTTATCTGTTAAAGCTAATGCTGGCATATTATTTTTTTGGGCAGCTTCAACCAACAATGGGATTTTAGAAGTTGACTGAAGTACTGAAAATTGGGAATGAACGTGTAAATGGACAAAACTGGCTTTTAATAACTCATCTTTAATGTCATTTGAAATAATCTGAACCTGTGATTCTTCATCACTGGTTAATTCTTTTGAAGCTTTTTTTAAATTCAGATGTTCTATCCCTATTGACTTAACAGTTGACTTGAAATTTTCCTGAACTGATTTGAAATAAATATTATTACCGTTAAATGTGTCTAGAGCAATTGATTCATTTCTAATTAACTCAAAAAGACATCTGGCTGTTGCCTCAACGTCGGCAGTTGCGTTATGAGCTTCATTAAAACTTTCGTTAAACAAAAATTTATTTAACTCAATTAGCGTTGGTAGTTTATATTTTCCACCTCTACCTCCAGAAATTTTACACAAACTTGCTGTTTGCTCTGTACAGGTATCTATTATTGGAATTCCCTCAAATAAATTATTAAATCCTAATCTTAAAAACTCTGCTCCTATAATATTGATATCAAAACCAAGATTATGACCACAAATAAATTTTGCTTTTTTTAAGACTTCCTCAAAACTTTTCAGAACATCTTCTAAATCAATTCCTATATTTTCAGCTAATGCTGTTGATATACCATGAATTTTCTCAGAATCGTAAGGTATGTCATACTCATTTGGTTTAACTATAAAATTTTCATGGGAAATACAATCCCCGTTAATATCATGGAGTTGCCATGCAATTTGAACACATCTTGGCCAGTTATCACTGTCAGATAAAGGAGCTTTCCACTTTTTAGGAAGTCCAGTAGTTTCTGTGTCAAAAATTAGATACATATGTAAGGTTTATTATCCTAAAAATAAATCATTATATCAAGTGAAATTGAGATTTTCCTAATCATTTATTAACTAATAATTAATATTTAAAGAATAGAGAGGATATTACTGAAGAAAAATCGAAAACAAGCTATATTTGATAAATTTTTAAAATTAGTTTGTTGAATATTTCTTTTAATGATGATAATCAAGTTTTACTTGGCAATCTGCTTAAACAAAAGCAAAATTTTCTAACTAAGGGTCTTGTAGGTTCGGGATTAAGTTTTCGATTAGCAAATGAATTTAAAAGATCACCTAGGACTTTTTTATTAATTTTTTCAGAGTCAGAGGAAGCAGCATATTATTTGAATGACTTAGAATATTTAGTTGGTGAAAAAAATGTATTGTTTTTCCCGGCAAGCTATCGAAAGGCTTACTCAACAGAAGACACTGATAATTCAAATGTACTTTTAAGATCTTCAGTTTTAAAACAACTTAATCGTAAAATTTCCAGAATAGTAGTTACTTATTCCGATGCTGTTTCAGAAAAAATAATCTCTGAAAGTACATTGAAGAAAAATACATTGACCGTAAAAAAGGGGATGAGTGTATCTCTAGATTTTATCAATGAAAGTTTATTTGAATATGGATTTGAAAGAGTAGATTTTGTTAGTTCTCCTGGAGAGTTTGCTCTTAGGGGGGGTATTATAGATGTCTTTTCTTTTTCGAATCATCATCCATATAGAATTGAGTTTTTTGGAGATGAAGTTCAAAGTCTAAGAACCTTTGATATTAAAACTCAGCTCTCCATTTCTAGTCTTGAAATAATTGATTTGTTGCCAAACACATCAATTATTTCATTCACAGACAAAAGAAAGACCTTAATTGACCTTCTTCCTGAATCAAGTTGTGTTATAAGTTCAAACATGGATGCCATCCTGAACAGATTGGATGTTTTATTTAAAAAAGCAAAAGATATTTATATTAAATCAGATTCCATTTTAAAATATCCCCCTGAAAAATTATTTGTCAATTCAAAAGAGCTAATTAAAAGCCTGGATAGTTATTCTAATTTATTATTAAATAAAAGTGATTTCGTCAAAGTCTCTGATTCACTTGTTTTTAAACAATCACCTCATCCAGTTTTTAATAAACAGTTTAATCTTCTTGTTGATCATCTTAATCAAAATCATAAGAACGGAATTATAAATTATATTCTTTGCACTAATACTCAGCAAGTAAAAAGATTAAATGATATTTTTCAGGAAATGGAACATACTGTTCATTATAAAATTTCAGAATGCGCTATTCATAAAGGTTTTGAAGATTTTGACTCAAAAATATCCTGTTTTACTGACCATCAAATATTTGGAAGATACCACAAGTACAAACTTAAATCTGAAAACGCAAGAAAAAGTGCTTTGAGTCTTAAAGAGCTCACATCAATGCAAGTTGGAGATTTTGTAACCCACATAGATCATGGAGTTGGACGATTCGGTGGACTTCAACGAATTCTTATTGAAAACTCAAATCAAGAAGTAATAAAGATAGTTTATGCTGAAGGAGATATTCTTTATTTAAGTATTCATTCCTTGTATAAAATATCAAAGTTCAATGGCAAAGATGGACATGTTCCAAGAATATATAAACTTGGTTCTAAATCCTGGAAAGTACTAAAGCAAAAAACTAAAAGTAAAGTTAAGTCGATAGCCTTTGACTTGATTAAACTTTATGCTAAAAGAAGAGAGAAAATTGGCTATGCGTGTTCGCCTGACAGCTATTTACAATGGGAATTAGAAGCTTCTTTTTTATTTGAAGATACTCCTGATCAAAGTAAAGCAACTCAGGAAGTAAAATCTGATATGGAAAGTGAAAGAGCTATGGATAGGTTAATTTGTGGAGATGTTGGTTTTGGCAAAACAGAAGTTGCGATTAGAGCTGCTTTCAAGGCTGTGGATAATTCAAAACAAGTAGCGATTTTAGTTCCAACTACAATACTTACATTTCAACACTTCAAAACATTTTCCAATCGACTAAAAGAGTTGCCAGTCACAGTGGATTATATAAACAGATTTAGAAGTCCCAAAGAAAAAAAACAAGTTTTAGAAGATCTTGCATCTGGAAAAATAGATATTTTAATTGGTACGCATCAATTGGCAAATAAATCTGTTATATTCAAGGATCTCGGGCTTTTAATAGTTGATGAAGAACAAAAATTTGGAGTTTCAGTCAAAGAACAAATCCGATCTTTAAAAACAAATATTGATGTATTGAGTCTCACGGCAACACCTATTCCAAGAACATTGCAATTTAGTTTGATGTCTGCCAGAGACTTATCTATAATAGCAACTGCTCCTCCAAATAGGTATCCTATTGAAACGGAGGTTGTCAGGTTTAATGAGAATGTGATTCGAGACGCTATAATGTATGAGCTAAAGCGATCTGGACAAATATTTTTTATCCATAATCGTGTGGAAAATATTTCAGAAGTATCGGGAATGCTTCAACGCTTAATTCCAGATGCTAGAATTGTTATTGGTCATGGACAAATGGATGGAAAAAGACTTGAAAAAACACTTATTGGTTTTATGGAGGGGGAGTTTGATATTTTAGTTGCTACCACTATAATAGAAAATGGACTTGATGTTCCTAATGCAAATACAATTTTTATTAATAATGCAAATAACTTTGGTTTAAGTGATTTGCATCAAATGAGAGGAAGGGTTGGTAGAAGTAATAAAAAAGCATTTTGTTATTTTATAACCCCACCTTACAGCTCAATATCCTCTGAAGCTCAAAAAAGAATAAATGCAATTCAACAATATTCAGAACTTGGTTCAGGAATGCAAATAGCAATGAAAGATCTTGAAATTAGAGGGGCTGGAGACTTATTAGGTGGGGAGCAAAGTGGATTTATTAATGAAATCGGGTATGATACTTATCAGAAGATTTTAGAGGAAGCAGTTGAAGAGCTTAAAAACACTGAATTTAAAGAGCTTTATAAAAATATTGAACCCAATTCTTTAAAAAACAATATTAAACAAGTTCAAATTGATACTGATTTAGAAATTCTTTTTCCTGAAACATATATCAATATAATTAGTGAAAGGTTGTCATTATACAATGAATTAAGTACTATAACAGACAAGGGCAAGCTTTCAGAGTTTAGAAAAAATCTAATTGATCGTTTTGGTCAGATTCCTGATCAAGGAAATGAATTATTGAATAGTGTTATGTTAAAATGGTTAGCCGTAAAGATAGGCATAGAACGATACGTTATTAAACAAGATAAATGTCTTGCATACTTCATTGAAGATGAACAAAATGATGTTTTCAAAACAAATACTTTTGGTGTTTTTCTTACAAATGTTCAAAAAGAAAAATCAAATATTATTATCAAAAAAAAGAGTACTAAGAATGGATTAAAATTAGTCTTAGTAATTGAAAATATTAAACGAATTGACAAACTATATCAGACTTTAAAGTTGTTGACTACAGATTCTTCAAATCCTTTATAACCTGAAAAGCAATATTTACAGAATCTTCGTCCAATATAAAAATAAACTCATTAGAGGTTGAAATAACTTCGTTAATGTTAACTCCCTCCCAGGATAATCTTTGAAATATAAAGTAGTATATCCCTGGAATTGTAATATTTTCAGTTGGCAACTTGATTGAAATTGCTGACAAATCAGAGGTTTTTTCTATACAAACTTCATTAGAAAAGGCCGACTCTATGATTGGGGATAATTCTTGACTTACAATAATATTAGATTCTTCAACCCCCCTTGATGTGGTGAAAAAAGTGTTTTTGGATGTTTCGATTTGGTTTAAAAATTTAGCCTGAGCAGGTAAAAGTGTTTCAGATATTTTAAAACAATAGTCAACTAAGGATGATCTAACAGTTATATCACCCATGTTTTTTAAAACTCTTACAATTTTGTGAGTTGTTATAAATTCTTGAGTATCAGAAATTCTTTTCAAAGCCATAACTATTGCTCCACATTTGGCTGGCTTTCTAAGAGATTTTTCAATCTCTGGCTGAATTTTTCTTGCTAATGAAGTCAAGTTTATTATACCTTGAGAAAGAGCACTTGATAAAAAGGGTTTTGTTTTAATATACTTTGAAACTTCAGAGGCTATTGTCTTCATCTATGATAGATTTTGTTACAAATATATGTATGTTGTTATTTATACAACAACTTGTTTAAAAATCAATTTAACAATATATTATTTGTTTACTTAATGATATTGGTTTTCATTGTATTTTTGATTTAAAATTCTCCATGAGTAAAACTAAAAGACATACTCTAACCGCTGCTTTACCTTATACAAATGGTCCAATACATATTGGTCATTTGGCTGGAGTATATATACCTGCTGATATATACGCTAGATATCTTAGAAATAAAAAGTGCGATGTTATCTTTATTTGTGGAAGTGACGAACATGGTGTTGCTATCTCAATAAAAGCGAGAAATGAGGGGATAACTCCAAAACAAGTAATTGATAAATACGATAAGATGATTCGGGATTCATTTAACGAGTTTGGAATTTCATTTGATAATTACTCCAGAACTTCTGCGAAAATACACCATGAAACTGCTCAAGAATTTTTCAGAGATCTTCATGCTAAAAATATTTTTATAGAAAAAACATCTGATCAATTATATGACGAGGAAGCTCAACAGTTTCTAGCCGACAGATTTGTGACTGGAACATGTCCGATATGTAAAAATATAGAAGCATATGGCGATCAATGTGAAAGTTGTGGCAGTAGCTTAAATACGTCTGATCTTATAAATCCCAAATCAACCCTTTCAGGTTCCTTTCCTATAAAAAAGAGAACAAAACATTGGTATCTTCCACTTAACCATTATGAAAAATTTATAAAAGAATGGATACTAGATGGTCATAAAAAAGATTGGAAAACTAATGTTTACGGTCAAGTTAAATCCTGGGTAGAAAATGGGCTTCAACCAAGAGCGGTAACTAGAGATCTAGACTGGGGTATACCAGTTCCAATAGATAATAATAATGGGAAAGTTCTATATGTATGGTTCGATGCACCTATTGGATATATTTCCTCTACGAAGGAATGGGCTAAGAAAAAAGGTGTTGACTGGAAACCTTATTGGGAAGATATTGATACAGAATTAATTCACTTTATCGGAAAAGACAATATAGTTTTTCATTGTATAATTTTTCCTTCTATGCTTAAAGCATCCGACAGATATATTTTACCAAAAAACGTTCCTGCTAATGAATTTTTAAATCTTGAAGGAAATAAAATTTCTACATCAAAAAATTGGGCAGTTTGGTTACATGAGTATTTAGTTGATTTCCCTGAAAAACAGGACGTATTGAGGTATGTTTTAACAGCAAATGCACCTGAGTCAAAAGATAATGATTTCACATGGAAAGATTTTCAAGCCAGAAATAATAACGAATTGGTTGCTATTTATGGAAACTTTATAAACAGAGTAGTAGTTTTAACTCACAAGTATTTTAATGGAAAAACACCAAAACCAAATAACTTTACTAGTGAAGACAATGAGGTTATAGATTCAATAGTTTGCTCTCAAAATAAAATATCTGATTCTATTGAGAGATTTAAGTTTAGAGAAGCTTTAAAAGAATTAATAGCTTTAGCAAGATTAGGAAATAAATATCTAGCTGATCAAGAGCCTTGGAAATTAATAAAAGAAAAACCTGAAAGAGTTTGTACTATATTATATGTTTGTCTTCAGGTGAGTGGACACTTAGCTTATTTAAGCGAGCCATTTCTTCCTTTTTCTTCCAAAAAACTTTTAAAAATGTTAAACTTGAAAGTTGCTGATTGGAATAACATAAAAGGTAAAATTACCATTGAAGAAGGACACGTTATAAATAGTCAAGAATTATTATTTTCCAAAATCGAAGATTCTGAAATTGAAAAACAACTAAATAAACTGGAAGCTAAAAAGAAAATTAATTTAGAATCTGTTCCACCAATAAAATCTAATGTTGAGTTCGAAAAATTTAAAAATCTTAAAATTAAAATTGGAGAAATTTTAATTGCAGAAAAAATACCAAAAACAAAAACTCTATTAAAACTAAAAGTTAACATCGGATATAAAGATTTAACTATTGTGTCAGGAATTGCTGCTCAGTATAGTCCAGAAGATATAATAGGAAAAAAAGTAAGTGTTTTAACAAATCTAAGTCCAAGAATAATTCAAGGAATTGAAAGTCAGGGAATGATTTTAATGGGTAAAGGTATGTCTGGGGAATTATTCTTTATAAGCCCTGATTCATCAGAAGTTTCAAATGGATCTGAAATTCATTAGTTAATACCAGGTTTGACTTTTTAAATTAATTGCAGCAATTACAATATCTTTTCTACTCACCTGCCCGACTAATCTACCATTATCAAGAACAGGAAAACGCCTTCTTTTTGTTTTAGAAAAATGTGATGCTGCGTCAAAAATACTTGTTGACGCATCTATTGTTTCGACATTTTTGGTCATAAAGTGGTAGACTGTTTTATCAAGTATTGGCATATTAAAATATCTACTTTCAGAAATCTCTTTCATGCAATCAGCCTCGGAAATAATTCCCATTAATTCTCCGTATTTGTCAACAACTGGGCCTCCTGATATTCTATATTTGATAAAAGATTTCATTACATCATGAATAGTTTGTTTGGGTCTAAAAAGTACTAAACTCTTTGACATTATATCTTTAACTAAAATGTTTTTCACTACTTTTCTAGTGGATAAAACTCTAGCTCCCTGAAAACTTTTAATTGCCATTTAATAGTAATTAATTCATTATAAGGTAGTTAATTTAATTTAAAGAACTCCACGTCAATAAAAAAAACAAGTGATTAATGAAAATATATAATTTTAAATATGACTAAACTAGGAATACTCGGGTGCGGCTGGCTGGGTTTCCCCTTGGCTAAGGTTTTAATCAAGAAAGATTACGATGTAAAAGGAACATCAACTTCCATAGAAAAAGTAAAAAAATTGGAAATACTAGGGGTGAATTCGTATCATTATTTATTAGAAAATAAAAAACCATCAAATACTTCTTTTTTCAAATCAATTGACACTTTGATCATTACTATTCCTTTTATTAAAAGGGGGGAGAGTCTAGAGAATTTAGAGAATTCTATTAAGAAACTAATTGAAGTAATTGAACATGAATCAATTCAAAATGTAATTTACTTAAGCAGTATAAGTGTTTATGATTCTCAAAAAGGAACTATATATGAATCTGCTAATTGCAACCCTAAATCATCATCTGGAATTAACACTTTGAAAATCGAGAATCTTTTTAATAAAGGCAAATTTATAACTACTATAATAAGGTTAGGTGGGCTGATTGGGGAAAATCGTCATCCAATACATTCATTGAGTGGGAAAAAATTTAATAAAGGGGATGAACTAATTAATCTTATTCACCAAGATGACGCATTGGGAATTATATTAATAGTAATAGAAAATTTAAATACAAAAAATATAGTTTATAATGCAGTAACTCCATTCCATCCTTCTAAAAAAGAATATTATTCAAAAATTGCTTTTACAAAAAATCTATTACCACCCATTTTCACAAACAGTTTGAACGAAAAAAAGATTATTAATTCAGATAAAATATTTGAAGAATTAAATTATGTTTTCAAAATAACAGATTTGTATGGTAGTTAATTAAAACTCTAATTATTTTCTGAACTAAACAAATTAATTTCTTCATTAATAGATTTTATCCTGTCTATGAACGAATTATAACTTGTATATAAAGACCTAAGACTTTCATCTAAACTCTTCCAATCTTTGTTTTTCGAGTGATATTTAGATTGCAACAACATCGTTTGAACTACCTTAAGCCTACTTTTAATATCTGGTAAGTCAAGTTTTTTTGGAAAATTTGACTTAGATAACACTTTTAATTTCAATTCTAACTCTTCAATAAATACTAAAATACCCTCTGGATTAAGTTTTGTTAAATTCTCAAAGCTATTAGTAAAAGCTGTAAATTCTGGCCAGTTAAAAATATTATTTCTAATTCTATATTTTGTAGAAATCGAAACTAATTTGACTGGTGGAGAAAATTCAAAATCTTTAATTTTAATATCCTGATTAACCAAGGCTTTATTTGTTTCTTGACACGAAATAGCCAGGAAAAAAATTAAAATAAAAAGTATTCTGAGTTTCCTCATTTTAATTATTAATTAAACTTAAACTTAATCAAAATTAATATAAAGAATAGGATTTGAAGAAAATATAGATGACTCGAGAAATGATTGTTTTTTTTAATTTCTAATTTTTGATAAATGTAGTGTAATGGAAATGCTACAAATGCCCAGCCTAAATAATTCTGAATCGGAGCCTTTCCTTGGTCAAAAGTCCAAAAATCTAAATTTGGAGCAACTGGTTCCATCAGTATGTCTAAAAACAACATCAATATTACTCCTAGAAATATTCTAGGATAGAAGTTATTGGTAAATTTTTGAGCTACGCTGGCAGTTATGATTAAAACCATTGCCCAGTTATAACCGATTAAAATGGGAACCCCAAATAACTTGGGACCTAGCACGTTACCATAAATATAATTACCAAAAATAAGTCCGTAGTTCACGCCTAAAACTTCGGTAAACATTCCAATAATGAATGCTATACCTGCAACCATAATTGTTTTATTAGATTCCTTAGAGTTAAGCAACAATAAAACCAGAGATATGATCAAATTTAAGGGTGTTGCTGAAATAAACCACTCACTGTCTCCATAATAAATGCCTAAAACACCTGAAAAGTGAAATATCCAAATAACTAAAATAGAAATTGAAGAAAACGAAAAATATGTTTTTTTTAACATCTCATGTTTTTTTTATTAAATCAGTAGTTATTTTTGCTGATAATAAACATAGAGGTATTCCTCCTCCTGGATGAACACTTCCTCCACAGAAAAATAAATTTTTTATTTTACTTGAAAAATTTGGATGTCTAAAAAATGCAGACAACCGGTCATTACTGGATGGTCCATATAAAGAACCTAAATGCGATTGAGTTTTTTGTTGTATAATTTCGGGAGTTAACACTTCCTCTGCCTCAATATATTTAGAAATGTCCACTCCTAGGTTACGAGATATTTTTTTTTCTACATTTTTACGAATTTGCTTTACTATTGAATTCCAATCTTGACCTTTATCAGGCGGAGTGTTTATCATAACAAACCAATTTTCTGAATTTTTAGGAGCATCTTTTGGAATATCCTTTGAAGTTATATTTATATATAAAGTTGGATCTTCATAAACTTTATTTTGATTAAAAATAGAATCGAATTCAGCGGAATAATTGTCTGAAAAAAATATATTATGGAGATCCAATTCTTTGAATTTTCTAGATATTCCCCAATAAAAAATTACTGCGGAACTTGAGGGTTCAGAGTTTAATATTTTGTTTGGCTTTATTTCATTTTTTAATAAAAGATTATATGTCGGATTTATATCCATATTACTTATCACAACATCAGAAGAATAAAAATGTCGTTCAGACTTAACACCTAAAACTTTATTATTTTTTACGACAATTTCATCAACACAAGTATTGTAAACAAATTCAACTCCTTGCCTTTTGGCTAATTCTACTAATGATCTTGCTATACTCACCATTCCCTTTTTAGGCAAAAAAGTTCCATAATGTTGTTCAAGATGATTTATTACACTCATCATTCCAGAAGTCTTGTATGGATTTGAACCGTTATAAGTTGCAAAACGGTCAAAAAGCTGAATTAAATGAGGCTCTTCTAAAGTCTCTTTATTTAATTCGTGAAGCGACTTGAAAATATCATATTTACCAAGATGGAACATTGCGTTAACAGTTTCCTTAGAAATAAATGTTTTCAATTTATGTAATGATTTTTCTAAAAAA
Organism: uncultured Flavobacteriaceae bacterium; assembly: GCA_964432535.1. Classification (GTDB taxonomy): domain Bacteria; phylum Bacteroidota; class Bacteroidia; order Flavobacteriales; family Flavobacteriaceae; genus Marivariicella. Next base: position 97,511 of record CAYSNJ010000005.1, on the reverse strand, counting down.
ATTGGAGCTGTTAAATCATATTTTTTCTTTGAACGATCAAAGTAATTAATTAGTTTTTTTTTGGGAACACCAAGCTTTTCCTGGACTTCATTAATAAAGTCTTGTTTATTTCCATATGCAACTAATTTTTTTCCATCCTCCCAAAAATAGTTACAGGCAATTTCTTTTTTTATGTAAGAAAAGTGGTCTTTGGGATTCTCTCCACAAAGTTCAAAAAGTTCATCAACAAATTGAGGCATTGTAAATAATGAAGGGCCACCATCAAATCTATAACCTGATTTTTCAAATGAATGGATTTTTCCCCCTGGAAATGAATTTGCCTCAAACACCTTAACCGAATACCCTTTCTTGGCAAGGCGAATACTGGATGCTATTCCTGCTATTCCTGAACCAACAATAATAGCTTTATTCAATTTTAAATTTATTTATTGTATTTGAGATTACTGTAAACCTTGAAAAAAGGTCCTCCTTATACCAATTATTTTTTCTTGTTTTTTTTACAATTTCAGTGTGTTCTTTTTGCTTATAAGCAAATTCATTAACAAAATTAAAATTTTCCCAAATACTAATTGTTGCTTGCTGAAAAAAAGGCCATTCACCAATTCCTTTATAATAGATTACACCCTTTGCTTTTTCAATGGCTTTACTTGCTAAGGGAACAGATCTCCAAAACGAAATCAATCTATTCCAATTAAGAGTAGCTCTAGTTATTATTGCTACTGGATTATTGCTTTCAAAATGCTTGATTTCTTGATGCTTAAATGGCTGGTAACCACTCCAGTAACCGTTACTTTTTACTGCTTTAAGCTCAAGGTGTCTTGTTGAAATTGATTTTTCAATGTACTGATTAAATTTTTTATGATTGTTAAAAAATGATTCAGAAGAATCCTTGTTTTTCCAGACACACAAAATAGCATAAGTACTAAAATCAGGCTTTAAACTAAAACCAGAGCCCCCTCCTGTACCCATAACTTTGTTGAATTCTAAACCTTCAATTTTGGAAAAATTATTTTTTGCAAAAGCCATTTCTTTAAAAGGCCAGTACCAATTACTACCAAAATTAAAAAGTGTTAGAGTTGTGAAAGATTCATTATTTAATTTGATATGCTTTGAAATAATTTGAATTTTATAAAACAAATATCGTCTATTTATATTTTTTAATCTATTTCTTTAATTAAAAATTGCGGTTTCGATAGTTAAAAAACATACTTCAGAAGCATAACTTTATTTTTTTAGTTTATTCTTATAAGTTTTAATTAATTTAGTGATAAATTTTATCATGATAAGTCCCAAATTTGTTGCAGTTACTGTTATTATCACAACCATCATTGTTTTGATTGGAATAGTGGTAGATATGAGGAAAAAATAAACTTTATGAAGATTCCAAAATCTATAGATAAGTTCATTTATATTTTAATTATTGCAAATATTATTGCGATGATAGCAGAGTCTCATATTTCAATTCGTGAAATTTATTTTAAAGAATTTTATATTTTTGAAGCCCTTTCCATTTGTATTTTTTCTATTGAATACACATACCGCATATTCCATGCTTATAAGAAATCAAAAATGAAAGGGGCAATAGGTTATATCACAAGCATTTTTGGAATAATTGATTTAATTTCAATCATTCCATTTTTCTTAAACCAATTCACAAAAATAGATGGGAGATTTTTAAGGATTTTAAGATTGTTTAGACTGACTCGAATTTTTAAATTGGGTAGAGATTCAGAATCACTCAAGCTTTTTGTCAAAGCATTATCTGCTGTAAGAAGTGAATTAAAATTCACACTTTTTTTATCAATTCTTACTATTTTATTTTCAGCCTCAGCAATTTATTATTTAGAAAATACTGCTCAACCTGAAAAGTTCTCAAGTATATCAGAATCTATTTGGTGGGCAACGGTATCATTGGCAACTGTTGGTTATGGTGATGTTTATCCTATAACGGTTGGAGGTAAAATTTTCGCATCAATTATATCTCTTGTTGGCATAGGTATCGTTGCTATTCCCACAGGGGTTATAAGTGCATCTTTTGTTGAAGAAATTATAAAAACTAGAGATAGAAAAGAAAAATAACACTTAGAGTAGTTGTAATTAGTTTTTCATTAAATATATTTAAACCAACATGAAACAAAAAGTTATTGTAATAGGATCTGGATTTTCTTCTATTTCCGCTGCAACATATCTTGCAGATAAAGGTTATAATGTAACTATACTTGAGAAAAATAAATCTTTTGGTGGAAGAGCCAGAAAATTCAAAGCTGAGGGCTTCACCTTTGATATGGGTCCGTCATGGTATTGGATGCCTGATGTCTTTGAAAAGTACTTTAATGATTTTAATAAAAAAGTTGATGATTATTACACTCTAAAAAAACTTGATCCAGCTTATCGAGTATACTTTGCCAAAAATGACTTTATAGAAATTGGAGATAATCTTGAAAAAATCAGTCATACTTTTGAAAAACATGAAAAAGGATCATCAAAAAAGTTGATGAAATTTATGGCTGAGGCAAAAAAAAATTATTCCATTGCTATGGAGAAAGTTGTCTACAAACCTGGAGAGTCCATTTTAGAATTAATCACATTAGAAACAATTAGACGATTACGATATTTTGCTACTAATATTAAATCCGAAGTGGCTAAATACTTTAAAAACAATAAGCTGAGACAGATTCTTGAGTTTCCAGCTCTATTCCTGGGCGCAAAACCAGAAAACACTCCAGCATTTTATAATATAATGAATCATGCAGATTTTGGTTTAGGAACTTGGTTCCCTGAGAAAGGTGGGATGCATAGAGTAGTTGAATCAATGATTGAACTTGCATTAGAAAAAGGAGTGAAATTTGAATCCGATCATCAAGTTGATGAAATATTAGTTGATAATAAAAAAGTCAAAGGAGTTGTTGCAAATGGAAACACTTTTTTGTGTGATATTATAATAAGTGGTGCAGATTATAATCATACGGAAAAACTTATTCCAAATCATCTTAAAAATTATTCAGATTCCTATTGGGATAAAAAAGTTTTTGCTCCGTCCTCACTACTTTTTTATATTGGTTTAGATAAGAAAATAGAAAAAATGAGTCATCATAATCTTTTTTTTGATGGTAATTTTAGTGAACATGCTTCTGAAATTTACGATAATCCCAAGTGGCCTGAATCTCCACTTTTTTATTTAAATTTTCCTTCATTAAGTGATCAAAGTATGGCTCCAAAAGATTGTGAAAATTGTTTTATTTTGATTCCAATTGCCCCAGACTTGAAAGATGAAGAAAATATTAGAAACAAATATTTACAGATTGTGCTTAAAAGAATTGAAGAGATTGCTGGAGAGAAAATTAGTAATCATATAATCTATAAAAAATCGTTTTGTGTTAAAGATTTTATGAAAGACTATAATTCTTATAAAGGCAACGCTTATGGACTTGCTAATACATTATTTCAGACTTCAATCTTTAAGCCAAAAATCAAGAGTAAAAAGATAAAAGGTCTGTATTTTACAGGACAATTAACTGTTCCTGGTCCTGGAGTTCCTCCTTCTTTAATTTCCGGAAAAATTGTTTCAAGCATTGTTGTAAAAGATTTTCCAAATCGTTAAATTTAGTTGCATCTAAAATACCCAATAGACAATTGTGATCTCACTATCTTTTTTTTCAATTTCTTTAGTTACTAACTCAATACTTGAATCAATGACTTGTAAATAGTCTTTAAACTGTCCTGCGGTTTGCCGCCAAAGTTCAAGTCTTTTAAAAAGATTATACTTTATATATTGATCATTTTTAATGTATTCTCTGTATTTAATCCAAAATTGGGGTGAATCAAAGTCAATATAATCTAAATCAAATACCCACTTACTGTCAACCCTATCATTAAATTTTTTGGTAAAAACCTCCTCTTCTTTGTCAGTATTTATTTTTAAATATTTAAGTTCCAATCCTTCATAAGTTTTATAAACTGATTGGCCGATTTCAGATCCCAAAAAACGAAATGTTCCATCTAGTTTTATTGCGTCATATACTACTCTTGGGGGATTAAAAGGATTTCGGTTCGTGTATAGTTTTAAAGGAAATTCATAATCATTTTTTCCGTAAATCCATATAAAATTAGTTTTCTTATCTCTATCCCAATTATCATAAAGGTCTTGATACTCACCTATTATATAATCATATTGATCCTGAAAACCAGTTGTATATACCTTTATGGAATCCATTTCCGCTTTGAGATTATGTAAGTTTTCAATATTCCATTCACGATCCTCAAAATCATCTCCTTTTTGTTCTACTCCAAAAGAAACTAAAACACCAAAAAATACTATTAAAAATTCTACAAATCCTTTTTTTGCTCGATCAAAAAAATCCCCCAATGAAAAACGATCACCAAGAGTTAATAGACGCAAAAACCAATTAAGCTTTTGTTTTTCTACTCCAGCAGATTTTGATGCGTTTGCAAATTCATCCTCTGAGATAACTCCGTCTTTATTGGAGTCTATTTTATCAAAATCTTCTTTTTCAGCCATAATTAATGGAATATAACGCTATTATAAAAAATTATTTTGAATCATTGGCCATGAATGGTGTCTTTTCGTTGAATAATTTTTTTATTACAGCTATTAATTCAATTTCAAATTGTTTAAAAGTGTCAAAGCTTAATAAATTTTTATTTTCTTTAATAGCGGATGTAGTAACCAAATAAAAATAATCATTTGGATTTTTTATTGGAATTATTCCGGCCCTAATTGTCTTACAAGAATTCTGTTTAAAGTATACATATGAGTAAAGTAATAACTGAAAAAGGGGGGCGTAATCTAAACTTTTTTCGAAATTAAGATCTTCAAAAGTAAAATTTGAATAAAATTTTAACTTGTCTTTTTTAACTGAACCAGTCTTATAATCTGAAATTCTTAATTCTCCATTCCATTCATCAACCCGGTCTATTGTTCCGATTATTTTGACTGGAAATTTTAATTCTTTGAACTCTAATAAATATTCAATTTTTTTCTCTAATGATAAAATCTTTAATTTATTCCCTTTTTTTACTAATGATTTTTCAGTTTTCAAAAATTCTTCACATTGTTTTTTTAATTCTTCATAAATTAAAAAGTTATGCCCTTTTCTTTCTGGATTTCCACCATAAATTAATTTACACTTTTTATCTAAAACAGTTGGTAGATTAATTAGAATTTCCTGATAGTTTTTAACTGTAAGCTCTTTGGATAGGTATGGTTTGTATAGATCTTCCAATGTTTCGTGAACTATATTCCCCTTGTCCCTCGGTTCTATTACTGGAGATAATTTGCCTCCCTCTTTAATCTTTAGTATACGGTTATAATAAAAGTTTAAAGGATTTATCATGAAACTAGTTATGACTGATGGAGAAAGTCCTTTTTTTACTATTGTCTTTAAAATATTTATTATATCGTTAGATTTTTCAACTTTAAATGAAGGGGTGTTTTTAAAAAATGATTTAACCTTAATGAATTTTAATTCGTGATTTAACTTTGCAAAATATTCTAATTGATAAATAAATCTACTTTTCTCTGATCCACCAAGCCCTTTATCACTTATACTATATAACAGGTAGACATTGGTGCTATTTTGAATTAGCCTGTAAAATTGATAAGCATATTTAGCATCTTGTTCTAAAAAAGTTGGGAGTTTAAAATATTTTTTTAAATCAAAAGGCAAAAAACTATCATTATTTTTTCCTTTAGGCAATATACCTTCGTTAACGTTTGTTAATATTACCGAGTCAAAGTCAATTAATCTTGTTTCAGGAAGCGTCATTATCTGTATTTGTGAGCCTGAGTCGCCAGAAAAATTTAATTTTTGTTCTTTTAAAGATTCCTGATACAATAAAAATAAAACCTTAAGTGGAATGTCTGTAATACGATCTGAATACTCTAAAATTTTCGAGATAATTATTTTAATTATGTTAAATAACCCCATAGTTGATTGACCATTGATAACATTGTTTTCTTCCTCGAGATATATAATTAAAGTTTTTATTTTTTCAAGTAAATCAAAGGACGAGACTATAGGTCGGAATAAAATATATTGAAAGGATGTTTGATCTGAATAGAGGTTTTGACAAGAGAAAATAGTATGATTAGAATTTTCAAGATTTTTAATCAACCCTACTAAATCAAATTTTTCCTTATTAAGTTCGTGTATTACTATGTTGTCTTTCAGTATTGAAAAAACATCTTCAAAAAAATAATTTCCTTCAACAGCATTTATATGCATTTGAAAAATCATATCCAAAAAAGAAATTGAAGAAAAGTTTTGAATAGATAATCCCATCGTAACATTCCATTTACTTTTGTCAATACTTATTCCAGACAAAACAGGAGAAAGAATCTCATCATCTCCCAAGACTATCCCTTTTTTTATAGTAGGATTAAAATCTTTGTCTTTGTTAATTATTTGACCAACATATTTTGCCTGAGCAATTTTATTTGACGTTTCAACAAAATTGAATTTTTTATCCTTTTGGAAATTGGATGATAATCCCTCAGGATATTGATTTATTAAACACCTCCATTCTTTATAATATGATCTGATAAATTTTCCAGCTGGATGATTTTTGTCTTCAAAAAACTCTTTATCCAAGTCCCATAAAACCTTACCTTTTTTTTGAGATATAAATTCTTGTATAATGTTGCTTTCAGCGGTATTCAACATATTAAAACCAATAAAATAATGAAATTTTTTATTTTGTGATATGTATACCTCCAGATTTTTAATTGCTTCTCTAAACTGCATTCCAATTGTTCCGACTCCTTTTTTAATAAGTTTTTTATATAAAGAATAGTATAGGGAGGAGTTGTTTTTCCAAAAATTAATATTTTTACTCTTTGCTGAATCTAAATAATCTGATTGAGCCCATTCATTTATCTTCTGAGCAGACTCTAATGTTGAGAAAATGGCCTTTGCATCAACTAAGTAGCTGTCTATTAAATTAAAATCATTAATCAAAACTTGAGCCCACCCCATAAACTCATCAAAACTTTGTTGATCATTTTTAGGTATTATTTTTGTGTAAATTATGTACATTTCAAATACAACCGATGTATTTTCTATTTTAACTACCGAAGAAAGCTCATTAATGAATTCAGATATACTAATAATTTGGGGGGAAATTACTGGCTTTTTTATTTTTTGAATTAAATTATTTCTTAAAAATAAAGAAGCTCTGTTACTTGGCACAATTATCTTTATATCATGGAAATCTCGATTCTCGTTTATAATATTTTCGGATACAAAATCTAAAAAGTTAATCATTTAAGGACTTGATTTTAATCATTTGTAATTTTTTCAACTTTGACTTCGTCTTTGATATAAACGAGTAATATTTCTATTGGTAAATTTACCATTGAACTTATGAGTTTCGAATAATTTAATACCTGTTTTTTGTCTTCCTTTTTGGGTTCGCCTGACTTATAATCAATTATAAAACAGCATGTTTCAGTTAAAACTATTTTATCAATTCTTACACTTAAAGACTTAGGTATGAGAATTTCTTTTTCATTATGGACAATATTACCTTGTTTAAATATGAAATTTAAATCTTTATGATATACAATTTTTTTCAATAATTCAATATAAAAGCCTTTATCAATAGTGTTAAAAACTCCCTCTTGAAAGGATGCTTCAATTGCATTTTCTATGTCAGACTCAAATCTAACTTTTGATAAAACTTTATGAATTGAAATACCCTTTAAAGAACTCTCCGTTATTTTACAATCAGTTCGATTTTTTATAAGGTTCTTCCAATTATAGTCTATTTTGGGTTTAAGGATTTGATATTGTAAATTGTTATAATTACTTTCTTGATACTTTATAGTTTCTGATCCAAAAACAAAAGGCTTGTCAGTACTAGGAATGAAATTTTGATTTTCTACAAAATCAATAAATAGTTGTGCATAATTTTTATTAATTTTTGGTTTTTCAAGTAGTGTTGTTATTATCAACATTTTTCTTGATGCTCTGGTTAAAGCAACGTAAAGGGTGTTAAAGGCATCCAGCTCATTTTCTCTCTTGTCATTGTCTGAAATCTCTTTACCTTCTATACCATAACTTTCTAGTCTTGAAGAAAAATTAATTCTACCATAATCTAACTTAGTATCTTTAAATTTAATCGGATACCATGCTTGTCTTTTAAGTCTAGAATCAGGTTGAAAATCTGAATAAAAAAAGGGTAATATTACAAAAGGAAATTCTAAACCTTTGGCAACATGAATGGTCATAATACTAACAGCATGATTGTCTTCAGGGAGTGGTATAGTTAGTTTTTCAGAATCCTTTTCCCATTTATTTAAAAAATTATAAATATTACTTTTCGATTTTTTAGAGAAATCCATACAATAATCCAAAAAGAATTCAAGGTAAGTGTCAAAATTATTTAATAAGCCTAAACTGGAAATCAGAGTTTCAATTAATTCATAAAAATTTAGGTTTATGATTGCTTTTACATCGAATGAATATTTGAATCTTAGTGATAAAAAACTTGAAAAATCAATTAAAGATCCTTTTAGGGCTTCTTTAAAAATTTCATGAGAATTCTCATCATCGTTGTTTTTTATAATAAAATATCTACATATATTAATTCTTTCGATTGAGTTCTCAGGTTGAATATTTAAGTTTAAAACAGAAATAATAAGCTTTATTGAGGATGAATTTTTAAGCAAGAGCGATTCAGTTGAAACAATTGGAATTTCAGTCTTTGAAATTGATTCAAAAATTGTTATTGCTTGCTTTTTCTTTCTAACTAAGATTGCCATTGAACCCCAAGAAAAACCAATCTCTTTGGCTTGAAAAAGACCAGCTATAGTTTTTTCAATATGAACTAAATCATTTTTATTCTCAGCAAAATTAATTTCTACTTTTCCTCCAGGAAAATTATTCTTTTTTTGATGAAATGACTTTTCATAAAACGAACGATAGTTCAAGTCAGAAATTGAGTTTAGTGCCCCTTTAATAAAAAAGTTATTAAATTCAACTATGTTGTCTTGACTTCTATAATTTGTTGGTAATAAATTAGTCTTAACAGGAGTTTGGTTAAAATTTTCTGAACCCAATAACTCTAAAAACATATGAACATCTCCACCACGCCATCTATAAATTGCCTGTTTAGGATCACCAACTACAAAAACTGAACCGAAATCACCTTTAGAATCTTGACTATCCAAAGCATGTTTAAGTAGCGGTTTTAAATTTTCCCACTGAAGTCTTGATGTGTCTTGAAATTCATCAATAAAAAAATGCTTATACTTTTCCCCAATTCGCTCATATATGAAAGGAGCATCATGACCCTTTACTACTTCAGATATTTTTTCGTTAAACTGACCAATTAACATTTTTTTTTCTTCAATCTGATATCTGGTTAAAAGCTTTTCCAATTCAGACATAAGTGAAAGAGGAGTCCATTGTAAACTAAGTTCATGGATCAAATTATACATTAAAATGTGTTTTTTAGCTAATAAATATGATTGATGAATTTCAGGAATCATATTTTCTGCTTTGCTAATTAATTCCTTAGGATTACCAGTAGTCTTAACAACTTTAGTTCCTTCGGAAAGATTTTTTTCTAAATTATTTGAATAAATTCCTTGAAACTCATTTTTAGATATTGAAGAAAAATGTCTAATTACAGAACCTCGAGAAAAAATAGATTTATCAAGTCCTTGTGCAAAAATTTTTTCTAGTATATCAACAGCAATTAGGTTTGCTTTTTCAGATTCTTTATGTTTTATTTTTTTTAATATTTTTTGAGTTTCTCTAAAATCTTTTAGTGAAGTATTTTTTATCTTTTTTAGAAAATCTCTATCATTTTCATTCAAAATAAGTCTAGCTACTCCAAGTAAACCTTCATTTATAGATTCCTTATTGCCGTTATCAATTTTATAATGAACAAAATCAACTAGCGACTTTGTTATTTCTTCTTCAACTCCAACTTGATCAATAATAATTTGTACCAATTCTTTCAATATTTCATCTTGATCAATAATGACCTCAAAAGATTTGGGCAATTTAAGATCTAATGCAAATGTTCTAACTATTCTATGTGTAAAAGTATCAAGAGTTAGAATGTCAAAACCTGCATAATCGTATAATATATTTTTTAAAACTCTGTCTGACTTTTTACGAAGTTGTGATTCCTCAATATTCAATTTTTTAGAAATTTCATATCTCATTTCGGAATGATCTTCTTTGGTGAAGTCAAATAAAGTTTTAACAATTCTGGTTTTCATTTCATTGACTGCTTTATTCGTAAAGGTTAAAGCTAAAAGACTTCTAAAATGATCATCTTTTGAATTTGAGAGTAATTGTAGTAGATAGTTAAAAACAAGAGAATATGTTTTTCCTGATCCAGCAGAGGCATTTATTAAATTAAAGGTTGGTTTTACCATTTATTATTAAATAACATATAAATGTAAGTGTTTATTTAGGTCAAAAAAATGCAAATAAGAAAAAGAAAACATATTTTTGTGAATAATTAAAAATTAAAACAATGTCTTTTACACTCCCAAATTTACCATATTCATATGATGCTTTAGAACCAAACATTGATAAAAAAACAATGGAAATACATCACGGTAAACATCACAATGGATATACTACAAATCTTAATAATTCAGTTTTAGGAAGTGATCTTGAGAATAAATCTATTGAAGAAATTCTTCAAAATATTGATATGAATAATGCTGCTCTCAGAAACAATGGAGGTGGATATTATAACCACTGTTTATTTTGGGAAAGTATGAGTCCAAGTGGAGGTGGTTTGCCTAAAGGAAAATTATTAGATGCTATTGTTTCCAGTTTTGGTTCATTTGACTCACTTAAAGAAAGATTTTCAAAAGCTGCAGCTACTCGTTTTGGATCTGGTTGGGCTTGGTTATGTGTCCATCCTGGTGGAAAAGTTGAAATTTGCTCATCACCCAATCAAGATAACCCTTTAATGCCGGGTGTTGGATGTGGAGGTTATCCTATTTTAGGTCTTGACGTATGGGAGCATGCGTACTATTTAAATTATCAAAACAGGAGACCAGATTATATTAACGCTTTTTTTAATGTTGTTAATTGGAAAAATGTTTCAAAATTGTATGAGCTAAAGTCGTAATACTGCAATTTTAATACGCTCTTCTAGATTTGCCTTCATAGAAGTTAATAAAAGCCTTGTTTACAACCTTATTTCCTCCGGGGGTAGGATAGTCTCCTGAGAAATACCAGTCACCTAGATGATCTGGGCAAGCTAAATGAAGGTTCTCAATTGATTGAAAAATAATTTTAAGCTCTGACTTTATACCACTAGCTGAAAGCAATTTCGCAATTTTATTAGAAATTTGATCTGCACTAAATGGTTTGTATAGTTCTTTAACAAAGTTTTTTGATTCCTGGGAATTATTCTCTACTGCATTTTTACACTTTTTATATATTGCATCTAAAACACTATCCTTTGACCCATTGTCTTCATGAAGTGCAACTGCAGCCTTAAAAGCAATGAAGTCCTCTAATTTCGCCATGTCTATCCCATAGCAATCTGGATATCGAATTTGGGGGGCACTCGAAACTATAACTATTTTTTTTGGCTCTAGTCGATCTAGCATTCTAAGTATACTTTTCTCAAGAGTTGTTCCTCTAACAATGCTGTCATCAATAATAACTAGGTTATCCGTTGGCTTAACAATTCCATAGGTTATATCATAAACATGAGCTACTAAATCGTCTCTACTTGAATCTTCAGTTATAAATGTTCTTAATTTAGCATCTTTGATGGCAATTTTTTCAATTCTTGGTTTAAGCGAAACAAGCGGTTTTAAAAACTTAATATTTCTACTTGATTCATCTGAAATTGCATCCAAAAGCATATTCTTTATGTGCTCTTGAGCAGCATCTATCATTCCGTAAAAAGAGGTTTCAGCAGTATTTGGAATAAAGGAAAACACTGTGTTTATAAAATCACTATTAATAATTTTTAAAACATCTGGAAATATTTTTCTACCCAATGTTTTTCTTTCTCTATAAATTTCAGCATCGCTACCTCTTGAGAAATAGATTCTTTCAAATGAACACGATTTTTTTGGTAATTCGTTTAGTATTTTTATGATTTTTGAATCCTCACCTTTCTTAGTAATTATAGCATGTCCTGGTTTTAACTCCCTAACCTTCTCAAAAGGAACATTGAAAACAGTTTGAATCACAGGTCTCTCAGATGCAACAGCTACAATTTCATCATCTTCGTAGAAAAATGCTGGTCTAATACCTGCAGGGTCTCTAAGAACAAAAGTGTCTCCATGACCTAACATTCCTGCTATCGCATATCCACCGTCCCAATTCTTTGAAGCTTTAGTTAATACTTTAGACATATCTAGCTTGGATGCAATTTGCGGAGTTGCTTCCGCTTTAGAATAACCATCTTTTTTTAATTTCTTATATATTTTTGCAACTGCATAATCTAGAAAATGCCCAATTTTTTCCATTACTGTAATCGTATCTGCTCTCTCTTTTGGGTGCTGACCAAGCTCAACTAGGTTGTCAAATAATTCAGAAACATTTGTCATATTGAAATTCCCAGCAATAATTAAATTCCTGTGTTTCCAGTTATTTTGTCTTAAAAAAGGATGTACACTCTCGAGTGTATTGTTTCCAAAAGTACCATACCTAACATGACCTAGCATTATTTCCCCAAGATATGGAACTCTCTGCTTTAACTCTTCAGGCTTATCTAACAAATCTGGATACAACTTTAATTCTGTAATAATTCTCTCATTAATCTTCTTAAAGATATCTTGAATGGGTTCGTTGTCATTTGATCTTACACGGCTTATATATCTCTGTCCTGGAGGAAGATCTAATTTTATACTAGCAAAACCAGCACCATCCTGCCCTCTATTATGCTGTTTTTCCATCATCAGATACATCTTATTTATTCCATATAAAGCTGTACCATGTTTTTCCTTAAAATAACTTAATGGTTTTTTTAAATGAATTAAGGCGATTCCACATTCGTGTTTTATAGCATCACTCATAAGTTAGTCTGAATTTATAGATTCTGAATCTAGTTTTGTTAGGTTTACGATTCTTTTAAATCGTTTTTCCAAATTTAGTTTATTGACATTTTGTAAGTTTTCTGTTCCAAATTCTTCAACAGTAAAAGATGCCATCGCAGAAGCATATACTAATGCTTTTTTCATGCTTTCAAAAGATGTATTTGAATTTTGTGCAATATATCCTGCAAAGCCTCCTGCAAAACTATCTCCGGCACCGGTAGGATCTTTGACTTCTTTTAATGGAAATGCTGGAACAATAAAAACCTCTTCTTTATGAAACAGCATTGCACCGTGTTCACCTTTTTTGACAATAACATATTTTGGACCCAAAATTTGAATTGCATCAGCTGCATTTTTGATAGAAGTTTTTCCAGTTAATTGAAGAGCCTCCTCGTCATTAATACACAATAAATCAATTTTACTAATTACATCATCTAAAGCTGAACGAAAGTTATCCATCCAAAAATTCATTGAATCAAGGATAATCAAATCAGGCTTTATATTCATTTGGTTTAAAGCTGATAATTGAACTGCTGGATGAAGATTGCCTAGGAGAAGAATATTTGACTTTTTCCAAGTTTTTGGGACTTTAGGTTTGAAGTTTTCTAAAACGTTTAATTGTGTATCTAAGGTGTCTCTTTTATTAATGTCATTATGATATTTACCCTTCCAAAAGAAAGTTTTTCCACCTTTAACAACTTCAACCCCAGATAAATCAATATTTCTTTCAGTTAATAATTTTAAATCATTAGAATTAAAATCGTCTCCAACAACAGATACAAGGCCAATTTTAATTTTAAAATTTGATGCAGCGAAAGCAATATATGTTGCTGCTCCTCCCAAAATATTGTCAACTTTTCCAAAAGGAGTCTCAATAGCATCATATGCCATTGTTCCTACAACTAATAATTTACTTCTCATTGAACAAAAGTAGAAAACTTAGTTCAGTTCGTAACGAAGTTTATTTAGCATTTTGTAAATTTTCATAAAACTCATCAACTTTGAGTTTTTTTCCCAAAGCTGCTTTAACTGCTAAGTAATCACATCTCTCATTTTGCAAATGATTACTATGGCCCTTAACCCAGGTAAATTTTACATTATGTTTTCTGTAAACGTCAAGAAATCTTTTCCACAAATCTTTATTTTTCTTATCCTTAAAATTTTTTTTCTCCCAATTAAACAACCACTTTTTAATAACGGGATCGATAACATACTTTGAATCAGAAAACACAACAACATTAGATGGTTTGTTTTTTAATGCTTCAAGACCAGTAATTACACCCAGAAGCTCCATTCTATTATTCGTCGTTTTTTTAAATCCACCTGAAAGTTCCTTAGTAAGTTCAGTGGATTGTAAAATAACGCCATATCCACCGGGGCCCGGGTTACCTCTTGAAGATCCGTCTGTATAAATTTGAATTTCTTTCATTTAATTTTTAACAAAAATTCCTTGATAATATTAGGAAAATGTTTTTTTTCAAGATCTTGGACTCTTGACGCTAAACTTTCTATTGTGTCCTCAGGTAAAACTAAAATTTTAGCTTGAAAAATTATTTTTCCTTTGTCATAATCTTCATTAACTTCATGTATTGATATTCCAGTTTTCTTTTCTTTATTACTTATAACAGCTTTGTGAACATTCATGCCATACATTCCCTTTCCTCCATAAAGAGGGAGTAGAGAAGGGTGAATATTAATAATCTTATTCTTATATCTATTAATTAAAGATTTTGGAATTTTCCATAAAAAACCTGCTAAAACTATTAGATCTGTTTCATATTTGTCTAAAATATCAATAAAATTTTCGTTGAAATTGTATTTATTAAAAATAAAGGTGTCAATTTTATATTGCTTAACTCTTTCAAATACTTTTGCATCCCTTTTGTTTCCTGCAACTAAAACTACCTCAATCATAGGGTTTTTATCAAAGAATTTTATAATGTTTTCAACATTTGATCCATTTCCTGACGCTAAAAGAGTAATTTTTTTGATTTTTGAATTCATAAATTTTAAACATTTTGGTGCAACGAGCATTAAATTTTCCCATATTATTACACAAACTTGACATTTTATTAAAGAAACCCAAGTATTAGACTAAAGTTTTTTATTTTTGCTGTTACAAATTTAAAATAAAAATTATGTCTGACATTTCTTCAAGGGTTAAAGCTATAATAGTTGACAAATTAGGTGTTGATGAAAACGAAGTTGTAGCTGAAGCAAATTTTACAAACGATCTAGGGGCTGATTCCTTGGACACAGTTGAACTAATTATGGAGTTCGAAAAAGAATTTGATATTCAAATTCCAGACGACCAAGCAGAAAATATCGCAACCGTTGGTCAAGCAATTCAATTTATAGAGCAGGCAAAATAAATCCATATTTTAATGAAGTCAAGACGTGTAGTTGTTACTGGATTGGGTGCACTTACTCCTATTGGAAATACCCTTGATGATTATTGGAATGGTTTAATAACAGGACAAAGTGGTGCTGCGCCCATAACTTATTTTGATGCTTCAAAATTTAAAACCAAATTTGCATGTGAGCTAAAGGGTTTCGATCCTCTCAATTTTTTTGAGAAAAAAGATATTAGAAAATACGATAGATTTACTCAATATGCCCTAGTTTCGACTGAAGAAGCAGTTATTGATTCAGGTTTGGATCTAAATAAAGAAGATAAGGATCAAATAGGAGTAATTTGGGGTTCAGGAATAGGCGGTCTTGAGACCTTTCAAAACGAGGTAATTGAATTTCAGAAAGGCGACGGAACTCCTCGCTTTAATCCTTACTTTATCCCTAAATTCATTCCAGATATCGCTTCAGGTATGATTTCTATCAAATATGGTTTCATGGGACCTAATTTTGCTACAGTATCAGCTTGTGCATCTTCTTCCAACGCTATTATTGACGCTCTTAATTACATCAGATTAGGTTATGCAGATATAATGATTGCGGGGGGTTCTGAAGCGGGCGTTACTATAGCTGGAATTGGTGGATTTAATGCTTTACATGCTCTGTCTAAACAAAATGATGAACCTGCCAAAGCTTCACGTCCTTTTGATAAAAATAGAGATGGTTTTGTTTTGGGAGAAGGTGCAGGATCATTGGTTCTTGAAGAATACGAACACGCTATTGCTAGGGGTGCAAAGATATATGCTGAACTTGCTGGTGGAGGTCTTTCAGCAGATGCTCACCATATAACAGCACCTCATCCAGAAGGTCTAGGTGCAATAAAGGTTATGAGAAATTGTCTTAAAGATTCAAATTGTGAGCCACAAGATCTAGACTTGATTAATGTACACGGAACATCAACCCAACTTGGAGATATTGCCGAGATCAAAGCCGTAAAAGAGGTTTTTGGCGATCATGCTTATGATATTAATATTAATTCAACTAAATCGATGACAGGTCATCTTCTTGGAGCAGCAGGAGCTATTGAAGCAATTGCTTGCATTATGTCAATTAAAGAAAATATTGTGCCTCCTACAATAAATCACGAAAATTTTGACGAAAAAATTGATTCAAAATTAAATTTTACTTTTGGAAAATCACAAAAAAGAAATATTGATAATGCAATGTCAAATACTTTTGGATTTGGTGGTCACAATGCTTGTCTTTTATTTAAAAAATTGAATTCATAATCGTGTTTAACCTGGATCGAATTTTTAATAAAAACAAAGATCCTAAATGTACTCTTTCTTCTGAATTAAAAATTATTCTTGGCTTTAGTCCAAAAAATATATCAATTTTTAAAATTGCATTTACTCATAAATCGAAAAATATTCGAGATAAGGATGGTTTGAATATTAATTATGAAAGACTTGAATTCCTGGGAGACTCGATCCTAGGGACTATTATCTCTGATCATTTATATATTAATTTTCCAAATTCCCAAGAGGGAGACCTTACAAAACTTCGTTCTAAAATTGTAAACAGGGAAAGCTTAAATAAAATTGGATATTCTCTTGGACTCCATAGATTTATTGACAGCAATCATTTCATAAAAGATTCAAAGGATGATATTCATGGTAACATGTTAGAATCATTAATTGGGGCAATTTATTTAGATAGAGGTTTTGAGAAATGTAAAAATTTTATTTTAAATAAAATTATTGACTATTATATAAATTTTGATACCATAGATTCATCAATAATAAGTTATAAAGGAACACTTATTGAATGGTCTCAAAAAAATAAAACAAAACTTATTTTTAAAACAACAAAAGATGAAGGGTTAAATCCCAAAATAAATTTTTCTTCAATTCTTTTTTTGGATAATAAGCAAGTTTCTAAGGCAGGAGGAGTATCAAAAAAAAAATCTGAGGAAAAAGCCTCAAAAAGAGCATACAATGCTTTGAAATATAAGTTCAGAAGTAATGAATAAAAAATACTTTCTTATTGATGAAATAGTTGAAGAGTATTTCTTAATAGCTGTACATACAAGTTTACCCGATTATTCAATGGCTTTTATTTTAAATAAAAATCTGAGAGCTAACTTTACAAGAGATGAAAAAATCATTTTATACAAAAATGCAACTTTTGAAATATTTCAATGGGAGAATTTAATTAAAGGGATTAATTGTAGTTTAATTTCAAATAAAAAATTTATTGATTTTAGGAGTGACATTAAAACTAATTCTTTATTTAATCTGTCAGAAACAAAAAAAGTATCTTTGTTGGACTCTCTTCCAGATGTTGATTATCTTATAAAGATAAAACACGGTCTAGATATAAATCATACAATTAAGACATTAAACAAATTGCCTCAGTTAGTCTTGTCTTATATTGTTGACAACACTATTGTTAAATCAAATTTTAATTTAATACTTGATTAATGTTAAAATCAAAAAAAACTAAGATAGTTGCTACGTTAGGTCCCGCATCAGATTCTCCAGAAACAATGAAAAAAATGATTGAAGAGGGCGTTGATGTTTTTAGAATTAATTTTTCTCATTCTGATTATATAGGTGCTTCAAAAAGTATTTCTTTAATAAGAGAGATTAGTGAGGAACTTCAAATACATGTTTCTGTTTTAGCAGATCTCCAAGGACCGAAACTACGAATCGGTGAAATTGAAAATAACTCTGTGGTTAAAGAAGGTCAAATAATTAACTTTTCTAGCTCAAAACCTTTTAAAGGTAATTCCACTAAAGTTTACATGGCCTACAAATATTTTGCCTCTGATGTAAATATTGGAGATATTATTTTATTAGATGATGGAAAGTTGATTTTTAAAATACTAAGTACCGATAATACAAATCTAGTAACTGCTAAAGTTATTCAGGGTGGGCAACTTAAATCGAATAAAGGTGTAAACTTACCCAACACTTTAATTTCACTTCCAGCACTAACAAAAAAAGATATTGAAGATGCAATTTTTGCCATAAAACAAAATGTTGACTGGATTGCTTTATCATTCGTTAGAAAAAAAGAAGACATAATTGAGCTAAAGAAATTAATTGAAAAGTATTCTGACTATAAAATTCCAATTATTTCAAAAATTGAAAAACCTGAAGCAATAAAAAATATTTCTGAAATAATTAATAATAGTGATGGACTTATGGTTGCTAGAGGTGATTTAGGGGTAGAAATTCCTGCTGCCCAGGTTCCATTAATTCAAAAAAAACTTGTATTAGAAGCTAAAAAAGCAAGAATTCCAGTTATTATTGCGACTCAAATGATGGAGACAATGATAGAGAGTAGAACTGCCACTAGAGCTGAGGTAAATGACGTGGCTAATTCTGTAATGGATGGTGCAGATGCCGTAATGCTCTCCGGTGAGACTTCAGTTGGGAAGTTTCCAGTAGAAGTAATTAAATCAATGAGTTCAATACTTCTTAGTGTTGAAGGGTCTGATCTTATTCGTGTGCCAAGTCTTCCACCTAAAATTAAAACAAATAGGTATGTAACTAAATCGATCTGCTATCATGCAGCTGTTATGGCAAATGAAATTAAGGCAAAGGCAATATGTACATTAACAAATAGTGGATACACTGCCTTTCAAATATCAGCCTGGAGACCTATGTCTAACATATTAGTTTTTACTTCAAATAGAAGGATTTTAAGTCAGCTAAGTTTGCTCTGGGGAGTCAAATCTTTTTTCTATGATAATTATGACAGTACCGATAATACAGTTGAAGAAATAAATAAAGTGGCACAAAAATTCAAATACGTATCTAAAGGTGATTTCTTAATTAACTTAACTGCAATGCCAGTTAAAACTAAAGGAATGGTAAATACATTGAGAGTTACAGAAATATAATTTTTTAATTATGGCTATTGAAATTGAACGTAAATTTTTAGTTAAAAATCTCAATTTCATAAAAGAGAGTGTTAATGAGGAATCAATCGAGCAAGGTTATTTATCTATAGATCCTCAAAGAACAGTTAGGGTAAGAATTATAAACAATAAAGCTTTTTTAACAATTAAAGGTGAAACTTTTGATAATGGGACCAGCAGAATAGAGGTCGAAAATGAAATTTCATTTAAAGATGCAGCTCAACTTATGAATATGTGTATTGCTGACCCCATAAAAAAAACTAGATATATAATACCGAAAAAAGGATTTATTTATGAAGTTGATGTTTTTAAAGGAAAGCACAAAGGACTCATAGTTGCAGAGATTGAATTAAATTCAATTAATTCAATCTTCCCAAAACCAAAATGGTTAGGTAGAGAAGTTACAGGTGAAATAAAATACTATAATTCCCAATTATAAAATTATTTTTCTGCATAAATTTTGATTGTCTTGTTCCCTTTTGAATCCATATGAGCTCTATACATTCCTTCAGTATTCATTTCCATAGCTACGTTTCCTTGATTATCAAGCGCGATAACTCCTCCATTACCCCCCAATTTTGCTACTTTTTCATGTATAACAATTCTTGCCGACTCTTCAACTGAAATACCCTTATATTCCATTAAAGCTGAGATGTCATATGCAACTACTGAACGAATAAAAAACTCTCCCCAACCAGTGGCAGAAACACCACAAGTTTTATTATTCGCATATGTTCCTGCTCCAATTATAGGGGCATCTCCAATTCGATTCCATTTTTTGTTTGTCATACCTCCAGTAGATGTTCCTGATGAAATATTTCCATTTTGATCAAGTGCAACACATCCTACAGTTCCATATTTTTGAGATAACAAATATTCTTTATCATCTATCGAAGCTGAAGTTTGTCTAGATTTAACTTTTTTTAAAGACTTAAGTCTGCGCTCTGTTATAAAATAACTATTTGGTTCTAACTCCAGTTTTTGACTTAAGGCAAATTCATCGGCTCCGTCCCCAGACAACATGACATGAGGGGAGTTCTCCATAACTGCTATTGCAGCAGAAATAGGATTTTTTATTTTTGAAGCTCCTGAAACAGCACCAGCGTTTAGAGTTAACCCATTCATAAATGAAGCATCAAGCTCCACATTTCCATCAAAATTTAAAACTGCTCCTTTTCCTGCATTAAAGAGTATAGAGTTCTCCATTATATTTATTGTTTTCTCAACAGCTTCTTGACTTGATCCTCCAGCTTCTAAAATTTTATACCCAACACCAATTGCTTCTTCTAACTTATTTAGATATTTAATTTCCATTTCTTGAGACATATTTTTTTTCAAAATAGTTCCAGCTCCTCCATGAATAACAATTGAATATATCTGGGTATTTGTGTCGTTTTTAGAAGAGTTACACGAATAAAATGAAAGTAAAAGAAGTAATAGCTTATAGTTCATGACTTTAATATGTTTATTATTCAAACGTAATAAATATTTTTTTAATACTAACTTTTTTTAAATAGTACTAACTTTGAATCTCATTTAAGTTAATCATTATGAATAAAAATATCTTAAAAGTTTTGGCATCCTTGGGAATTGAAAATAGCCAACTAGGTTGCAGTACTGGCACCAATTGGATTGGATCGGGAGAAATTATTTACACTAACTCACCTGTTGATGGGTTGTCGATGCCTGAAGTTGCAGGCGCGAGTGTTGAAGACTATGAAAAGATAATAGAAAGTGCGGAAAATGCATTTCAAATCTTTAAAAAAATACCAGCACCAAAACGTGGAGATTTGGTAAGGCAGTTTGGAGATGCATTAAGAATTCAAAAAGAAAACTTAGGAAAGTTAGTTTCATATGAAATGGGAAAATCATATCAGGAAGGTCTTGGAGAGGTTCAGGAAATGATTGATATCTGTGAGTTCGCCGTAGGCCTATCTAGGCAGCTCCATGGTCTTACTATGCACTCTGAGAGACCTTTACACAGGATGTATGAACAATACCACCCAATAGGGGTAGTTGGGATTATTTCAGCTTTTAATTTTCCTGTTGCAGTTTGGAGCTGGAATGTGGCTTTAGCATGGATATGTGGAGATGTTTGTCTTTGGAAACCAAGTGAAAAGACACCGCTTTGCAGTATTGCATGCCAAAAAATTATTGAAAGAGTTTTAAGAGAGAATCAAATGCCAGAAGGAATATCATGTTTAGTAAATGGAGATGCTAAAATTGGGGAATGGTTGTCTTCTGATAATAGAATTCCACTTATTTCAGCTACTGGCTCAACTGAGATGGGAAGAAAAGTAAGTGAAACTGTTGGAAGACGCTTAGGTAAAACTTTACTAGAACTTGGAGGCAATAATGCTATTATAATAACTCCAAATGCCGATATTAAAATGACGATAATTGGTGCTGTATTTGGAGCAATCGGAACCTGTGGACAAAGATGTACCTCAACTCGTCGTTTAATTTTACATGAAGATATTTACGATTCTATGATAGAAGCTCTAAAAAAAGCTTATGAACAAATCAAAATAGGGGATCCGTTAGATACAAAAAATCACATGGGACCACTAATTGATAAAAAATCTGTCAATCAATATATTAATGCAATTCATCTTGCTGAAAAAGATGGAGCTAATTGGATAATTAAAGGAGGTCCACTTTCTGGGGTAGGTTACGAAAGTGGTTGTTATGTTTCTCCATCGATAGCTGAAATAAGTGCTGATGCATCGGTAGTTCAAACAGAAACATTTGCACCACTTTTATATGTAATTAAATACTCTGGAAATGTTCAAAACGCAATTGACATTCAAAACAATGTTAAACAAGGTTTATCTTCTGCTATAATGACTCAAAATCTTCTTGAGGCAGAAACTTTCTTATCCCACTGGGGAAGTGATTGTGGTATTGCAAATGTAAATATCGGGACTTCGGGAGCTGAAATTGGAGGGGCTTTTGGAGGTGAAAAAGATACAGGAGGTGGAAGAGAGAGCGGTTCAGACGCATGGAAGGTTTATATGAGAAGACAAACAAATACAATTAATTATTCCTCGGAACTTCCTCTTGCTCAGGGTATCAAATTTGACTTATAAAGTAAAATCAAATATTAACAATCAATGTTTGAATATATAATTAATTTTTGGTCAAATTTTGTCAAAATTATTTTAACCTTAATATTTGTTATCTCAATTTTTGGTTTTTTTTTTAAAAAAATTTATAACCACAATCATTTAAGATATTTTACATTTGGGTTAGTAGCTTCATTAATACAGTTGTTTCTTTCACTATTATTGCTATTTTCAAAGGATTTTGGTTTGTTAAATTTTAAAAAACAAATTATTTATTTTGGCTCAGTTTTTCTGATATTTTTAGGTTGGAAATATCACAATAACAGCGGAGATAGCAGAAAGAAATTTCTAAGAATAATTATTTTTTACGGACTTGGACTTTTAGTATGTCTAATAAATTAGTCAAAACTTATTTATATGTTAAAAAAAATTGAAAATGGAATAGAGGTCATTAATTATAATCTGAGCTGGAAAGTGGGAGTTTTAGGAAGTGGAAGTTGGGCAACTGCTTTAATTAAAATTCTCACAGAAAACAAAAGAAAAGTAAACTGGTATGTTAGAAATAGTGAGGATATTTCAAAAATAAAAAAAAATGGTCTTAATCCTAAATATTTAGATTCTACAAAACTTAAAGTTCGTAGGCTAAATATTAGCTCTAATATAAATGAAATAGTTCAAGAGTCGGAAGTTATAATAGTCGCTATTCCTTCAGTTTATGCTTTTGAAGAACTAAATAAAATAAATATTGATGTTAGTAGAAAAATTTTTGTGTCAGCTATAAAGGGTGTTATACCTGAAAAAATGAAAATTTTAGGGACTTTTTTGCATGATCATTTTAAAATTTCATATGATCAAATTGGTGTTATATCAGGACCATGTCATGCTGAAGAAATAGCAATGGAAAAACTTTCATATTTAACTTTTTCATGTATTAATAATATAACTGCTAAAGTTATATCTAGGTGGCTCAAATGCAAATATGTAAGAGTTTCGATTTCAGACGATATTATCGGAACTGAGTATGCAGCAATGTTAAAAAATTGTTATGCAATAGCCGCAGGAATTTCACATGGACTAGGTTATGGAGATAATTTTACAAGTATTCTTATGAGTAATTCAATAAGAGAAATGAAAAAATTTATTAAGAATGTTTATAAAATGAAAAGAAATATTAATAACTCGGCGTATCTAGGAGATTTGTTAGTAACAGGCTATTCTTCCTTTAGTCGAAATAGAAAACTAGGAGTTATGCTTGGTAAAGGATATAAAATAAATGACATTTTGATAGAAATGAATATGATTGCAGAAGGATATTATGGATCAAAATCTGCATTTCAGATGAATAAAAAATTTAGAACTAAAATTCCTATATTAAATGCAGTATATTCAATACTTTACGAGAATTCAAATCCCAAAAAAGTTTTTAAAAAGTTGGAGTCTAAACTAGATTAAATAGATGACTTAAATTGTTTCAAAAATCTTAAATCATTCTCAAAAAACATTCTAATATCATTTATCTGATATAAAAGCATTGCAATTCTTTCAATTCCCATTCCAAAAGCATACCCAGAATACTTTTCGGGATCAATACCACAATTGATCAATACATTTGGATCGACCATTCCACATCCCATAATTTCTAACCAACCGGTACCTTTTGTAATTCTTCTATCAATCTCTGTTTCCAAACCCCAATAAATGTCAACCTCAGCACTTGGTTCAGTGAAAGGGAAATAAGATGGACGTAATCTAATAATTGATTTACCAAACAATGCTTTAGTAAAATATTCAAGAGTTTGCTTTAGGTCAGCAAATGAAACTTCTTTGTTAATATACAAACCCTCAACTTGATGAAATATACAATGAGATCTTGATGATATTGCTTCATTTCTAAAAACACGACCCGGCGATAGTATACGAATTGGAGGCTCGTTATTTTCCATATATCTTACCTGAACAGATGAAGTGTGTGTTCGAAGTAATATATCTGGATTAGTTTTAATAAAAAAGGTGTCCTGCATATCTCTAGCAGGATGGTGTTCTGGAAGGTTTAGTGCCGAAAAGTTATGCCAGTCATCTTCAATTTCCGGTCCATCTGACAAATTAAAACCAATTTGTGAAAAGATTGAAATAATTCGATTCTTAACAATTGACAAAGGGTGTCTTGACCCTGAATCAAAGTCTAATCCTGGACGAAATAAATCCCCATTTACTCCCTCTTCATTATTTGAATTTAACACCCCTTTAAGGTGTTTTATTTTTTCAGTTACAGCATTTTTAAGAATGTTTAATTCTTTTCCAAACTCCTTCTTATCATCTATTGACACATTTCTAAAAGAGGTAAAGAATTTATTTAAAACTCCCTTTTTTCCTAAATATTCTATTCTAAATAATTCAAGATCAGATAGGTTTTCTGTTTCAAAATCATTTACTTTTTTTAAATGTTTTTTTACCTCTTCTATCATTTTATAAAAGTACAGATTCTATTAATTATAACAACCTTATTTAGCATAGTAATTATTTTTACATCATATATTTAATTTATAAAACAAATTTAGTTTTCTATTCAATCAATTCTTAAATTTAAAAAAAATCAATATGAATGTTAACTGGATTGACCTTGTGTTTTTATGCCTGTTTATTTATGGATCATTTTCAGGCTTTAAAAAAGGTCTAATTAGAGAAGTTGCCAGTTTAGCTAGTTTATTTATAAGTATAATTAGTGTGTATTATTTTTCAAATCAATTATCCATATTAATTGAAAATATTTTAAATATTTCGACAGGTGTTGCATATGTAATTTCGTGTCTAATAATTTTCCTTACAACCATCTATTTGGTTTCTTATTTTGCAAAATTAATAACCAAGGCTGTTAATGTAGCTCCAATAGGTATAATAAATCGAATAGCTGGATTCATATTTGGTTTATCTAAATGGGTGGTTATTTCATCCTGTTTAATCTTTATAACAATCAAAATATTTTTCTCTAATGAGATTAGCAAGCAATTAAAAATTGATTTAATGGAAAATTCACTAATACTTGAACCTCTTTCAGGAATAGGCTCATTTATTTTTAGCAAAATAAATAGCACCTCTATTGAAGAGGAATGGAAATATTTATAAGGGTTTGATATTATTTTCAACAACCCAGCCTTCAGATCCATTTCTTAATCTTATTTTATTCCACCCCTTCAATTTGTCCATTAATTCAACCTTAGTTCCCTCATGTAAAGTAAATATTTCTTCATCTCTAATATTAGGTTCAGAAAAAACAGACAACTCTTTAGAAAAAATAATTCCATTTTTCTGCTCATTTATTTTTTTTGATTCCTTCCAAATCAAATTAGAAGTTAAAAATGAAATAATAATAAGAAAAAATGATAATGAAAAATAAGCTCTTTTGTAGATTGGATTGTTAGAAAATAAGTATAAAATAGACGAAATAAAAAATGATAACATTAAACTAATTAAAACAAATGACCAAACTCTAATTGAGAATAAAGAAACAAGATAGTTTATGTTATTTTGAAATTGTGTTTTTGGAAGCTCTTCAATATCATCTAATATCATGTTTTTTGCAAATGATAAATTTTTAAGTATTCCAATGTCATTTGGAGAAAGGAGAAGTGATTTTTCGAAATAGAAATTACTGTTGGCTATATCATTTAATTTATAGTATGAATTTCCCATATTAAAATATAATTCCGAGCTATGTAAATTATTTTCTAATATTTTATTGAATTCCATTATGGCTAACTCAAATTCTCCATCATTGTATAATTGATTTCCCCTTTCAAATAATAATTCAGGGGATTGTGACAATCCAATATGACACATAAAAAAAATCGTATAAAAAGAATTCATTACATTATATTTCATTATCTAGTTTTTCAATAATATCAATTGCAGAATAGTAGTCTTGTTTCATTTTAACATTGGTTATTTTAGAATATCTGGCCATATCACAGTTATCCAGAATAATCATAAAAGAATCTATAGTTGAAGTATTTGCCCCTTTTTTAACTAGTGAATTTACCACTATATCTCTTTGAATATCAACAGTTTCGATTCTGAGTTTTGCTTTTAAATAGTTGTGAAATGCTTTTTCTAAAGAATCATAAAATTCTGGTTTATTATTAATATGTTTTTTTGCATTTCCCAAAAACTTTATTGCAAGCTTACTTCTTCTTTTTAACTTTAGATCATTTTCATCAAAAGTTCTAGATTTCCACAATTTTCTGATTAAAATAATAATTGGTAGAAGAACTAGAGGGGAAAAAACTATGAACCAAAAAATTGATTTATTCCAAAATTCTACTTTATTTATTGGAGTAAATTTTGATTTCAATTTTATAAAACCAAAAGCACCATCAGTACTTATTTTTAAATCTTGATCGATTTTTTCTTGAGATTTAATTGAATTAGAGAGAGAGCTATTTCCGTAAACATCGACTACATAGTCAATTGAATTTAGAGTTACGTACGACTCTTTATTTGGGTCAAAATAGGTGAATTCAATTTGAGGAATTGGGTATTTCCCTTGAACTTGAGGAACCATTGTGTATGTGTTTTGAATTGTTCCTTCCATACCAGAAAGTGTTGTCTTTATTTCTTCTTTATACTCTGGCTCAAAAAGTTCTATAGAGCTTGGAGCCTTTATTTTTGGAAGTTTGAAAAGCTTTAAATTTCCTTTTCCTGAAACTTTAACTACTGATTGAAACGATTCTTGTGCTTTGAGAGATTTTTTATTGATCAAAAAATCTAGTTTAAAATCTCCTACTGCTCCTGAAAATTCACTTGGCTTATTTTCATCAGGCAGTTCTTTAACATTTAAAATACGTTTTCCTGCATTAACAGATCTTGAAACTTGTTTATAAATGGTATTTCCAAAGAAATCTCTACGCTTTGTGGGGATTTCAATAACTAAACTCAAAGCAAGAGGTTCTATAACCAGCTTTCCTGTTTTTTGAGAATATAAAATAGATTTTTTCCACACTACTTGATTATAGGATTCTCCCTTATATGATCCAGATTCAACTTTTAACTGTGGTATTTTAATTGAACTACTCCAAAAGTCACTAAATTTAGGACTCTGGATTTCACGGGCATCAGAAATTTTAATTGGATCTCTAAAATATAACTTGTAAACAACTGTAATTGCCTCATTTAGATAAGGGTCAATTTTGGATATTTCCGCAACAAGATGCATGTTTTCATCTGCTAAATATTCAACACTTGATGAGCCTGATGGCTTAGCGACAGAAGATGATACCTCAACTGAAACAGGATCTGTCTCATATTTACTGCCTTCAAAGCTAATCTGTGCAGCTCCAATTTTATATATTCCTTTTTTTTTGGGAGCTAGAAAATATGTAAAAGTTTTTGAAAAAGATCTTTTACCATTAATCCATGAGTTACTAACGGATTGATTTGGACCTCCCACAAGATTAAAATCTTCAAATGAAGGGGGAGTGAAATTATCTCCGTTTTGATTCATCACAAAATCAAGTCTGAGTCTTTCATTCACTGCTAGCTTTTTCTTACTAACTCTTAGATCAAAATCAATCTGAGCATTAATATATAGACCCGATAATAATAAGTATATGAATATTATTTTTCGCATTTTGCTACCAATCTTTTTTAGTTTTTATAGGCTTACCTTTTACTTTTTTAGCATTGATTTTATCTTGTACTTTGTTCTCTAGATTATTCATAGCTTCAAGAAGACTTTTAACTTGCTCCGGAGATAGTTGACCTGGTTTTCTTTTTTTGTTTTGATCGGACTTATCAGAAGAATTATTGTTTTTATCATCAGACTGGTTTGAATCTTTATTTTCTTTATCGGACTTATCGTCTTTATCATCTTTTTCTTCCCCTTTGTTTTCATCTTCACCAGATGGATTTTTATTATCTCCCTTTTCTTTTTTTTCATCATTCTTCTTTTCATCATTTTTTTTGTTAGAATCATTATCTTTCTCTTTATTTTCTTTTTCTAAAAGAGATTTTGCAAGAGCATAATTATATCTGGTTTCGTCGTCTGAGGGGTTATTTCTTAATGCACTTTTATAAGATTCTACTGCTTTTTCATATTCCTTTTTTTTCATGTAAACATTACCCATGTTATGAAGTGCAGCATGCTTTTCACTTTTATTACTAGAAAATTTTTGTGTTATAAAAAATTGTTGAGCGGCTTCATCATATGCATTTGCCTGATATTGAGTATTTCCTAAGTTAAATAGAGCTTTTGGAGATTTGGGGGCTCTCGTAAGAGCAAGACGATAGTTCATTTCTGCTCCTAAATAGTCTTCTTTTTTAACTTTTTCGTTCCCTTCATATAAATCATTCTCAATTAAATTTTTTTGAGAAAACAAAGAACAGCTAACGAGTAATAATATTATGTATAATATCTTCATATCATTTTTTTTCATTAAAAAGATTTAATTTTTTTAACCACATAGTCTCTTTTTCAAAAACGAACAACTCCATTAAAAGTAGAATAAATGCTGCAAAAATAAATGGCTGAAACTGATCTTTATAACTAACAAAATTTTTGGCTTCAAATTCTTTTTTCTCTAAATTTTTTAAAACCTCCGAAACAAATTCTATAACCTCTTTTGTATTGTTTGCATCAATATATTTTCCATTAGCGTTTTCCGAAATTTCTTTTAATATTTTACTGTTTCTTTTTGTTATAACAACTTCATTGTTTTCGTCTTTTTTATAGCTTTCCAATACTCCATTTATTTTAATTGGAATTGGACTTCCCGATTCAGTCCCAATTCCAAAAGTAAAAATTTTAATTCCTTCAGAAGCAGCTTTAATTGATGCACTTCCTGCTTCTTCAGAATGATCTTCTCCATCAGAAAAAATAAAGACAACCCTATTTGTCTGATCATTGTCATTAAAATATGTAGAAGAAAGGTCTAAAGCCGAATTAAGAGCAGTTCCTTGAGACGATAGCATATCTGTGTTTAAGCTTCTCAGGAAAATCTTACCGGCATTATAATCTGTGGTTATTGGTAATTGTGGTATTGCTTGGTTTGCATATGCTATAATTCCTATTCTATCACCAACCAAGTTATTTATAATTTCTGAAACAAGCCTTTTGGCTTTTTCAATTCGATTTGGAGCAACATCCTCGGCTAGCATACTTTTTGACACATCTACTGCAAAAACTAAATCTACACCTTCCCTTTTTACAGTTTCTAGTTCTGTTCCCATTTTCGGATTGATTAATGCTATAATTAAAAAAATTAAAGAAAAAATTAAAAGAAAAAACTTAAAAAAATACTTAAACTTTGAGCGATTAGGACTTAAATAATTTATCATTTTTATACCAATAAATTTTTTTTGGGTATTTGATTTCCATCTTACAATCCATAAATAGAGAACTAGAAGAATTGGGATTATAATAAAAAGGTATATGTAAGAGGGTTCATCTAGTAAATACATAATCTATATAAAACTTCTAAAAATTGTGTTACGTAGTATAAACTCCAATATAATAAATGTTAAAGCTAAAAAAAGAAAAGGGCGATACTTCTCATTAAAATTAGTGTACTTGAATTCTTCTATTTCTGTTTTTTCAAGCTTATTAATTATGGAGTAAATCTGTTTTAATTTTTTATTATCTGTTGCTCTAAAATATTGACCGCCTGTCATATCAGCAATAGATTGTAGTAACTTTTCATCAATTTCAACTTTAGTCATACCATATTGAAATCTACCATTAGGCAAAATACCTATTGGTGCCTTAGCCATCCCATTACTTCCAAGTCCAATCGTATATGTTTTAATTTCATATTCTGCAGCAAGTTCGGACGCGATTTTGGGATCGATAAAACCTGAATTATTAACTCCATCTGTCAAAAGTATAATCACCTTACTTTTAGCTCTACTATCCTTTAGCCTGTTGACAGAAGTAGCTAATCCCATTCCAATTGCAGTACCATCCTCAATTAATCCCTGATATTGAATGCTAGACAAGCTATTTTTAACTATGATCTTATCACTTGTTATAGGCGTAAGGGTGTAACTTTCTCCGGCATATACTACCAATCCTATTCGATCTGATATCCTGTCGTCAATGAAATCTGAAGCTACCTTTTTTAAAGCATTAAGACGATTCGGCTTTAAGTCTTGAGCCAGCATACTAGACGAAACATCAATCGCCATAACAATATCTATTCCTTTATTTGTTTTACTTTTAAATGATGTTTCGGTTGTTTGTGGCCTAGCTAAGGCAACTATGAGTAATGATAGTGACAATAGCCTTAAAATAAAAAGTATTGGCCTTAAGTATACTCTAAATGTTTTTTTCTTAATAGCATTTAAAGTTGACAATTGAAGATGAACCTGTTTGTTTTTATGAGAATATATTTCCCAAATAACTAAGCCTGGGAATAAACTAAATAGCCAGAAAAAGTCCAAATTCAAAAAGGATATATTATCAAACATTTTTCTAAAGTTTTTTAATTAATTCAATACTATTAATTATTTTTTCACTTATTTCCTCTCCATAACGATCCTCTTTATCATGAATTAAAGTTAAACTAACTTTCCCTTCCTTATAATCAACAATTAAAGTTGTAAAATATCGCCTAATCATTTTATCATTTTTAGTTTCTGTAAAATCAAGAGTTCCTGATATTTTTAGAGTAGGCATGCCAGAGGGTGTCTCAAAGTTATCTGCATCCATCAATATATTTACAGCTCCTTGACTTTTATATCTACTAATTGTTTGATCCAAAATTTTTTGAGTTTGTTCCTCTCCACTTGTATCTTTATTTTCATCTAAGTTTTCGGATATATTATTATTTTTCTTTTTTTCAAAAAGTAATTCAATATAATATCTTGATTGAATACTATCCATTATAAAAAGAGTAGATGTTTTTGGGGTAATTATTTTTCTTTCTAAAATTTTTGGAGTTAAAAGTTTTATTGGAGGTGATCCATACTGAGAATTGTACCATTTATTGCTAATTAGCTTTTTAGTTGGATATCCTAGTAATGTGTCACGAACTGGAAAGTATCCATAAATTGATACTAACGAAATAATCGAAACTAAAACAAGAGTAAATATTGAGATTGAAACCCATTTAAGTATATTTTTATATTTTCTTTTTCTTAAGATATCCTCATAAACTTTTTTAGCTTTTAGCTCTTCATTTGTTGGCTCGGGTAAAGCTTCTTTAGTCTCGACAACCATCTCTTCTGCTAATTTTGTATCTAACTTAAAAGATTCAGATTCGGGAATAGCTCGAGCAAATTTTACTAAATCGGCGGTTTCAAGAACAGTTTTTAAATTTTTAATCGTTGTTTGTTCCAAATCTAATTTTCCTCTTTTCTTGTATAATTCTAATTTTAGCAGAAGTTGATCTGAAGTACTTTCAAGGGCATCAATGTTTACCTCTTCCTCTAGGTATCTCCTAACAACGTCAGTTAATTTAGAGTAATATTTTTTAAAGTCCACGCGGGTTTTGGGATTTTTTTTCTCTAACTCTTTTAGAGCTTTTATAGCCTTTTCAAAAGGAGGAATCGTTTTTTTTCTTTCCGATATTTGTCTTTGATATATTATAAATAAATAAATAATACTAATAAAAATAGTAGTGATTAGAAATGCATAAACTATTCTTTGTATTAAATTATCATAGTTTTTTTTAACTATGTTAATTGGTTTAATCTGAAAAAGATTCTGCTTAAGGGTGTCAATAGCTATATCTTTTACTTGAATCATTATAGAGTCTGTAAGTTTTGAAAAACCATTAATCAAAACTCGCTGGGGTGGAATATGATAATAGCCCGAATCAAATTGAATTAGGGCGTATCTTTTAGTTAATAAATATCTGTTTTGAATTTTTTGAGTATCAGTTGGGAAAATTTCTAAAAGTTCCATTGGAGCTATTTGTAATTTCTCCGGAAATTCAATTCTTTTGACTGAGTCAACTTCTATATTTAAAAAAAAATTAATTTGCTCTCCAATGTTGATTGTATTGGAGACTACTCCAGAATTGACTTTTGGAATATTTTGAGAATTAACTAATCCAAATACTGAAAAAAACATAAAGAATCTAATGAAAATCATCTATTTAGTTCTTTTTTTAAAATAGCCTAATAGTTTTTTAACATAGCTTTCTGATAATCCAAAACTAATAGACCCAGCTCCATTTTTATTAAATAAAGTTGAGAAGTTCTCAGCATTCTGGGAATATCCAACCGAGTAAGATTCACGAATTGATCTAGAATCAGTATCTACCCATGTAAGATCTTTTGTTTCTGAATCCATCATTGGAATCAGACCCATTTTGGGTATATAAGTTTCTAATTTGTCATAAATTCTAATCCCTGTTAAGTCGTGTTTTTTTGCAGCTATCTTTAAATTCTTTTCGTAATTAGAATCTATAAAATCTGATAAAAGAAATACAATTGCTTTTTTCTTTAAAATACTTGATAAAAACGCTAATGCATCTCCAATATTTGTTAAATTATTAGTGGGCTGAAATTCAAGTAATTCCCTAATAATTCTTAAAACATGAGAACGTCCTTTTTTTGGTGGTATGTATAATTCAATTTTACCAGAGAACATAATTACTCCTACTTTATCATTATTTTGAAGTGCAGAAAACGCTAAAGTTGCAGCAACCTCAGTTATTACCTCGCGTTTTGTTTGAGTTTGTGAACCAAAAGATTCAGATCCACTAATGTCTATCAAAAGCATTAAAGTGAGCTCTCTTTCTTCTTCAAAAACCTTAATAAAAGGACTATTATATCGAGCTGTTACGTTCCAATCAATTGCCCTGACATCATCTCCAAACTCATACTGCCTTACTTCACTAAAGGTCATGCCCCTTCCTTTAAAAGTACTATGATATTCTCCACCAAATAAATGGTTGCTTAATCTTCGAGTTTTTATCTCGATTTTACGAACTTTTTTTAAAAGTGCTTTGGTATCCATAAAATTAAATTATCCCTTAGGGAACCTCTACTTCATTTACTATTTGACTAATTATTTCTTCAGTGCTAATATTTTCGGCCTCAGCTTCATATGTTAATCCTATTCTATGTCGAAGAACATCATAAATCACAGCCCTA
Source organism: uncultured Flavobacteriaceae bacterium (assembly GCA_964432535.1). Lineage (GTDB taxonomy): Bacteria > Bacteroidota > Bacteroidia > Flavobacteriales > Flavobacteriaceae > Marivariicella. The sequence goes on along the minus strand of CAYSNJ010000005.1, from coordinate 64,027 downwards.
ATATCCTCAGGAATAACATAACCTCGATGTTTTAAAAATGCGTGACATTTTGCAGCTGTTGCTAAATTAATACTTCCCCTGGGGGATGATCCAAAACTGATAAGTGGTTTAAGTTTACTTAAATTATAATTCTCAGGGTATCGAGTACAGAAAATTAAATCAAGTATGTATTTTTCGATTTTTTCGTCCATGTAAACTAATCTGACAGATTTTTGAGCACTAAGAATTTGTTCTGTTGTAACAACAGGCTTTATTTTTTCGAATGATCCTTTTAAATTTGAACGAACAATTAATCTTTCATCTTCGATTTCTGGATAATCAATTATTGTTTTTAGCATAAATCTATCAACCTGAGCTTCAGGAAGTGGATATGTTCCTTCCTGTTCAACTGGATTTTGAGTTGCCATTACTAAAAATGGCTCAGTTAGTTTAAACGTCGTATCTCCAATTGTTACTTGTTTTTCTTGCATCGCTTCCAAAAGTGCTGATTGAACTTTTGCTGGAGCACGGTTTATTTCATCAGCCAAAACAAAGTTTGCAAATACAGGACCTTTTTTTATTGAAAAATCATTTTCTTTCATGTTAAATATCATTGTCCCTACAACGTCAGCTGGAAGAAGGTCTGGTGTAAATTGAATACGACTAAAACTGCCTTTAACCGCTTGGCTAAGAGTGTTTATTGCTAAAGTTTTTGCTAAACCTGGAACTCCTTCTAATAAAACATGCCCTCTACCTAAAAGGCCAATTAAAAGTCTTTCAATCATAGTTTTTTGACCAACAATAACCTTATTCATTTCCAAAGTAAGAATATCGACAAATGCACTTTCTTTTTCAATGATTTCATTAATCGAATTAATATCCATGTTATTATTTTCCATGATATTTATAATATTTATAATTTATGAAACAAAAATGAAGATTAATTTCAGAAAATGTTGTTAATAATTGGTTAAAAAATAGTTGGAGCTAAAATTATATAGGAATAAAGTATTGCTATTTTAGAAGAAAATAGCTGATCTTAAAATAAGATATAGCTTTCAAATAATGTAAACTCTCTTTTAATATAAATAGAGTTAAGCCTAATCAAGAATATCTAATCTAAATGAATACTGTTGAAAAAAGGTTTTATCACATATAAAAACTAGTACTATAGAGTCTATGAAAAAAAAAGTAATTTTAATAACAGGTGCAAGTAGTGGAATTGGCTGGTCCACAGCAGAAAAATTAGCAGAAAAAGAACATATTTTAGTGCTGTGTGGAAGAAATAAAGATAAACTAGAAGAATTATCAAATACTTTGAAAACAGATACACTTATTTTAACTTTTGATATTAGAAATAAAGACGATGTTTTCAAATCCATATCCTCAATTCCAAAAAAATTCAAAGATATAGATGTATTAATTAATAATGCCGGAAACGCTCATGGACTAGCTTTGGCACACGAATCCAATATCTCCGACTGGGAGTCAATGATCGATGGAAACGTAAAAGGTCTTCTGTATGTTACAAAAGCAATTTTAAATGGCATGGTTAGAAAGAAGTCAGGTCAGATAATTAATATTGGATCGATTGCTGGCAAGGAATCTTATCCAAAGGGAAATGTTTATTGTGCAAGTAAAGCTGCCGTAGAAAAGTTTACAGAAGGCCTTCGTTTAGACTTAAATCCTTTTGGAATAAGAGTTGGAGCAATAAACCCAGGATTAGTAGAAACAAATTTTTCAAATATTAGATTCAAAGGAGATACAGAAAGAGCTAGAAAAGTATATGAAGGTTATACTCCTCTTTCATCAGAGGATGTCGCAGACGGAATATGCTATATGATAGATGCTCCAAAACACGTTAACATAGCAGATTTAACAATTCTACCTACTGATCAAGCTGGTGCATATGTTTTAAATAAATCAACTTAATACTCATCTAGACCCTCTGGATATAAAAAATGATTATATGGAAATCTTGTAATATGAATATCTCTTATCGTTTTATAAGTATCTATTCTAAACTTTTTGAAATTGTCTTTCTGTAAAGCCGATATAAATAAACTCTTACCATTACTTTGGCTTACCCACGAAGTTTCTAACTCCTCTAAAGTATAATTCTTTTTTGTTCTTGTATTGATTAAATCGTCTGGATCCCAGGGTTCAGGGTTGTAGGCATCAATCTTGTTAAATATCATTAAAGTGGGTTTATTTATACTTTTTATTTCAAGTAATATTTTATTTACAGATTCAATGTGATCTTCGAAATTAGGATGAGATATATCTACAACATGTAATAGTAAATCAGCTTCTTGAACCTCGTCAAGTGTACTTTTAAATGACTCGATTAATTGTGTTGGAAGCTTTCTAATGAAGCCTACTGTATCACTTAGTAAAAAAGGAAGATTACCAATCACTACTTTTCTAACGGTTGTATCCAATGTAGCAAAAAGCTTGTTCTCTGCAAAAACATCACTTTTTGAAATCACATTCATTATTGTTGATTTACCAACATTTGTATAACCAACCAAAGCTACCCTGACAAGTTCCCCTCTATTTCCTCTTTGAGTAGCCACTTGCTTATCAATCAATAATAACTTTTTTCTTAAAAGAGCTATTTTATCTCTTACAATTCTTCTATCTGTTTCAATTTCAGTTTCTCCAGGGCCTCTCATCCCTATACCTCCTTTTTGTCTTTCGAGATGAGTCCATAAACCCTTAAGTCGTGGGAGCAAATACTTGTATTGAGCTAATTCTACTTGGGTTCGAGCATAACTTGTTTTCGCTCGTTGTGCAAATATATCAAGTATTAAACCTGTACGATCTAGTATTTTACATCGAAGAACTTTTTCAATATTATTTTGTTGAGCAGGAGATAATTCATCATCAAAAATAACAGTGCTTACATCATTTTCTGTAACAAAAACCTCAACTTCATTTAATTTGCCGCTTCCTATAAAAGTTTTTGGATTAGGTAAATTTATTTTTTGAGTAAACCTCTTTATTACCTTGCCACCAGCTGTATATGATAAGAACTCGAGCTCATCTATATATTCGGATGATTTTTCCTCATTTTGATCAGAAGTTATAACTCCAACCAAGACTGTATTTTCATAGACCAATGATTTTTCTTCAATCATTATTTATTTTCCATGGTTTTAATATTAGTTTATCATTACTAAATTCAGCAAATGTAAAGTGATTGATCCAGTCTCCAAGGTTAATATAACGAGATTTTTCAATTGGTAGATCTAACGGAAGATGTCTATGACCAAAAATATAAAAATTCATAAATTTTTCTTTTTGTTTTCTTAAAACATATTGATAAATAATTTCGTTTTCAGGTCCGTTGTATTTTACATCCTCATCTCCAGAAATCAATTTATTATTTATTGAAAGGTACTGGGCAAATTTTACTCCAATATCAGGATGAATCCATCTAAATAAAAATTTTGATATCGGGTTAGTAAAGAGTTTTTTCATTCTTTTATAGCCATAATCACCAGGACCAAGACCGTCACCGTGTCCTATTAGGAATGACTTCCCGTTTAAACTAAATTCTTGAGGTTTAAAAAAAACTTGTATCCCTAATTCATCAATAAAATAGTTCTCCATCCACAAATCGTGGTTTCCTACGAAAAAATATATTGGAATACCCTTATCAGAGAGATTACCTAACTTTCCAAGAACTCTAACAAATCCTTTTGGAACAACAGATTTATACTCAAACCAAAAATCAAAAAGATCTCCTAATAAAAATAAAGCACCAACATCTTTTTCAATATAATTGAGCCATTTTAAAAATTTTTCTTCTCTAATTTTACTAGAAGCTATTGATGGAGCACCAAGATGTTGATCTGATGCAAAGTAGATTTTTTTGGTTTTAGGAAAAGATAAAGTTTTCATTTGACACAAAGATAGTGAAGCTTAAACATTAAGTGCCTGGTCTAAATCATCTATAAGATCTCTATGGTCTTCAATGCCAACACTGAGTCTAATCAAAGAATCTAAAACCCCGCTTTTTTCTCTTATATTTTTCGGGATAGAAGCATGAGTCATACTTGCTGGATGTCCAGATAGACTTTCAACACCACCAAGAGACTCTGCCAAAGTAAATATTTTGAGATTTTCAATAATTTTAACAGCATTATCATAATTAGAGCCTCTAGGGATGAACGAAATCATTCCACCAAAATCTTTCATTTGTTTTTTTGCAATTAAATGATTGGGATGATCTATCAGTCCAGGCCAGTAAACTTTTTCAATTAAAGGATTTTTATTTAAGAACTCTGCAACTTTTCTACCGTTGCTACAATGACGGTCCATTCTTACTCCTAAAGTTTTAATACCTCTTAAAGTCAGAAAGCAATCCATTGGCCCAGGAATTGCACCACTTGCATTTTGAATAAAACGAAGGCGTTGCTCCAAATCATCAGAATTTACAACTAATGCACCCAAAATAACATCACTATGTCCGGCAATATATTTAGTTGCAGAATGCATAACAATGTCGGCTCCTAACGAAAGTGGGTTTTGTAAGTATGGAGATGCAAATGTATTGTCAACAGCTAACAATATGTTATTTGATTTTGAAATATTACTAACCACTTGAAGATCAACAATATTCATCATTGGATTGGTAGGGGTCTCAACCCAAATTAATTTTGTTTTTTTATTAATTTTAGACTTTATTTCATTTATGTTTTGAAGATCAACAAAATAAAATTTTAAATCAAAAATTTCAAAAATTTTAGTGAAGAGTCTATAGGATCCTCCATACAAATCATGGGTAGCAATTATTTCATCACCAGGCTTTAATAGTTTAAGAACTGCATCCATAGCGGCAAGACCCGAACCAAAAGCTAGTCCATGTTTACCTGTTTCGATACTAGCTAAAGAATTTTCAAGAGCAGTTCTAGTTGGGTTATGGGTCCTACTGTACTCATAACCTTTATGGCCTCCAGGTGTGGTTTGAGCATAGGTAGAAGTTTGATAAATAGGGGGCATAACTGCCCCAAAGGATTTATCAAGTTTTTGACCTCCGTGTATAACTCTGGAGTTAAAATGCAATTTTTTCTTCATAAAATTTAGCCTTAATTTTTAAACAAATGTATTTGATTTTATCATAAATATAATTAAAATACATTTTCTTTGTAAAAGAAAAAATGAGTTTAAATGTTATCTTTTTACTATTTAAAAAACTGTTCAACTTGTAAAAGAATTATTAGAGAATTGGACTTAGTGGAGTCCGAGAACTTAATAGACATTAAAAAAAAAGGGATTACTGAAAGTGAACTTGATTTTTTAAAGTCTCTTTCGGGAAGTTATGAATCATTGTTTAGCAAAAAATCTCAGTTATATAAACAAAGGAAATTAAAGGATATTAATCTTGATGAAATTGACTTTAAAAAACTTATTTTAGAACACTACACCTTTTTGAAACGTCCAGTATTAGTAATTGATGATAAAATTTTTATTGGAAACTCTCCAGGGGTTATTAAACAGGCAAAAAGTATTATTAATGGATAAAGATAAAATTTTAGCTCTTATTGCCGCTCTAATTGCAACTACTATATATGGGTTAAATCATACTATTGCTAAAGTTATAATGCCTCAATATATCGGAGCCTTCGGATTAGTTCAATTGAGACTTATGGGTGCCGGTTTTATTTTTTTTATTATAAGTTTTTTAGCTCCAAAACAGAAAATTGATACCGCTGATTATTTAAGGTTGTTTTTCGCTGCATTACTTGGTACATGTATTAATATGTTAATGTTTTTAAAAGGATTAGAACTATCCACCCCCATTAATAGTGGTGTAATAATTACGTTAACTCCCGTAATGGTTTTGATTTTATCTTATATTTTTCTCAAAGAAAAAATTGGACTTACAAAACTAGCAGGAATTATAATCGGTTTTGCAGGAACACTAATATTAATTTTTTATGGGAAAAAAATTAGTGAAAACGCACCAAATGCAATGTTAGGAAATATCATGTTTTTAATTAATGCATCCGCGTTTGCTGGATATTTAGTTCTATCCAAACCACTTATTCAAAAATATCATACTTTAATTTTGATGAAATGGATGTTTTTTATTGGGTTTATTTTGTCTTTTCCAGTTACATATTATGAATTCAGCCTAGTTCGATGGACTTCACTACCTTTTGAAGCTGTATGGCGAATGGCTTTTGTTGTTATTGGAACAACCTTTTTAACTTATATGTTAAACATGTATGCCCTTAAAAGTCTTCCAGCCACAACAATAGGTGCTTTTATATACTTACAACCCCCAATTGCAATAGTTTATGCTATAGTAACGGGGAATGATGATTTGGACTTTATAAAAATAATTGCAATGGTTTTAGTGTTTATAGGAGTTTATTTTGCTACTACTAAATATAATAAGGAGACATCAACCTGATTTTATTGGATAGCCCAAACCAAACCACCCGTTGTCTCTTGAAGATCAACACATCCCTTTTGTTCTCCTGGTATGGGTCTAAAATCAAGAATATTTTTTGCTATAAACTCGTTGTTCCATCGGTAGGCTGTAACGCTCCAGGTTCTAATAGTTAGAATTGAAAAAAACGCCATTGCCTCTTCAGGAATCAATTCGTTGCCAGATGGTTTAACTAACAAATAATTTTCATATAAACGTGTCCATTCATCTTTTTGATTTTCTTCAGCTAAAAGATACTTTTTTAGTTGATCCTCACAATCGTTTGAAGTTAATTCATAAACACTAGATCTAGAGGTAGATTTTAATGTGCTATTAATAAGAGAGTTTAGATTTTGAATACCGTAAGTGTCTTCTTTTTTAGCTAAACTTGCATATGAATCAATATATCTGATAAGCTTGAGTTCTGATGCTCCTGGAATTCCATCAGATTCAGGAATAATCAACTCAAGAAATTTAGACACAATTTCATTTTGATCTGGCGAGAAAAATCTAGGTTTCCAATCTGTTTGCGATTGACAACTTTGGAATAAACTAACAAGAGCAGGAGTTACCGTCATGGATCCAACTGAAAACCCAATATTCTTAAGTGCATTTCTTCTATTCATTTTTTTAAATATTCATTTTTTTTAGTTCTCTTACAGCATGATTAGCAGCTCTTGCGGTAAGTGCCATATAAGTGATTGATGGATTTGTGCAACCTGCTGATGTCATTGCAGAACCATCGGTGACATAAACATTTGGAACATTATGTAACTGGTTGTTTTTGTTTAGTACAGAAGTTTTTGGATCATGACCCATTCGCGCAGTTCCCATCTCATGTATACCATTACCGAAATTATATTTATCATTGAATCCAGTTACATTTTTAAAACCAGATTTATCAAGCATTTCGATAGCTTGTTGCTGCATATCTTTTCTCATATTTATCTCGTTTTCCTTGATTTCACAATCAAAGTTTACTGTGGGCAACCCCCATTTATCTGTCTTTTCGTAATCGAGTGATAGTAGATTATCATGATAAGGAAGAGTTTCACCAAATCCACTTAATGAAATTCCCCAATCTCCAGGGGTTATAATTTCTTTTTTAAAATTAGCACCATACGCACTTTCTGGCACAACATTCCATGAATTTCTACTTCCTCCTCCCTGGTAACCATAACCTCTAATAAAATCTTTTTGGTCTGTTTTACCACCAAGATTTCTAAATCTTGGCACATAATGCCCATTAGGTCTTGATCCTACATAAAATTTATCTCTGTGGGCATCCGAAGTTCCTCTTGCTCCAATTTGAAAATGATGATCCATTAGGTTGTGTCCTAATTCTCCAGAATCATTTCCCATACCATTTGGAAATCGATTTGATTTTGATTGCATTAAAATTGATGTGGTTGGAACAGTTGAAGCACATAAAAAAATGACTTTTGCAGAATATTCTATCTGTTCATTTGTTTCTGAATCTATAATTCTTACTCCTGAAGCACGTTTTGAGTTCTCATCATAAATAACTTCAGTGACAATAGAGTTTGGTCTCAGGGTCATATTTCCAGTTTCAGAAGCTGCTGGAAGCGTTGAAGAGTTACTGCTAAAATATGCTCCGTAAGGACAACCTCTTCTACATTTATTTCTGTATTGACATGATACCCTTCCAAGACCTGGTTTTGTTCCTTCAGTAATATGAGCAGTTCTTCCAATTGTAAGTAAACGATCATCGTAATTCTCTGCTAGTGATTTTTTTAAATCCTTCTCAACACAGAACATTTCCATTGGCTTGAGAAACTTTCCGTCAGGAAGTTGGGGTAATCCTAATTTTTCACCACTTATACCAATGTATTCCTCAACATAGTCATACCATGGAGCAATATCTTTGTACCTGATTGGCCAGTCAACAGCAATACCATCTTTTAAGTTTGCGTTAAAATCAATATCTCCTAACCTATAAACTTGACGACCCCAGGTAAGAGACCTTCCTCCAACATGGTAACCTCTAATCCAGTTAAATGGTTTTGTTTCGCTGTAAGGGTTTTCAATATCGTCAACAAAAAGATGTTTTGTAGATTCGGTATTTACATAATTGGTTCTGCTTTGTTTTGGCTGACGTTTTTTAATTTCTTCAGTAATTATGTCGCCTGCAGGATAATCCCAATTCTGATTATTCATTGTCTTATAATCCTCTACGTGTTTTAACATAGGGCCTCTTTCAAGCACAAGAGTTTTTAATCCTTTTTCACATAATTCTTTTGCTGCCCAGCCTCCACTTACTCCAGTTCCTACTACAATAGCATCATAATTGCTTTTAATCATTCAATAATATTTTTTAACTCTTGGTTGTTTATCGCATCTTATTAAATATAAATAAAATAACTGTAGATTGTTTTTTAAATGAATAATTTTTTTTGTGGTTTAGATATCATGTATTTTTATAAAAGTTATATTTATACACCTTTAAACAAGTGTTATAATTTGAAATCAAGAAAATGAATCGAAAAAAGTTTGTATCTAACCTTGCTTTTGCTGGAATGGGAATCAGTTCTTTTGGAGTCACAGCCTTCAATAACCAGCTAAAAAAAAGTATTCCTTTGTCTGATTCTGGAAATCCTTTTTTTAAATTATCACTTGCCCAATGGTCCCTTAATATAATGATTAAAAATGGGGATATTTCCCCTTACATGTTCGCTGAGCTTGCAAAAAAATGGGGTTTTGAGGGCTTGGAGTATGTGATTAGTTTATATAAAGATGTATCAGATGCTTCCAGTTCAAATTTTGCTGTAAACCAATTTGTAAAAAGAAATAATCAGCTTGCTAATCAATATGATTTAAAAAACTTGTTAATAATGATAGACGATATTGGAGATCTGTCTACTAAAAATAAGACTTCAAGGTTAAAAGCAATAGAAAATCACAAACCATGGGTGGAAGCAGCAAGTCAAATGGATTGCCATTCAATAAGAGTCAATCTGCATGGTATTGCTGATGATATTGAGTCATGGAAAACAGTTTCAAAAGAAAGCTTGAGCACTTTATCAGATTATGCTTCTAATTACAATATAAACATAATTGTAGAAAATCATGGTGGATTTTCATCCGACGCAGATCTTTTGATGGATGTTATAAATGATGTTAATAAAGTGAATTGTGGAACATTACCTGACTTTGGGAATTTTTGTATATCAAAAAAATGGGGGGCTTCTAACCAGGATTGTGACAAAGAGTATGACAGGTACTTGGGTGTTAAAAAACTTATGTCCAAAGCCTTTGCTGTAAGTGCAAAATCATATGACTTTGACTCAAACGGAAATGAAAACACAATAGATTATAAAAAAATGATGAATATTGTAAAACAGGCTGGGTATTCAGGTTATATTGGGGTGGAATATGAAGGTACTGACTTGAGTCAAGAACTTGGGACTATTGCTACCAGAGATCTTTTATTAAAACACGGATAAATATTATATGAAGTAATATGAGTAAAATTAAAATACAATTATCATTTATGATGTTTCTCGAATTCTTTATTTGGGGAGGATGGTTTGTGACTATGGGGACATTTTTATCTCAGTCATTTAACGCAAGTGGATCTCAGCTTGCGCAGGCCTATGAAACTCAATCAATAGGTGCAATAATAGCCCCTTTTATTATTGGCTTGATAGCTGATCGTTATTTTTCAGCTCAGAAAATCCTTGGTTTTTTGCACATACTTGGTGCTATGATTTTATATTTAGCAGGCACATCTGAGGACTTTATATCCTTTTATCCTTTTGTTTTGATTTACATGATTCTCTATATGCCAACTTTGGCATTAGTGAACTCTGTAGCTTTTCGTCAAATGAAAGATCCTTCTAAAGAATTCCCTCCTATTAGAGTCTTTGGAACTGTTGGTTGGATAGTTGCTGGCTTAACAATTGGTTACTTGGGATGGGAATCTCAAAAATTATTATCAAATACATTTTATCTTACTGCCTCTGCTTCAGCAATCCTTGGTGTCTTCAGCTTTACTCTTCCAGATACTCCTCCGTCAGCAGAAAAAGGAAATTATAGTATTAGTGAAATATTAGGTCTTGACGCATTGTCTCTTTTAAAAGACACTAAATATTTAATATTTTTTATATCATCTATTCTTATATGTATTCCATTGGCATTTTACTATCAGCACGCAAATCAATTTTTAAATGAACTTGGAATGCAAAAAGCAGCTGCTGTAATGACGTTAGGTCAAATATCTGAGGCTTTATTCATCTTACTACTTCCAGTATTTTTAAAACGCTACGGCATTAAAACAACTTTAATTGTAGGGATGTTAGCGTGGGTTGTCAGATATATTCTGTTTGCATATGGAGATATAGGTGAAAACGCTTGGATGTTGATTTTTGGTGTGATTTTACATGGGATTTGTTATGATTTCTTCTTTGTTTCTGGACAAATTTATACTGATTACAAGGCTGGTGATAAGTTTAAAAGCTCTGCTCAAGGACTTATAACTTTAGCTACTTATGGATTAGGGATGTTGGTAGGTTTTAGATTAGCTGGATACATTACGGATCAGTTTATAATTAGCTCTGGACATGACTGGACTCAAATTTGGATTATCCCTTCTGGTTTTGCTCTTTTTGTTCTTCTCTTTTTTATACTGACTTTTAAAAATGAAAAAATTAAATTAAAAGATGAGTAAAATTCGTTTAGGTATTTTAGGGGGTGGCGGAGATTCTCTTATCGGAATAGTTCATCGCGTTGCCTCTCAAATGTTTGATAGATATGAAATAGTTGGTGGAGTTTTTAACCCCAATTGGGATGAAAATTATGATTTTGCCAAAAAAATTGGTTTGTCAAAAAACAGGGTTTATAAAGATTTTGAAAATTTAATAGACAAAGAGTTAAAGTTACCACAGCATCAAAGAATGCAAGTAGTCTCCGTTTTAACTCCAAACTTTTTACATTTCCCAATGGCAAAAAAACTGCTTGAAAGCGGCTTTAATGTGATTTGCGAAAAACCGCTCACTACCATTTATGCAGAAGCCCTAGAATTGGAAAAAATTCAAAATGAAAAACAAGCTATTTTTGCTGTTACTTATACTTACACAGGATATCCAATGGTAAGACAGATGAAACAAATGATTTCAGATGGTGTTTTAGGTAAAATACAGAAGGTGGATTTACAATATTACCAAGGTTGGATAAATCCTATAATTCATGATAGTGAAAAAAGAAGTAATACCTGGAGGTTGAATCCGGTAAAATCTGGAATTAGCTGTTGTATTAGTGACATTGGAACTCACGCTTTCGATATGTTAGAATATGTTACTGATTTAAAAGTTTCAGAATTATTATCTGATCTAAATTATATTTATGCTGATAATCCCATGGATGTTGATGGTACAATATTAATAAGGATGAATAATGGTAGTAAAGGAGTAATAAGAGCCAGTCAAATTGCTACTGGCGAAGAAAATAATTTTACGGTTGCAATTTATGGGGAGAAAGGAGCTTTAAAATGGGAACAAGAAAATCCAAATTATCTTAACCACCTTAATGAAAATAAGCCATTTCAAATTCTCAAAAGAGGTAACGTCTATAATTCAAATTTTGCAGAGGACGGTGTGAAAATACCCTCTGGTCATCCTGAAGGGATTTTTGATGCAATGGGTAATATTTATAAAGGAGTAGCAAAAGCCATAAATAATGAGAAATCTTTTCCTGGTGAGTATCCTCGACTATCTGATGGAGTTCGTGGAATGCTATTTATTGAAAAAGTCATAACTTCAAATGATGAAGGAAATATTTGGGTAAAACTTTAAAAATTATAAAATTGAAAACAATTAAAGGACCTGCGATTTTTTTAGCTCAGTTTGTGGATAAAAAATCTCCATTTAACTCACTGGACGGTATGTGCAAATGGGCATCTGACCTAGGTTATAAGGGAATTCAAATTCCTACTTGGGAATCTTTTTTAATTGATCTTGATAAAGCTGCTGAAAGTCAAACTTACTGTGATGATTTAAAAGGAAAAATTAACAGTTATGGCCTAGAAATAACGGAACTTTCCACGCATCTTCAAGGCCAGCTTGTTGCCGTTCATCAATCATACGATTTAATGTTTGATAACTTTGCTCCTGAAAAATATAAAAAAAATCCTAAAGCCCGAACCGAATGGGCTATTTCAACAGTTAAAAAAGCTGCAACTGCAAGCAGAAGACTCGGTTTAAAAACACATGCTACATTTTCAGGTGCTCTTTTATGGCACACATGGCATCCATGGCCCCAAAGACCAGATGGACTTGTTGAAATGGGTTTTTCTGAACTAGCAAAACGTTGGCTTCCAATATTAAATCACTTTGATAAAGAGGGTGTAGATGTTTGCTACGAAATTCATCCAGGTGAAGACCTCCATGATGGAATTACATTTGAACGATTTTTGAAAGCCACAAATAATCATAATCGAGTAAAGATATTATATGATCCAAGTCACTTTATTCTTCAGCAACTTGATTACATTAAATACATTGATCATTATCATGAGTTTATAAAATCTTTTCATGTAAAAGATTCTGAATTCAGGCCTAATGGAAAAAAAGGACTTTTTGGAGGGTATAGTGGTTGGAAAGATAGGGCAGGGAGATATAGGTCTCCTGGAGATGGACAAATCGATTTTAAACAAATTTTTAGTAAATTAACTGAATATGGGTGTGACTTGTGGGCTGTTATGGAATGGGAATGCTGTATTAAAAGTCCTGAACAAGGAGCCAGAGAAGGAGCTAAATTTATTCAGCAACACATTATTGAAGCAACTAAAAAAACTTTTGATGATTTTGCTGGTGGAGAAGTTAACAAAAATCATTTAAAACAAATTTTAAACTTATAATATGAAAAATATAATTTTACTAACTGGAATTTTTATCTTGTCTTGTCAAGACCAACCAAAGAAAAAAACAACTGGTGAATATTCAGTAAAAACTGAATTCAGTGAATCAAATTCAACAAACTGGGTCAATATATTTGATGGTAAAACATTTAAAGGATGGCACCAATTCAATAAAACTGAAATGAGTCCAGCTTGGACTATTGATGATGGGGCAATGGTCTTTAATCCAATTGAAGAAAACAAAAGCACAGGCCATAATATTGTCACTGATGCTGAGTACACAAATTTTGAGCTATCAATTGAATGGAAAATTTCTGAGGGTGGAAATAGTGGTATTTTTTGGGGAGTAAAAGAAGATCTAAAATACAATGAAGCCTACATAACAGGACCAGAGATTCAAGTACTTGACAATGAAAGACATCCAGACGCAAAAAACAATCCAAAATATCATCAAGCAGGTGCACTTTATGATTTGGTCCAACCTAGCATGGATGTCTGTAATCCTGCAGGAAACTGGAACCTTACGGTTTTAAAAATTAATCATGTTTTAAATACAGGAAGTGTAAATCTCAATGGAAACGAAATTGCTATTTTTCCAGTAAATGGAAGAGAGTGGGAGAAATTAGTGAGTGGTTCTAAGTTTGATAATGAATATTTTAAAGATTTTGGTAAGTTTAAAACAGGTAAGATCGGACTTCAGGATCACGGAAATATGGTTTCTTACAGGAATATTAAAATTAGAGAAATCGAATAGGGTATGATTTATTCAATGACTGGTTTTGGAAAGAGTGAGTCTTCCTTCAAAAACAAAACTATTTCAACAGAAATTAGGACTTTAAATAGTAAAAATCTTGATATTAATTTAAAAACATCATTTGTTTATAAAGAACTAGAATCAAGTTTTAGAAAAGAGACCACTAAAATACTTAAAAGAGGTAAAATTGATATAATCATAAATGAAACATCAATAAAGGATGAGTCAGCTTTAAAAATAAATAAAGAAGTAGTCAAAGATTATATCAATCAGTTAAAGGATGTATCATCAAAAAACGAAGTGAGCCTATTGTCAATAGCCATGAAACTTCCAAATACTACTTCGGTTGAAAATCATGATATTAATAATGATGAAAAGGACAAAATTCTATCATTATTTAATGAAACTTTAGAAAAAGTCAATGACTTTAGGGCTCAGGAAGGAAAAACAATGTTTAATGATTTCAATGATAGACTAATAGCAATTGAGAATTGTCTTAAAAAAATTATAAAAGTTGATCAAGGCAGAATTATTTCTTTGAAAAAGAGATTAAAAAAAACTTTAAATGATCTAAAAATTAATATTGATGAGAATAGATATGAACAAGAATTAGTCTATTACATTGAAAAATACGATATTAATGAAGAAAAAGTGCGTCTGAATAGCCACATTAAATATTTTAAGGATACTTTAAATTTAAAAGAATCAAACGGGAAAAAACTTGGCTTCATTTCACAAGAAATGGGGCGCGAGATTAATACAATCGGTTCAAAAGCTAACGATTTTGAACTTCAAAAAATAGTTGTCGAGATGAAAGATGAGTTAGAAAAAATAAAAGAACAACTTTTAAACGTATTATAATGAAAAGTGGGAAAATGATTGTTTTTTCCGCTCCTTCAGGCTCTGGAAAAACTACTCTAATAAGTCATTTATTACAAACTTTTCCTGATTTAGAGTTTTCAATATCCGCAACTTCTAGACCTCCCCGAGGAAAAGAAATAAATGGAAAAGATTATCATTTTTTAGATACTAAATTATTTAAAAAGAAAATTACTAATAATAAATTTATAGAGCACGAAGAAGTCTATCCTGGAACCTATTACGGAACTCTTAATTCTGAACTTGAAAAAATATGGAATAATAATAAAATAGTAATTTTTGATTTAGATGTTGTTGGAGGATTAAATATAAAAAAACAATTTCCTGAAAATACTTTAACGATTTTTATTAAACCCCCTGACTTCGATACTCTTAAAAAAAGACTATTTAAAAGAAGAACTGATAATTTAGAAAAAATAAAAGTTCGACTCTCAAAAGCTGAAGAAGAATTGAAATTATCTAATAAATTTGATCAAATTGTGGTCAACGATGATTTAGAAATTGCTAAATTAAAAATTACCAGGATTATTGGTAAATTTTTATCTAACAAACAATGAAAAAAGGTCTTTTTTTTGGTTCTTTTGATCCGATTCATAATGGACATTTGGAAGTTGCACGTTATTTTATTAACAACAAATTTTTAAGTGAAATAGTATTTATTATTACTCCTCAAAGCCCATTTAAGTCTCAAAGAAAAGACTATGATTTTGACAAACGATATAAGGCTGCTGAGCTAGCAGTTTCAGACATTCCAAAAATAAAATTATCAGATATTGAATTAAAACTTCCGGCTCCCAACTATACGTGTGATACTTTAAAATTTTTAAGAACTAATCATCCTGAAAATGAATATGTATTTTTAATGGGCAGTGACCTATTAATTGATTTTGAAAAATGGAAAAATTATCAGAATATTTTAGAGAATCATACTCTATTTATATATCCTAGAAAAAATGGAGAATCAATTCCTGAAAAGTTTAAAGTTCACGAAAAAATTAAGTTTTTCAAAGCTCCTTTTATGGAAATTTCAAGCACTTATATCCGTGAAAAATACAAAAATGGAGAATCTATCAAAAATTTAGTTCCTTCTGTTGTATATGATTTTATAAGAAATAACGATCTATATATTAGTTAAAGTCCTTCAATTATTTTTATTAAACTTTTTGTGTTTTCTTCTCTCGAAAATGGTAAAACAGGACTATACTCAGCCTTATGTTTTGTTCCATTTACCCAATTATCATACTTATTTTTAATAAATGATGTAATTGAATCAATATCAGTAGGTTCTATAGTTAGATTATAGCTTTGCTTTGAGAGTAGTCTTGATGCTTCACCCTTAGAGTCGCCTATCATTAAAATAGGATTTCCAGTCGCCATATATTCAATAAGTTTTCCGGAGATCATTGAAGACTTTTTATTTTGATTAAATAAAAAGTTTAATAAAATATTAGCTTGACACATTAAATCAACTGCTTTATGGTGCTCAACGTATCCATAATACTTAAAGTTAGGAAAAAGCTCAAACTCTTCTAAAATTTTATCTGAGATTGAACCTGCAAAAATTATTTCAAAATTCAGTTTAGGCTCCTTTTTTTCTAGTTCTAAGAATGCCATAACAATTGACTTGTATGGATGGTTTTCAGATAAAAGACCGGTAAAAACAATTTTAAAACTTTCACTAATTCGTTTTATGTTTTTATCAAACAATTCTGAATCAAAGCCATTGTATATTTTATAGAAATTTTGCTTTTTAGTAATTCTAGACTGCAGCTCTTTGTGAAAATTTTCGGATGCTGTTGTTAAAATTGAATCTGCTTTATTTAAAACACTAGTTTCTAGTTTTAAATCCTGCTTCACGGCAAAAGGAAAACGATAAAAGGATTTAAGGTAAAACAAGTCACTCCATGGATCTCTAAAATCAGCAATCCATTTTATTTTCAACTTGGCTTTTAAATTTAATCCAATCAAATGTGTTGAATGAGGTGGGCCAGTAGTAATAATTAAATTTATCTTATTCTCTCTTATTATTTTAAAAGCCTTTTTAATTGCTGGATCAACCCAACTAATTCTTGCATCAGGAATAAAAAAGTTACCCCTTATGAACCCAGCAATGTGATCAAAAATTCCTTTTTTAGAAAACTCACCCTGTGGAGATTTAATTAAATCTTTAACTCCATATTTCAACTTGGAATAGATTTTAATCCAATTAAATGCTTTAACATAATGAATTGGTATTTCTTCTACTTCTTTTAATAATGAATTGTCTAAGTTAGGGTACGAAGCAGATTCTAAATCAATAGTTAAGATAATTGGGGAGTACCCATATCTTTTAAGGTATTTTGAAAAATACAACCATCTTTGCACTCCTGACCCTCCAGATGGAGGCCAGTAATATGTAATGATGAGTATTGATTTAGACTGCATGATTTCTAATATAAATAAGAAATTTATTTATCTGACTTCCAAATAGGCACAGATGAACAAGCTTCTCCATATGATATCTTTTTGGCAATTCCTTGAAGTTTATTAATTAAAAACCCGTAGGCAGATTCAGGGATTAACGTATCACTACATCCTTTAATTATAACTGGCATACCCGTATATTTTTCTACATCTAAATCTTTTATAACTGATTCAAAAAGGACTGTTTCTAATTGTTTTAAATCACCTATGACAATTTTTTTCGCATAGGGTTGTAACGATGTTGCAATAAGAAGTTTAGCCCAAGATGGAAGTATAGCTTCTGAACTGCAACCAACTGCAACAAATTGATTGGAATACTGAGACCAATTATGATTTTTTATATAATCTCTTATTTTATTCTCTCGAAGAATATTCCCTTCATCCAAAACGTCTTTCATGTCAAAAAAATATCTAATTCCTTCTAAACGAATTTCCTCAAGATTGATAGTGATTAAAGGACTTTTTGCTACTCGGTTGATAATAGACTCTTCCATAAATTTAAAGTAGTCCTAATTCAAGTTTTGCCTCATCGCTCATTAAATCTTTAGACCAGGGAGGGTCAAAAGTGATTTCAACAGAGGCACTTTTAACTTCATCAATTGACATCACTTTTTCTTCTACTTCAACGGGAAGAGTTTCAGCAACAGGACAGTTTGGTGTTGTCAAGGTCATTAGGATTTTAACCTCTAAATCTTCATTAACAAACACATCATATATCAACCCCAATTCATAGATATCAACTGGGATTTCAGGGTCAAAAATTGTTTTTATTACACCAACAATTTTTTCCCCCAATTCGTTAACATTAATTTGTGTATCCATATTAATTCAATTGTGTTTGATATACGATCGCATACATTTTTAACTGTTTAATCATGGACAAGAGTCCATTTGCTCTGGTTGGAGAAAGATGTTCTTTTAAACCTATTTTATCCACAAAGCTAGTGTCAGCAGCAAGAATATCTGAAGGATGTTGTTTAGAAAAAACCCTTAAAAGCAAAGCTATGATTCCTTTAGTAATAATGGCATCACTATCAGCTGTGTAAATAATTTTATCTTGTTTTAACTCCGCATAAACCCAAACCTTACTCTGACAACCTTTAATAACATTATTATCCGTTTTATTTTTTTGATCAATAATTGGTAATAATTTTCCGAGTTCAATCATATATTCATAGCGTTGCATCCAATCATCAAATAATTCAAATTCATCAATTATTTCTTGTTGTATTTGGCTTATTGATTTCATAATTAAATTTACTAATTAAACTAACATACTTTTTGCACGTTTTATTGCATCAATCATAATATCAATCTCATCTTTGGTATTATAAAATGAAAAGGAAGCTCTAATAGTTCCTGGGATTTGAAAAAAATCCATAATTGGTTGAGCGCAGTGGTGTCCTGTTCTTACCGCAATTCCTAATTTATCTAATATAGTGCCAAGGTCATAAGGATGAATTGATTTTATATTAAAAGAAACTACTGCTGTTTTTTCATCAGACTCTCCATATATTTTTAAATCTTTTATCTTAAGAAGTTCAGAGGTTGCATAATCGAGTAATTCTTTTTCATATTTTGAAATAAAATCATAACCTATTTTATGAAGATAATTGATCGCAGTACCCAAAGCTATGCCTCCTGATATATTGGGAGTCCCTGCTTCAAATTTATGAGGTAGATCGGCATAAGTGGTTTTTTCAAAAGTAACTTCATCAATCATTTCTCCACCGCCTTGATATGGAGGTAGCATCTTTAAAAGTTTTTCTTTTCCATAAAGCACTCCAACTCCCGTTGGCCCCATTAATTTGTGTCCTGAAACTACATAATAATCAATATCTAATTTTTGGACATCAATCTTAATATGAGGAGCAGCTTGTGCTCCATCAATTAAAACTTCGGCATTAAAAGAATGAGCTATTGATAAAATTGATTTAATCGGATTAATAGTTCCTAAGGCATTTGATACATGGGAAATAACAACAAGTCGTGTTTTTTCGTTACATAATGCTTTAAATTTCTCCAAAATCAAAACCCCGTTTTTATCCATTGGCGCAACTTTTAATATTGCACCAGTTTTTTCACAGATCATCTGCCAGGGAACAATATTTGAATGATGTTCCATTGCTGATAAAATAATTTCATCTCCTTTTTTTAGGATTTCTGAATATCCTGATGCAACTAAATTTATACTGTGAGTTGCGCCAGAAGTAAATATGATTTCATGAGGCTGCTTAGCATTAAAGTGAAGTTGAATTATTTTTCTAGAATTTTCGTAGGCATCTGTTGCTTCTTGACTTAATTTATGTACTCCCCTATGTATATTAGAATTATAATTTGAATAATAGTTTGAAATTTCATCTATGACAATCTGAGGGGTTTGAGATGTTGCAGCATTATCAAAATATACCAATTGTTTTCCATTAATCTGTCTTTTCAGAATCGGAAAATCGCTACGTATTTTTTTTACATCTATCATTATAAGTCAAAACCTAAATTAACTCCTAACTTTTCTGCAATTTGCCCATTTATTTCTTTTTTCAAAACATTAATCTTAACGCTTTGCAAAATATTATTTGCAAATGCATATGTTAATAACGCTTTTGCTTCTTTCCTAGGTATACCTCTAGACCTCAAATAAAAAAGAGTGTCTTCATCAAGTTGACCAATTGTGCATCCATGGGAACATTTAACATCATCAGCAAAAATTTCAAGTTGTGGTTTTGAATTTATTGTAGCTTTATCATCAATAAGTATATTATTACTTTGTTGAAAAGCATTCGTTTTTTGGGCTATTTTATCTACAAATATCTTTCCGTTAAAAACTCCTTTAGATTGTTCCGAATAAATTCCCTTGTAGTCCTGATGACTCTCACAATTTGGTTTTGAGTGATTAACCAAAGTGTTATGGTCAACGTGTTGTTTTCCTTTTAATATTGTTAATCCTTTTAAAGTTGACATTATATTTTGGCTCCTATGGAAATAATTTAAATTATTTCTAATTAGTTTTCCCCCAAAAGAAAATGTGTGAACACTAGCGTGACTATTTTTTTCTTGGGCTATGTAAGTATTATCAATTAAACTTGCTGAGTCCAAGTCGTTTTGAATTTTATAATAATCAACAAAAGAGTCTTTATGAGCATATATTTCAGTAACAGAATTAGTTACTACATCATGAGTACTCAAACTTTGATGCCTTTCAATTATTTGAACTTGAGCGTTTTCTTCAACTACAATAAGATTTCTAGGTTGAAGCCATAAAGCTTTTTGTTTGCCAGTGGAAAAATGAATAATCTCAATTGGTTTTTCCGAAACTTTACTTTTTGGAATATATACATAAGCACCTTCCCTAGCAAATGCTGTATTTAGGGCAGTTAAACTTTCGTCTTTAATCGCAATTTTATTAAAATACCTATCGATGATTGATTTGTATTTTTGTTTACTAAGTGCAGCTGACAAAAGACATACATCCAATCCGTCATGAGTCGTTTCTGAAAGAAAAGGACTATAAACGCCATCAATAAAAATAACTTTATAAGTATCTATATCATATAGAAAAAAAGGCTTAACATCTTTAAGCTCGACCCCTGAATCCGTTTTAGGAAACAAAGCATAATCTTTATTTACTATGGGAGCTAAAGAAGTATATTTCCATGCTTCTACTTTTTTAGTTGGAAATCCTTTTTTTTCAAAAACTCTCAAAGCTTTGGTTCTAAAATTCTGAATGGTTTCATTGACTTCTGAATCTTCTTCAAAAGCAAGGTGAGAGTCTAGTAATTTTTCTTTTAACTCCATTAAACTGATTCTTTTTTAATCCAATCATACCCCTTAGCTTCCAATTCATGAGCCAAGTCTTTTGTTCCTGATTTAACAATTTTTCCATCATGTAAAACATGAACAAAATCAGGAGCAATGTAATTTAAGAGTCTTTGATAATGAGTGATGATAATTACCGCATTATTTTTATTTCTTAATTTATTAACCCCATTGGATACAATTTTAAGAGCATCTATATCCAGTCCAGAATCAGTTTCATCAAGTATTGATAATTTTGGTTCTAACATTGCCATTTGAAAAATTTCATTTCGTTTTTTTTCTCCTCCAGAGAAACCTTCATTTAAAGAACGAGAAAGGAACTTAGTATCAATTTCTAGAAGTGCAGCTTTTTGTCTTATTTTTTTTAACATTTCACTTGCCGGCATATCTTCTAAACCCCGAGCTTTTCTTGACGAATTGATTGCTGTTTTAATAAAATTTGTAACACTAACTCCTGGTATCTCAACAGGGTACTGAAAAGACATAAAAACTCCTTTATGAGCTCTCTCCTCAGCATCTAGTTCGTTTATGTCTTCACCATTTAAAAGAATATTACCTTTTGTTATTTGATAGGTCTCATTTCCAGCAATAACTGATGATAAAGTACTTTTTCCTGACCCGTTTGGACCCATTATTGCATGAATTTCTCCCGCCTTAACATCCAAGTCAATACCTTTAAGTATGGACTTACCATCAACGGAAGCATGTAGATTTTCTATAGTTAGCATATTAATGTAGTATTTATCCCACCGATCCTTCGAGGGAGATTTCTAATAGTTTTTGAGCTTCAACTGCGAACTCCATTGGTAGTTTATTTAAAACTTCTTTACTGAACCCATTAACAATAAGAGCTATTGCTTTTTCAGTATCAATACCTCTTTGATTACAATAAAATATTTGGTCTTCACCTATTTTACTGGTTGTTGCTTCGTGTTCTATTTGTGCAGAATTATTTCTAGCCTCTATATAAGGAAAAGTATGAGCTCCACATTCATTCCCCATTAATAAAGAATCACATTGTGAAAAATTTCTTGCATTGTCAGCTCTAGAATTTACTTGAACTAAACCCCTGTAGCTATTTTGTGATTTTCCTGCTGAAATTCCTTTTGAGATTATTGTACTTCTTGTGTTTTTACCGATGTGAATCATCTTTGTTCCTGTATCTGCTTGTTGATAATTATTTGTTACAGCAATAGAATAAAATTCCCCTATTGAATTATCTCCTTTTAAAATACACGAAGGATATTTCCAAGTTACTGCAGAACCAGTTTCGACTTGTGTCCATGAAATTTTTGAATTTTTGTGGCAAATACCTCTTTTAGTTACAAAATTGTAAACTCCTCCTTTACCTTCTTTATTTCCAGGAAACCAGTTTTGGACAGTTGAATATTTAATTTCAGCATCATCATGAGCTATTAATTCAACAACCGCAGCATGTAATTGATTTTCATCTCTTGAAGGAGCAGTGCAGCCTTCCAGATAACTTACAAAACTTCCTTCATCAGCAATAACCAGTGTTCTCTCAAACTGACCTGTTCCTCCTTGATTTATTCTAAAATATGTAGATAATTCCATCGGACATTTAATGCCTTTTGGTATATAGCAAAACGACCCATCCGAGAAAACTGCTGAATTTAATGCTGCGTAATAATTATCTTTTGGTGGGATTATAGTTCCAATATATTTTTTAACTAATTTCGGGTGGTTTTTTATTGCCTCAGAAATTGGACAAAAAATAATTCCTTTTTTCGCTAAAGTATCTCTGAATGTTGTTGCTACTGAAACTGAATCAACAACAATATCCATAGCTACTCCAGAAAGCTTTTTTTGCTCGTCAATAGAAATCCCTAGTTTATTAAAAGTTTCTAATAACTCTGGATCAACTTCATCAAGACTTTTGTATTGAGTCTTTTCTTTAGGAGCTGAATAATATGATATTGCTTGAAAATCTGGCTTATTATAGTTTACATTTGCCCAATCAGGTTCGTCCATGTTCAGCCAAGCTCTATATGCATCAATTCTCCAGTCAGTCATCCACTGGGGTTCGTTTTTCTTTTTTGAAATTGCACAAACAACTTTTTCGTTGAGTCCAATAGGAAAAGTTTCTGACTCTATATCAGTATAGAAGCCATATTCGTATTCCTTTGTCTCAAGCTCTTTTTTTAATTCATCTTCAGTGTAAGCCATAAAATATTTTTTTTTAAAGAGAAAAACTCTCTCCACATCCACAAGTTCTTTGTGCATTTGGATTATTAAACACAAACCCTTTTCCGTTAAGTCCCCCAGAATACTCCAATGTCGTTCCGATTAAATAAAGAAGACTTTTTTTGTCAACTATAATTTTAACATCATTATCTTCATAAAGCTTATCTTTAATGTTGGCTTCGTTGTCAAAGTTAAGATCATATGACAATCCTGAACAGCCACCACTTTTTACTCCAACCCTAACATAAGCTTCGTTGGGATCAAAACCTTCTTCCCTCATTAAAGTTCTAACTTTATTTTTTGCCGAAGCGGAAACTTTAATCATCTTTTCAAAAATTGATCAATTGACCACAAATATAAGCAATACTTAGTTTATAAAGGTTTTGATCTGAAAATATTGATAATAAAAAAAATAATATTTATTCATTCAAAATAGCAACAAAAACATCAGTATCAATTGACTTTTTTACACTAAAATCTCCATTATCACTTTCCGTAGTCCCAACCAAAACTAACGAGCCGTTTTTAAGCTGAGAAATTGAACTACCCAGGTCCTCACCATCACCCATAATTTTCCAGGAGTTTTGTACAATACCGCTTGGCTGAATTTGAGTTAAAAAAACAGCATTATTTGGAAGACTTACTCCTTCAGTATTCAATGGGTTTCTTGAATAACCTATTACAAAATAACTTCCATCTAAAGTTTGTACTACGTCTTTTGCATAATCAAATTGAGGACTACCATACCTCATTTTACTCAATATATTTCCCGAAGAATCAATATTAATAAACATAAAATCATTTAATCCTTTGGTTTTAAGTTCTTTGATTTTTGGACTATTTGTGTTTCCTAAAATCGTGTAATTATTATCTTGATTTTTAATTATAATTACCCCCTCGTCAATTGCAGATCCTCCATACGATTTTTCCCACATCAGTTCTCCATTTGAGGAAAGTTTTATTATCCACACATCATAACTGCCAAATGAATTTGAAATCTCAACATCTTGACTTTCCGATGTGCCAACTAAAATAAAGCCTCCATCCTCTGTTTCGATTGAATCGTATGATCTATCATTGTTTGATCCTCCAAAGTATCTTCTCCAAACCAAATCTCCATTCATGTTTACTTTATGACACCAAAACTCTCCAACCCCGTGCCTGAGTGTGCTACCCTGACCTTCAGAGGCTGTAACGTCGAGGAATCCATTGAAAAATAATCCGCCATCGCTTGTTTTAATAATATTATATGCATGATCATGTCCAGCAAAACCATAACTTTTTTCCCAAAGTAGTTTTCCAAAAGAATCTGTTTTTAAAAGCCAATTATCATGTTGACCCATGTTGATGCTAGCATCACCATCATCACTTTTACTATAGCCAATTATATAGAAACTTCCATCATAAGACTCGATTACATCGTTTCCAATATCATCATCCGACCCCCCGTAAGTGTTGGTCCAAACTATTTTACCATCATAATCAAATTTGGTTAAAAAAATATCATTTCCTTCTCTATTTTTGTTTTTAAAATGACCATCCTTACTCTTGGTTTGGCCAACGATAACAAAACCTCCATCCTGTGTTGAAACAACTTTTTTAACAACATCTTCATCGCTGCCACCAATAATTTGAGTAACCTTTAAATTATTTTCAATAAATATTAAATCGTACAGACCTATTTCCGAAAAATCAGGCGAACATGAAAAAATTAAAAGAAATACAACTATTAATTTTTTTCTCATTTAATCAGATGCTTTTACAAGAAAAAGACCGCTATTACTGTCGCTTATAGCAATGATTCCACTTTGAAAAAAAGGGTAAATATTCCAAACACCATTAAAACTTCCTAAATCACTTTCGGGATAAGTATCAAAATACATGACCTCATCCATACTGTTGTTTTGAATTTGTGAAATATCCATTACTCGAAGTCCAGCAGTATAATTTGACAAATAATATAAGCCTCCAACAACATACCCGTTATGATCGATCGCTGTCGTTGTTCCATTGTATGTAAATGATAGCTCTGGATCCGTTAAACGAGTCATATCAAAAACATATGTTTTTGTATTTCCGCCATAATAATATTCATCTAATTCGTCTCCAAAAAATAAATATTTATGATCCATTGATAACCAGCTCTGATGAGCATAACCTGAGCCTCCGTAGGATTTAGTAGTTATTAATTCTGGATTACTTTTATCTGTTACATCAACAATAACAACTTTATTATTTGACCCCCCATCACTATTGCTCCCAATATATATTTCTTTACCAACATATCTTTCATCTGGACCATGGTATATTACAACTTGTGCATCATGAGAATATCCCATATTTCTATATCCACCAACCTCTTCAGGGTTTTTTGGGTCATTTATGTCAATAAATAACGGACCACCAGAATATCTCTGGCTTCCAATAATATAAGCAAAACCCGTATTTTCGTTAATCGCAATATTATGAGCACTTCCAAAAGAATTCAATCTTTTATCTGGGATCAAATTTTGAAATGTGCTGATATCTCTTAACCTTTTTAAGTCAAATATTTGGAGTCCATGATCATTTGCTTCAGAAACAATAAAAGCATGATTTTTAAAAACTTTGATATCCCTCCAAGTACTTGGAGTAGATACAGATATCTTAGCAAGATAAATAGGATTAAGTGGATCACTTATGTCAACAAAAGCAGTTCCGTCATTTAGCCCCTGAATAACATATTCCTTTCTTGTTTCACGATCAGTCCAACCCCAATTATCATTAGCAAAGTCACTTTTAAATTCGGTTAATGTAACCTGACTAAAAAGATTCATGCCACTGCAAGGGTATCCATTAGCAAATCCATTTTCACATAATGTAATTTTATTACTTGCGACGTCAGCTGATATTAGTGATTCGTCACCATCATCTGGATTAATAATTGATTCCTTTATTATCTCATATTCATATTTGTTACAAGAAATAAATGTTGCTAAAAAAATGAATAACAGGAACTTTTTTTTCATATCGCAATTTAATGAATTCATATCTAAAAAATCCTATTTGAAAGCATAGACCTATTTATGTACTTTTACCGAATGCTAGAAAATAAAAATACAAAAATAACACCCATAGAAAATCTAGGAGAATTTGAGTTAATAAATCATTTAACAAAAAGATTTTCTATCGTCAACCCTTCTTCAAAAATCGGCATTGGTGATGACGCCTGCATAATTGATTTTAAAAGTAATTTGAGCGCAATAAGTACCGACCTGCTTATTGAAGGTATTCATTTTGACTTGTCATATGTTCCTTTAAAGCATCTTGGATATAAAGCTGTAGTCGTTAATCTTTCTGATATTTATTCAATGAATGCGAAACCAAGTCAAATAACAGTTTCTTTAGCTATTTCAAATCGCTTTACAGTTGAAGCTTTAGAAGAGTTTTACGACGGAATTAGGGCAGCGTGCTCTAAATACAAAGTAGACTTGGTTGGAGGAGATACAACCAGCTCAACTAAAGGGATGGTAATTTCAATAACAGCAATTGGACAGGTCAAGCCAAAAAATATTTCCAAGAGAGGTGGGGCTAAAAATAATGACTTATTAGTGGTTTCTGGTGATCTAGGGGGGGCTTATGCTGGACTCCAAGTTTTAGAGCGTGAAAAGGCTGTTTTTAAAGTTAACCCCAAGGTTCAGCCCGACCTAGACTCCTACACATACAGTATAGGTAGACAGCTGAAGCCTGAAGCTAGAAAAGATATTATTGAACTTTTAAATGATTTGAAAATTACACCGAATGCTATGATAGATATCAGTGATGGTCTTTCTTCAGAAACCCTTCATTTGTGTAAATCTTCTGGATTAGGATGCCACCTATATGAAGAAAAAATCCCCATAGATCCTGAAGTAATTAAAATATGTGAAGAGTTTAGAATCAATCCAACTACTGCTGCGCTTAATGGTGGAGAAGATTATGAACTGTTAATGGCTATCCCACAATCTAATTATGATAAAATTAAAAACCATCCTTATTTAACTATAATTGGTCACTTTACCGATAATGAAACCGGTGGAAAACTAATAAATGGTTTAAACCAGCAAATAGAATTAACAGCCCAAGGTTGGAATCCAATTTAAAAATAAAATTAACCAAGCGATACATCTAGAATCATCATGACTATAAACCCACCTATAAAACCAAGGGTAGCAATGTCAGTATTATTATCTTGCTGAGTCTCTGGAATCACTTCTTCCACCACTACAAAAATCATAGCTCCTGCTGCAAACGCTAATGCGTAAGGAAGGATAGGGGTGAAAAAAGTCACTGCAATTGCTCCAATAACTGCAGCAATTGGTTCAACAATAGCTGATAACTGTCCATACCAAAAACTTTTAAATCGGCTGACTCCTTGCCTTCTTAGAGGCATTGCAACCGCGATTCCTTCGGGAAAATTTTGAATACCTATCCCTATTGCCAAAGTTACAGCACCAGCTATGGAAGCTTCTGGAATACCAGACGCTACCCCACCAAACAATACACCAACCGCCAATCCTTCAGGAATATTATGAAGAGTAATTGCCAAAACCATTAAAGTGGTTCTTCTCCAAGGTGTTTTAATCCCTTCGGTTTCTTTAAAATTAATATGAATATGAGGAAGTATCTTATCGAGGGAAAATAAAAAAATTGCACCCAAACCAAAACCTATCGCAGCAGGAATGACCTTTTCAAATCCAGATCCTGGAGTCATTTCAATAGCAGGAGATAAAAGACTCCAAAAGCTTGCCGCGACCATAACTCCTCCTGTGAAACCAAGCATTCCATCTAATACAGCTCTATTCATTGTTTTAAAAAAGAAAACAAAAGAAGCTCCAAATGCGGTTAATCCCCATGTAAAAACAGTAGCATAAAGCGCTCCTAAAACAGGATTGATTGATTCAAAAAATGAAATTATATAGTCCATATATAAAGATATGACACAAAACTATCATAAAGTTTTATACTACAAAACATTTATTAAAAAAATAAATAAATAAATAAGGGTATTAATTTTAATTATATACTTTTGAGATAATTCCTTATGAAAATAAAAAAATTCAATTATATAATTTGTGGTGGTGGTGCATCCGGGATGCTATTAGCAAATAACCTGGTTTCAGATCCATTTTTTTCAGATAAAAAAATTTTATTAATAGAACGAGACTCTAAGTCTGTAAACGATAGATCCTGGTGTTTTTGGGAAAAAGATGAAGGTGAATTAGATAATATGGTAAGTAAAAAATGGGATTATGCTCTTTTTAAGGCTAATCGTTTTAAAAAAAAATTTAAAATCGAACCTTACAAGTATAAACTCATTAGAGGAATTGATTTTTACAATAATTTCAAAGATTTAAAATCAAAATATGATAATTTAACATATTTAAATGCAGAAATTATTAAGATTGATAAAAATACAAATACTGTATTTACAAATGAAGAAAACTTTTATGGTGATAAAATATTTTCAAGTATTTTAGATTTTAACCTAATTTCAAATCAAAATAAATATCCATTTTTAAAACAACATTTTATTGGTCAATTAGTTGAAACTAAAAATGAAATATTTAATCCAAATGTTGTTACATTTATGGACTTTGATATTCCACAGAAAAACTCAACTAGATTTATTTATGTATTACCATTTTCAAAAACGAAGGCTCTTGTTGAGTATACTCTTTTTTCAGAAAATCTGTTAGAAAAACAAGAGTATACTGAGTCAATCAAAACATATCTTGAAAATCATAATTCTGGCACTTATAAGGTACTTGAGACTGAACAAGGAAATATTCCTATGACTTCTTATAACTTTAAATCAAATAATTCTAAAACTCTACTTTATATTGGAACTGCAGGAGGATGGACCAAGGCAAGTACAGGTTACACTTTTTTAAACACAGTTTCTAAAGCCAAAGAACTAGTCTCGTTTCTTAAAAAAGACAGACCATTAAATGAATTTGAGAAAACCAACCGGTTTTGGTTTTATGATTTGCTTTTTTTAGATGTTCTTAATAAGTATAATAGTTTGGGAAGTTCGATATTCAAAATAATGTTTGAAAATAATGATCCAAAAATCATTTTTAAGTTTTTGGATAATAAGACTACGTTTTTTGAAGAATTAAAATTAATGCTAACTTTTAAAAAAAAGTGGTTTATTCAGGCTTTGATTAAAAGAGTTTTTTAAAAATCTCTGTCCACTAATTTATTTACAAAACCAAGTAATAAATTTTTTTTACTTCTATTCAATTCTAATTTATCAATTTTAAGTAGAACGGATTGTGATAAGTATTTGATCTTATCTATGATGGCTTTTTCGGCCCCACTAGACTTATAAATTGAAGTGACTGCAATTATTTTTTCAGTCGGATTGTCTGGATTAATAGTAATCCATTTGTTAAATTCATTTTTAACTTCATTAGATGAATTTGCCATAACGTATAAGTGAAGAAAGGTTTTTTTATTTTCGATTATATCACCACCTAATTGTTTTCCAAATTTATTGACATCTGCAAAAACATCCAAATAATCATCTTGCAATTGAAAAGCTATTCCTAATTCTACTCCAATATTAAAAATTTCATCTACCTGTTTATTTTTTACTTTCGATATTATAGCCCCAACAGCAAGTGCACATCCAATTAAAACTGCTGTTTTATTTTCAATCATTCCCATATAATCTTCAATAGATATATTTTTTTGAGTCGGAAAATCCATATCTAATTGTTGCCCCTCACAAACCTTTCTTGCTATTTGAGAAAATATTTTAGTTAATGAATGACTTATTTCTGACGGATATTCTTGAAGAAGCTCATAGGACCATATTAACATCATATCACCAGAAAGAATAGCTGTATTTATATCCCATTTCTTATGAACAGTATCTTTTCCTCGCCTCAACGGAGCTTCATCCATTATGTCATCATGAACTAACGAGAAATTATGAAAAACTTCTATTGCAAGAGCAGCTGGTAATGCATTTTTGACATGTCCACCAAAAACTTCGGTAGAAATTAGTGTTAAAATAGGACGAATTCTCTTACCCCCTAATTCAAGGATATATCTAGATGGTTTATAAAGATTTTCTGGAGACTTTTTTGGTAAGTTTTTCTTTAAGTATCCTAAAAATATTTGATGATATTCCTCAATAATGGGCATGAAAAAATTTTTTATAAATGTAAATAAATAATCTAAAGATCTCTCAAAATAAACAATGGAAACTTTTATAGTTTTTATAGTTTCCTTTTGTATATTTGCAACTTGTGAAAGAAAAAATAATACATAAAGCTTCCGAATTATTCTTGTCAATTGGGTTCAAGAGTGTCACAATGGACGATCTTGCTCAATCTATGAGCATTTCAAAAAAAACTATATACCAATTTTTTGAAAATAAAAATAAGCTTATAATTGCTTGTTCTGAATCAATTCAGGGGAAAATTATTGCGACATTTAAAGAAATAAGAAAAAATGAAAAAAATCCAATAATTTCACTTTTTCAAATTAAAAAAGAAGCAATGAAAATTATGGGAAGTACTGAAACTTCTCCTCAATTTCAACTTCAAAAATTTTATCCTGAAATATATGAAAATCTAAAAGATAGGGAGCTTGACCTTGTTAGAGACATTTTCCAAAAGAGCCTCCTAAATGGTATTAAATTAGGATATTTCAGAAAAGAAATAAACACAGACTTTATCACAAGAATATATATTAACGGAATGAGAGGTGTTCGTGATATTAAGCTCTTTCCCTTGGATGAATTTAAATTGGAAAAAGTTATTGAGGATTTTATAGAATACCATCTAAGAGCTATCTCAACAAAAAAAGGTATAACACTTTTAAATAGAATTTATAATAAATCGGAATCATGAAAACATTTGTAGGTTTTTTGTTTTTTTTACTACTTAATTTAAATGCACAAAGTTCCCCCAAAGAGCTTAGCCTTTCTGAAGCAACAATTTTTGCACTTGAAAACAATCCAGAGATTATTAATGCAAAGCGTGATATTGATAAGGCTTACAAAGAAAAATGGAAAACAATCGCAATCGGACTACCTCAAGTAAAAGCAAACTTTGACTATACCAATTTTTTAGAAATGCCAGTTTCATTAATTCCTGCTCAATTTTTCGGAGGTAAAGAAGGAGACTTTGCAGAGGTTAGCTTTGGAACTGAACAGAGCCTAGTTGGGTCTGCCAGGATTACCCAGATAATTTTTGACGGTTCATATCTTTTAGGAGTAAAGGCAACTAAAACTTATTTAGAAGTTTCTGATAATGCACTAAAAAAAACAAATATTGAGGTAAAGAAATCAGTTTATAACGCATATCTAAACACCTTGCTTTCAATTGAAAACATTACTATACTCGATAAAAACATAAGAAATTTAGAGGATGCTCTTAATGAGGCGAAAAAAATTTTTGAAAATGGTTTTTCAGAACAACAGAGTGTCGAACAATTAAAAATTACATTATCGGAGTTAAAATCAAAAAGAAAATTTGCTTATCAATTTAATTTATTATCAAAAGATATACTTAAAATATCTTTGGGATATAATATTGAAGATGAACTTACTCTTACAAGTTCTATAGAATCCATTATAGATTCCCTGGCCATTGAAATTCCATTAATAGAGTCATGGGATTTAAATTCAAATATTGATGTAAAAATAGCAAACACCAATGTTGAATATAAAAGACTTGAATATAAGTTAGAACAAACAAAGTCTCTCCCAACACTATCCACCTTTTTAAGTGGCGCTTATACTGGAAACAACAATTCTTTTTTATTCAATAAACAAAATCAAAAATGGTTTGGATCTGCTTTGTTTGGGGTGAATCTTAAGGTGCCTATATTCAGTTCGTTTGGAAGGTCGGCAAGCTCTCAAATGGCAAAAATATCCTATGAACAATCCAAAACTAAACTTGAAACACTAGAAAAACAGATAAAGGTCACATTGAAAAATGCAAAAGCAAATTACGAGCTAGGACTTGATGATTTTTATACAACAAAAAGTAATATGAAACTTGCGGAAAGTATAGAAAGAAAAAATAAAATAAAGTTTTCCCAAGGGATCGTAAGTAGTTTTGATCTCAGACAAGCTCAAACGCAGCTTTATGCTGCACAAAATAAATATTTAAATGCATTAAAGAACTTAGCTTCCAAAAAAATTGAATTTGAAACACTCTTAAATATTACAAATAAATAAAAATGATGAAATCAAACATATACATTTTTTCTTTAACCCTTATGTTATTTAGTTGTAACGATATTGAAAAAAAAGATATTACATCTATTATCAATTCTAATAATCTAAGGTTGGTTCAAGATGAAAAGACTGAAATTAGTAGAGAAATTAATATTCTTCAAAAGGAATTAAAAAAATTAAATGAGGCAATCATTAATTTAGATGAAAATAAAAAAATTCCAATTGTAACAAATTACTTGGTTGAAAATAAACCTTTTAAACATTATATTGAAGTTCAAGGTGGATTGAATTCAGACAAAAATTTAAAGCTTTATCCAGAAATTCCAGGAATTATTAAATTCATAAATGTTAAAGAAGGGCAAAAAGTTTTTAAAGGTAGTGTTCTGGTAGAGCTCGAAAACGAGGGGATAGTTGCCCAGCTGGAACAAATGAAATTAAAGTTAAAATTAGCTAAAACAACTTACGAAAGACAGTCTAGATTATGGGAACAAAAAATAGGGTCTGAAATACAATTTTTACAATCAGAAACTAATTATTTAATTTTAAAGAAAAGTATAGATCAAATAAAAAATCAAATCCTAAAATCAAAAATAGTTGCTCCTTTTGATGGAGTAATTGATGAATTAATTTCTGATTTAGGGAGTAATGTTAATCCCGGAATAACTCCTGTTTTAAGAATTATAAATCTTGAAGAAATTAAGGTAAAAGCTGAAATTCCAGAAACTCATATTGGAAATGTAAAAATAAATTCTGAAGTTATAGTTTTTATTCCGGTAATTTCTTCTACAGTTTTAACCAAAATATCTTCAGTTGGAAATGTTATAAATCCGAGTAATAGAAATTTCAAGATTGAAATTATACTTAAAAATAAAAATAATGATTTTAAACCCAATATGACTGCAAAGATCTTTATCAATGATTATGAAAACCCCAAAGCAATTTTAGTGTCTGAAAAAAATATTATTGAAAATAGTAAAAATGAATTTTATGTTTTAAAGTTAGATCCACTAGATCTTGAACAAAATATGTACACAGCAGTCAAGACTTTTGTTCGATTAGGTAAAACATCAGAAAATAAAATAGAAATTTTAGAGGGACTTAAAAGTGGTGACCTTATTATTGAAGATGGAATTCGACAAGTTAAAGATGGGCAAATAGTAAAATCAATAAACTTCTAAAGATATTTCCCAAATGAAAAAATCATCAGAATTAAAAGAGTTTAAGCCATCCTCTTGGGCAATTGATAGGAGTACAGTAATTTATGTAATCATCGGCGTTTTTTTATTCTTAGGTGTCTCAGCTTACTTTTCAATGGCTAGAGAAAATTATCCAGAAATAAAAGAAAATCAAATCTTTGTAAGTTCTGTTTTTCCTGGAAATACTGCTGAAGACATAGAAAGACTAATTACAGATCCTCTTGAAGAAGAGCTAAAGGGTGTTAAAAATCTTGTCGATATTGTATCAACATCAAGAGAAAATGTTTCATTAATAACTGTTGAATTTGATGAAGGAATCTCTAATGTAAATGCTAAAATTCAGGTTAAAGATAAAGTTGATTTAATAACATCTGGATCGGATTGGCCAACTTTTAATAATGCGAAAGTCGAACCAAATGTTTTTGCTTTAACTATTTCTGAAGAAATACCAATTCTAAATATTGGATTGACAGGAGATATTCCAATAAGAGAAATGAAGTTTTATGCGGAACTACTTCAAGATAAAATTGAGCAAATGTCTGAAGTTAAAGAAGTTGCATTAAGAGGTGTTCAGGATTTTGAAATTGAAGTTGCTATTGACCTTCTAAAAATGACTTCATTGTCAGTTTCTTTTAAAGATGTTATAAATACTATTCAAAGAGAGAATAATACCGTTTCCGCAGGTAGTATTGAAGGTGACGGTACAAGGAGAAATGTAAGAGTTTTGGGAGAAATAAATTCTCCAAAAGATTTAAACAATTTTGTTATAAAAACTCAAAACGGGGTAGTGTATTTAAAAGATTTTTCTACAATTAATTTTAAAGAAAAAGAAAAAAATTCTTATGCAAGATCAAATGGAAATACAGCACTTGTATTGGATGTTAAGAAACGAAGTGGAAAAAATTTAATTAAGACTGTTGAAAAAATTCGTACAACAATTAAAGATGTCAAATCTGCAAATTTTCCAAGTTCAATTAATATTGAGATTTCAAATGATCAGTCCAATACAACAAAAAATATAGTGAGTGATTTAGTAAATAATATAATTTTTGGTGTAATTCTGGTCGTTACTGTTTTAATGTTCTTTTTAGGGTTTAGGAATTCGCTTTTTGTTGGATTTGCTATCCCAATGTCAATGCTTATGTCTTTTATGATATTAAACTTTTTAGGAAGTACAATAAACACAATGGTTCTTTTTGGTTTAATTATGGGTATGGGAATGTTAGTTGACAACGGAATTGTTGTTGTTGAAAACGCTTATCGTCTGATGGAGAAAGAAGGGATGTCAAAAATAGAGGCTGCCAAAAAAGGAATTGGAGAAATCGCAACACCAATAATAGTTTCAACCGCAACAACAGTTGCTGCATTTATTCCTTTAGGTTTTTGGCCTGGAACAATAGGTAAATTTATGATCTATTTCCCATTCACTCTCTCAATTGTCTTGGGATCTTCTTTGATTGTTGCCATTTTTTTTAATTCGATGCTTGTTTCAAAGTTCATGAGTACTAAAGACAAAATAATTAGCAAAAAAAAACTTCGAAGAGTAACTTTTTTCTTATCTGGGATGGGGGCTATCTTAATCTTTTTTCCAGGAAAATTCAGGGGTCTTGGAACTTTATTATTATT
Organism: uncultured Flavobacteriaceae bacterium; assembly: GCA_964432535.1. GTDB lineage: Bacteria > Bacteroidota > Bacteroidia > Flavobacteriales > Flavobacteriaceae > Marivariicella. Next base: position 28,576 of record CAYSNJ010000005.1, on the reverse strand, counting down.
ACTAAATGTTTTTTTATGGGCATACAAACTTTTTATAAAAAAATGGGCTCTATATTTTAGAACTGTCAGTCTTGTGAGTTTAGAGAAAATCTATACCAAAGTTTTACGATTTTCATTGTCTGGTAAAACTCCTTTTTTATTGTTAACTGGGACTATTGCTTTACTTTTTTCTTCATTTGTTATTTTGGGATTATCTGCTCCAAAAGTTGAGTTTTTTCCAGAAAATCAACCTCAACAAATTTTCATTTATATTGAATATCCAGTTGGAACTTCAATAAATAAGACAAACTCCGTTTCAAAATTAATTGAAGGTGATGTACTTAAGGTTTTGAATAATGCTAAATACATTGATAATGGAGATAATTTTATGATAGACTCTAATGTCACGTTTGTTGGCTTAGGATCACAAAATCCTGAAGTTGATAATGGAGGTGACCAAGATATGCCACATAAATCTAAAATTACCATAACTACTTCACAATTCAAATATAGACGTGGACTATCGAGTGAAACTCTCAGGAAGGAGTTACAGAAAAAGTTAAAAGATAAATATGCTGGAGTTTCTGTTTCTGTTGAAAAAGACTCAAAAGGCCCTCCTGCAGGATATCCTGTAAATATTGAGATTTTTGGTGAAAATTATGATGAACTAATTCAAACCGCAGAAGGCTTAAAAAGTTATTTGGTATCTGAAAACATACCTGGAGTTGAGGGTTTGAAAATTGACGTCAACAAAAGTAAACCCGGTATGATAATTGAAATAGATAGAGAAAAAGCAGGATCACTTGGAGTTACTGCAGGTCAAATTGGACAGCAACTTAGAGGTTCCGTTTTTGGAGAAAAGGCTGGTGTGTATAAAAATGAGGGAGAAGATTATGATATAAATGTAAGATTTAACAAAAAGGATAGAAGTTTTATTGATCAATTGTTAGACCAGTATATTGTTTTTAGAGATCAGGCTAGTGGGAAGATTAAGAAAATTCCTCTCAGTACTCTTGTGAAATATAAAAATTCTGTTTCTTTTAATGCGATTAAACATCGAGACCTGAAAAGAGTTGTAACACTATATTCTCCAATATTAGCAGGTTATAATGGAAATGCAGTTGTGGCTAACGTTAAAGAAAGTGTTTCAAACTTTGATAAAATCAAATCTAATATTGAGTTAAAATTTACTGGAGAAATTGAAGAGCAGGATAAAAATATGCGTTTTTTATTATCAGCCCTTGCAGCAGCCTTGGGAATGATACTGTTTTTATTAGTTCTTCAATTTAATTCTATATCAAACCCCCTCATTATTCTGTTGTCAATTTTCTTAAGCTTTACAGGAGTTCTATATGGTATAAGTTTATTTAATATGCCGTTTGTAATTATGATGACTATGATGGGGATAATAGCCTTGTCTGGAATTGTTGTTAATAATGGAGTGGTTTTAATTGATTACACTCAACTATTAATTGCCAGGAAAAAAGAAGATTTAGGTATTAGTTTTAAAAATTTACTTCCAAAATTAGATGCGCGTGAAGCAATTGTTTATGGAGGTGCTGCTAGACTTCGTCCAGTTCTTCTTACAGCAATAACAACAATTTTAGGTTTAATACCTTTAGCTACAGGACTAAATATTGATTTCTTTTCCTTAATAACCGAATGGGATCCAAAAATATTTATTGGAGGAGATAACGTTATTTTCTGGGGGCCACTTGCTTGGACAGTTATATTTGGTCTTACCTTTGCTACATTTTTAACTCTATTTATTGTACCCAGTTGTTTTTACATTGTATATCAAGTTAAATTAACTATTAACAATTGGAGAGGGATTAAAAAGTAATAACTTAATACCTTTATACTATATTTTATAGATATGCTTAGATCACACACCTGCGGACAATTAAATTTGACTGATATAGATAAAACTGTTACCCTGTCTGGATGGGTTCAAAAAATTAGAGATAAAGGTTTTATTGTATGGATAGATTTAAGAGATCGTTATGGAATTACTCAACTAGTTTTTGACGAAAAAAGATCAACAAACAAAGTCTTTGAAAGTGCAAAGAAACTTTCCAGGGAATTCGTAATTCAAGTCACTGGAAAAGTAATTGAGAGAGAATCAAAAAATGCTGAACTTCATACTGGAAATATTGAACTACTGGTTAATCAGTTAACTATTTTAAATGCATCCGAAACTCCACCATTTACAATAGAAGATAAAACAGATGGTGGCGAAGAAATTAGAATGCAGTATAGATACCTTGACATTAGAAGAAATAAAGTTAGAGATAATTTAATTTTTAGACATAAAGTTACAATGGAGGTGAGGAATTATTTGAGTAATGAGGGTTTTATTGATATTGAAACTCCTTATTTGATAAAATCTACTCCCGAAGGAGCTAGAGATTTTATTGTTCCATCAAGGATGAATTCAGGTGAGTTTTATGCATTACCCCAGTCTCCACAAACCTTCAAGCAACTTTTAATGGTTGGGGGAATTGATAGATATTTTCAAATAGTAAAATGTTTTAGAGATGAAGATCTTCGAGCTGACAGACAACCAGAATTCACTCAAATAGATTGTGAAATGAGTTTTGTAGACCAAGAAGATATTTTAAGTCAATTTGAAAGTTTGATTTCTCATTTAATTATGAAGATAAATAATTACAAAGTCGATTCCTTTCCAAGAATTACTTTTGATGACGCAATTAAAAGTTACGGAAGCGATAAGCCAGATATTCGATTTGAAATGAAATTCGGAGACATTACTGATAAAGCTAAAGGCAAAGGATTTAGTGTTTTTGATAATGAACAAATAATTGTAGGGTTTTCAATAAAAAATGGAGCTTCTCTAAGCAGAAAGGAGATTGACAACTGGGTAGGCTGGGTGAAAAAACCTCAGATTGGAGCAAAAGGGATGGTCTGGGTAAAATACAACGAAGACAAATCTTTTAAATCTTCAGTTGACAAATTTTATTCTGAAAGTGATCTTTTAGAATGGGCTAAAATAACCAAAGCTAATTCTGGTGATTTGATTTTCATTCTTTCTGGAGAAACTAAAAAAACTTTAAAACAACTAGGAGAATTAAGACTTGCTGTTGCTGAAAGTAGAAATCTTAGAAAACCTAATATTTTTGCTCCTCTTTGGGTGACTGATTTTCCTCTATTAGAGTGGGATGAAGAATCAAATCGTTATCATGCCATGCATCATCCTTTTACCTCTCCAAAAATACAAGACATAAAATTGCTCGAAACCTACCCTGAAAAAGTAAAAGCAAATGCATACGATCTTGTTCTAAACGGAAATGAAATTGGAGGAGGATCAATACGAATTCATGATTCAAAACTTCAAAAACAAATATTTAATCTTTTAGGTTTTTCTGATACTGAAGCTGAATCACAATTTGGATTTTTAATTGGTGCTTTTAAATTTGGAGCTCCTCCTCACGGTGGAATTGCATTTGGGCTAGACAGACTTGTTTCAATTTTAGGAGGAAAGGAGACTATTCGAGATTTCATTGCTTTTCCAAAAAACAACTCAGGTAGAGATATTATGATTGATTCACCTTCTAAAATTGACAAGTCCCAACTTGATGAATTAAGATTAGATATAAAATCTGAATGAAAATTATACTTCGTGTTTTATTTGTATTAATTCTTTTATTCTTAATTACAGGATATTACATTAAAAGTATTGAGGAAAATGAGATTTTTGGAGAAAAAATATTAGGAATTACTGTTCTTTTTTCTGTTACGATTTTTTTACCAGTATTTCTTTATCATCGTTGGAAAGACAAAGATATCCGTAATTATATGCTTACAAAAGAAAATTTCGACAGGATAAAAAAAATGAATGAAAAGAAAAAATCCAATAAATTTTTAAAATAAATCAATATAAAAGTTTTCAGAAAAGAAAGTTCGTGTAACTTTGTCGAAATTTTTATAAAAATAATATGACTGGTACAGTTAAATTTTTCAATGAATCCAAAGGATATGGGTTTATTACAAATGATGAGTCTGGTGCTGATGTTTTTGTTCACATAACAGCCCTAAATGGACTTTCACTCCAAGAGGGTGACAAAGTTGAATATGTAGAGGAAGATGGTAATAAAGGAAAGCAAGCTTCCAACCTTACCAAATTATAATTCTTCATAATAAAGAACACAAAACCTCCCTGCTGGAAGTCTTTTTATTTCCTTTTATTTTTGAAAAAATTTTTCAATAACTCTTCAGACTCTTTAACAAAGTCTCCTCTTTGAATTTTAGTTTTTGGATGTAACAAATTCTCCATTCTCGAAAAACCCCTCTCAATATCACTGGCACTATATATAACTCGATCAATTTGACTCCAAAATAATGCGCCTGCACACATTACACAAGGCTCAAGAGTTATGTAAATTGAACATCCTTTTAAGTATTTACCGTTTAGATAATTTGAAGCTGATGTAATTGCTTGCATTTCAGCATGAGCTGTAATATCATTTAAACATTGGGTTAGGTTATGAGATCTGGCAATTATTTTATTTTTAATTACCACAACAGCTCCAACAGGAACTTCACCAATTTCATCTGCTTTTTTGGCCTCCTTGAGAGCTTCCGCCATAAAAAATTTGTCATCAAATAAGTTAATCATTATAGAAATTTAAAAATGTATGGGTTACTGAAACGAAATATTATATTTGTTAAATGCAACTCAAAGTTATTAAATCTCCTTTGGATCTAAAACAATGTTCGTTTGATCAATTAATAAGTGTTTCAAAACAACTTAGGGAGTATATGATTGATGTCGTGTCTTCAAATGAAGGTCACTTAGGGGCGAGTCTTGGTGTTGTGGAGCTTACGATTTTGCTTCATTATGTTTTTGACACCCCTAATGACAAAATTTTGTGGGATGTTGGACATCAAGCCTATGGACACAAAATATTAACAGGAAGATATGAAGAGTTTAAGTCAAACCGGAAGTGGAAAGGTATAAGTGGGTTTCCAAAAATAGAAGAAAGTGAATACGATTCATTTGGAACCGGACATGCGGGAACTTCCATTTCAGCAGCGCTAGGAATGGCTTTGGCTTCTGAGATTAAAAATGAAAAAAAGATAAATTATATTTCTGTTATTGGGGATGCTTCAATTGCGTCTGGAATGGCTTTTGAAGCACTAAATCACCTTGGAACTACTTCAGCAAATGTTCTTATAATTTTAAATGATAACACCATGGGAATTGACCCGAGTGTTGGGGCACTTAAGAACTACCTTGAAAAATCTAATACTAAATTAAATGAAAACAATAATATTTTTAATTCTTTAAATATTGATTATCGTGGTCCAATAGATGGTCACGATATGAAGTTGTTGAAAGACGAACTTAACCTTCAAAAAACAAAAAAAGGTCCAAGATTATTGCACATTAGAACTGTAAAAGGAAAAGGCTTGATTTCAGCAGAAAAAAATCAAATACTTTTTCATGCTCCTGGAAAATTTGATAAACTTACGGGTATACTTTCCAAAAAAAATAAAAGTTCAAAGCTCAAATTTCATGAAATTTTTGGAAAAACTATTTTAGATCTTGCAAAAATAAATTCTAAAATAGTATGTATTACCCCTGCTATGCCAACAGGTAGTGGGTTAAATGAAATGATGAAGCAATTTCCCAAAAGGTGTTATGATGTTGGAATTGCCGAGCAACACGCTGTTACACTTGCAGCAGGTATGGCCTGTGAAGGTCTTGTTCCTTTTTGTGTTATTTATTCCACATTTCTTCAACGTGCCTACGACCAAATCATTCATGATGTTGCAATTCAAAACCTAAATGTTATTTTCTGCATAGATAGAGCTGGAATTGTCGGTCATGATGGGCCTACACATCATGGTGTTTATGATATTTCTTTTCTAAGGTGTATTCCTAATATAAAAATATTAGCACCTAGAAATGCTGAAAGACTTCGAGATTATCTTTTTACTTTTCAATCCCAGCTTGACGGACCCATTGCAATAAGGTATCCCAGAGGAAATTCTGAAGTAGAAAAAGTTAATGAGTCCTTTGAAAAAATTGCGCTATATAAAGCACATAAAATATCTGCTGGAAGAAAAATTGCTATTCTAAGCCTGGGAACCCTGTTCAAAAATGTTAATGATGCGATTAGTAATAGTGGTTTTTATAAGGATTTTTCCCATTATTCCTTTGAGTTTGTTAATCCATTAGATAAAGAAATTCTTCATGATGTTTTTGAAAATCATTCATTTATTCTCACGGTAGAAGATGGAGCTATTAAAGGTGGGTTTGGATCTTCAATTATGGAATTTGCTCAAAAATATAAATACATGAAACGAATTGAATGTATGGGTGTGCCACATGAGTTTATTTCTCATGGCGATCCAGAAGTTTTATATGACTCTATTAACATAAGTAGTAATAGGATTCTTGATAAAATGGAAGAAATTTTAAGTTTAAATAATATCAAAATATGACAAATAATAAACGTCTTTTTTTACTTGACGCGTATGCTTTAATTTTTAGAGGATATTATGCTTTTATTAAAAATCCAAGAATAAATTCTAAGGGGTTTGACACCTCAGCAATAATGGGTTTTACCAATTCATTAATTGATGTAATAAAAAGAGAACGTCCAAATTATTTGGCAGTATGTTTTGATAAAGGAGGGTCAGATTCAAGGACAGAAATGTATACAGATTATAAAGCAAATCGAGACGAAACTCCAGAAGCTATAAAGTTAGCATTACCATTTATTAAAAATATACTAAAAGCAATGCATATTCCTATAATTGTTAAGGAAGGTTATGAAGCTGATGATATAATTGGAACACTTGCGAAAAAAGCTGAAAAAGAGGGTTTTCAGACATTTATGGTAACTCCAGATAAGGATTTTGCACAATTGGTTTCAGAGAATATTTTTATATATCGCCCTGCAAGAATGGGGAATGGTATTGAAGTTTGGGGTGTTCCAGAGGTTAAAGAAAAATTTCAGGTAGAAAGGCCAGAACAAGTAATAGATTACCTAGGAATGATGGGAGATGCTGTAGATAACATCCCAGGTCTGCCAGGAGTTGGAGATAAAACTGCAAAAAAATTTCTAGCTGAATTTGGGTCTATGGAAAAACTTCTTGAAAATACTGACAAACTCAAAGGCAAACTCAAAGAAAAAATTGAGGCAAATAAGCAACTAGGTATTCTTTCAAAAAAATTAGCAAAAATAATACTTGATGTACCTGTAGAATTTAACTCAAAAGACTTTGAACTAGATAAGCCTGACATGAAGTTAATTGAGGGAATATTTGAAGAATTAGAATTTAGAAGAATGCGTCAAAGCTTTGAAAAAGTTTTTGATTCAAATCAACTAGATAAAAAACTACCTGAAATTGAAGTTAAAAATGAGACAAATGAAGGGCACCAGTTTGATTTATTTAATATTCCAGGTGGAGGCTCTGTCAGTTCAACTTCTAAAAAAAATAATTTATCTAGTCTAAATCATTTTTATCAAATAGTCAATGATTCTTTGGGTTTATCTTTATTAATCAAAAATCTTTTGAAACAAGAATCCGTCTCATTTAATATCAAAACAACTAGTCTTGAAACATTAAACGCAGAGCTAGTGGGGATGTCTTTTACTTGGGAAACTGGGAAAGGATATTATTTAGTTATTCCAAAGGAAGAGAAGGACGCAACTCATGTTTTAGATGAGTTAAAAGTGTTTTTTGAAAATTCAAAAATTCAAAAAATAGGTCACAACATAAAAAATAGTATTAAAGTGCTAAATAGCTATAAAGTCTATTTAAAAGGTGAGATTTTCGACACACTAATAGCTCATTACTTGATTAATCCTGACATGCGTCACGGAATTGATGTTTTAGCAGAAACCTATCTAGGTTATCAGTCAGGATCAATGTCTGATCTGATAAAAAGAGAGTTTAAAAATCCAGATAGCTTTAGAAATATTGATGTAAATCACCAAAAGGAGTATTCAGTTGAAGAATCGGATATAGTTTTGCAGCTTAAGAAATATTTTGAAAATGAATTAATAAAATCAAAAACTATAAGTTTATTTGAAAAAGTTGAAATTCCACTAGTTTCCGTATTGAGTTCTATGGAATGTGAAGGGATAAATTTAAATACTACGTTTTTAAATGGACTTTCAAAAGAGATGCAAATTGAAATTACACTTTTAGAGAAAGAAATATATATTCAGGCTGGGGAAACTTTTAATATTGGTTCTCCTAAACAACTTGGATTGATGTTGTTTGAAAAACTAAAACTAGTTGAAAAGCCAAAAAAAACAAAAACTGGACAATATTCAACATCAGAAGAAATCCTTTCGTTTTTGTCAAAAGATCATAAAATTATTGGAGATATTTTAAATTGGCGTTCATTTCAAAAGCTGTTAAACACATATATTAATGCGCTACCAAAAGAAATAAATACAAAAACAAAAAGAGTTCACACAATATACAACCAAGCCGTAGCTTCAACAGGTAGATTGAGCAGTAATAAACCAAATCTTCAAAACATACCTATCAGAACTACTCGTGGCCAACAAATCAGAAAAGCTTTTATTCCTAGGGATAATAACCATTTGATTGTGGCAGCAGATTATTCTCAAATAGAACTTAGAATTATAGCTGCACTAAGTGAAGACCCGGACATGATTTCAGCTTTTAAAAACGGTGAAGATATTCACCAGTCTACTGCTTCAAAGGTTTTTAATATCCCATTAATCGAGGTAAGTCGTGAGCAGAGAAGTAATGCGAAAACCATAAATTTTGGGATAATCTATGGTGTTTCGGCATTTGGCCTAAGTCAACAAACAAACTTAAATAGATCTGAATCCAAAGAACTAATCGAGGCTTATTATTTATCATATCCTAAACTTAAAAGCTATATGCAAGATCAAGTAAATTTTGCAAGAGAAAACGGGTATGTTAGTACAGTGCTTGGAAGAAGAAGGTATCTTAAAGATATAAATTCAGCTAATGCTATAGTTAGAAGTTCTGCAGAAAGAAATGCTGTAAATGCTCCTATTCAAGGAAGTGCTGCAGATATAATTAAAGTAGCTATGATTAACATTCATAATGAGCTAGTCAAAGATAATTGGAAATCAAAAATGTTACTTCAGGTTCATGACGAACTGGTTTTTGATGTTCCAAAAACAGAACTTAAAGAATTAAAAGTAATGGTGAAAAACGAAATGGAAAATGCTTTTAAACTAAAGGTTCCCCTCACTGTTGATATTGGTGAAGGAGAACACTGGCTGGATGCTCATTAATTTTTTTCAACTTCTGGCAAAATTGAAATAGCAAAACCTCCAGCGGGTACAGTTGTTATTTTTAATTTACTTGTTGAAGTTACTTTTTTAGTTTCAATTTCATACGATTGAGGGTTTGTGGCATAATCAGAATATTTAGTGTCACTATAAATTGTTGCAAAATAATTCTTCCCGGGTTCTAAAAAACTAAAATCTACTACAGCCTTCCTTTTATTATATCCATTTGAATTTCCAATAAACCAATTTTCAGTCCCTTTTTCTTTTCTAGCCACGGTAATATATTTCCCTGGCTCTGCCTCTAAATAAATTGATTTATCCCAATCCAGTGCAACATCTTTAATGAATTGGAATGCGTCAGGAAAACGCATATAGTTTTTAGGTAAGTCAGCTGCCATTTGAAGAGGACTATACATAACAACATATAGTCCAAGCTGGTTTGCAAGTGTAGTAAATACAGATCCTGCATCAAGAGTTTGATTTAAGTTTGGCTGAAAATCAGGTCTGTTTTTACGTGGATCCATTTCGAATATTCCAGGAGTATAATCCATCGGACCTCCTATGAGTCGGGTAAATGGTAATATTGTGGTATGATTTAAATTAGAGCCTCTAAACTCAGTGCCTCTTGCTGATTCGTTACCAATGTGGTTTGGATAGGTTCTGGATACGCCTGTTGGTCTAACTGCTTCATGTGCATTAACCATAATTTTATAATCAACTGCCTTTTTAATTGAATATAAATAATGATTTACCATATATTGACCATAGTGCCTTTCACCAGCTGGAATAATTCTTCCAACATATCCACTTTTTACTGAATTGTATCCATGAGTATTCATTAAAGAATATGCCTCGTCAATATGTCTTTCGTAATTTCTTATTGCTCCAGATGTTTCGTGGTGCATCATAAGACTTATTCCTTTTGAAATAGCATATTTGTTTAATTTTTCAATATCAAAATCTGGATACGGAGTGAGAAAATCAAAAACATAATCTTTTTTCTTGTCAAACCAATCTTCCCATCCAATATTCCAACCCTCAACCAATAATGCGTCAAATCCGTGCTCTGAAGCAAAATCAATATATCTCATGACTTTGTTATTATTAGCTGCGTGGGTATTATTTGACTTTAATTTACTATAATCAGTTTCATTTATTCTTATTGATGACAAATCATTAGTATACCACCAAGAACTTTGACCAGTTATCATCTCCCACCAAACTCCAATGTATTTAATGGGTTTGATCCAAGATGTATCCTCAATTAATGAGGGTTCATTTAAATTATATGTAATTCTATTTGCCAAAATATCACGAGCATCATCACTGACTATTACTGTCCTCCAAGGGGTGTTATGAGGAGGATTCATATAAGCCATATTTCCATAACTATCAGGAGTAAGTTGCGACTCAAATACCATATTAGATGGATTGAATTTTAAATGCATCGCCGAATACTCTATTAAAGCAGCTTCATGAATGTTTATATATAATCCTTTTTTTGTCTTCATCATCAAGGCAGTTTGAACACCCCAATCAGAAAATCTATATGAAGACACATTTGACTCCCTAAAATCAATAGACTTATTTTTTATTTCCGAAAGCTTAGACTCAATGTAGTTGTATTCTTGGGTATCATAATCTCCTGGAATCCATAAAGCACTGTGATCTGCTGTCATTGCAAATTCAGTTTTTTCATCAGTTATAATAAATGAGCCCAAGTTGTTTTGTGCAGGAAATTCATATCTAAATCCAATGGAGTTGTTAAAAACTCGAAATCTAATATTCATTTTTCTTTCAGAAGTCACTTGTTCTAATTCTAAAAGCATCTCATTGTAATTATTTCTAATCTTACTTTCTTCACCCCAGACTGGATTCCATTCATCGTCTTTTGATGAATATATAATTTTATTTATTTTGAATCCTGAAAATAAATCATCTTCATTCTTTAAAATAAAGCCCAAACCACTTTCAAGAATTACTGGTATACTTTTATAGTTAACTGAATAGTTTAATCTGCCATCCTTATCCAAATTAGAGTTTAATTCAATTTCATTATTTGGAGATTTTAAATCTTGTGCATTTAAACAAATTAAATAAAGTGATAAAAGACTTATCAGAAAAAAATTTTTCATTGTGTAAGTTCTAAGGATTTTAAACTAAGGTATCAAATTTCGATAACGAATCTATTTTTCCGAAATTTTATAATACTTAAAGTATGAATAATTTAATACTGGTTTTGAATGAAAGGATTTTTTGGTATGAATTTAGATATGATATTGATGGTATTAAAATTTGGTAATCAGTTTGAATATTGATTACTAAATAGTACATTTGCAACCCAAAAGCATATAAATGCTTTCTTAAAAACAAAAAATAGTGAATACATTAAGCTACAAAACTGTTTCTGCTAACTCCAAAACTGTTGATAAAAAATGGTTGTTAGTTGATGCCGAAGGAACTCCCCTCGGAAGAGCCGCATCTGCAGTTGCCTCTCTACTTAGAGGGAAGCACAAACCAAATTTCACTCCACATGTAGATTGTGGTGACAATGTAATAGTTATAAATGCTGATAAAGTTGTTCTTACTGGGCAGAAGTGGAAGCAAAAACAATATATTCGTCACACAGGTTACCCTGGAGGACAAAGATCTTTGTCAGCAGAACAAGTTCATAAAAAAAATAACACTCGATTAGTTGAAAAATCGGTAAAAGGGATGCTACCTAAAAATAAATTAGGGGCAGATTTATTCCGTAACTTAAGAGTTTATTCAGGTGATCAACACCAACAAGAAGGCCAAAGCCCTACTACTATTAATCTAAATGATCTACTATAATGGAAGTAATCCACACAATTGGTCGTCGTAAAACCTCAGTTGCTCGTATTTTTCTCTCTAAAGGTAAAGGGAATATTACGGTAAATAAAAAAAATTATACTGACTATTTTACTACTGCTACTCTTCAATATAAAATTATTCAACCTTTTTCTCTTACTGAAACCGAAGGATCATACGATTTAAAAGTTACTGTAAAGGGAGGAGGAATAACTGGTCAAACAGAAGCGGTTAGACTAGCTATATCTAGAGCTTTATGTAAAATTGACGAAGAACATCGAATAGCTCTAAAGCCAGAAGGATTATTAACTCGTGATCCACGTATGGTTGAACGTAAAAAGTTCGGTCAAAAGAAGGCTAGAAAAAAATTCCAATTCTCAAAACGATAAATTCAAATATCCTTTGGGGAAAATTCATTCATATCATTAATCAAAATTGTTTTTACAAAAACGACAATTAGTTTAGCATCTAAATAGATAATTTCTATTGCTACTACACCAGAGAACGTAAACTAAAAATTATGGCACAAACAGAAGTTAAAGATCTATTGAACGCAGGAGTTCATTTTGGTCACCTTACAAGAAAATGGGATCCAAATATGGCTCCATACATTTATATGGAACGCAATGGGATTCATATAATAAATTTATACAAAACTGCTGCTAAAATTGAAGAAGCACAGGCAGCATTAAAAAAAATAGCAGTTTCAGGACGAAAAATACTTTTTGTAGCAACAAAGAAGCAAGCAAAAGATATTGTTGCTGAGAAAGTGAAAAATATCAATATGCCCTATATAACTGAGAGATGGCCAGGTGGTATGTTGACCAATTTTGTTACGATTCGTAAAGCAGTAAAAAAAATGGCTACCGTCGACAGAATGAAGAAAGACGGAACTTTTGAAACTCTTTCAAAAAAAGAAAAACTTCAAGTTTCTCGTATGAGAGCTAAATTAGAAAAGAATCTAGGTTCCATAACTGATATGACTCGATTACCAGGAGCATTATTTGTAGTTGATATAAAGAGAGAAAATATCGCAATAAAAGAAGCTCAAAAACTAAATATTCCAATTTTCGCAATGGTCGACACTAACTCTGATCCTAGAGAAGTTGATTTTGTGATTCCAGCCAATGATGATGCTTCAAAATCAATAGAAAAAATTCTTGATCTTGTCACTAAGTCTATTTCAGAAGGTTTATCTGAAAGGAAAAGTGAAAAAGATGCACTTGAAAAAGGTGGAAGTGAAACAAATTCTTCTAATGCTACTCCTAAAGTAGATTCTGCTCCTGAAGTAGATTCTGCTCCTGAAGTAGATTCTGCTCCTGAAGTAGACACTACTCCTGAAGTAGATGCTACTCCTGAAGTAGATGCTACTCCTGAAGTAGAAGCGTCTGGTAGTTCTATAAAAAAGACAATTAGAAAAAAAACCGAACCCAAGGTTAAGAAAAAATAAGTTTAAATAAAATCATTTAATACAAGAATAATCGTGAAAATTAGTGCTGCAGAAGTAAATAAATTACGTCAGTCCACTGGAGCTGGAATGATGGATTGCAAAAAAGCTTTAGTTGAATCCGAAGGAAATTTTGATAAAGCAATTGAAAATCTTAGAAAGAAAGGTCAAAAAGTAGCTGCAAACAGGGCTGATAGAGTCTCTTCAGAAGGAGCTGTCCTGGCAAAAGTTAACTCCCAAAACACAAAGGGGGTAATAGTTTCAATTAATTGTGAAACTGATTTTGTTGCTAAAAATGATGTTTATTTAAAACTCGCCAATGAATTAGTCGATGAAGCTTTAAATCATGAAAATCTAGAATCTTTTTTAGGGTCTGATTTCTCAGGAATGACTGTTTCTGAGAAGTTAATCGAACAAACTGGTATCATAGGTGAAAAAATTGAAATTGGAGGGTTTAAAATCCTAAAAGCACCTTTCGTTGGGTCTTATATTCACGCTGGAAATAAAATTGCTACATTAAGCGGACTCTCTAATGCTAATGAAAATGGTTTAGAAATATCAAAAAATGTCGCTATGCAGGCTGCTGCAATGAATCCTATTGCTCTAAATGAAGAAGGTGTCGATTCTAGTGTCATTGAAAAAGAGATCGAGATTGCTAAAGATCAATTGCGTCAAGAAGGCAAGCCAGAATCTATGTTAGACAATATAGCAAAAGGAAAAATTAAAAGATTTTTTAAAGATAATACCCTTGTGAATCAAGACTACATAAAAGACAGTAAGCAAAATGTTAAAAATTATGTATCATCGTTTGATAAAAACCTTGAAGTAACAGGATTTGCCAGATTATCTCTAGTTTAAATTATTTTTTAACAATATAAAGAAACCTCCTTCTGGAGGTTTTTTTATGGACTATATTTAAATTTTATATATGAATGAAAAAATTAGATGTTCGTGGTGCACAAATGATGATTTATATAAAAGCTACCATGACAAAGAATGGGGTGTTCCCATCTCTGACGAATATAAGCTATTTGAATTTTTAACATTAGAAATTTTTCAAGCTGGCTTGAGTTGGTATACTGTTCTAAAAAAGAGAGAGAGTTTTATAAGTGCTTTTGATAAATTTGATTTCGAAAAAATATCTACTTATGACTCAAAAAAAATTGAAAAATTGATGATAGACAAGTGTATCATTAGAAATAAATTAAAAATTAATTCAACAATTATAAATGCCAAAAAGTTTATGGAGGTTCAAAAAAACCAAGGTAGTTTTAATAAATATTTATCCAATTATAAAAAAAAATATTCGATTACCAAAAAATCTGCAAGTGGTAGTTATGAATTAGCACTTGAACTAAGTAAGGACTTAAAGCAAAAGGGTTTTAAATTTATAGGACCTACAATAATTAATTCATTTTTAATGGCTATTGGTGTAATTAATGGACACCAAAAGAATTGTTTTAGGTATTTACAACTTAGTTCTTAAAATGGTAAGTCATCCTCAACATCTTTATCTTCACCTTCAGCACTTTCAAAAGAAGTTGGAGGAGGCATGGGGGGCATCTCATTATTTGAATCTTCACTAAGCTCCTCTATTCTCCATCCTTGAATAGAATTGAAATACTTAACTTGACCTTCAGGGTTAGTCCACTCTCTCCCTCTTAGGTTGATACTAACTTTTGCCTGTTTACCTATTTGAAAGGCATTTAATAGGTCACATTTGTCTTGAACAAATTCTATTAGAATGTTTTGTGGATATTGCTCTTCAGTAGTTATGACAACTTCTCTCTTTCTGAATCCATTTGTGCCATATTCCTTAGTTTCATCAATCCATTTAATTTTACCAATAATTTCCATAAGGGGTTTTTTTCAAAAATAATAAAACTTTCTTCCTTTCAAACTCAAAGTGATAGATTATTTAAATTCAATTATATTGCAATAAATAATTTTCGTGGTTAGAAAAATATCTTTATCACTAAAGAAAATATGGCCTTTGTTGGCTTTTATAATTATAATTCTCATCGCTTGGAATACTAATTTTCTTTTTCAAAAATTAAAAAAAGAAGAAAGGTTTAAAATGGAATTATGGGCAATGGCTCAAAAAGATTTTATTGAGAATGAAAAACCCAATAATCTAACATTTCAAATTTTACAACAAGCTGGAGCTAATCCTATTATTCAAACCAATTCTGATGATAGAATAATTGATTTCAAAAATATTAAAGTATCAGACTCAGTTCATTTATACGATGTTTTAGAAAAAATAAAAAAGGAGAACAAGCCAATAATTATTAAATACTCCGATTCTCTTTCTGGTAAACTTTTGGTGAATCAAAAATTATATTATGGTGATTCTAGTTTGCTAAAAAAACTTCAATATTATCCAATAATACTATTTCTAATTGTAATACTTTTTGGGCTATTACTATATTTTATTTTCAAAACAAATAAAATATCCGAACAAAACAGTCTATGGGCTGCTATGGCAAAAGAAACTGCGCACCAAATTGGAACTCCTCTGTCATCCCTTATAGGATGGACTACTTTAATCAAAGAAGGTCAAAAACCAGAAGTTAGTATCTTAGAAATGGAAAAAGATATTGATCGACTAAAAATAATAACTGAGAGATTTTCTAATATTGGATCTGATCCTATACTTGATTTTCACGATGTTAATGTAATAATTGAGCAAACAGTTACGTATATTAAAAAACGAAGCTCCAGTTTAATAAACATAAAAACAGATTTAACCAATGAGTCTTCAATAGCTCCAATAAATACTCAACTCTTAAGTTGGACAATTGAAAATTTGATTAAGAACAGTATAGATTCAATGAGGGGTAAAGGTGATATTTCTGTTACTTCTTATCTTAGCAATAATAGACTAATACTTCTTTTTAAAGACTCTGGGGAAGGTATCAAATCAGAAAATATAAATAAAATATTTTCACCCGGTTTTACTACAAAAAAAAGAGGATGGGGTTTAGGGCTATCTTTAGCAAAGAGAATAATTGTAGACTATCATAAAGGGAAGATATTTGTAAAAACTACAATTCCAAAAAAAGGAACAACTATTTCAATTGAATTACTTAGATCAGATTAAAGTTAGAAGCTATTCTTTTTGATAACTGAGTCATTATTTTTGAGTCAACTTTTGTCTTTTTTTGAAAGGTAATATCATCCATTTCATTTAACGGAATTAAATGAACGTGAACGTGGGGAACTTCTAATCCAATAACGCTTATACCTACCCTCTTGCATTTAACTGACTTTCTTATTGCCAAAGCTACTTTTCTGCTAAAATTCATTAACCTAAGGTATTCTTGTTCAGAAAGATCAAAGACTTTGTCTTCTGTTTTTTTAGGAATACAAAGAGTGTGACCTAAAGTGTTTGGATTTATATCTAAAAATGCTAAAAACTCATCAGATTCAGCTATTTTATAACATGGCAACTCTCCAGAAATTAACTTTGAAAAGATACTTTTCATCAATCACGATTAATTTTAATTATCTCAAATTCTATTTTTCCATTTGGAATTAAAATATGTGCAATTTCTCCAGCACTTTTACCTAATAATCCTCTTCCTATTGGAGATTCAACAGAAATTTTACCGGTTTTTAGATCTGCTTCTGTCTGAGCAACTAAAGTAAATTTCATTAATTGACCTGTACTCCTATTTTTCACCTCAACAGTTGATAAAATAAGAGCTTTTGACGTGTCTAATTGTGATTCATCTATGATTCGAGCATTAGAAAGTATTTCTTCCATTTTTGATATTTGTAACTCCAACATTCCTTGAGCCTCTTTTGCAGCATCATATTCAGCATTTTCACTCAAGTCTCCTTTGTCTCTAGCATCTGCAATTGCCTGAGATGCTTTTGGTCTCTCCTTGTCTTTAAGTTGATTTAACTCAGCTCTAAGTTTTTTTAGACCTTCTTCTGTGTAATATGAAACCTTACTCATAACTTTGTACTTAATATTTAACCTAAGATATACTACAAATATATGAAAATTGACACCTTTTCAGGTTTACACAATTTTAAAATAATTTCATTTCTATTTATTTTGTTTACTCTTCTTTCATGCACTACTGATAATATTAAAAGAAACCCTTTTTTGTATGAGATTTCCTTTAATCATTCTATTAATTTAAATTTACCTGAGTATGATAATCTAAATTTTGCAGGTGGCAGTATGTTTGTTGATTATGGAGGAATAAATGGTCTTTTAATCTTTAACTTAAACGGAAATGATATTTTTGCTTGGGAAGCAAGTTGTTCAAACCATAGCTTAGAAACTTGTTCTAAGCTAGAAATAGAAGGTCTTCTCGCAAATTGTGGTTGTGATGGTTTTAAATATAGTCTTGCAACCGGACAATTGTTAGAAGGAGATATTACAAGTTCTTCACAATACCCCCTTTTAAACTATAAAGCACAGAAATCAGGAAAAATAATTATTATTTCTAATTAAAAACTAATTGTTAATCCTGCAAGAAAATTTACTCCAGCTTGAGGATAATACCCAGCCCCTTCAATTGTTGTTATTTGATTTTGTGAAGACCAATTATCATCGTATGTATAAAAATATCCATTTGAAATATACTTTTTGTCAAGAATATTATTGATTAATAAATTAAACCGCATATTACTTATCGCATATTTAGGTCTCCATTGATAACTTACATTAATATCATTTACCAAATATGAATCCAACCTCGAACCTTCAGCTTCAATATTACTCATGAACTGTTCTCCTACAAATTTTGTTAATAATGAAATATTGAAATCATTTTTAGAGTTAAATGTTAAAATATTTCCGAAAACTAGTTCTGGAGAATATGATAAGCGAGTGTTTCCTAAGGAGTTTAAAATTCCATCTCTTTTAAAATAGAAATCTTTATTAGTGTTTTTACTAATAGCAATATTTGGCTGAAGTAACCATTTCTCTGATAAATCAATCTTAGCCTCGATTTCTAGACCTAACCTACTACTTTCTCCGATATTTTCTCTAATGGGAGTTCCAACATCATCCAATGCACCAGTTAATGCTAATTGATCTTTATATGCCATTAAATATATATTAGAATACACTTGAAATGAATTTTGAGTAATTCTCCAACCTAACTCGAAGTCATTTAATATTTCTGGTTTTGGATTTCCATTTTCAAAATCAGATCTAGTTGGCTCTCTTTGGGCTTTTGAATATGAAAAATAAAGCTGTTGATTATTTGAGATTTGAAATGTTAAACCTGCTTTTGGATTAAAAAAGTTATAGTTACTATCAACATTAAACAAGTTTGGACCTGCCAGAACACCATCAATTTCGTAATTCACATTTCGATATTGTAAATCAATAAACCCTGTTATTTGATTAGTTAAGGGTTGTTCTATTTTAGCATAAATATTTGTTTCTTTTTTATCCCCTTGATTTTCATAAAACCTTTTTCTTGGAAGTACGTCACCGGAATTTTGAGCCCATAAGATTGTTCCAAAATGATCTCCTATATACCTACTTATCATGACACCCGTGGTTATAAGGGTTCTACCTTTACTATAATTTGCACTTGCTGTTAAGACAAAGTAATCATTATCTAACCATTTTCTTGTAACATTTTCTGTTTCTGAAATAGTTTCACCACCAATCTCAAAGGTGTCTAATTGTAAATATGAAAAATTTGTATCTGAACCCGAGTCATTATATTCTTCATAATAACCCCTTCCGTGTGTGTAATTTAATCCCAATGAGCCTCTCCAATTTGAATTGATTCTTTCATTCCAATGAAATTGGTAATGATCCTGTCTATAATTATCTTCTTGTGAATCATAAAAACTACTTAATATTCCATTTTCATCATAAATTTCTCCGGCAGGATTATACGTTCTATTAGTTAAATCTTCAATACCGTACCAGGATTGATAAGTTATCTCATGACCACCAAAAACTATAGCTTTAATTAACCTTTTATCATCCTTATAAGCTCCTTGCAAAAAATATGATTTTAAATTAGAAGTAGCCCTGTCAATATATCCATCGGATGTGATTTTAGATAACCGTCCAGATAATTCAAAATGATTATTTAAAAGTCCTGTCGAAAATTTTAGTGTGTTTCTTACCGTATTAAAGCTTCCAACACCAGTACTTAACGATGATGAAGGTTTATCTTGCATAGCATCAGTTAGTATGTTTAAACTTGCTCCAAAGGCGCCTGATCCATTTGTAGATGTTCCAACCCCCCTCTGAAGCTGAATACTTTCAATGGAACTGGCAAAATCTGGAAGATTTACCCAGAAGGTTCCTTGTGACTCGGAGTCATTAAAAGGTATGCCGTTTAATGTTACATTTACCCTTGAAGCGTCACTACCTCTTACGCGTATTCCAGTATAACCGATTCCAGCTCCTGCATCACTAGTTGTTACAACACCGGGTAAATAATTTAACAAAACAGGTATATCCTGACCTAAATTTCTGGACTTAAGATACTCTTTGTCAATATTAGTATGTGTTACTGGGTCAGAAGCTTTTGCTCTGATTGAAGAAACTTCTACTTCCTCTAATATGAAAATTTTCAATGAGTCGATTGGGTCTTCAAGTTTTTGTGAAAAACCATTCAAAAAAGTTAAAAATATAAATCCTCTAATTATTGTTTTCATTTAAATATATTTATTTAAATAAAAGGGGGAATTATTTATGGATTAAAGTTAAATATCACTTCCTTGGCAGCATTACCTGCCCAGGTTCTATGGGTATAATCTCAGCCTATTTGGCACCCCTTTGAGATAAAGCAAATATACTAATGAAAGATGTTATACCAAAAGAAGTTTGTCTATTATTTTAATCGAACTTTTCATTCGAGTTGAAATATCTCCTGAAATTAGTTTGTAAGGAAATCCATAATACTCAAGTGATTCTTTGAAGGTATTTAACATTTTTTCTCTGTCATTTGGTCTATCTCTTAAATCATCAGCTTGCCATGGAACATCAATATCAGTAAGTAAATAAAAGTCATAATTTGATTCCTTAACTGCTTTCAGTATTTCCGGGGAACAGAAACCATTAAAATGGGTTTGAGACCAGATTTGAGTTACCAATACGTTGGTGTCACAAAAAATAACTTTATTGAGTTTTTTAAAAATTTTACCCTCTAGATTTTTTTGGCCATTAACTATAATTGGTAAATCTTTTAGAGAACATATTTCATTTTTTTTATCCCATTTTTCTTGGAGATAGCTTCTTGCAAACTCAGGTACCAAATTAGTTTTATAATGAAGTGCTAATTGATTTCCAAGGGTGGTTTTACCAGTAGATTCGGGACCAAACAAAACAACTTTAAGACATTTATTTTTTATCATATGTGATTTCTTTTTTCCAAGCAAAATATCCAGCTAAGGCGATAAAAGTGAATATAAAATACTGAAAACTAGTTATAGCTAGGCCCTTGTATAGGTATAACGGAATTGAAATGATATCTCCAAGAATCCAGAACAGCCAATTTTCTATTTTTCTTTTTGCCATCAACCACATTCCAACAAAAAATATTGCTGTTGTAAATGTATCGACATAGGCAATGATGTTATTCCACATATTAAAAATGTTATATATCATAAAGACAAAAACTATCGAAAAAATAAATAATATAATAGAGATTTTATTCTCATTTTTATTCGTTCTTGAAATTACATTTATAGTTATCCCATTTTTAGACCGCGTCCAAAAATACCATCCATAAAAACTCATAGAGAAAAAATATACGTAAATAAGCATATCACCAATTAATCCCCAGTAAAAAAGTAGATATATATATATAACGGATGAAATTATGCCTGTTGGATAGACCAAAACACTATTTTTTTTTGAAAACCAAACACTTAAAAAACCAAATATAGTAGCTGTAATTTCAAGTGAAATATTTAATATTGAATATTCCTTGTATGGTTCAAATAAAAAATCTAAAAAAGAAATCATAGTATCCAATTTTTTATAAGATTTGTCAAATTTTAAATTTTTTCAAGTGCAATTGTTATAATGCTAGAGTTTAATTTAAAAGATGTCAAATCGTACAATTTAAATTGATTATTGAAATCAACTCTAGCTAATTGTTTTTTTTCATATTTTTTTAACTGACCAACATGTATTTGATCAGAAAAACTAATTCCAGGAGTTCTAAACGCCTTATAAATAGCTTCTTTTGCTGTCCAAATAAAAGTCAAATCTTCTATTTTTCCTAATGCATAATTCTCATCTTCATTAGTGAACTTGGGTCCGATTTTTAATATTTTATCTCGAAAAAATTCAATATCAATGCCAATATTAAAGTCACTTATAATTATTCCTGAAAAGTATTTTGAATGAGATATTGATATGTGTTTTCCAGATTTTAAGATTGGAGCTCCATGCAAATCATAGTTCAATTCGTTTTCTTTAATATTTGCAATTCTGATTAACTGTTGAATAGATAAAACCCCCTTTCTGTGATCCAAACTTTTCAAACTATTAAGTCTTTTTCTTAGAGAGTCATTTATAATAATTTCCTTCTTTAATTCACTTTCACTTTCCTCAATTTTCCATAAGTAGAGTTTGAATTTTTTTGAATTTATTTTTGAAAGAAATTGCATTGTTTTTAGATAGTTTTCTATGTACTTTTATAAAAAATATTTATTCAAATATACTATGGAATTTAAAGCAAAAGTTAACTATTCTCCTTATAAAGTTAAAGATATGAGTTTGGCAGAATGGGGAAGAAAAGAAATAACATTGGCTGAGGCTGAAATGCCCGGCCTTATGTCACTTAGAGAGCAATATAAAAAAGAAAAACCTCTTAAAGGAGCAAGAATAGCTGGATGTCTTCATATGACAATTCAAACCGCAGTTTTAATTGAAACATTAGTTGAAATGGGAGCTGAAGTTACTTGGAGTTCTTGTAACATATTTTCCACCCAAGACCACGCTGCTGCTGCTATTGCTGCTGCTGGAATTCAAGTATATGCATGGAAAGGAATGAGTGAAGAAGAATTTAATTGGTGTATTGAACAAACATTATTTTTTGGGAAAAATCAGGATCCACTTAATCTTATCCTAGATGATGGTGGTGATCTTACAAATTTGGTTTTGGATAACTACCCAGAATTAATTAGTTCTATAAAAGGTCTCTCGGAGGAAACCACAACTGGGGTTCATCGTTTGTATGAAAGAATGAAAAATGGAACTCTACCCCTTCCAGCAATTAACGTTAATGATTCTGTAACTAAATCAAAATTTGATAACAAATATGGGTGTAAAGAAAGTGCAGTAGATGCGGTTAGAAGAGCTACAGATATAATGCTGGCAGGTAAGAGAGTTTTAGTAGCTGGTTACGGAGATGTAGGTAAAGGAACAGCAGCATCTTTTGCTGGTGCTGGATCTATAGTGACAATTAGTGAAATTGATCCAATATGTGCATTACAAGCTGCAATGGACGGCTTTGAAGTTAAAAAAATTATGTCTGTTATTGATAATGTTGATATACTTGTTACTGCAACAGGAAACAAAGACATCATTGGAAAAGAAGCCTTTCTTAGAATGAAGGATAAATCTATAATTTGTAACATTGGGCATTTTGATAACGAAATTGATATGAATTGGTTAAACGCAGAATATGGGCATACCAAAACGGAAATTAAGCCTCAAGTTGATCTTTACACACTTGATAACGGAAATGAGTTAATTATTCTTGCTGAGGGTCGTCTTGTTAATTTAGGTTGTGCAACCGGACATCCAAGTTTTGTGATGAGTAATTCATTTACAAATCAAGTATTGGCTCAATTAGAATTATGGCAGAATCCTGAAAAATATGAAAACAAAGTTTACATGCTCCCTAAACACTTAGATGAAAAAGTTGCAGAACTACACCTTGAGCATTTAGGTGTTGAATTAGAGTCTTTATCTGAGGATCAAGCTAAATATATAGGTGTTACCGTAAAAGGACCTTACAAGCCTGATTATTATAGATATTAGTTGTAAAAAAACCCCTTCAAATGTTTGAAGGGGTTTTTTTATTCTATTAAGTTATTCTATGCCTCGAAAGGTACAATAGAAACATACGATTTATTATTTCTTTTCTTAGAAAATTCAACCACTCCATCAACTTGTGCATGCAGAGTGTGATCTTTTCCCAAGTAAACATTTTCTCCAGGATTATGACCAGTTCCTCGTTGACGAACTATAATATTACCTGCCCTTGCTGCCTGACCTCCAAAAATTTTAACACCAAGACGTTTTGATTCTGACTCTCTACCATTTTTTGAACTACCAACTCCTTTTTTGTGTGCCATGATTATATATTATTTAACAATTTTAACTTAAAACCTTAATTAAATCGGCTTTTTTCATTTTAGAAATACCAGCTATTCCCTTTGTTTTTGCAAGAGATTTGAGATCTACCAAACTCATAGATGATAAATCTTTGTCCTTACTTTTTGTTTCAGAGAC
The DNA here is from genome assembly GCA_964432535.1 of uncultured Flavobacteriaceae bacterium. GTDB lineage: Bacteria > Bacteroidota > Bacteroidia > Flavobacteriales > Flavobacteriaceae > Marivariicella. The sequence goes on along the minus strand of CAYSNJ010000005.1, from coordinate 4,578 downwards.
TTTACTTGGTTTAGATTTTATAACAGGTTTGGACTTTGTTCCCGATTTTTCTTTTATAACAGATTTAGTGTCGTCTGCTTTTTTAGGAGCTTTGCTTCCAGAAGAAAGAATGTTTGAAATCTGTATTTCAGACAAATATTGTCGATGTCCATTTTTAACACGATAACCTTTTCTTCTTTTTTTCTTAAATACAATTACTTTATCACCTTTTAAGTGACTTATGATTTTGGCATCAATGGATGCTCCTTCTATAGTCGGGGCGCCAACTTTAATTTCTGTACCATCATCCAAGAGTAAAACTTTATCAAAAGATATTTTTGAACCTTCTTTTTCTTGTAGACGATGTACGAAAACCTTTTGGTCTTTTGCAACTTTAAATTGCTGCCCTGCTATCTCTACTATTGCGTACATTTATATATTATTTCGGAGGGCAAAGATATGTTTTTTAAGAATTAATCAAAACAAAAACAACTATCTTTTGTCTATAGAATATTTTCCGGGTCCAATTAGAGCAATTGCTACAAATGCTGCTAAAAATAAAAGTCCTTTCTCCATCTGCCCAAAAGGCTTATTCAAATTAGAAACAAAAGTGGCAACTGTCATTGCTGTTATCGGAAATAAAGCTATCCATCTGGTCTTAAAACCTAAAATAATTAAAATTGGGGCAACAAATTCTGCAATAGCAACGAGAATAAGAGAAGGAATTATACCGATACCTATTGGATCTGAAAATTTGATATCATCTTCAAACAGTCTATTAACTTTACTCCATCCATGTGGTAACATTAGAACCGAAAATGAAACTCTAAGAAAAAGTTTTCCTAAATCAGATAAGTTATTCATATCATTTTTTTAACAAATGTATGGATTATTTCTCCTTGAATTTATTCAAATACCAATCAATAGTCAATTTTATCCCTTTGTCAAAGGATGTTTTTGGAAACCAGCCTAAATTATTTTTTAATTTTGAGGAGTCAATTGAATATCTGAAATCGTGACCTTTTCTGTCAGTAACATATGATATTAATTTGTTTGAATATCCACTGGGTCTCATAAGCAATTTATCTATTTCTAAAATTAAGTGGCTGATTAAATCAATATTAGTTAATTCGTTGTCTCCTCCAATATTATAAGTCTCTCCTTTTTTACCCTTGTGAAAAATCAAATCAATTGCTTCGATATGATCTTTTACAAATAGCCAATCTCTGATGTTCTTTCCATCACCATAAATAGGTAAACTTTGATTATTAACAATATTACTTATCATTAATGGTATAAGTTTTTCAGTAAATTGATGAGGACCATAATTATTTGAGCAATTTGAGATAACTATTGGCATTTTATATGTGTGATAATAGGCTTTAACGAAATGATCTGAGGATGCCTTAGAGGCTGAGTAAGGGGATCTGGGATCATAAGGAGTGCTTTCAAGAAATGATCCGACCACCCCTAAGCTTCCATAAACTTCATCTGTAGATACATGATAAAAACATTTATTTTCAAGGTTATTTCTCCAATAATTCCTTGCAGAATCCAACAAATTTAAGGTGCCCAATACATTTGTCTCAGCAAACTCTAGCGGATTATTAATTGAATTGTCTACATGAGATTCAGCAGCTAAATGGATAATGTTATCAATCTCATGCTTAATTAAAATTTTATTAACTGAATTTTTGTTTCTAACGTCGATTTTTTCAAAAATGTAATTTGATGCGTTTTCAACTTCCTGCAAATTTTTGAGATTGGAGGCATATGTTAATGAATCTGCATTAATTATTTTATAGTTGGGATATTTTTTTATTAATTGAATCACTAGGTGAGAACCAATGAATCCAGCTCCTCCGGTAACAAGTATGTTTTTATAATTACCCATTTATAATATTTAAGCACTTCTTTAAAGAATCTTTCCAGTCAGAGATTTCTAAGTTAAGAGTAGTTTGAATAAGTTCAGTATTCAATACGGAATTTTTTGGTCTTATTGCTTTTGAAGAATATTCAAAACTTTTAATTGGAACTAAAATACTTTTAGAATCACTTAATTCAATTATTGATTTTGCAAAATAATACCAAGAAGTAACCCCTTCATTTGAAAAATGATAAATTTTATTATTAAATGACTTTGAAGAATTAATTAATTTAATGATGACTTCGGCCAAATCTAAACCATAAGTTGGCTTTCCATATTGATCATTTATTACTGATATTTTTTGGTTGGAACGGGATAGGCTTAAGATTGTCTTAACAAAATTATTTCCAAATGGACTAAATAGCCATGAAGTTCTTATTACTATTGCTTGCCCTTTTGAATTCATGATCAAATTCTCTCCCTGGAGCTTCGTTTTTCCATAAACTCCTAGTGGATCGGGTTTATGATCTTCTTTTAATTCTTCTTGACCCAATCCATTAAAAACATAGTCTGTTGAAATGTGGATAAGTTTAATTTTTTGTAATTCTGATATTTTAATCAGGTTACCTAGTCCTAAAACATTAATTGCTTTTGCTTTATCAGGCTCATCTTCTGCTTTATCAACTAAAGTGAAAGCAGCACAATTAATAATATAATTTAAACTGTTATTTTTAATATAATTCCATGTCGATTCATAGTCGGTAATGTCTAATGCATCTCTGTCCAAAAAATGAAAAAGTATTTCAGGATATTCTGCCTTGATGTAATTAAAACACTTTGCCAATTGGCCACTTCCTCCTGTAACTAAAACCTTAGTCATATAGATCGGTGTTATAATTAAACAAAAGAGCATCTTCTAATAACGGATGCTTTTTATCTTTTTCAGAAACTATCCATTCAGCCTGAGGTAACATCCAGTCAATCTCTAGTTTTGGATCATCAAAAGCTATACTTCCCTCACTTGATTTGTCGAAGTAGCTATCAACCTTATAATGAAAAATTGAATTTTCACTGAGTGTGATGTATCCGTGGGCAAATCCTCTAGGAATAAAAACACTTTTATTATCAGCCTCACTCAATTGAATTGAAATATGTTTTCCAAAGTTTGGAGAACCTTTTCTAATATCTAGAATTACATCAAGAACACTCCCGCTAATCACAGAAACCAATTTTGATTGGCTATACGCTGGCATTTGATAATGCATTCCTCTTATGACTCCCTTTTTTGATCGTGCTAAATTGTCTTGACAAAAAAATATATCTCTATTTATGGCTTGTCTAATTTTATCCAAACGAAAACTTTCTTCAAAAGAGCCTCTCAAATCTTTATAGGGGTGGTTATTGAATATAATAACTTCTTTAAATTCTCCTAAATCAATTTTCATATTTGTTATATTTTTTTAACAAATATTTTCCGTACCCAGTATGCTTTAATGTCATAGCATATTTAACAACACTCTCTTCAGTGGTCCAACCTTTTTGTAGGGCTATTTCTTCCAAACAACCAACTTTTATACCTTGTCTTTTTTCAATTGTCTGAATAAATTGACTCGCTTCCAATAATGATTCATGAGTTCCAGTATCCAGCCATGTAAATCCTCTACATAGTTTTTCTAAATGAAGTTTCTTTTCATTTAAATAAATTTGATTAATTGAAGTGATTTCTAACTCCCCTCTGTTTGAAGGCTTTATAGTTTTAGCAATATTAATTACTGTATTAGGGAAAAAATACAACCCAGCAACAGCATAATCACTTTTGGGGTTCTTTGGTTTTTCAATTATTTCAACTGGGTTTCCGTTATTGTCAAAGCTTACCACACCGTATCTTTGAGGGTCATTAACTTTAACTCCAAATACTGAAGCATTATTAAATTTGATAGTTTGATCAATTGCTGATTTTAAATGACTAGATAAGTTTGATCCATAAAAAATATTATCCCCAAGCACAAGACATACAGGATCATTCATAATGAAAGACTCTCCTAAAATAAATGCTTCTGCCAAACCATTTGGTTTTTCCTGTTTTAAATAACTTAAATTAATTCCCCACTGAGTTCCATCTCCAAGTAATCTCTGATATTGATCTAAATCATGAGGAGTACTTATTAATAATATTTCTTTGATTTCAGCCTGCATAAGTACTGAAAGAGGGTAGTAAACCATTGGCTTGTCAAATACAGGTAATAACTGCTTTGAAACTCCCATTGTTACTGGAAACAATCTAGAGCCTGTTCCTCCTGCTAATATTATACCTTTCACTATAGTTTATATTTATGTAAATATAACGTAATCATAAAAACTCTTTTATTTTAGCTGCCTTATTTAATATGTAAGTGAACTTGTTAAATTTAATTTTATTTATCTCGAAAGCATAAAATTCTTCTTTTAAAATCTCTATTTTACTTCGAAATCCGGAATTACTTAACCCTCCAGCCTTCATTTTAATTAAATTTTGATCCAAAAACTTAGTTTTAATTCCATTACAATGAATAAATCTTAACATTAGTTCAAAATCTCCTGCAATTTTGAATGAATCGTTGAAGTTCCCATAATGATCAAAAATTTTTTTCTTACAATAAAAAGTTGGGTGAGGCGGCATCCATGAATTTTTAAATGCGCCTTTTTCATAGGGTTTTGACCTCCATTTCCTGATATTGATTTTCCCATAAAAA
>CAYSNJ010000004.1:54955-115908 GCA_964432535.1 uncultured Flavobacteriaceae bacterium | reverse complement strand
AACCAAAATTAAAAACCCCTGTAAATCAATGACTTACAAGGGCTTTTGCGGAGAAAGAGGGATTCGAACCCCCGGAGGTGTGACCCTCAACAGTTTTCAAGACTGCCGCATTCGACCACTCTGCCATTTCTCCTTTGCGGTGGCAAATATACATTGTTTTTTAAGTAATAAAAAAAGATTGTAAAAAGCTTTTATTTACTAAGTATATTTATAATATGGAAGGTGTTCAAGAAATAATCATATTAGTTGTATCTGGCTTTATAGCAGGTGTAATTAATACTCTTGCGGGAGGTGGTTCTCTTTTAACACTACCAATCTTAATTTTTTTGGGTTTACCTCCTGGTGTTGCAAATGGAACAAACAGAATAGGAATCTTAATGCAATCAATTTCTGGGACTTTAGGTTATAAAAGTAAAGGAATTAGCACATACCCTTTTAATATTTATTTAGGAGTTTCTGCATCAGTTGGCGCATTAATTGGAGCACAAATTGCTATTGATATTCAAGGTGATTTATTTAATAAAATATTGGCTATAATAATTGTAGTTGTTGGTATTTTAATTGTTTTTAAACCAAAAAATAATATTAAAGTATTAGAAGAGAGATTAAAAGGTAAGTATTTAATAAATAGCTGTATAGGATTTTTTTTTATTGGAATATATGGTGGGTTTATTAATGCTGGAATTGGAATAGTTATTATGTTTTTTTTAACTAGATATAATAGACTTTCTCTTATCAAAACAAATGCAGCAAAAGTTGCTTTAGTTGGTATATATACCCTTGGAGCATTAGCTCTATTTGCTTATAATAATAAAGTTAATTGGACTATGGGACTCTGGCTTTCCTTTGGAACAATATTTGGAGCATGGATTACCAGTAGATATTCTGTAAGAAAAGGGGAAAAGGTTATAAAATTTTCTTTACTAATAATGGTTATTGCAATGGCAATAAAACTATGGTTTTTTTAGTATCCAATTTGATCAATAATTTCTAATCCATAACCCGTTAATCCAATACGTGGTATTTGCTTTGAATTACTAATAATTTTGAGTTTTGTAATGTTTAAATCATGTAAAATTTGAGCTCCAATTCCAAAATCCTTGTAATCCATTCTCAAAGGTGGAACTTTGTTTTTATTTCCTTGATCTTGGATATCCTTTAATATGTTAATTCTAGATAAGAGATCTTCACTAGATTCTTGGTGATTAATAAATAATATAGCTCCTTTTTTCTCATTATTGATTAATGAAAATATGCCATCAAGGCTTTTATCTGATGCACCAGTTAAAAGTCCTAAAATGTCATCATGTATTCTCGACGAGTTTATCCTTGTCAAGATTGGCTCTTTTGCCTGCCATTCTCCTATAGAAAGTGCTAAATGAATTTGACTATTAGTTGTTTGCTGATATGCTCTTAATCTAAATTTTCCAAATCTAGTTTCTATTTCAGTATCAACTTTTTTGAGAATTAAACTATCATGCTCCATTCTGTATGCAACTAAGTTTTCAATAGAGACAATTTTTAAGTCAAACTTTTTTGCAATTTTATCTAATTCTGGAAGTCTTGCCATTGAACCATCATCATTGATTATTTCTACAATAACACCTGCAGATTTTAAACCAGCCAATCTTGCAAAATCAATTGCGGCTTCTGTGTGACCAGTTCTTCTTAAAACACCGCCTTCCTTTGCAATTAGTGGAAACACATGTCCTGGTCTAGATAAGTTATGCGGTTGTGTCTTGGTATTTACTAACGCTTTAATTGTTTTAGACCTGTCATTTGCAGATATTCCAGTAGTTATACCATTTCCTTTTAAATCAACAGATACTGTAAATGCTGTTTCCAAAGGATCTGTATTGTTCGATACCATCTTATCAAGATTCAGCTCAGTACATCTATTTTCATTTAATGGAACACAAACAAGACCTCTTCCATGTGTAATCATGAAATTAACTAATTCTGGAGTTATCATTTCAGCAGCACAAATAAAGTCACCTTCATTTTCCCTATTTTCATCATCAACAACAATTATAATTTTACCACTTTTTATATCTGATATTGCCTCTGGAATTGTATTTAATTCTATTTGTTTTTTCATTGATCTTTTTTTTCTTTTATGTACTTAGAATAAAGTTTTTGAATTGGAACAATAATAGGGTCAAGGTTTATTAATTCTTTATCTGAAGTCGCCCTGTTTACTAATATATAAGCAAATGGGGTTAAAATAATTGTTGATATCCATGATGCAAGCATAGGAGAAATACTGTTATCTTCTGCTGCATTTTTACTAAAAAGCCCTATGTAATGGTAGGTTAGAAAAATAACAACGGATAAAACTAGTGGTAAACCTAGCCCCCCTTTTTTAATAATCGCACCTAAAGATGCCCCAATAAAAAAAAGAAGTATTGAAGCAAATATTAGAGCATACTTATCATAAAGTGTAGTCTTGTGGAGATTTATTAATTTTTGAAATAAGAAAAAATTTCTCTTTTTACTTTTCAAATTATTAATAGTCCCATTTAAAGGAGGTATGGATGTTCTAATAACTTCCGCATATTTAAATTTTTTTTCAAAATTCATAAACTCTAAAACATTAGCTTTCAATGATTCAGGGAGACTAACACTATCTTTTTCAATCATAGGTAGTTGTGAAAGTCCATTTGTTTTATTGAAATTTTCACTAAATACAAACTTTTGCTCGTTAAAATCAATTTCTAAAGAATCAATGCTTTCTTTTAATTGGATAACTTTTTGCATCCTGTATGTAGTTGTATAGTCTTGCGCATCCAAATCTACATTATTAAATTGTGAAAGATCGATATTCATAATGTACTCTTCAAAGTGAACCTTCGCAAACGGATATTTATTTTGCTCACTTATATTTTTAGGAACAATATCTTCATATCTGTAACCATTATATAGAACCATTTGAAGCATTGCATCGGTAGTTTCACTCTTTAACTCACCCGACTCAGATTTAATCACAACCCTGTTTCTATTATCATTACTTTTTTCATGAATAATTATATCATCCATAAACTGATCATTATCACCATACTTATTCATGACTTTTATGGTCATTTGTCCTAAATCATTAAAAACTCCCTCTCTTATTGCGAGTGCAGGCTTTAATTTTGAAATATTTTTCCTTAAGTTGTAAGATTTTAATTCACCATATGGAATTATATGATTTGAAAAAAAGTATGTTCCAATACCTAGGAATGTATGGAAAATTATTAATGACATCATAGACCTTTGTAATGAAATTCCAGTAGATTTCATAGCTGCAAACTCATAGTTTTCAGCAAGAGTACCATATGTCATAAGAGAAGCCAACAGAACAGAAAGAGGTAGAACAAGTGGGACCAGTTTAGGAGAGTAGTAGATTAAAAATCTAAATATTGTTATAAAATCTAAACCTTTTCCAGCTAATTCGTCTATATAAAGCCAAAATGCTTGTATTATAAATATTAGCATACAAATAAAAAAGACTGAAACCAGTCTAGAGGTATAGAGCTTTAAAATATATAAATCAATTATTTTAATCATTAGTTTATATAATAGCCTGGATAGTCAACTTTATTAAAAACAAAAATTGTATCAGGAATATTTTTATTAATAACAAAATTTTCGATTGTTAGAGTGGTGGTAGTTCTTTGTTTACCAATCTCTATAATTTTATATATATTTTTAGATTTTGTATTAATCCCAAGTAAAATATAGGAAATGTCTAAACTTTCTTCAGATGGAATTAATTTTACATATTGAATTTTATTTCCCTCTACATTTTGAATTATATCCCATTGGAAGTCGTAACCAGTTTTATAAATATCTATTAACTCCGTAGGATTTAATAAAATATTTTCTTCTTGATCAGAGCTCGTAATTAAGACTTCTTCATTTTCAGGAAAAATTGTATATAAATTTTTCCCATCAAATAACTGAGTTATATCTAAAGTAATTAATTTGTATTTCTCTTGCGAAACAACTACACTTCCATTGGTTTCCTGTTTTATATTTTCACTACTGTTCTCCAAAGAATATTTAAATTTAAATTGATAATTATTATAATTTCTCATTTGAACTGAGGTGTCATCCAAAAGTTTTTTAGCCTTTAAAGAGGTTTGACTTAATAGTAATGTCGGTATACTAAAAAGAAGGAGCAATAATGTTTGTGTTCTATATTGACTCATTATCTAAATGATTTTTTAAATGATTTAAATCTGAAATTAATACTTGTCTAGCCTTACTTCCCTCAAAAGGTCCTACTATTCCAGCAGCTTCCATTTGATCTATTATTCGTCCTGCTCTATTATACCCTAATTTTAATTTTCTTTGTAAAAGTGAAGCAGAACCTTGTTGAGCTATTACTATAACTTCAGCAGCATCTCTAAATAACGCATCCCTATCAGAGGCATCAATATCTAGAACATTACTCTCCTCACTAGTATACTCTGGGAGGATATAAGCATCACTAAACCCACTTTGAGAACCTATGTAATCTGCAATTTGATCTACTTCAGGTGTATCGACAAAAGCACATTGAATTCTTGATAATTCATTTCCCTGAGTATATAACATATCTCCTCTACCTATTAATTGATCTGCTCCACCGCTATCTAAAATTGTTCTAGAATCAATTTTTGAAGTTACTCTAAATGCAATTCTAGCTGGGAAATTTGCCTTGATTATACCAGTAATTACATTTACTGAGGGCCTTTGTGTGGCTATGATTAAGTGAATTCCAACCGCTCTAGCTAATTGAGCTAAACGAGCAATTGGGGTTTCTACTTCTTTCCCTGCTGTCATTATTAAATCAGCAAACTCATCAACTACAAGAACTATGTAGGGTAGATATTTATATCCATCATTAGGATTAAGTTTTCTATTTTTAAATTTAGTGTTGTATTCCACTAAATTTCTACACAACGCATTTTTTAAAAGTTCATACCTATCATCCATCTCTATACACAAAGAGTTTAAGGTATTTATTACTTTACTATTATCAGTTATTATAGGATCTTGACTATCTGGTAATTTAGCTAGATAATGTCTTTCAATTTTATTATAAATTGTTAATTCAACCTTTTTTGGATCAACTAAAACAAACTTAACTTCAGATGGATGTTTTTTATATAAAAGTGAAGTTAAGACAGCATTTAAACCTACTGACTTACCTTGACCTGTTGCTCCGGCCATAAGTAAATGTGGCATCTTTGTAAGATCAACAACAAAAGTTTCGTTACTTATTGTTTTACCAAGAGCAATTGGCAATTCCATTTCTGCTTTTTGGAACTTACTTGATGAAATAACTGATTTCATTGAAACAATACTTGGGTTTTGATTTGGCACTTCAATACCAATTGTTCCTTTACCAGGGATAGGAGCAATTATTCTTATTCCAAGAGCTGATAAGGAAAGTGCTATATCATCTTCAAGGTTTTTAATTTTAGAAATTCTTATTCCTGCCTCAGGGACAATCTCATAAAGTGTTACTGTGGGTCCAATTGTAGCTTTTATCTGAGCAATTCCAATTTTATAATTTTTTAAAGTATCTACAATTTTAATTTTATTTTCTTCAAGTTCCTCCTCATTAATAGTTATGCCTGTGTTAGGGTAGTCTTTTAATAAATCAATCGATGGAATTTTATAATTACTTAATTCTAAAGTTGGATCAAACTCTCCTTGTTCTCTGACTAATTTTTCAGATAATTCATCTTCGGACTTTTGATATGTGTCTTTAATTTCCATCTTTAAATCATCATCACCATCTACTTTTGAAATAGTTGGCGAAATATCATTTATTAATTTTTCATTCGAATCATCATCATCATCATCTAAAGACCCTTTGATTAAAGAGTCATTTGTATGGGGTTGTGTAACTTCTGGTTTAGATATATTATTTCCAAATGAACTTTCATCAATAATATCAGTGGGTTTAACTGTTTTTAATTTTTTAATATGTTGAAATAGCTTTTCTGGAGTGAATTCCCAATGGAAAACAATAATACATAAAAAATAAAAAAATACTATCGTGCTAAAACCAAACAAACCAGTATAATCAATAATAAAATCTGATATTTCATATCCAACAACTCCATTTATAATATCATATTCTTCACGAAAAAAATTAAGAAATAGAGAGCCAAATAAAATATAATTCAAACCCCAAGCCCATTTAATAACTAAACTTTTCCTGGAAGTTTTAAAAAAAAGAACCGAGCCGGTTATGAAAATTAAATAAGAAAAAATATAAGATGGAATTCCAAAAAGGTTAAATATAAATAAGTGTCCAAGCCATGCACCGATTTTACTTAGGGCATTTTGTGTTTGAATATCTCGATTACTGAAAGATTCAAGTGCTGATTGATCAGCTTCCCAAGTTAAAAGATATGACGTAAAGGAAATAAAAAGTATAAAGCTTATCAAAATCAAAAAACTTCCTAGAATAACAGTTCTTTGTCTAATAGCCTCTTTGGAAGTTGAATTCTTTTTTTTACTTATCGCCATCTATTTAATTAAATATCGAAATCTTGATTACAAAAATACAAATTAGTAATGATTTGATTTTACATTAGAACTTTATTTATGAATACTATTTTAAAGAACGAATTTTTATTTTTAATGCCGCATAAAGTAAAGTCATAAATGGACTTATCCAATTAAAAATTGCATATAAAAAATATTCACTAACACCAACATTAAGGACACTTGATTGATACGCACCACAGGTATTCCAGGGAATTAATGCTGATGTAACAGTTCCAGAATCCTCTAATGTCCTACTTAGGTTTTCTGGAGCTAGATTTCGATCTTTATATGCTTTAGAAAACATTTTACCTGGTATTACAATGGCTAAATACTGATCTGAGGCAGTTAGGTTGATTGTCAAACAAGTAGCGACGGTACTCGCAAACAATTGAAACGTAGATTTAGCCCAACTTAAAAGTGTATTTGTGATTGAAGTTAGTGCCCCTATAGCTTCCATTACGCCTCCAAAAACCATCGCGCATATTATTAACCAGATGGTGTCTAACATTCCTTTCATTCCTCCGGATGAAAAAAGGTCGTATAAAAGTTGATTTTCAGTTTCTATCTGAGTACCAATAGTGATTGCATTTAAAATTCCTTTATACGCACTTGAGAAGTTATATATATTTTCTCCACTTAATGCTAATACTATATTGGGTTGGAAAATTAATGCAAATATAGCTCCTAAAATAGTGCCTGCTAATAAAGCAATTAATGGAGGTGTTTTTTTTGAAATTAAAAAAATAACTGAGGCTGGAACTATAAATAGCCAGTAATTAATATTGAATTTTAATTCTATATTTTTGAGCAAAGTTAAAATATCAGCTGCACCCTTTTCTTCTTGAAAAAATCCGAGGATTACAAAAACTATTATAGTAATAAGTATGCTTGGAACAGTAGTTAAAGTCATATACTTAATATGATTAAATAAATCTCCTCCAGACATTGCAGGAGCTAAATTTGTAGTATCACTTAATGGAGATAATTTATCACCAAAATATGCTCCAGATATTACCGCACCAGCAATCATTCCTGGGGGAAGACCCAAGGCTTTGCCAATTCCAATTAATGCGATACCTACTGTTGCAGAGGTAGTCCAACTGCTTCCGGTAGCCAGAGATATTATGGAACATATTATTATGCACGATGGTAAAAAGATAGAAGGATGTAAAATTTTTAAACCATAATAAATCATAGCTGGAATTATACCACTCGCTAACCAAGTTCCCGCTAATGCTCCTACAAAAAGTAAAATTAAAATTGCACCTGCAACTGATTGAAAATTATCAGCTACTTTAGAGAGCATATCCTTATAGGATACTTTGTAGTAAAATCCAACAATTGCAGCAATTGATGCTCCAATTAATAAAATAAATTGATTTGATCCTGACAGTGCATTATCTCCAAAAACAAAAACATTATAAGCAAGAAGTATTATTAATAATATTAACGGAATTAATGATGAAATAATTGGAAGTCCCTTTACTTTGTTCAAAATTTAAAATTTAAGATTATATCTATATGTACAATGTTAAGAATTTTCTAACTAATTTTACATTATTATTAAATTGATACTATGAAATCATACGATGTTACTGTAATTGGATCAGGTCCAGGAGGTTATGTTGCCGCAATAAGATGTTCACAACTGGGACTTAAAACAGCTTTAATCGAAAAATACAAAACCTTAGGAGGTACATGTTTAAATGTGGGGTGTATTCCTTCAAAATCTCTTCTTGATTCATCCCATCATTATGAGGAAGCTATTAAAAACTTTAATACTCATGGAATAGAGATTTCAGGAGAAATTAAAGTTAATCTTGAAAAAATGATTGGCAGAAAACAGTCAGTTGTTGATCAAACTACAAAAGGTATTGATTATCTAATGGATAAAAATAAAATTGATGTTTTTCATGGTATTGGCAGTTTTGAAGATTCAAATCATATTAAAATTAATTCTGACAAATCTGAAGTGATTAAAACAAAAAATACAATAATTGCAACAGGATCAAAACCAACTAATTTACCTTTTGCAAAAGTTGATAAAGAAAGAATTATTACATCTACAGAGGCTCTTTCTTTGAAAGAAATTCCAAAACATATGATCGTAATTGGAGGAGGTGTTATTGGTTTAGAATTGGGTCAAGTATATCGACGATTGGGTTCTGAAGTTACAGTTGTCGAATATGCTGATCGTATAACACCAATAATGGATTCTAGTATTTCTAGAGAATTAACTAAAGTTTTAAAAAAACAAGGTGTTAAATTCTATTTTTCTCATACAGTTATTGAAGTTGATAGAGTAAATGATGGTGTAATAGTAAAAGCATTAGATAAAAAAAAGTCAGAGATAATCTTTGAAGGTGATTATTGTCTTGTTTCTGTTGGAAGAAAACCCTATACCAAAAGCTTAAATACTAAGGCAGCAGGAGTAACTTTAAATGAGAAGGGACAAGTTATTGTAAATGAAAATCTTCAATCGACAAGTTCAAGTATTTATGCAATTGGAGATGTTGTAAGGGGTGCAATGTTAGCTCACAAAGCTGAAGAAGAAGGAGTAATGGTTGCTGAAATTATTGCAGGTCAAAAGCCACATATTAATTATAATCTTATTCCAAATGTAATCTATACCTGGCCTGAAGTTTCTTCGGTAGGCAAAACAGAAGAAATGCTAAAATCTGAAGGTATTAATTATAAAGTAGGTCAGTTTCCAATGAGGGCTTTAGGAAGAGCAAGAGCAAGTATGGATACTGATGGATTTGTTAAAATATTGGCTGATTCAGTTACAGATGAAGTTTTAGGAGTTCATATGGTGGGTGCTAGAGTTGCAGATTTGATAGCTGAAGCAGTTACTGCTATGGAGTTTAGAGCCTCAGCTGAAGATATTTCTAGAATGAGTCATTCTCATCCAACTTATGCTGAAGCAATAAAAGAAGCCGCTCTTGCTGCTACAGACAATCGACCCTTACATATTTAATAAATTGTTTTTATTGATTTATTAATAATACAATTTGTATTTAAAACCCGCTGATTATTTCTTAATTTTAAAATAATGAATCTTCATTCTTTAGATATTGAATCTTTGTACCCTCAGCTTAAAAATAAAATAACTCTTATTGCTGTAAGTGGGGGAGTAGATAGTGTTGTACTATCTCATTTGTTTTCAAACACAAATTTAAAATTTTCAATAGCGCATTGTAATTATTGTTTGCGATCACAGCATAGTGATAAAGATGAAACCTTAGTAAAAGATTTGGCTTCTAGATTAAATGTTAAGCTATTTCATAAAAAATTTAATACCATTGAATACTCAAAAATAAATAAATGTTCAATTCAGATGGCTGCTAGAGAAATTAGATATAATTGGTTTGAAAAATTATTAATTCAAAATCATATTTCTTTTATATCAACTGCTCATCATCTTAATGATCAATTAGAAACATTTTTAATTAATATTGCAAGAGGTTCCGGAATAGAGGGGCTTGTCGGAATATCAGAATCAAGTAAACTTATAAGACCATTATTGAATTTTACTAAGGAAGAAATCTTAGATTACGCTAAGTTGAATAAACTCAAATGGAATGAAGATCAGAGTAATATTAATAATACTTATTTAAGAAACTCCATAAGAAATAAAGTAGTTCCAGAATTTAAAAAAATACTACCTAATATTGAAAAACAATTTCAAAAATCAATTCATCATATTGGTCTTGCCAATATTGCTTTGAAATCACAAATAGACAATTTTAAACTTAATTTTTTTATAAAAACTGATACAGGCATAAAAATTCATATAAAAGATCTTGAAAGTCTTTATCCAAATGACTTCTTCTTGCATGCTATTTTTAAAAAATATGGATTCAATAGTTCAACCGAACTGCTAAAATTAATTAATTCCTCACCAGGAAAATTAATTAGTTCAACATCTCATGATTTATTAAGAGATCGAGAATGTTTGATTTTAAGAAATAAATCTCAAAAAAAAAATGATTTTACTTATCAAATTAAGTTATTTCCACAAAAATTAAAACATCCATTTGAGATTGAAATAAGTTTAAAACCTTTTATTGACTCAACTAATTCAATTGAAGTTGATTTTTCTTTATCAAATTTAATATTAGAAATAAAGAAACCTTATTCAGGTGCTTTTTTTTATCCTAAAGGGATGTCGGGGAAAAAAAAATTAAGTAAATTTTTTAAGGATGAAAAATTATCAAAATTTGAGAAAGAAAATCAATGGATTTTAACCTACGATGACCAAGTAGTTTGGGTAATTGGTAGAAGGGCAGATAGTCGATTTATTTCAAAAAATGATTCAAGTAAAAGGATGTATATTCGCATAAAAGTATAATCGCTAAATGAAAAAAATATTTCTATTAATTTCTTTAATTTCTTTAGTTTCATTAAACTTTTTATTCTCTCAAGATATAATTGAGCCAGTAAAATGGAATTTTTTTCATGAAATAAAAAATGATTCCATTCTTAAATTAAAGTTTGAAGCTAAAATTGATGATAAGTGGCATGTATATTCTCAAAATATAGAAAACGAACCACCCCTTTCGACTCTATTTTTATTTGATCAAGAACCATACAGTCAAATTAAAAAAGTTAAAGAGGGGGAAAGTATTGTTTCCTTTGATCCAATTTTTGAAAAAGATTTAAAATACTTTGAAAAATTTGCGTTATTTGAAATTGAAATAAAGAATAATGAGTCTTTAGATTTAATATCTGGTAGTGTTGAATACCAGGCCTGTGACGACAAACTCTGCGTATTTAGATCCGAGCCCTTTACTTTTGTTTTTAATAAAAAAAGTGTCTCTAAAACAACTTCTATTGATGATAAAAGTAAGTCTATAGCTAGTTCTTTGAAATTAGATTTATCTGTATCAAATTTTGTGACTAGTATTAACCCTAAATCAAGTGAAAGTAACTTTAGTATTTTTATATTAGGTATTTTAGGAGGTATACTTGCTTTGTTAACTCCCTGTGTTTTTCCAATGATTCCCTTAACAGTTTCGTATTTTATTAAAAACGAAAAAACTAGATCTAAAGGAATAAAAGATTCATTAATTTACTCATTTTTTATAATTTTTATTTACGTTTTATTAAGTCTTCCATTTCATTTATTTGATTCGTTGGATCCTGAAATTTTAAATGTTATTTCAACTAATGTTTATGTTAACTTATTATTCTTTTTTGTGTTTGTATTTTTTGCATTCTCATTTTTTGGATTTTATGAGCTTACCTTACCCAGTAAATGGTCAAATTTTTCTGACTCGGCTTCTTCTAAGTGGAAAGGAGTTCTTGGTTTATTTTTCATGGCTGTTACACTATCTATAGTTTCCTTTTCTTGTACAGGTCCAATTCTCGGCTCTTTATTGGCTGGTTCTTTATCTTCTGACGGAGGCGCTATGCAACTTACTTATGGTATGTTGGGATTTGGATTAGCTTTAGCACTTCCATTTGGTTTATTTTCCTTATTTCCAAAAACATTGAAATTTATTCCAAAATCAGGTAATTGGTTAAATACAACAAATATTGTAATTGGATTTATTGAGTTGGCATTAGCTTTAAAATTCCTATCTAATGCAGATTTAGTCTCTCATTGGGGAATTTTAAAACGTGAAGTTTTTATTTCAATATGGGCTATACTTTCTCTACTTACTGCTTTATATTTATTTGGAGTATTTTATTTTCCACATGAAACGAAACATAAAATAAAACTTTCAAGAAAATTCATTGGATCATTTTTTATAATATTTACATTTTATCTAGTGCAGGGTATATCAAGTAAAGAAAATAATCTAAAGTTTCTGAGTGGTTTTCCTCCTCCAATTTTTTATAGTATTGATGATTCAAGTAGTGAATGCCCCTTGAATCTGGATTGTAAAAAAGATTTTTTTGAAGGTAGAGAATTTGCAAAAAAAATAAATAAACCAATTTTAATTGATTTTACAGGCTGGGCTTGTGTGAATTGCAGAAGAATGGAGGAGAACGTGTGGTCTAATACTGATATTTACAAAATTTTAAAAAATGATTTAGTTTTGGTTTCATTATATGTGGATGATAGAAGTGAGCTAGCAAAGGATAAACAGTTTAATATATTGCGTGCTAATGGCACATTGAAAAGCATAAAAACTATAGGTCAAAAGTGGTCAACTTTTCAATATTTGAATTTTAAAACAGCCTCTCAACCCTTTTATATTTTAATTACAAGTGAAGGGGTTTTACTGAATGACCCAATACAATATGCAGATAAAACTACTTTTAAAAAATGGTTAAATAAGGGAATTCAAAATTTTAATTCTAATATTTAAAATATTTTGCTTATAACCTGTTTTTTGCTTCATTTTTTTGTCCCATATACATTAAATATCCCTTGAGAAATAAATCAATTGATCCATTCAATACTCCATCAACATCATTGCTTTCAACTTTAGATCTAACATCTTTTATTAATTTATAGGGGTGCATCACATAGTTTCTAATTTGAGATCCCCATTCAATTTTCATTTTTGATGATTCTATTTCGTCCCTTGCAGATAATTTTTTTTGTAATTCAATCTCATATAATTGAGATTTAAGAAGCTGCATTGCCTTTCCCTTATTTTCCAACTGAGATCTTGTTTCAGAATTTTCTATAACTATACCTGATGTTTTATGTCTTAACCTAACTGCTGTTTCAACTTTATTAACATTTTGACCACCCGCTCCACTTGAACGCATTGTTTCCCAGGAAATATCAGATGGATTTATAATTATTTCAATTGTATCGTCAACTAATGGATATACATAAACAGAAGCAAAAGAAGTGTGTCTTTTAGCATTACTGTCAAAAGGAGAAATTCTAACCAGTCTATGAACGCCGTTTTCACCTTTTAACCAACCAAATGCATACTCACCCTGTAATTCAATCGTCACTGTTTTGATTCCAGCTACATCCCCAGCTTGATGGTTTAATTCTTTTAATTTATATCCATTTTTTTCACCCCACATTAAATACATTCTCATAAGCATTTCTGCCCAATCACAACTTTCTGTTCCACCTGCGCCAGCTGTTATTTGAAGTACAGCAGATAGATTATCTCCTTCATCAGATAACATATTCTTAAATTCAATTTTTTCAAAGAGACTCAGGATATAAGTATGAAGAGTGTTTAATTCTGTGTGTTCTATTTCTCCTTCATTGAAATATTCTAACAATATTTCTAATTCTTCTAACTTATTTTCAATAAATTTGAAATCTGTAACCCACTTCTTTTGAGATTGGAGATCTCGCATATAAACTTCAGCTTTTTCGGGATTTTTCCAAAAATCAGGAGATAAAGTTTTTTCTTCCTTGTTCGAAATTTCTATTTCTTTTCCAGCAATGTCAAAGATACCTCCTTAACGCACCAAGGCGATCCATAAGCCCTTTAAATAATTCAGAAGTGAGCATTTAAATTTTTATATAAAAGTAAATGACTTTATTTATATAGTAATCATAAAATATTTTTTTTATGATATTTAATTGATTTTTTAGTTTAAAAACTAATCAATCATATCACAAATTTTATTAGTTTTAATTAAAACATACATAATGAAAAATAAAATATTCGCTCTCACATCACTTTTTATTTTTATATCGTCACTTACGATAGCTCAGCGTAAAGAACTTAGAAAAGGCAGTAAAAGCAACAGGATTGAAAGTTCTATATATGATTCTATGAAAAAATATTCAGGTTTTTTTAATTTTTATTATAACGAACCAAACGATCACATATATTTAGAAGTTAGCGATTTAGAAAAGGATTTTTTATACGTTAATAGTTTAAGTGAAGGAATAGGAAGTAATGATATTGGTCTTGATAGAGGTCAGCTTGGTAACCGAAGGGTTGTATATTTTAAGAAGGCAGGAGACAGGTTGTTATTAGTCGAACCTAACCAAAAATATCGAGCAAATACAGATAATTATTTAGAAAAGAAATCGATTAAACAAGCATTTGCCAAATCAGTTATATGGAGTTTTTCGATTAAAGAATTTAATAATAATAAATATATTATAGACTTAAATGATTTTTTATTAAACGATACACATGGTGTTTCACAGAGATTAAAATCAAGAAAACAGGGTTCATATTCCGTTGATAAGTCAAGATCATCAATGGAACTTGATCGGACTAAAGCATTTCCTGAAAATATTGAATTCGATGTTCAATTAACTTTTAAAGGTCAACCTCAAGGAAATTTAATAAGATCTGTGACACCTTCTGCTGATGCAGTAACTGTTCATCAACATCATTCTTTTATTGAACTACCTCCTTTGGATTTTAAAATGCGTCTTTTTGATCCAAGGAGTGGTGTAAATGCATTTAGATTTTATGATTATGCAACACCTGTAAGTGAATCTACTTTACAAGAATATGTTGTGAGACATCGATTAGAAAAGAAAAATCCGGAACTGGAAATAAGTGAAGCAATAGAACCTATAATTTACTATTTAGATAATGGAACTCCAGAACCAGTTCGTTCGGCATTACTTGAGGGAGGAAGGTGGTGGAATCAAGCTTTTGAAAGTATTGGGTTTAAAAATGCTTTTCAAGTCAAAATGTTGCCAGATGATGCTGATCCTCTTGATGTTAGATTTAATGTTATCCAATGGATACACAGATCAACAAGAGGTTGGAGTTATGGAGCAAGTATAGTTGATCCAAGAACTGGTGAAATACTGAAGGGGCAAGTTAGTCTTGGAAGTCTTCGAATAAGACAAGATTTTATGATTGCTCTCGGGTTAACGGAATCTCCATTTAAAATCGGATCTAATAATGAAAGTAAAGCATTAGAGATGGCTCTAGCTAGAATTCGTCAACTATCCGCTCATGAGATTGGGCATACCTTAGGTTTTGCTCATAACTTTGCAGCAAGTGCAAATAATAGGTCTTCTGTTATGGATTATCCTCACCCCACATTAAGTTTAGTTGATGGAAAAATCAATTATGATAATGCATATTCAATTGGAATAGGAGACTGGGATAAGGTTTCAGTATCTTATAATTATTCCGAATTTTCAGATGCTGTAGATGAGAATATTGAATTACAAAAAATTCTTGAAAAAAGTTATTTAGATGGACATCGGTTTATTTCCGACTCTGATTCTAGACCAATAGGTGGGGCTCACCCAACTTCTCATTTATGGGATAACGGTTCAGTTGCAACTAATGAATTAGATAATTTATTAAAAATAAGAAAAATAGCTATGGATCAATTTTCATTAGAAAACATTAGAGTTGGTGAAAACTATTCGGTACTTGAAGACAGATTAGTTCCAATGTATTTTCTTCACAGATATCAAGTTGAGGCAGTTGTTAAGTCGATAGGTGGATTAAACTATGACTATGGAGTTAAAAGTAATATTAATTACAAAACGTATCCCGTAAATAAAAATGACCAATCAAAGGCGTTAAAAAGTCTGTTGAATAGTATTTCTCCCTCCGAATTAACAATCCCAGAATCTCTTCATTCATTATTAAGTCCAAGAACTTTTGGAAACTATAGGAATCGTGAGAGTTTTGGATCCCAAACAGGTGTTACATTTGATTATTTAGGTATTGCAAATTCATTAAGTGATGCTATAATTGGTATGATTTTAAACCCACAAAGAGTTTCAAGATTAATTCAACAGGAAGCTGTTTATAAAAATCAATTAACTTTTAATGAAGTTATTCTTCAATTAATCAATGAAACCTTCAAACCAGATGAATCTAATTCTTATCATCAATCAATTAATGAAATTAATCAATCTAACTTACTTAAACATCTCATGATATTGAGTAATACAAGTAATTTATATCCTCAAGTAAGAGCTGAAATTTTTGATGCTTTGCATTTTTTATCTAAAAGACTAGATAAAAATTCAGGAATAAAATTCTCAAAATTTTATCAAAATCAGATAAGTCAGTTTATGTCACAACCTAAACTTATATCTCCATTAGAAACTGAAAAGATTCCGGATGGCTCTCCAATTGGTTCATTTGCCTGTGATTTTTAATTATTATGGTAAACTTAATTAGTGATACATTTACTATTCCATCAAAAGGTATGTTAAATGCCATGATGAATGCTGAAGTTGGAGATGATGTCTTTAAAGAAGATCCAACATTAAATAGGCTTGAAGAAAGGGTTGCAAAGTTATTTGGTATGGAATCCGGTTTGTTTTTCCCTTCTGGAACAATGTCTAACCAAGTAGCTATTAAAATTCATACCCAACCTGGAGATCAATTAATCTGTGATCATTATTCTCATATTTATCATTATGAGGGGGGAGGAGTGAGTTTCAATTCTGGTGTATCGTGTAGATTAATTCAAGGCAACAGAGGTTTATTAAATGCTAATCAAATTGAAAATGTAATTAATCCAATAGATTTTTATCACAGCCCTCCAACAACTTTAGTTAGTCTTGAAAACACATCTAATAAGGGAGGTGGAGCATGTTATAATATAAAAACATTGGAGTCTATTAGTTCACTATGTAAAGAAAAAAAAATATCAATTCACTTGGACGGTGCAAGAATATGGAATGCAATAATATCGACTAATACAAAAGCTATTGATTATGGTAACCTATTTGATACTATTTCTGTTTGTTTTAGTAAAGGCTTAGGTTGTCCAATTGGCTCAATGCTATTAGGGAGTAATAAATCTATAAAAAAAGCCATCAGATATAGAAAAGTTTTGGGTGGTGGGATGAGACAAGTAGGCTATATAGCCGCTGCAGCAAACTATGCCTTAGATAATAACTTAAATGATTTAATAAATGATCATGAGAAAGCAATTGAGTTAGGATTAGTTTTAACTAGTTTATCATATGTTGATTTTGTTCAACCTATTGATACAAACATTGTAATATTTTCATTAAAACCATCTTACAATGAAGATCTATTTATAAAAACTCTTGCAAAAAAGAATATTAGGTTAATTCAGCTTGGAAGAGGTAAAATAAGAATGGTAACACATAGAGATTACACCAAAGATCAGCATCTGTATACTATTAATATATTGACTAATTTAAAATTTTAATTTTATATGTGATTTTCAGCAAAAAACTTTTTTATTTACTTATTGGGATTAATTTTGCCATATCATCTAATGAAATTATTTAATGAAAGAAAATAATAGTATTCTACCTCCAATAGCAGAAAAAATTCCATACCAAAATAAAATCCATGATGATATTAGAATTGATAATTATTATTGGTTAAAAGAAAGAGATAATCCGGAAGTAATTGATTATTTGGAAAGAGAAAACGATTACTATGACAAATTAACAAGTCAAACAAAGCCTCTTCAAAACAAATTATTTTCAGAAATGAAAAGTAGAATAAAAGAGGATGATAGTTCAGTTCCATACTTTTACAACGATTATTGGTATATTACTCGTTTCGAAATAGGAAAATCATATCCAATTTATTCAAGAAAAAAAGGTTCTTTGTCTGCCAGGGAGGAGATACTTATTGATGTTAATATAGAAGCGAAAAATTTTGAGTATTTCAGTTTAGTTGGTCTAAATATAAGTCCTGACAATACCAAGATGTCATTTGGTATAGACACTCAGTCTAGACGAAAATACACTTTATATGTAAAGGATCTTCTGACTAATAAAAACCTCAAAACGAATATAAAAAATACAACTGGAGGCAGTGTCTGGGCAAATGATAATAAACACTTATTTTATACAAAAAAGGATCCAAAAACCTTAAGATCTAATGAGGTACGTAGGCATAATATAAAATTGTATAATAATAAAGATGTTTTAATTTATGTTGAAAAAGATGATACTTTTGAAGTAAGTATTGGAAAGTCTAAGTCTGGTGAATATATTTTTATTTCCTCATACAGCACACTAACTTCAGAATACCAATTTTTAAATGCAAACCACCCCAAAGAGAGTTTCCAAAAAATTCAAAAAAGAATAAGAGGATTGGAATACAGTGTTTCTCACTTTAAAGATAATTTCTATATTATTACAAATCATGAAAACTCTAATAATTTCAAATTAGTTAAAACGCCAGTTAACAAAACAGAATTAAAATTCTGGACAACTGTAATTGAAAATAGAAAAGATGTATTACTAGAAGATATTGATCTGTTTCAAGACTTTTGGGTTACTAGCGAAAGATCAAATGGGTTGAATCAATTAATTATACATTCTTGGGATAAGAATATATCTAGCTATTCACTTCCAGTTGAAGGAGAAACCTACAGCTTGTTTAGTCAATATAATCTAGATTTTTCTAGTTCAAAATTAAGGTACACATACAATTCATTATCAACTCCAACTACAATTATGGAGTTTGATTTAAATTCAAAAAAAAATACCATTTTAAAAACTCAAATTGTTTTGGATGATACTTTTAATTCAAATAATTATGAAGAAAAAAGAGTCTGGGCTAAAGCAATTGATGGGGTTAATATACCAATATCATTAGTCTATCATAAAAACACCAAACTATCAAGTGAAACACCTCTTCTTCAATATGCATACGGATCGTATGGAATAACAATTGATCCGTATTTTTCAAGTACTCGTTTAAGTTTATTGGATAGAGGCTTTGTTTTTGCAATCGCTCATGTTAGGGGAGGAGAATATCTAGGTCGATCTTGGTATGAAGACGGAAAGCTATTCAAAAAAAAAAATACGTTTGATGACTTTATTTTGTGCTCAAAATATTTAATTAACATGAATTACACATCATCAAAGCATCTATATGCAATGGGGGGGTCAGCTGGAGGGTTATTAATGGGTGTTATTTTAAATGAATCACCTGAAATATACAACGGTGTAATTGCGGCAGTACCTTTTGTAGATGTAATTACAACAATGTTGGATGAAACAATCCCACTAACAACTGGTGAATATGATGAATGGGGTAATCCAAATAATAAAGATTATTATGAGTACATGCTTTCGTATTCTCCATATGATCAAGTTAAAAAACAAAAATATCCAAATATTTTAGTGACTACGGGTTTACATGATTCACAGGTTCAATATTGGGAACCAGCAAAATGGGTTGCAAAACTTCGTGATTATAAGATAGACTCTAATGTAATACTCCTAAAAACAGATATGAATACCGGCCATGGAGGTGCATCAGGTAGATTCGATGCATTAAAAGAAATCGCAAGAAATTACACCTTTTTAATCCAACTTGATCGTAAAAAAATTAAGTAATTTTATTTAAATTTGCTACCAATTATTCAAAATATAATAAAAACCAAATTTTGATTCAAAATGATCTTACTGATTTAATTGGAAATACACCTTTAATTAAATTAAATAGAATAGTTAAAGATTTACCCGGTAAATATTTTGCGAAATGCGAATTTTTTAATCCGGGTCACTCTAATAAAGATAGAATTGCTCTCCATATAATTAAGGATGCCGAAAAAAGAGGGCTTCTTAAGCCAGGATCTACAATAATTGAAACTACTTCAGGTAATACAGGTTTTAGTATTGCTATGGTTTCATTAATTAGAGGTTATAAATGTATACTAGCTTTAAGTTCGAAATCTTCTTCTGATAAAATAAATATGCTAAAATCAATGGGGGCCAAAGTTTATGTTTGTCCGGCAAATGTTTCTTCTACTGATTCTCGTTCATATTATCAAGTTGCAAAAAGAATCAACAAAGAAATTAAGAACTCGTTTTATGTAAATCAGTATTTCAATGATCTTAATACCAAATCACACTATCTTTCAACTGGTCCTGAAATATGGGATCAAACAAATGAAAAAATAACACATTTGATAGGTTGCTCTGGAACAGGTGGAACATTGTCAGGATCTGGACAGTTTTTAAAGGAAAAAAATGCAAGTATCAAAGTTATTGGTGTTGATGCGTATGGATCTGCTTTAAAAAAATATCATGATACAGGAGAGTTTGATGAAAATGAGATATATCCAAATAGAATTGAAGGTTTAGGTAAAAATTTAATACCTTCAGCTACTAATTTTACTGTAATTGATTTTTTTATAAAAGTTAGTGATGAGGATAGTGCATATATGGCCAAAAATATATGTAAAAACGAAGGAATGTTCGTTGGATATACCTCTGGAGCTGCAATGCAGGCTTTAGCTCAGTTGAGTAATCAAGCATTTTTTGATAAAAACAGTAACGTAGTTGTTATTTTTCCTGATCATGGCTCAAGATACATGAGTAAAATTTATAATAACAAATGGATGACGGATCAAGGGTTTAATAATTATCAAGAAGGTGATGTACATGAAATTGAATATATTTAATTTATGAAAGATTTATTTGCTAGAATTAAACAAAATAAGGGTCCGTTGGGTAAGTGGGCTAAACATGCAGAAGGGTATTTTGTTTTTCCTAAACTTGATGGTCCAATAAGTAACAGAATGTTTTTCAATGGAAAAGAAGTAATTACATGGAGTATTAATGATTATTTGGGCCTTGCAAATCATCCAGAGATAAGAAAGGTTGACGCCGATGCTGCAATGAAATACGGATCTGCTTATCCAATGGGTGCAAGGATGATGTCGGGACATACTGACTTACACGAAAAACTTGAAGAGGAACTTGCAGATTTTGTTCAAAAAGAATCTGCCTATCTCTTGAATTTTGGGTATCAAGGTATTTTATCAACTATCGATAGTTTAGTTAGTAAAGACGATGTGATCGTCTATGATGTTGACGCCCATGCGTGTATTATTGACGGAGTTAGACTCCATCCAGGTAAAAGGTATACATATAAACACAACGATATAGAAAGTCTTGAAACAAACTTACTTAGAGCTAATAAAATAGCTGATCAAACCGGTGGAGGTATCCTAGTTATCTCTGAAGGTGTTTTTGGTATGAGAGGAGAACAGGGTAAGTTAAAAGAAATAGTAGGTTTAAAAAATAAATACAATTTTAGATTTTTGGTTGATGATGCCCATGGTTTTGGAACTTTGGGTAAAAACGGCGCTGGTGCTGGAATTGAACAAGGAGTTCAAAATGAGATAGATGTTTATTTTGCAACTTTCGCTAAATCAATGGCCTCAACTGGAGCCTTTGTTGCTGCAGACAAGGAGATAATTGATTATTTAAAGTATAATATGCGTTCTCAGATGTTTGCAAAGTCATTACAAATGGTTCTTGTTAAAGGAGCTTTAAAAAGACTTGATATGCTCAGAACAAGACCAGAACTCAAAGATAAATTATGGGAGAACGTTAATGCATTACAAAATGGATTAAAGGAACGGGGATTTGATATAGGTTTAACACAAAGTTGTGTGACACCAGTTTATTTAAAAGGGAGTATACCTGAAGCAATGGTTTTAGTTAAGGATTTAAGAGAAAATTATTCAATTTTTTGTTCAATAGTGGTTTATCCAGTCATACCAAAAGGCTTAATTTTACTTAGACTAATTCCTACTGCATCTCATAACTTAGAAGATGTATCAAAAACTCTTAGTGCATTTAAAAATATTCGAGAGAAATTAGAAAAAGGAATATATAAAAGATTGTCTGAATCTATTGCCTCATCTGTTAGTCATTAAGCATTACTGGCATTACCAGCATTGTGATTTCTTCACCACCGTCTTTCGTTTCGACTGGCGTTATTAAACCGGCTCTATTTGGAAGTGACATTGACAATTTAATTGTTGATGAATTTAAATTATTTAACATCTCGATGACAAATCTAGAATTAAATCCTATTTGGATATCTTCTCCTGTATATTCACAATCTAACCTTTCATCAGCTTTATTACTATAATCAAAATCCTCTGCAGATATATTTAGTGATGAACCTATAATTTTTAGCCTAATTTGATGAGTAGTTTTATTTGAGAAAATACTTACTCTTCTCACGGTATTTAAAAACAAAGCACGATCAATTGTGAGAACATTAGGATTTTCCTTTGGAATTACAGCTTCATAATTTGGATATTTACCATCAATCAAGCGACATGTCAGGGTAGATGATCCAAAAATAAATTGAGCATTAGTGTCATTGTATTCTATCTTGACATTTTCATCATTACCAAGCATAATAGTTTTTATAATCTGTAAAGGCTTTTTCGGCATTATAAACTCTGCACTTTTTTCGGTTGTGTAGTCTTTTCTAGAATATTTGACCATTTTGTGGGCATCAGTAGCAACAAAATTTAAACCATCAGAACTAAACTGAAAGAACACTCCACTCATTACTGGACGTAAATCGTCGTTTCCAGAAGCAAATAAGGTAGAATTTATTGATGTTGCAAGCACGTTACCTTTAATCATTGTAGAACTTGGGTCATTTATATATAGTGCCTTTGGAAAATCATCACCCGAAACGTATGCAACAGCGTATTTACCGTTGTTTGCAATAATTTCGATTGTATTTGAATCGGTTTTAATAAAAGTTAAAGGTTGTTCAGGAAATGTTTTTAATGTATCTATTAATAATCTTGCAGGTATTGCAATAGAGTAAGAATCAGTTGATTCAATTCCTATACTTGTGGACATTGTAGTTTCAAGATCTGATGCTGTTAATGTTAAAGTTTCATTATTTATCTCAAATAAAAAATTATCAAGTATGGGAAGAGTATTGGTGGAATTTACAACACCACCAATAATTTGTAATTCTTTCAATAAAGCAGCACTAGATACAATAAATTTCATTTTAATACAGTTTATCCCAAAGATATTTTAAATGAACTTGAATCAAAAAAGAACTTATACACATTTATTAACTAATGAACATTTCGATTTTTATTCACAAAATAATTTAATACCAATAATAATAATATTGGAATAATTAAAAACAGAAAAGAACTATAGTGCGATCGTGAACTTATTTTAACTTGATCAAATAAACTTATTTTAATTTTTCTTAACTCAATATCCATCAAAAAACTTGGTTCTACTATATAATGAACAGTGTTCATTAAAAATTTTTTGTTTGAATAAAAATTATTTGTCCATTTATCATATCCAAGCTCAAGAGGATTATTACTATTATCTAATTGATTTTCACCAAACTGTCCATCACTAACTAATATTAACTTACCAATACCACTTTCCTTTTTAATTATGCTAGACAAAGGTGATACACGATTTTTAAAGAGTGAAGTTCTGTTTCCTTCAGAAAGTACAGCAAATAGTGATTCCTTTAAAATAAACTCTTCAGGGTTTAATTTTTCCCCAGCAATACTTAAATCAATTTCAGAAGGAATTTCTTGTATCTGAGTATAATTTGATGATGTAGCTAAATAAGTATTTTTGAGAGAATTTTTCAGAGTATCAATTGGACTTACAAATCTAAACCAAATACCTCCAGTATCAGATCTATTGATTACAGATTTTTTTGCATTATTTACAGGGTAATATATCCATGGGAATGGAATAAATTGGGTTTGATTACCATTTCCACTAGCAATTACCAATGGAGCACAATATATGTCTTTAACTAATTCGGTATTAATCCTCAATCCATAATTAAAAAAATAATTATCTAGGCCAAGATCATTTTTTATTGCCAATGATTTTCCATTATTTTTAATTAATGAATTAATATCAATCTTTACACCATCGATTAACCATAAAATATTACCTCCGTATAACTTATATTGATCTAATATATATATCTCCTCTAAAGTAAATTTTTCTTTAGGATTTGAAATAATTAATAGTGGATACGTTACTAAATTATCAAACGTTTCCTTTGTGTTATTTTTATATTTATTAAGATCAAAAAATGAAACTTCATAATAGGTTTGAAGTTTTTTTATCCAATCAGTAATCTTAATCGTTGGACTAGTTCCGTGGGAGCTTAAAAAAGCAATTTTAGATTTTGAATTTTTTATTAATCTTTGAATTCCGTCGGAAAATTTATACTCTAGCTTTTGAATTCCTTTAATAATTTTTTGTTCGTTCGAATCTCCTAAATGAGGTTCAATTAATGATATTAAAACAGAATTATTACCGTCATTTATTATAGCCCATGGGTAAATAATTTTTTTTTCAATGGATTGATTATTTTCATCAATTACATATTGTGGTTTCATTCCATAAGAGTTCATTTCATTAACTAAATTTTCAATTGAAATATCATCCTCAAATGGATTGATGAAATTAATTTTGAGACTATTGTTTATTGATTTAAATGAATTTAACAATTGACTTGTTTCATTTGATAACTTTCTATATGACTTGGGTAGTTTACCAGATAAAAACACATCAATTGAAATTTTTTGATCAAACTCTTTAAGTATTGAAAGAGTATTTGGGTTTAATGTAAATCGATTATTCTTTGTAAAATCAATCTTATAATCTGAAAAAGAAAATAGAATTATAATTAGACTTCCTAGGAACAAAAATAAGTTGATATTGGTTTTATTATTCATTAATTATACCTGGATTTATTAAAAAAGTACAATGTAATTCCCATAAACAAAATATTTAATCCAAAAAAGTAACCTATATCATTAGTGGAAATAACTCCATTTACGAAGTTTAGATAATGTTCTTGACTTCCAGAATTTAAAATTAAATTATACAGAAAATCTGAATTAGAAAGATCTGATAATTGAGTAAATAAATAATATTGACAAAAACACAAGAAAGTACTAGCTATTAAAACGTTTATTTGATTTTTAAAAATAATTGAGATTGGTAAACTAATTCCTGTAAAATTTGATCCCAATGCCAATAAACCAAAATAACTTCCAATAATTAACTGAAAATCATTTTCGTCTTCTAAAATTGAGAATTGATAGGCGTATATTATATAAAAAAAAGTAGGTAAAATACATATTATTAATATAAATAGACATCCAAAAAACTTAGACCAGATAATAGTTAGGTCTGAAATTGGTTTTGAAACAATTATATCTATTGTCCCTAATTGAATTTCTTCACTAAAAGACCTCATTACAATTGTTGGTACTAAAAAAATTAACATCAATGGCATTAGAGTGAAAAATTCATTAAAATCTATAAATTTACTTTGAAAAAGATTTAAATCATTATCAATAGATATAAATAGAAGTGTATTAAATGTCCAAAATGTCCCTAAAACAAAATATCCAACTGGTGTAAGGAAAAAGTACTTTATTTCTTTCGATATTAATATCAACATATTTAATCAAACATTATAGTTACTACATCTCTATAGCTTAAACCAAACAAACTACTCGCACTTCCTACTGTTGAGGGGTTACTCTTATATATAGCTAATTCTAAGTGACCAGCAGTATTAAATAAAGCAATTTTTTTTCCATCTTCTTCTCTTTTATCTTTATCTATGTTAAAATCTATTGCTTCACTGTAATTTTTATATATTTTTTTGAACTCTATAGTTCTTGCATTAATTATAAAATTTCTAGAATTACTAACATCACTAAATATATCCTCAGTTATATTTGTTATTACATTCCCATAATTATCTATATAAATAACACTACCCAAAATCTTATTTTTTAAATTATTTATTACTGGGTTTACATCTGTTAATTCCAAAATTAAATTGATTTGTTTCCCAATGACATCTAAATCTCCGTTTCTTGAAATATGACCTGCAACTTTGACAAAAATATCTAAAATAGGAAAACTTGAAATAATATTATTATGAATATTAATAGATACAATTTTATCTACCTTTTTGTTATTTTTTATTAGTGAAAAAATACCATTATCTGCTCCAATAAAGTAATGACCGTCAAATAACATTACCAAATGCTTATTTTCTGGAGTCAATTCTGAATCTACTCCAATAAGATGAATTGTTCCTTTTGGAAATGATTTATATACATTTTTTAAGATATATGAAGCTTCAGTTATATTATAAGGACTTATCTCATGTGAAATATCAAAAATTTTCACATTGCTTATTTCAGAAAATAAAGCAGCTTTAGTCGCTGAAACAAAATAATCTTTTGTTCCAAAATCTGTTGTTAAAGTAACGATTCTCATAATACTTATTAATATAAATTTTCAATCAAAATATGTACATTTGAAAAGAATTAACAATGTAACACAAAAATAATTTTTTTTAACTCTTCTTTGTATTGAATGAACTTGAAATTACATTAACGGACATAAATCCACAAGAATTTTTTGGAAATGAAAATAAGAACTTAGAATTATTAAAGTTTTATTTTCCAAAACTAAAAATAATAGGTAGAGGTAATAAAATTATTGCTTTTGGTGAAACAAACCTTCTGAATAAATTTAAGAATAAAGTTGAAATACTCTCTGATAAATTATTAAATGAAAATTTTTTGGACGCTGAAGATATTGAAAGACATTTAATATTAAGTGATGAAGAAAGTGTAAGGATTAACAATGTAGATTCTATTATAATTCATGGAGTTGGTGGTAAAGAAATTAAAGCTAAAACTGAGAATCAATTAAACTTGGTTAAGCTTTTAACTCAAAATGATATGGTTTTTGCAGTTGGTCCTGCAGGAACAGGAAAAACATACACGGGTGTTGCAATGGCAGTTAAAGCTTTGAAAGAAAAGAAAGTTAAAAGAATTATTTTATCAAGACCTGCAGTAGAGGCTGGAGAAAAACTTGGTTTTTTACCAGGAGATCTTAAAGAAAAGTTAGATCCGTACATGCAACCTTTATACGATGCATTGAAAGATATGATACCTATTGAGAAACTTAAATCTTATATTGAAAAGGAAATAATTCAAATCGCACCTTTGGCATTTATGAGAGGTCGAACATTAGACAATGCCTTTGTTATTTTAGACGAAGCCCAAAATACTTCACATTCTCAAATGAAAATGTTTTTAACTAGAATGGGGAAAAATGCAAAATTCATGATAACCGGGGATCCAGGTCAAGTTGATTTACCAAGAAAAATTCAGTCAGGTTTAATTGGAGCACTCAGAATTTTAAAAACAACATCAGAAATTGGTATAGTTTATTTGGATGAAAGTGACGTAATGCGTCATAAAATTGTAAAAAAAATAATTGATGCTTACAAGAAAAATGATGAGTAAATTCTAATTATGAAAAATACTATTACAAGTACAAATTTTAATTTTAAAAATCAAAAATCAAAATACACAGGAAAAGTAAGAGAAGTCTATGCTATTGATAATAAAAAATTAATTATGATAGCAACTGATCGTATTTCTGCATTTGATGTAGTTCTTCCAAAAGGGATACCATATAAGGGGCAAATCCTAAATCAAATTGCAACAAGAATGATGGATGAAACAAATGATATTGTTCCTAACTGGATAACTGAAAGTCCTGATCCAAATGTTTCTATTGGTTTAAATTGTAAACCTTTTAAATTAGAAATGGTTATTAGGGGTTATTTGGCTGGGCATTCAGCCAGAGTGTATAATAATGGTAAAAGGTTACTTTGTGGTGTTAAACTACCAGAAGGGTTAAAGGAAAATGATAAATTTCCCAACCCTATTATAACCCCTGCTACAAAAGCTGATCATGGTCATGATGAAGATATTTCAAGGGAAGAAATAATTAACACTAATTTAGTTTCTTTAGAGGATTATCTTCTACTTGAAAAGTATACTTATAAATTATTTGAAAGAGGTACTGAGTTAGCATCCAATCAAAATTTAATACTAGTTGATACCAAATATGAATTTGGAAAAACAAACGAAGGGGAAATTGTATTAATTGATGAAATTCATACTCCTGATTCATCAAGATATTTTTATAAAGAAGGTTATGAAAAAAGACAATTAAAATCTGAACCGCAAAAACAACTATCAAAAGAATTTGTTAGACAATGGTTAATTTCAAAAAATTTTCAAGGATTAGAGGGGCAAGTTTTACCTGAAATGAGTGATCATTATGTAAATGAAGTCTCAGAGAGATATATTGAGTTGTATGAGAACATAATGGGTGAAAAATTTAAAAAGGCTGATGTACAAAACATCAACGAACGTATCAAAAAAAATGTTTCTAATTATTTATGATAATTTATAATACAATCTATAGAATCTTCAGGATTCATCCATTTCGCAGATTCATATTTTTTAAACCAAGTTAATTGTCTTTTCGCATATCTTCTTGAATTTATTTTGATCATATTAATAACATCAATTTTATCACACTCTCCATTCCAATATGGTATCCACTCTTTATATCCTACTGTTTGAAGAGATTTTAATTGCATCATATTTATAAGAGATTTAGCTTCTTTTTCAAGCCCATTTTTAATCATTTGGTTAACTCTCATGTTTATTTTATCATAAAGTTTTTCTCTATTCTCGTTTATAATGTAAATATGTGTTTTAAAATTTCTAGTTTGTTTTTTTCTTCCTAAGAATTTAGAATATGGAGTTTTAGTTTCATAATAGATGGTTAAAGCTCTGATTATTCTTCTGTGGTTATTTAAATCAACTTTATTGTAATATTCAAAATCTACCTGTTTTAATAAATTTTGAATATTCAATAAACCTTTATTTTTATAGAGATCAATAATCATATTATAAGTACTATCAGATATTTTGGGAAATATATCGAGTCCATAAAGAATTGAATCTGCATAAAGTCCAGAACCACCAACCATAATTAAAATTTTATTTTTTTTAAATTGATTGGTTATAATTTCAATTGCTTCTTTTTCAAATTCTCCAACTGATAAATGGTTATAAGTACTTCTATCATGAATAAAATGATGTTTGATCTTAGATAATTCAATTTTTGAAGGAACAGCAGTACCGATATTCATTTCTTTATAAAATTGACGAGAATCACATGAAATAATTTCAGTTGAAAAATATTCTGCAACTTTTGATGCTATAAATGATTTACCTACTGCAGTTGGACCTCCGATATAAATAAGATTTCTATCAGACATTATTTAATTTTTCACCACATTGATAGCAAAAAATTGAATTATCAATATGATCACTGGTCATACAATGAAGACATGCTTGAGTATTAATGTCAATTTTTTTATTTTGATCAGTTAATTCTGCGGTAACTATTCCAGTTGGAACTGCTATTATTCCATACCCCATGATCATTATTACTGAAGCAATAAATTGTCCAAGAGATGAAGCAGGAGCTATATCTCCATAACCAACAGTTGTAAGAGTTACAATACACCAATAAATACTTTTGGGGATACTTGTAAAACCACTTTCATCGCTTTCAACCATATACATTATTGTCCCAAAAATTATACAAATAACCAAAACACTAAAAATAAAAATACCAATTTTAGCTCTACTTGATATTAATGCTTTCAATAAAGTATTAGATTCACCTATATATCTAGTCATTTTTAAGATTCTAAAGATTCTTAAAAGTCTCAATGCGCGAAGTGCAACTAAAGATTGAGTTCCAACTAGAAAGAGTGATAAATATTTAGGTACAGTGGATAACAAATCTATTATGCCATAAAAACTAAAAATATACTTTATTGGTTTATGAACTGCTATTATTCTAATTATATACTCAAGTGTAAAAAAAAATGTAATTACCCACTCAAAAAAATTTAGATAATAACTGTATTGATTATAAAAACTATCAATACTTTCTAGACCAACCAGTATAACACTTAAAACAATTAGAATTAGTAAAGTTATATCAAAAAGCTTGCCCTCATTGGTGTCTGCTTCGTATATAATTTCATGAAGTCTGTGTCTCCAATTATGTGTTTTTTTTATCATCTTTATAAAAATACAAAATTAATTTTCAAAGAATTAAAGTCATAACTGAATAAGCTCTTTATATTTTTTTAGCTTTATATGGTTATATAAAATAAAAAAGGCATCCTGATTGTGATCAATTTTGACTAATCTATTTTTTATTTTTTCTAATGATTTAATTTGATGATTTAGTTCATAATATCCGTATCCCATGATTAAATGATTCTTTACAAGAACAAAACTTTTTTCATTAATATTTCTTCCTTTATCAATCATCAAAAATGTAGGAAAAGAAAATATTACATCCCGTGAAAGATCTTTAACTCTCTTATTGTAATTTTTAGAATCCTCATTAAGAAAACAAGCTCCATTACAAACTTTAAAATCGTATTGAACACATGTATTCCTTTTATTTGATAATGAAGTTAAATTTTCACATAGATTATACTTTTTAATCCATTGACTCAATTTTTTATTCGCATTTTCTTTATTTTTAAAAACAAAGAGATATTTTTCGTCATTAACAATTTGTTCAATTTTTATGTTATAATACCCATTATCATCTTTTACTAACTTAATACCAATAGAAAATAACCTAGACTTATATTTGATGTTTAATTTAGGTTGATTTTCTTTTATTTCTTGTTGTTCTTTTAATAGAGCTAGCAATTCATTACCGGTTTTATCATAACTAATTTTACGTATCTGATTTTGAATTTTTATAGCTTTTGATCCTGAAGAAGTTAAATGTGTGGTTATTCTTTTCTTTAAATTTTTACTTTTTCCTATGTAAATTATAGATTCCTTATCATGAATATAATAAACACCTGTTTCACTTGGAGTTTGATCTATTAAATCTAAATACTTAGTCTTATTATTTGATTGCTGTATTTCTTTAATAAAACTATTTAAAATAACTTTCTTTTTATCTTTTTGAACCAATAACTCGAATAGCTTTACTGTTGCTAATGCATCTCCTTGAGCTCTATGTCGATTGCTAATTGGTATACCAAGGGTTCTTACTAATTTACCAAGCTTATAGGATTCTAAATCAGGCATAAGTTTTTTTGATAACTGGACGGTACACAAAGTTTTTCTTTTAAAATCATAACCCAACCTTTTGAATTCCGTTCTTAAAATTCGATAATCAAAATCTGCATTATGAGCAACTACTATACAGTCACTAGTTATCTCAATTATTCGTTTTGCAATTTCAAAAAATCTAGGAGAAGTTTTTAACATTTTATCTGTTATACCGGTCAATCTTACAACAAATGGCTGAATTGCTCTGTCAGGCTTTACAAGTGAAATAAATTGATCAATAACTTTATCTTGATCAAATCTGTATATTGCTATTTCAGTAATTGCCTCCTCATTAAATTTTCCTCCGGTAGTTTCTATATCAACAATTGCGTACATTATTTAATCTCTAGATCCAAAAACTTTACTTCCAACTCTAATCATAGTTGATCCACAATCAATTGCGATATCATAATCACCACTCATACCCATTGAAAGAATTTTAAAATTTAGATCATTTAAATTATAAAAATCAAATTTTGATTTCAACAATCTAAACTCTTTTTCAATAATATGATTATCATTACAAAATGAAGCCATGCCCATTAATCCTTTAACTGACACATTATCCAATGAATTAACTTCATTAAATACTGCTTTAAGTTCAGAATAACTAAAACCGTATTTGGTATCTTCTCTGGCAATATGAACTTGAAGTAGACAATCAATTATTCTATTATTTTTTTTAGCTTGTTTATTTATTTCAAGAAGTAACTTAAGACTATCTACCCCATGAATGAGTGAAACAAATGGAGCCATATATTTGACTTTATTTCTTTGCACGTTACCTATCATATGCCATTGAATATCCTTTGGTAATGACTCCCATTTTGCAACCATTTCTTGAACTTTGTTTTCTCCAAAAATTCTTTGTCCATTATCATATGCATCCATAATAAGTTGAATTGATTTTGTTTTGGATACTGCAACAAGAACAACATCATTAGGGATATTTGAATTTATACGATTTAAATTTTTTTTAATATTCATTATAGAAGATATTATAATTCAGATACAAATAAACCAGTAAGCATCTTTGGTTCTAAATACGTTGTTTTTTTTGGAAAAGTTTTATTATTATTAATGGTTTTCAGTATTTGATCGAAAGTAAATGTTGGGAAGTTGTAAGTTACATTATTTGGAGAGTTGGGTGTATCATTATTTTTAAAATGGTAACGATTAATTTTATCACCAAATTGTATTATCCATTTTTCAAAATTATTTATTGTCATTTTTCCGATATCAAATTCATCTATAAGATAATATTCTTGTTTATAATTTATCCAAAATTTTTGAGGATCTGGCTTGTGAAAACTTTTACTCAATTTATTGATTGAATTAATTAAATTTTTTGAGGGATTTGTGGTTTTCCATGAAAATTTATCAGATTTAATATCATTAATATCAGTTAAAAACGTTAGCAATTGGAACTCTTCGTTAGAACTATTTGAAAATAATTTCAATGATGAAGTTCTATGATGTCCATCTACAATATAAAATCTATTAAAATGATTTATTGAATCTTTAATATCCATTTCTCGTATAGAATATGAAATATTATTATATGTAAAATCTTTAATAGGTTTTTTAGCAACTGTTTCCTCAATATTAGCATTAATTTCTTTAGAAAAATTAGTTGCAAAAACGACAGGTTCAGCTTGAATTTTGACATTAGCAAGATATGTTTTAAGTTTCTCAACTCTTTTTTCAAAAACCTCTTCATGAGGAGAAACTATCTGTTTATCTAACATATTGGAGCTGACTCCACATAGTATACCTCTAAAAAAAGACTTATCAGATTTTATATCTAACAAAAATGTTTTATTTGGATATTTTTTATATTCATTATTATCACAAGCAGATTTCCAATTTAAAATAATTTTAAATAAATTTTTATTATGTATTATATTAAAAAAATTGTCTGATTTTAATTTATTTTGATTCGATTTATGATAAGCTATATCCCTAGAATCAAAAACTTGATTTTGAGGATAAGTTGGCAGAAAAATATTTAACCTGTTAATTTTTAACATTTTAATATGAATCTATAATTCTCATTGCAGTCTGCAGTGCTAAATACCCATCATTTAAGTCTACGATTGGTTTTTGTTTATTTGTTATTGACTTTGCAAATGAGTTTAATTCGTTAAGAATAGCATTTGAATTTTCAATATTTGGATTTTCAAAATAGAGTTCTCTTTTAACTCCCTCTGAGTTTTCAAGAATCATTGTATTTTCGTTTGAGTTAGGGTTTATATCTTTCATTTTAACAATTTCTGATTTTTTATCTAAAAAATCTATTGCTATGTATGCATCCCTTTGAAAAAATCTACTTTTCCTCATATTTTTCATAGAAATTCTACTTGCGGTTAGATTAGCAAAACACCCATTTTCAAATTCAATTCTAGCATTTGCTATATCTGGAGTATTACTAATTACTTTAACTCCTGACGCATTAACAGATTTTATTGGTGATTTTACTAAACTTAGAATTATATCAATATCATGAATCATCAAGTCTAACACAACCGGAACATCAGTTCCTCTTGGATTAAATTCTGCAAGCCTGTGAGTTTCAATAAACATTGGATTTGTTATATGTGATTTAGAAGCAGTGAAAGCGGGATTAAATCTTTCAACATGACCAACCTGACCACATAGTCCTTTTAATTTTGAAATTTCAATTAGTTCTTTAGCTTCATTTATCGTATTTGTAATTGGTTTTTCAATAAAGATGTGACAATTATTTAATAAAGCTAATTTTGCCATTTTATGATGAAATATTGTTGGGGTAACAATATCTATAACATCACATTTTAAAGTTAATTCTTCAAAAGATTCAAAAAACTTATAATTAAAACTTTCAGAAACTTTTTTTGCATTTGACAAATCAGAATCGTAAAAACCTATAAGATTATAATATTTCGATTGATTTAAAAGGTTTAAATGTATCTTACCTAAATGACCTGCGCCACAAACACCGACATTCAACATATCTTTTTTTGTAAAAATACAATTCTTCATTAAATATTATGGTTAGTCTTAATTACTTTTGTTTAAATGTTAGACAGTAGTAAGAATAAAGGCCTAAGAAATCAATTAGTTTTAATACTTAAAGAAAAGGGAATTAAAGACTTAAAGGTTCTTAATGCAATTAATTCAGTTCCAAGGCAATGGTTTATGGATCTTGGAATAGATAGCTACGCATATTCAGATAAAGCTTATCCAATAGGTGAGGGTCAAACTATTTCTCAACCCTATACGGTTGCTTATCAAACTGAATTGTTAAAAATAAAAACAAGTGATAAGATTTTAGAAATAGGTACAGGTTCAGGATATCAAACATCTATTTTGATAGAATTAGGTTGTAAAGTTTATAGTATGGAGAGACAAAAATCTTTATTTAAAAAAACTAATTTGTTATTTAGAAAACTGAAATGGAAACCAAAAAGACTTGTTTTTGGAGATGGTTATGAAGGGCTAAAAGAAAATGCACCCTATAATGCAATATTAGTAACAGCAGGCGCCCCTTTTGTGCCAGGCAATCTCCTTGATCAATTATTAATTGGAGGTAAATTAGTTATACCAATAGGGGATAATGAACAAGTCATGACCAGATACACAAGAGTTTCTGAAAAAAAATTTAATAAGGAAACATTTGGAAAATTTAATTTTGTGCCTCTGTTAAAAAATAAAAATTAAATATTTTCAAATAAATACTTCAATGTAGATGCTATTTCCATATTGGTTTTAGAATAATAAATATTTTCATTATTTGTTCCGTCCATTAATTTGGGATCTTTAAATGGTAGAAAAAATTTGTATTCTGCTCCATGAACAATAGGACAATTTTTATCAGCACTTTCACAATTAATTATTGCTATGAAGTTTGTTTTAGGGTTTGAATTACAATTAAATAGTTTTGAGTAAATTTTGATCTTATTATTTGAATCTCCATAATCTATTGACAAAGTTGAATTTATGACTTTACTTTCTTTTGTTATATTAAAACCGACTTGCTCTAATAACAAAATTACACCCTCATAAACTTCAGTTACTTGAGTTCCACCTGAGAAAGAAAAGATATTTTTCTTATCAAAATACACACTTAATGTCTCACTCCAAATCTGAGAAAGCTGACTTCTTCTTGAATTATGAGTACATATATAATTTAATTTAATGGCTTGATCTGTATTTCCAATAAGTTGAATTAATGAATCAATTTTCTTTTTTTTAATATTTTGGAGATTATTAGTGTTTAGTTTTTCAATAAAATTTAATATTTTGCTATTTATCATTTTTTAAATGACTTTTTGATTCTTTCAATATTTCTTTTGTTGTCCCTATCTTTAATGCTTTCTCTCTTATCATAAAGTTTTTTTCCTTTAGCAAGTGCGATACGTAATTTGGCAAAACCTTTTTCATTTACAAACAACTTCAGGGGAATTATTGTTAAACCTGAATTACTAACCTCTTTATTGAGTTTTTTTAATTCTTTTTTATTTAAAAGTAATTTTCTACTTTGTTTTGGCTTGTGATTATAGGTGTTTCCATGATCATATTCTTCAATAGACATATTAACAACAAAAAGTTCACCTTCATCGTTAAACTCACAAAAGCTGTCTGTTATAGTTGCTTTACTATTTCTTATTGATTTTATTTCAGTTCCCGTTAAAACTATTCCAGCATTATATTTGTCAAGAAGTTCATATTCAAACTTTGCCCTCCTATTTTGAATGTTTATATTTTTTATCACAACACAAATGTACAATTTCAATTTATAGATATAAATGTTTATTTAATGTGAACAACTTCATTTTTATTTTATTTAATGAACACAACGAACATTTAATAATCTTTAAATTTGTATTCATAAATAATAAATATGAAAGACCAGGAAATTTTTAATCTTATTAACGACGAAAATAATAGACAGCTTAATGGTATTGAACTTATTGCGTCAGAAAACTTCACTAGCCCCGATGTAATGAAAGTTACAGGTTCAGTTTTAACAAATAAATATGCAGAAGGTTATCCAAATAAAAGATATTATGGTGGTTGTGAAGTTGTTGATAAAGTTGAAACATTAGCCATAGAAAGAGCAAAAAAACTATACGGTGCTGAATATGCAAATGTTCAACCTCACTCAGGTTCCCAGGCCAATACTGCTGTTTTTCATGCATTTTTGAATCCAGGTGATAAGATATTAGGATTTGATTTATCTCATGGTGGTCATTTAACACATGGATCACCTGTGAATTTTTCTGGAAAACTATACAATGCAAATTTTTATGGTGTAAATCGTGATACTGGAATTCTTGATTATGATAATATTGAAAAATTAGCTGAAAAAATAAAACCTAAAATGATTATAGCCGGTGCCTCTGCATATTCACGTGATATTGATTTTAAAAAATTTAGATCAATTGCTGACAAAATTGGATGTTTTTTATTAGCAGATATCTCCCATCCATCAGGAATGATTGCTTCAGGTCTCCTTAATGATCCACTCCCTCATTGCCACGTTATCACAACTACAACCCACAAAACGCTAAGAGGACCAAGAGGTGGTTTAATTTTAATGGGTAAAGACTTTGATAATCCTTTTGGTGAAAAATTAAAAAACGGATCATTAAAAAAAATGTCAAACTTATTAAATATGGCAGTGTTTCCTGGGAATCAAGGAGGTCCATTAATGCACGTAATAGCAGGTAAAGCACTAG
Source organism: uncultured Flavobacteriaceae bacterium (assembly GCA_964432535.1). Classification (GTDB taxonomy): domain Bacteria; phylum Bacteroidota; class Bacteroidia; order Flavobacteriales; family Flavobacteriaceae; genus Marivariicella. Next base: position 78,958 of record CAYSNJ010000004.1, on the reverse strand, counting down.
CTTTTAAAGAGGCACTCTCCCCATTATTTAAGGATTACCAACAAAGAGTTATGTCTAATTCACGAACTATGGCTAAAGCTTTTATTGATTTGAATTATAATATTATTTCTAACGGTACTGATAATCACTTAATGCTAATTGATTTAAGAAATAAAAATATTAATGGAAAAGATGCTGAGCAAGCTTTAGTTAAAGCAGAAATTACTGTAAACAAAAATATGGTTCCTTTTGATGATAAATCTCCATTTGTTACTTCAGGAATAAGAATTGGAACTCCAGCTATAACTACAAGAGGGTTGAATTCAAATGAAATGCCCTCCATAGTTGAACTAATTGATCATGTTATAAAAAATCATGAAAATGATAGAGAACTTAAAAATGTTGCACTAAAAGTTAACTCTTTAATGAAAGGAAGAGAATTATTTAACTTTTAAGTCCAATGGATTGATTAGTTTAATTATCTTATTTGGGATTGATAAAATCTTTCTATCCTTCAAATTATCTAGATAGCACCATTTAGTACAAATTCTAACAAGCAACTTATCATTATTTTTATTGTGAAATTCAACTATTCTATTAAGAACTGGACCTTTAACATTTGAAATATATGTACTAACCTTAATTATATCTCCTAAAAAACTTCCCATCCTATAAATAATATCGTGATGACGTACCATCCATATTCCAATAGGAAATTTTACATCTTCTGTTAAAAATATCCAGTGAGATTTTGCAATATCTTGAGCCCAATATAAATATTGAACATTATTTACATGATTTAGATCATCAAGGTGATTCTTTAAAACTTTTATGTTGGTTGTAAATCTATTCATTTGATTTGTATATTTTAACTTCAAAAAGCTTACTCCAGTTTTTCCCTGTTAAAAAGAATGATTTTGAATTTTTATTATATGCAATACCATTTAAAACATTTAAAGATTTAATCTGCTCTACTTGATTCTTCAAACCACTGAAATCTATAACTCCTTCTACCATTCCAGATTTAGGATTAATAATTAAAACGACTTCTTTATTAAACTGATAGGTGTTTGCATATATTTTACCATCAACCCATTCAAGTTCATTAATTTTATTAACAGTCTTGTTATTTGTCATTACTTCGATATAACCTATTTCTTTTAGACTTTTAGTATCTAAAATCCAAATCTTATTTGTTCCATCTGATTTATAAAAATTTAAACCGTCATTACATAAACCCCAACCTTCATTACTCTTACCATATGAAAATGATCCTTCTACATTTGATAAAGATTTATCGTAAATAAAACCAATATTTTCCTGCCATGTTAGTTGGTAAACATTATCATTTAATATTGAAAGACCTTCTCCAAAATAATTTTTATTCAATTTTTTTTCATTAATGATAGATCCGTCTTTATAATTAGTTGATCTAATTTTAGATTGACCTCTGAGTCCTGTACTTTCAAACAAAATATCCCCATCAAACTCTAAACCTTGTGTATATGAAGTTTTATCGTGAGGGTATGAGTTAATTATTTTATATGAATACAATTCTGGTGAATTAGTTGCGAATAATGTAAATTCTTTATTTAAAAATATTTTATCACCCTTGAGAATTAATTCAGCTTTAATTTCGTGTTTTCCTAATTTCAGATTAGATAAGGTATATGGAGGTTTAACCTCATTTCCATCAATATAAATAATTTTCTCAGGAATTTTCTCCAACTTAGTTGATGTTATTTGAATTTTAAGAGTGTCGTTTGGATTAAATTCAGATGAATTTGTTGTGATTTTAAAAGATAACTGATTTTGTGAACCACAATTCATTAATAGAAAACTAATAATTATTGGTTTAAATAAATATTTCATTTTAATTTATTTGAAACGAAGTTAAATAAAATTAAATTTTAAAGCCCATTGTTGACATTAATCTATGTGGTATATTTGTAATGGGCAAGTCCTACACAATCAGCTCCTGTCAAATCCCCCAGGGTGGGAACGCAGCAAGGGTAGATGGTTGTAGCGATGTGATGTAGACAGCTTGCCCTTTTATTATATGGCTAAAGTTGTTTTAATTACAGGTGCTTCCTCAGGTATTGGAAAAGCTACAGCAGAATACCTTTCAAATAGAGGTTTCCGCGTATATGGCACTAGTAGATCCCCAAATAAATACAAAACCCCAAAAAATTATTCTTTGTTATCGCTTGATGTTAATAATGATTTATCAATTGATAAATACATTGAAGAAGTACTTGAAAAAGAAAATGTAATTGATATTTTGATAAATAATGCAGGTGTTGGAATTACAGGTCCAGGTGAAGAAACAAATATTAAAGCAATGCGAGAGAATTTTGAAACTAATTTCTTTGGTCCAATAAAATTGATGCAAAAAACACTTCCTGTAATGAGAAATAATAAAAGTGGTTTGATCATTAATATTACTTCAATAGCTGGTTATATGGGATTACCATTTAGAGGTTGTTATTCAGCTTCAAAGGCAGCAATGGAAGTTTTTACAGAATCTATTAGAATGGAAACGAAAAGGTTTGGTGTTAATATATTGACATTAGCACCTGGAGAATTCGCCACTAATATAGCAAATAGAAGGTACCATTCTCCTATCAAAAATGGAGCATATGAGAATGTATATAAACAAAGTTTAAGTAAAATGAATAAGCACGTTAATGATGGAAATGATCCAGAAGAAGTTGCAAGAAACATTTATAAAATAATATTAACAAAATCACCAAATGTTCACTATAAAGTAGGTGCACATTTTCAAAAATTTTCTATCTTTTTAAAAAAAATATTACCCGATTTTTTATACGAAAAAATCTTAATGAATTATTACAATCTATAAATTAATTAATTATGAAATTCTTTATCGATACTGCAAATATTGAACAAATAAAACAAGCTGAGGACCTTGGAGTTCTTGATGGAGTTACAACTAATCCTTCCTTAATGGCTAAAGAGGGAATAACTGGACAAGAAAATATTCTAAAACATTATGTAAATATCTGTAAATCTGTAAGTGGAGATGTTTCGGCTGAAGTAATAGCTGTTGATTTTGAAGGAATTGTAAGTGAAGGAGAAATACTTGCAAAACTTCACCCTCAAATTGTTGTAAAAGTTCCTATGATTCCTGAAGGAATCAAAGCAATTAAGTATTTTTCTAATAAGGGTATCAAAACAAATTGTACTTTAATTTTTTCATCAGGTCAAGCTTTACTTGCTGCAAAAGCAGGAGCTACTTATGTTTCACCATTTATTGGAAGACTTGATGATATTTCACAAGACGGTATGTTCCTAATCGAGGAAATTAGACACATATACGATAATTATGCATTTGAAACAGAAATACTAGCAGCTTCAGTTCGTCATCCTATGCATATTATTAACTGCGCTAAAGCAGGAGCTGATGTTATGACAGGACCACTAAGTGCAATAATAGCTCTATCAAAACACCCACTTACTGATTCTGGTTTAGAAAAATTTTTAGCGGACCATAAAAAAGGAAATTAGAGCTGATCTAAAAAATTAAAATCAAAAATATTTCCAAATCCATTGATTATCTTTCCGTCAGGATCAGTTATAATTGCTTTATTTAAGAGTGTAATTATCCATTTTTTACTTGCATTTTCAAAGTCTATAATTGCAAATTGTTTTCCGTTATCTAGGTCTAACATTTTATTAACTTGAAGTGCAATTTTATTCAACGGCTGAATAGAAATTCCCACATACTGATAATTTGGTTTATTTAATTTTAATTTTTCAATTATATCTAATGTTCTCTTGTAGTGGTTCATTTGGGATTGGGACCAAAAATATATAACAGTTGGTTTATTATTGAATATTGAATTACTACTTACAGTATCAAGTTTTGAATTTTGAATTGATATTTCTGGAAGTGAGGACCCTAAATACATTTTTTTAATATCATTGTGAAGACTTAGAACCTCTGCTAAAAACTTAGTATTAGAATTAACGGCAAAATAGTATTGTAAAAAATTCTCGTGTTCTGAATGATTATCAAAGTTTAAAACTTCATCGAAGGCAATGGCTCTAGCTAAATTATTTTTTAACTCTCTCCCAAATATTTTATTTTCTAATACTTGAAGTCTTTTTATATTAAAATCAGTTTCATTTTTAGACTTAAAATAATAATTTAAACTATCTACTGAATTTTCGTTTAAAAAATTAAGAACATAATCAATATATGGATCGAAAAAGGCTAAGTCAGTTTCTTCAAAATTTAAAAATTGTCTGTAATTAAAGTATGAGCTGTCTTTGGATCTAACTAGGTTTTCGGCTCTCAAAATAGCGTATCTTTCTCTTCTTGTACCATAAGGATATACATAAGAAGCCATGGTAACTTTTTGGGCAAAATCAGATAATTGGTTTATGGAGTCCATCAAAATCCATTGTTTCTTCTTTTGATTTACTAAAGAATCAATAATTTTAGAAAAAAATTTGCTTTCCAGAGAATATTTAGAGGAAAGAAATTCATTCTCCATTTCTATATTGATTTCCATATCCATTAAAAAATTATTTTTACTGGACCCTTTTCCACTAAAAACGATGGATTTTTTAAATTCAGCAGCATTTACTCTTACCCATAGACTATCACCAGGCTCGATTAATAAAGTTTGATATTCAGGAATATGTTCTAATTTATATATTCCAGGTTCTAAATTGACAAAAGTTTTTTTAAAACTATTATTTGAATCTAAGACTAGACAATCAATTGTGATGTTGTTTTTATGAAGAATTAAATAATTTGAGGTTGGGTTTATAATTTGACCTCCAAAAAATATACTATTATTTTTTATCTGATTTGAACATGATATAAAACTGATAATTAAAATACTATGTATATAAATTTTATAATTTTTCAAAAAAATATTTTAAACTAATAATTTTCAATTTATAAAATTAATAGGTTTTCTTTATTAGAATTACCTATTTTCGCAAAAAAAAATATGCTTTCGGTAAACAACCTTTCTGTTCAATATGGAAAAAGAGTTCTTTTTGATGAGGTGAATGTTACTTTTTCTGCAGGGAATTGTTATGGAATTATAGGTGCAAATGGTGCAGGAAAATCAACTTTTCTAAATATCCTTTCTGGAAATCAAGATGCAAACTCAGGTAATGTAAATCTTGAGATAGGAAAACGACTCTCCGTTTTAGAACAAAATCACAATGCATATGACCAATGCCAGGTTATTGAAACAGTTTTAAGAGGTAATAAAGAATTGTTTTCTGTTAAAAAAGAAATGGATCAGATATATTCAAATGAAGACTTTTCAGAATCTGATGGAGACAGAGTTGGGGAGTTACAACTTATCTATGAAGAAATGGATGGGTGGAATGCTGATAGTAATGCAGCCGCGTTACTATCCAATTTGGGAATTTCAGAATCAATACACTATAGCAATATGATAGATGTTGATGTAAAACAAAAAGTAAGAATTTTATTAGCACAGGCATTATTTGGAAATCCAGATGTTTTGATAATGGATGAACCCACAAATGATTTAGATTATGACACAATCAACTGGCTAGAAATATTTTTAAGTAATTATGAAAATACAGTTATAGTTGTATCTCATGATCGACATTTTCTAGACGCAGTATGTACTCATATTTCAGATATTGATTTTAGTAAAATCAATCATTTTTCTGGAAATTATAGTTTTTGGTATGAATCTTCTCAATTAGCAGCTCGACAAAAAGCTCAATCAAATAAAAAGGCAGAAGAAAAAAAGAAAGAATTGCAGGAGTTTATTTCACGATTCTCTGCAAATGTCGCTAAATCAAAGCAAGCAACCTCAAGAAAAAAAATGATTGATAAATTAAATATTGAAGAAATAAAGCCATCTAGCAGAAGATATCCAGGTATCTTATTCGAACAAGAAAGGGAGGCAGGAGATCAAATATTAAATATTGAAAAACTTAAATATGAAATTGATGGGGAAATATTATTCAGTGATATAAACTTAAACTTGACCAAAAATGATAAAGTAATTGTTTTCAGTAAAGATTCAAGAGCAGTATCTAGTTTTTTTAAAATTCTAAATAATGAACTACTACCTAGTTTAGGAAGTTTTGATTGGGGAATAACAACTACTCAAGCATATTTACCAATTGATAATAATTATCTTTTTAAAAAAACACTTTCATTAGTTGATTGGTTAAGGCAATGGACTGAAGTTGAAGAAGAAAGAGAAGAGTTGTATTTAAGAGGTTTTTTAGGAAAAATGCTTTTTACTGGAGAGGAAGCACTAAAAGGTTCAAATGTTTTATCAGGAGGAGAAAAGGTAAGATGCATGCTATCTAAAATGATGATGAGTCGATCTAACGTTTTAATTTTAGATGAACCTACAAACCATTTAGATTTGGAGTCCATAACAGCTTTTAACAACGCATTAAAAAAGTTTAAGGGCACACTTCTTTGTTCGACTCAAGACCACTTATTTGCTCAATCACTAGGTAATAGGATAATTGAACTCACTCCAAAAGGAATAATAGATAGACATCTGACTTTTGACGAATACATGACTGATGATAAAGTAAAGGAGTTAAGAGTTAAGATGTATTTATAACATTCTACCAAAAAAAACTGTAAAGTCCAACTAATACTATCATTAATGCAAATGAACCTATATTGAATGTAGGGCTTGTATCAAATATACCTTTGTTAAGTTCAATTCCTTTAGAATCAGAATTAATTTTGTTTTCTCTGTAACTAACAGACATAATGACAAGCATTGTTAAAATTGCTGTAATTGCCATCTGATCAATAAAAGGAAGGGTAGGAGCAAGACTATTTAAAATTGTATCACTGAACCAGCCTTTTGGACCAATTTTTAAGAACATAGCTATTGGAATTGAGAAAAGAGCACCGTAAATAGCACCTTTATTGGAAGTCTTTTTCCAAAATAATCCTAATATGAATACTGCAAGAATTCCTGGGCTAACAACCCCGGTATACTCCTGAATAAATTGAAACGCTTGGTCAATACCTCCTAATAGTGGAGCCATAATTGTTGCAATTACAAGGGCAAAAGCAGCAGACAATCTACCAACATTTACTACGGTTGAATCATTTGCATTTTTATTAAAAAATGGCTTATAAATATCCATGGTAAATATTGTAGCGGTTGAGTTTAGCATAGATGCTAAAGATGATACAATTGCTGCAGCAAGAGCAGCAACCGCTATTCCCTTCAAGCCAGTTGGTAAAAATTGCATTAACCACGGGTAGGCTTTATCTGCAGATCCTTCGTTGGGAATATTTGATAGGCCTGTCTCTCCCAATGTAGATAAAATTGTAGGATCATTTACAATAACATATGCTGCAATACCAGGAATAACAATTATGAGTGGAAGAATCATTTTTAAACTAGCAGCAAATAATATACCTTTTTGTGCTTCTTTCAAAGATTTTGCAGCTAATGTCCTTTGAATAATATATTGATTAAAGCCCCAATAATAAAGATTAGCAACCCACATTCCTCCTATTAAAACGCCAATCCCCGGCAAATTCATATATTCTGGATTACTTTTCTCAAGAATCATATCAAATTTTTCTGGAACAACGTCATATAATTTATATAAACCATTAAACATTCCTTCTCCACCAGAAACTGTATTTAAAGCTAAATAAGAGGTTATTAGTCCACCTATTATGAGAACTATAACTTGGATAATATCTGTCCAAGCAACAGCAGATAGTCCTCCATAGAGAGAATATGCAGCTGCAAAAAGTGCAAGCCCTATAACTCCTTCAATTAATTCAATCCCTAATATTGTTTCTAATGCTAAACCACCTAAGTACAAAACTGAAGTTAAATTCACAAAGACATAGAGTCCAATCCAAAAAATTGCTAAGATTGTTTTTAATTGACTTGAAAATCTTTTTTCAACAAATTCTGGAATGGTATAAATTTGTTTATCAATAAAAATTGGAAGAAAATATTTTCCAACAATAATCAATGTAATTGCTGCCATCCATTCATAAGATGCGATGGCAAGTCCTACAGCAAAACCCGAACCAGACATTCCGATAAATTGCTCAGCTGAAATATTAGCTGCAATTAATGATGCGCCAATAGCCCACCAAGGCAGTGATTTGCTTGCAAGAAAATAATCTTCAGCACTTTTACTTTCTCCTTTTTTATCTCTTGAAACCCATAATCCAACGCCAAGTATTACAAATCCATATAGAGCAAAAACTACATAGTCAAGAATTTCAAAATTTGTATTCATATTAAACGAAAATAAAAGTTATCTATATTTTATTAGTTAGATAAAACAATTTTCAATATATATAATATATAATTAAAAAGGCTTTAATTATGTGTTATTTGATTTAGTAAATTCTTTAATAAGATCAATAGCATTAATTTTTTCGTCTTCATGAACAAACACATCCTGTAAGTAGGGAATAGCTGATCCAAATCCAGCAAGTCTTGCTGACTCTGATTGGTCCTTGATGATTGGTATAATATAATTCTGTTCAAGAATATTTTTGACAGATAAAACTATTATTTCTGGTCCAGTGTATATTTTAAAATAAGAGTTCATAAAAAGTTAGGACTTGTTATATTTACTATTCCAGATTTGAGGATTAAAATTTTTACCCAAGGCAACCCCTAAAAATAGTACAATGGAGACAATAGCTTTAAACATAAAAAGGAATAAAAGCCAAAAAGATGAAGTATCTGGAGTTCTTGTGAAAATTTCTATGGGAGTTAAAATAGTAATTAAATAGCTGGTACATAACAATGTGATTAATAAATTAATTAATGATTGAAATGGCCACATTCTAATTTTTCTTAAAGGGTTTAGGTCATTTCCCCATTTATGAATTAAATAAAAATAGTTATTTCCAATCGGAGCAAACATTAAAGGATCATCAGAATTTTTTAAACGAAACATAATTGACGGAGCCATTATCTTAAAACCATTGATTTGAGAATCATGATCTAGCTCAAGTGCTTTAATATTTTCGATGGCTTGAATAGGGATTTCACCTTTGAAAAAATCAATATCAAGAAAGCGTAGACGGTAGTTAATACACATTTTTTTTATCGAGTTAAGATGAACAATTTTATCTGTATCAAGTAAATCAATATCAAATTTGTTAGTCTGTTTTTTATAATTTAAGTGATTTGTAGAATTAAAATGTTTGACGTCAAAATTCTTTTTATTTTCTTTAATAAGAATATGTTCTAAATTTGTTTTGTTGAAAATATTTAAATTCATAGCTATAATAATTATCTTAATTGGGCGTTAAATTCTTGTTCAAATTGTTTTTTTAATTTACTCATAACTTTATCAATATATTTATCCGTTAAGGTTTTCCTTTTATCAATAAAAGTAAATCTGATTCCATATGATTTTTTATTTTTTGGTATATTACTCCCTTCATAAACATCAAACAAATCAATTGATTCAAGAATGTTTTTTTCGATTTCATTTGACAATTTGACTATAGAGTTGAATGAAATACTTTTATCCAGTAAAAGAGCAAAATCTCTTTGAATAAATGGAAATTTTGGTATTTCAGAGACATGAAATGATTCAGATAAATTTAATTTATTAATAGAATCAATATTTATAATACAACCATAAACTTCTTGATCAATTCCAAAATAATCTCTGATTGATTTACATACAAGACCAATGTGACCTATTTCTTTATGATTTATCTCGATTGACAAACCTTCTGAAAATAAATCATAATTAAGAGTTTTGAATTTTAACTTTTTAAGATTTAAACCATTTAAAATTTCACTTATTACACCTTTTAAATAAAAAAATGGTGGAATTTTATTATCACTACTCCAATGGTAACTTTCATTAGATTTTACAATTCCTGCAAACAATGATTTATTTTCTATGTTTTTAGAATTTTCATTGAAATATATTTTTCCAATTTCATAAATTTTAATATTCTTCTGTTGTCTGTTTAAATTAAATGAAATTACTTCCAATCCGGAATATATTAAAGTCTTTCTTAGCTGAGATAATTCAATCCCTAAAGGGTTAATGATTTTAATACTTTTTAATTTATCTAAACTTATATTTGAAAGCTTATCGTATGCTGGATTTGTAATTGAATTGTTTATGACTTCTGAAAACCCCTTACTAACAAATTGTTTAGAAATATGCTCATTCACTTCAAATTTATTATGAATGTTAAATTCAGGTAAATTAATTTTTAAATATTTAGAACTTGTGATGGAATTATATCCATAAACTCTTAAAATCTCTTCAATAATATCAGCAGGTCTTAATACATCAACTCTAAACCTGGGAATTATCAAAGCCACTCCTTCATTGGATACTGTTTCAATTTTAATTTCTAGTGCATTTAATATATTTGTTAAATCTTCTTTAGGTATGTTTTGTCCAATAGTTTTATTGAGTTTTTCATAAGATAAAAATACTTTAATTGGATCTGGTAAAGGTTCACAAACTTTTTGAATTGAACTAGAAACGCTAGCATTAGCATATTTAATCATTAAGAGTGCAGCACGCTTTAAGGCAACTTCAGTAATTTCAGGATCTATTCCTCTTTCAAAGCGAAAAGAGGCATCAGTTGAAAGTCCATGTCTCTTAGCACTTTTTCTAATAGTGACAGGATCAAAATATGCGCTTTCAAGAAAAACATTTTTAGTTGTTTCATTAACTCCAGAGGAAATTCCACCGTAAATACCAGCTAGGCAAAGGGGTTTGATATCATCACATATCATTAAGTCTTCTGATGATAAATTGACTTCAGTTCCATCGAGAGTTTTAAATTTTGTATTTTCCTTTAGATTTTTAACAATAATTTTACCTTCAATTTTGTCTGCATCAAAACAATGTATGGGTTGACCGATATCATGAAGTACAAAATTTGTTATATCAACAATATTATTTTTTGGAGAAATACCTATTGATCTTAAAAAAGTCTGCATCCATAAAGGGGAAGGAGCAATCTTTACATCAATTAAAGTGATTCCAAAATATCTAGGGCAAAATTTTGGATTCTTGACTTCAATATCAATTTTTTTTGTATTTGATCCTGAAGGAAATAAATCCACGGGAGGGAAACTCCAATTATATTCAATCTTATTTTGGATGAGTGAAGCTTTTAAATCTCGAGCAACGCCCATATGGCTCATCGCATCAGCTCGATTTGGAGTTAAACCAATATCAAAAACATAATCTTCACTTAAATCAAAAACTTGAGTACAAGGAGTCCCGACAGGTATATCATCATTTAAAACCAAAATCCCATCATGAGAATCTCCAAGACCAAGTTCGTCTTCAGCACAAATCATACCATTACTTTGTTCACCTCGAATTTTACTCGACTTAATTAGTATTTCATCTCCATTATTGGGGTATAATTTTGTTCCCACAACAGCTATTGCAACTTTTTGACCCTTTTCCACATTAGGTGCTCCACAAATAATTTGTAAAGTTTCAGATTCACTAACTTTAACTTGAGTAAGTTTTAAACGGTCAGCATTTGGATGTTGAATACAACTAATAACCTCTCCAACTAAAACTCCTTCTAAATTTCCTTTTACGGTTTCAAATAAATTTAGTCCTTCGACTTCGAGTCCTAAAGAAGTGAGGTGGGTACTGATTTCGTCAATTGTTAATTTAGACTTTATGTAATTATTTAACCAGTTGTAAGATATTTTCACAAAATATAATTTAATTGAAATCAAAAATTAATACAAATATAATGCATCAAATTCTTTAGCTGATATAATTCCATATGTTTTTAAAAGTTCCGATTTCAGAAAGAGTATGCTTAATACATTGATTTGATTTTTTATCAAGATTCTGATCAGTTTCTAATATTTTTTTTGCTGATTCTCGAGCAAGGATTAGTATATTATTATCATCTATTATATCAGCTATTTTAAGATTTAAAACACCGCTTTGTTGAGTTCCCATAAGATTCCCTGGACCTCTAAGTTTTAAGTCTACATCAGCTATTTCAAATCCATTATTTGTTCTAACCATCGTGTTTATTCTTAATTTGGAATCAGATGATAATTTATTTCCAGTCATTAACACACAATAACTCTGATCACTTCCTCTTCCTACTCTTCCTCTGAGTTGATGTAACTGAGATAATCCAAACCTTTCACTACTTTCAATTACCATTACTGATGCGTTTGGAATATTTACACCAACCTCAATTACTGTTGTTGAAACCATTATTTGAGTTTCACCATCAATAAACCTATTCATTTCGTATTCTTTATCCTCATTTTTCATCCTACCATTAAGAATTGATATTTTATACTTTGGAAGAGGAAATGATCTACTTATACTTTCATATCCATCCATAAGATCTTTATAATCTAATTTTTCAGATTCTTCAATTAAAGGGTATACTATGTAAATTTGTCTTCCTTTTTCAATTTCATTTTTAATAAAACTAAATACTGATAATCTTTTACTATCATCCATATGTACTGTTTTTATTTTTTTTCTACCCGGAGGAAGTTCATTTATTTCAGAAATATCTAAATCACCATATAGAGTCATTGCAAGAGTTCTTGGAATAGGAGTAGCTGTCATTACAAGAATATGGGGGGGAAGTTTATTTTTTCTCCAAAGTTTAGATCTTTGCGCAACACCAAACCTATGTTGCTCATCAATAATTGCTAGACCAAGATTTTTAAAAATAATAGGATCTTCAATAAGTGCGTGGGTTCCTATTAAAATATGAATTTTACCTGATTTTAACCTTTCTAAAATTGGAACGCGTTCACTTTTTTTAACACTACCTGTAATGATAGCAACACGTAACCCAATTTTTTTTGATAATTCGTCAAATAGTTTAAAATGTTGTTGAGCAAGGATTTCAGTTGGTGCCATTAAACAGGCTTGATAATTATTATCAATTGAAATTAGCATACTCATAAAAGCAACTATAGTTTTACCAGAACCAACGTCTCCTTGAAGTAATCTATTCATTTGACGTCCAGTCCCCAAGTCTTTTCTTATCTCCTTTATTGATCTAACTTGAGCTTTAGTTAATTTAAAAGTTAGATGATCATAATAAAAACTATTAAAATACTTTCCAACATTTGAAAAAATATATCCCTTAATCTTATCTTTTCTTTGTTTATTTTTAATAAGCATTTGTATTTGCAAATAAAAAAACTCTTCGAATTTTAATCTTTTTTGAGCTTCAGCTAATGCTTCAGAATTTTCAGGAAAATGAATATTTCTTAAAGCTTTGTCTTTAGAGATTAACTTTTGATTTTTTAATAAATTTTCCGGAAGTGTTTCTCTAAAAATATTATTGTAGGACTCAAAAAATTCATAAAACATTTTTCTAAAAATATTTTGAGTAATTCCAGAGTTAATTGATTTTTCTGTTGAAGGATATATAGTGTTAAATGATACTCTTTTTCTAGATTTAAACAAGCTTAATAGCTCAATCTCTGGATGAGGCATATTTATTGTGCCATTAAAGTTATTAATCCTTCCAAATACAACATAGGGAGTGAATAATTTTAAATTTGAACTTATCCACTTATGCCCTCTAAACCATACTAAATCAATTGATCCAGTTTCGTCTTCAAAAGTGCCTACAAGTCTTGATTTATTTTTATTCTGAATAGTCTTCAAGTTTATTAAAGAACCAATTATTTGAATTTCTGATGTAGATATAGGTAATTGATTTATCTTATAAAACTTGGTTCTATCTAAATATCTATTTGGAAAAAAATTTAATAAGTCTTGTATAGATTTAATTCCAAACTCACCATTTAACAAAGAAAGTCTATTTGGACCTACACCTTTTAAATAGACAATTGATTTTTGTAGCTCATTCATTTACCAAATAGAATTAATGGATTTAAAAAAAATCATAACAAAAATTAATATATCAAAAATATAATTATAATCCTTTTCAATCTCAAATTGAACATATGTGTTTATGAGTTAACTCTCCACTAGTTAAAGTTATAATTGGTTAATTTTAAGATAATCTAAAGCCAAGCCTGTCATAGTCTTTATACCCAAAAGCATAGATTTGTCAGAAACAAAAAAATCAGGAGTATGATGAGACGGCGCTTCATCTTCAGGAACAGAAAGAGGTGTGCCTCCTAAAAAATAATATAAACCAGGTATCTCATCTTGAAAGTAGGAGAAGTCTTCAGCACCAGTAACAGCATCACTTAATATTACATTTTCCTTAAGTGCTATTGATTCTAATGTAGGTAACATCATTTTTGTTAAATCAGGATCATTATATGTTATGGAGGCTCCATCTGTTATAGTAATTGAAGCTTTTGCTCCATAAGCAGATGCAATTCCCGTAACAATTTCATTCATTCTTCTTCTGATTAATTCTTTCATTTCAATATCTAGAGTTCTAATGGTTCCAATCATTTGTAAACTTTCTGGAATAATATTAAACCTTATCCCTGAATGTATAGAACCAATAGATATAACGGCTGCTTGTTTTGTTAATTCACTATTTCTACTTACAATTGTTTGTATTCCAGAAATTATTTGAGAGGATACTAAAATAGGATCGATCCCAAGCCAAGGTGAAGATCCGTGAGACTGTTTTCCAACTACATCAATTACAAATCTTTGAGATGCAGCCATAATTCCTTTAGGTCTGTAATTAATTTTACCAACATGCAAACCTGAACTTATATGCAATCCAAAAATGGCATCAACATCTGGATTTTTCAAAACACCTTCTTTAATCATTTGAAGTGCACCCCCGGTTTCTCCTTCTGGAGCTCCTTCTTCTGCAGGTTGAAAAATAAATTTTACAGTTCCCGAGAAGTCATTATTATTTGACAGTATTTCAGCAACACCCATCAATATTGCAACGTGTGTGTCGTGACCACAAGCATGCATTACTCCAGTATTTCGATTATTGTACTTTGAAATAACATTCGACTTATAAGGTAAATTATTTCTTTCAGTAACTGGAAGTGCATCCATATCAGCTCGTAACGCAACAACTTTTCCTGTTCTTTTGCCTTTTAGTATTCCAACTACACCTGTGTGGGCAACTTCAGTTTGAACATCTATTCCTAGGCTAATTAGATGGTCTGCTATTTTTTTTGCTGTTTTAAATTCTCTATTGGAAAGTTCAGGGTTTTTGTGGATATCATGTCTCCATTCAATAACCTTTTTTCCAATATTAAGAATTTCATCATTGATTTTATTATTTAAAGTATTATTTTCCTGAGCATTAATTGGTAAAATAAATATAAATAGGAAAATAAATATTTGAATTTTGTTAATAATATATTTACTCATGGGGTTGTAGTTTTTGTGAAACATAAGATCTTTATAAAAGTATATAAATCTATAACATTCCAAGAATTAATCATCATGTGTTTTTTTTATGAATAAAGATAATATTGATTTTATTAATGAATTAAATGATGCTCAGAAAGCACCCGTAATTCATAAAGATGGACCTTTAATTGTAATAGCGGGAGCAGGGTCAGGAAAAACAAGAGTTTTAACATATAGAATAGCGTATCTAATTCAAAAAGGGGTTGATTCTTTTGAAATTTTATCATTGACATTTACTAATAAGGCAGCCAGAGAAATGAAGGACAGAATTTCACATTTAATTGGCTCATCAGAGGCGAAAAATTTGTGGATGGGTACTTTTCACTCTGTGTTTGCTCGTTTACTTAGAGCAGAAGCTGATAAAATTGGTTTTCCCTCAA
Source organism: uncultured Flavobacteriaceae bacterium (assembly GCA_964432535.1). Taxonomy (GTDB): domain Bacteria; phylum Bacteroidota; class Bacteroidia; order Flavobacteriales; family Flavobacteriaceae; genus Marivariicella. The sequence goes on along the minus strand of CAYSNJ010000004.1, from coordinate 63,242 downwards.
ATTTTACAATATATGATACACAAGATTCTGAAAGATTAATTGGAAGTATCATTAAAGAACTCCATTTGGAAAAAGATATATACAAGGCTAAACAGGTTAAAAATCGAATATCCGCTTTTAAAAATAGTTTAATTACAGTAAAGGCATATTATAATGACTCAGATTTAATTGAAGCTGATAAAATGGCCAGACGACCTAAGATGGGTGAAATTTATAATGAATATGTTGAGAGATGTTTTAAAGCTGGTGCTATGGATTTTGACGATTTATTATTAAGAACAAATGAGCTTTTGAATAGATTTCCGGCTGTCTTATCAAAATATCAAAATCGTTTTAAGTACATATTAGTTGATGAATATCAAGACACTAATCATTCTCAATATTTAATTATTAAAGCATTATCAGATAAATTTCAGAATATTGGTGTAGTAGGGGACGATGCACAAAGCATTTATGCCTTTAGAGGGGCAAACATTAATAATATTTTAAATTTTCAAAAGGATTATGATGATGTTAAACTTTATAGACTAGAACAGAATTATAGATCAACTAAAAATATTGTTAATGCAGCAAATTCAATAATTAATCATAATCAATCAAAGATTGATAAAGTTGTGTGGACTGCAAATGATGAAGGTTCAAAAGTTAAAATTAGGTGTTTAGCTTCTGATTCAGATGAGGGCAGGGCAGTAGCCTCTATTATTTTTGAAAATAAAATAAATAATCAAAAAAGAAATAAAGATTTTGCAGTTCTATATAGGACTAATGCTCAATCTAGGGCAATAGAAGATTCATTAAGAAAAAGAAATATCCAATACCGAGTTTATGGAGGACTTTCCTTTTACCAAAGGAAAGAAATTAAAGATGTTCTAGCATATTTAAGAATTACTGTAAATCCTAAAGACGAAGAAAGTTTTAAGAGAGTTATTAATTATCCAACCAGAGGAATAGGCTCTACCACAATTGATAAATTAATTATAGCTTCAAAAGAAAATGATTTAACATTGTTTGAAGTAATTGAAAATTTATCAAAATTAAATACTACAATAAATAGTGGAACAAAAGAAAAGTTAAACTCATTTTTAAATATTATTAAGTTATTTCAAATTGAAAATAAGAAACTCAATGCACATCAATTAACTGATTTAGTTATAAAAAAAACAGGAATTATAAATGTTTTAAAATCAGAGGGAACCCCCGAAAATATTTCTAAAATTGATAATATTGAAGAGCTTCTAAATGGTATTCGTGATTTCACTGAAGGACAAGTAGAATTAGTCGATGCCTCAGGAAGCATTAGTGAATTTTTAGAAGATGTTGCACTAGCAACAGATTTTGATAATGATAAAGATCCAAGTGCAGATAAAGTATCCTTGATGACAATTCATTTAGCGAAGGGGCTAGAATTTCCCGAAGTATTTATTGTAGGACTTGAGGAAGATTTATTTCCTTCAGCAATGAGTTTAAACACAAGAGGTGAATTAGAAGAAGAAAGAAGACTTTTTTATGTAGCAATAACTAGAGCAAAAGAAGTAGCTCACATAACATATACCCAATCCAGATACCGTTGGGGTAAATTAATTGATGCGGAACCAAGCCGATTCATTGAAGAAATAGATTCTAAATATATTGAAAAAAACGTTGTTAACCACAACAAAACAAGACCATTGTTAGATTCTACAATTTTTGGATCACATAATATCAAAAATGATAAAAAAGAATTTAATTCCATTTCAAAACCCAATCCATCTCAACTTTCAAAACTTAAAAGAATATATAATACTGACATTAATGCAGACTCAAAAAGTGATATAATTAAACTTGTAGTTGGAATGAAAGTAGTACATGGACGTTTTGGTAAAGGGAAGGTAATTTCTATTGAAGGTGCAGGAAGTGATAAAAAAGCAGCCATTAATTTTCAAGGATTTGGTGTTAAGAATTTACTTGTAAAATTTGCCAAATTGAAAATTGAAAAATAACAGTTGGTTAAATATTTTTAAGAAAACTTTAGGAACTTTAAAAAGCAAAACATGTTTTAGAAACATGCTTTGCTTAAATGTTATTTTGCAGTTTCCATCCCTTTTTCAATAAGGTCATAAAATTGATCTAATTTTGGTAAAACTACAATTCTAGTTCTTCTATTTTTGGCTCTATTTGATGGATTATCATTGTCAAAAAGTGGAACATAAGAGCTTCTTCCTGAAGCAGACATCCTTTCTGGTGCAACATCAAAGTCATTTTGTAAAATTCTCACAACTGCAGTTGCCCTCATAACACTTAAATCCCAATTATCTAATATTGTTTCTGTCTTTATAGGAACATTATCTGTATGCCCTTCGACCATAAATTCTAATTCAGGACGATTATTAACTACTTGAGCAACTTTACCAAGTACTTCTTTTGCACGATTAGTAATCATATAACTTCCCGAACTGAACAATAATTTGTCTGAAATTGAAACATAAACTACACCTTTTTCAACATTAACTTCTATATCACCATCATTTAAGTTTCCTAAAACTCCTTTTAAGCTTGTTACTAAGGCTAAAGTGACTGAATCTTTTCTTGTAACGGCATCTTGCATCTTTTGAATCCGAACATCCTTTTCTTTCATACTTTCCAGAGACTTTTCAAGATTTTCTGCTCCTTTTTGTGAAAGTGTAGTTAAATTTCCTAAGTTATTAATTAAACCTTGATTATTTGCCTTTAAAAACTTAACCTGATCCTTAAGAGCAGCCAAACTATTTAATGCAGAATCTTTTTCTTCTTTACATGTATTAAGTTGGACAGATGTGGAGTTAAGATTATTTTTTGTATTTGTTTGTAAAGTTTCTAATTCTTGATATTTTTTTTGTGAAACACAAGAAGTGATCAAGATAGAAATTATTATTATTGATATAGATTTCCTCATTTGTATAGAATTAAATTATTAAAATCAAAAAAGTTAAATAAATATAAAAGTATTATTTTGAAATTTTACTGTAAACCCTTTCCTTTTTTACAAAGTATGACCAAATAATTGAATTTATTGACCAATACTTATTTTTATTTAAAATACTTGTTCTTTTTTTATAATGAGTTCTGAAATATCGATAAAAAGAAAAATGAGCTTTTACAATAGAAAAAACTGGTACAAGCTTTCCATTAATTAAAAACCTTAAAGATGCAACGAAATCTAATAATAATCTTGCGATCAATATTCTAAACAAGTATTTTTTTGGTAAATTTTTGGTTAATAAAATTAGAGAATTTCTAAAATTAAGGAACCATTTATATCCAGACACAGGTAGCGTAGCTGCGCCAACATGGTAGACTTTTGATTTTCCAATTGAAACAGATTTAAAAGATTTATTAAAAGCTCTCCAACATAAATCAATTTCCTCAAAGTGAGCAAAAAAATCTTTATCAAATCCTTCCAAATTATCCCAAACATTTTTCCTTATGAAAAAACAAGCTCCACTTGCCCAAAAAATCGTCTTATTATCGTTGTACTGATCTCTGTTTTCTTCTATTGAATCAAATATCCTTCCTCTACAATATGTATAACCGAAAAAATCAATAAATCCTCCAGCAGCTCCTGCATATTCAAAATTATTTTTATTATTAAAATCTAATATATTAGGCTGTGCTATGGATACGTCTATTTCATTTTTAAAAGTTTTATAAACAGGATCAAGCCAGTTTTCTGTGACTTCAACGTCAGTATTTAAAAAACAAAAGACATCTGTGTTAATTCCAAGTAAACCCTTGTTATAACCTTCTGCAAATCCATAATTTTTATCTAATAAAATACATTTTATATCTGGAAAATTTGATTTTATATATTCGATTGAGTTATCGGTTGATTTATTATCAATAATATAAATATTATAACCTACGGAGTATTTACAAAGAATTGGGATAAAAGTTTTTAGTAATTTTTCTCCATTGTAGTTAAGTAAAACGATTGCTATATTCATTTATGAATTTTTAAAATCCGGGATATCTGATAAAAAGGAATAGTTTTTTACATTATAGTTAACTAAACAAAAATAGTGAGACAATCCATTAGAAACCATTAAATATTTACTTTTAAATGTTAAATTATATTTCGCTATCTGATCAAACACATCCTGATTAATTGTTATCTTTGGTGACTTACATTCAACTAAAATAAGTACCTGTGAGTTTTTGGAAAAAACAATAATATCATACCTTTTTGTATTACCATTTACTAAAAGTTTTTTTTCTACATTAATTAAAGATTTTGGATAATTCTTTGTGAAAACAAGAAAATTTATACAATGTTGACGTACCCATTCTTCAGGAGTTAACAAAAACCATTTTTTTCGAATTATATCAAAAATGAAAAGTTTATTTTCTTTATTTTTGACTCTTAAATTTAAATTTGGGAAATTTAACTTTTCCATTAAACAAAATTGCAAAAAATAATTAGATGCAACTTCATAATAAAATAATTGATGAAATTAAAAATGGAGAAATTGCATCTTTTTACCTTTTATCCGGAACAGAACCCTATTTTATAGATAGTATTTCTAACTACATTGTAAATAAACTAATATCTAATTCAGAAAAAGATTTTGATTTGAGTGTTTTATATGGAAAAGATACTTCTGTAGAAGAAATTATTGAAACTGCCAAAAGATATCCTTTAATTGCAAATCATCATTTGATATTAATACGAGAAGCTCAATATTTAGAGAAGAAATATGATGAACTAGCAAAATACTTGACCAATCCTCCAAAGCAATCTGTTGTTATATTTTGTTATAAAAATAAAACTTTTGATAAAAGAAGTAAGTTATATAAAATTGTTAAAAAATCTGGAGTAGTCTATGAGTCTAAACCTTTATATGACAACCAGATTGCTGGATGGATATCTCTGGAGTTAAAAAGAGAAAAATTAGAAGCAAATCAAAAGTCCATTCAATTATTAATTGAATTTCTTGGTTTAGATCTTGGAAGAATTAAACAAGAAATTAGTAAACTAAAGATTCTTTGTTCTGATAGAATAATAACTCCTGATCTAGTTGAAAAATATATTGGGATAAGTAAAGACTTTAATAATTTTGAATTAATAAATGCTATTGGTTCAAAAAATAAAAAAAAATCAATTCAAATAATTTATTACTTATCTAATAACTCCAAAAATCACCCATTAGTTCTAACAATAACATCTTTATTTCAATTTTTCAAAAGGCTACTTTTATTTCAAGGTATAAAAACAAGTAATGCTAATATTTCATCAATATTGGGAATTAATCCCTTTTTTATTAAAGATTATGAACAAGCATCCAGTTTTTATAGTATGAAAGCCTGTAGCCATGCGATCAACTCAATTCATAAGGCAGATTTAAAAAGTAAAAGTATATTGGGGTCAAATGAAAGTCACAAAGAAATTCTAATTGATTTAATAAATGAAATTTTTAATATCTAAAATAAGTTAGGATATTTTTTGGGATTTTCCTCATTCATAAAGCCGTATGCTGCCTCAAAAATATCATTTAAGTTAGGTTTTGAAAAATAGTCACCATCAGTTCCATACGCAGGTCTGTGCTCATTTGCAGACAAAAGTTTGGGTTCACTGTCTAAAAGGTTGTATACTTTTTGATTATCTAGTAACTGTTGAAGAATATAAGCTGAACAACCACCAGGCATATCTTCGTCAACAATTAATAACTTGTTGGTTTTAGCAACACTATTTTTTATTTCACTTAACGTATCAAAAGGGATTAGTGACTGAAGATCTATTATTTCTAACGAAATATCGTGTTTGATTAGTTCATGTGAAGCTTCCAAAGCAATTTGTAAAGTAGCTCCATAACTAACTAAGGTAATGTCATTGCCTTCATTTAAAATCTCAATTTTACCAATTTGGGATGTAAAAGCACCCATATTATTAGGTAAAGATTCTTTTATCCTGTAAGCGTTTAAGGTTTCAATTACAATTGCAGGCTGATTTAGTTTTAATAATGAATTATACATACCTGCAGCAATAGTCATATTTCTTGGGGTTAAAATAAATATTCCTCTGAGCAAACTTACCATAGCACCCATTGGTGAACCAGAATGCCATATACCTTCAAGTCTGTGTCCTCTGGTTCTGATAATTAAAGGTGCAACTTGCTGACCATAAGTTCGGTAACTTAATGAGGCTAAATCATCACTTAATATCTGTATGCAATAAAGTATATAGTCTAAGTATTGAATTTCAGCAATTGGCCTCAATCCTCTTAATGCCATTCCTATTCCCTGACCTACAATAGTAGCTTCTCTGATTCCAGTATCTGAAACCCTGTCTTCACCATATTTGGTTTGTAAACCTTCTAAGCCTTGATTTACACCTCCTATTTTACCACAATCTTGTCCATAAATAAGTAAACGATCATTTGTAGACAAAAGGGCATCAAAATTATCACGTATAATGACTCTTCCATCCACAATATTAGGCTCCTTGTCATATGTTGGTGGAACACAATCAAATTTAATTTCTTTTGAATATAAGTCCGAGGAAAATTTAGGCTGTAAATTATCTGATAAACGTTTTAAATACTCAATAAACTTAACCTTGGATAAATTATTGTATTTCGTTAGTGATGGTAATAAAGACCTCCCTAGAGAAAGAATTTCTCTGTATCCAATATTGTTAAAATTAGAAACTTTTGATTTGATTGAGTCTGCTAACTTGAAATTATCCTGTTCTAAAAGGGCCAATTGATTTTTAAAATCATTTAACTCCTTTTTTATTGGCTTTTGATAGCTATTCCAAGCATTAATCTTGGCATTTTTAGCAATAGATTTAGATTTTGAATCAATCTCTTTCAATGTCTTGATGTCAGATAAATTATTATCGAGTATCCAATTTTTAAATTTTAAATTACAATCATATTTTTTTTCCCATTCTAATCTTGAATCTGATTTGTATCTTTCATGGGAACCTGAAGATGAATGACCTAATGGCTGAGTAAGTTCTGTTACATGAACAATAACAGGGATGTGTTCTGAACGTGCTATTTTCTCAGCCTTTGAATAAGCATTAATCAATGAAGGGTAATCCCATCCTTTAACCTTAATTATCTCGAAACCGTCCTTATTTGATGTTTTTTGAAAACCAGATAAGGCTTCAGAAATACTTGATTTTGTTGTCTGAAGATCATTGGATACAGATATTCCATATTCATCATCCCATATACTCATAACCATTGGTATCTGAAGAACACCAGCAGCATTAATCGACTCAAAAAACAAACCTTCACTTGTGCTTGCATTTCCAATAGTACCCCAAGCTATTTCGTTACCCTTATTTGAAAATATTTTAGCATTTTTAATTTTTAATTTTCTATAAATTTTTGATGCTTGAGCTAAACCGACTAGTCTTGGCATTTGAGAAGCTGTTGGAGATATATCGGAACTATGATTTTTTTGATTCATTAAATCTAACCAAGACCCGTCATTCGCAATACTTTTACTTAAAAAATGTCCTCCCATCTGTCTTCCTCCAGACATAGGCTCAAATTCAAGATCAGTGTGTGCGTATAGAGCTGCAAAAAAATTTTCAGGTGTTAAGATATTCTGAGCCATTAATAATGTTTGGTCTCTGTAATAGCCTGATCTAAAATCGCCATCTTTAAAAAAATGATTAAGAGCCATTTGAGGTAATTCTTTACCATCTCCAAATATTCCAAACTTTCCTTTTCCTAAGAAAACTTCTTTTCTACCAATAACACTACATTCCCTGCTAAGAACAACAGTCCTATAATCGTTGATTACAAGTTTTTTATATTGCTCGTAGTCAATATCTTTGTTAAGATTTAATGTAAATTTAGACATATCCTTTCACCATAAAAATACAAAAATTATATGTAATAAAATTAGAACCAAGTTCTTGAAAAGAAAGTTGAAATATCCTTAGGATTAAGAGATAATACAAATCTAATTCTAGAAAAATAGTTTTCTTTAACTATCTCATATTCTTCACTTGAACCTAAAGGAAAATAAAATTCTAAGTAATCAGGGATAAAATTAAATCTAAATCCATAGTCATAGTGGGATCTGTGAGTTTGATTTTTATTTTTAAGTATAGCCAGATCTACATAACCCTCAAACCATTTCCATATCCCCATGCTAAGATTAGAGCTAAGAATCCACTGATTTGAACTACTGTTTGAAATTGACGATTTAAAACCACCTTCATTCATTATAAATTGCTGACTAAAAATACCTTCTGTCTCAGATCTTCCAAAATAAGCATACTCAAATAAATAATCGTTAGGCTTGTTTAGATTAA
>CAYSNJ010000004.1:28029-54945 GCA_964432535.1 uncultured Flavobacteriaceae bacterium | reverse complement strand
ATACTGGTTATTATTAATCTTGTTTTGAATAAAACTCCCAAAAAACAATCTGCTTGAAAACAATCTACCTGATTTAATTAGTTTTCTATACTCAATTTCTAATATTAACTTTTTAAATTCTCTGGCAATTTCAATACTATTTTCAAATGTAAAATAATCAACAGAGCCCTTATTTGAAATTTCGTACTTAATTTCTCCAAGTGAGTAATTAGGTATTGAATTATTTAACATTAAAGATTCTCGCTGGATACTATACCAGGAGAAACTTAATCCTTGCCTTAGATTGTTTCTTAAATTAGAAGGTCTGAAATAAAACTTTAATGATGGTACCGCTATTTTATATAAAGAATTTGGAGCATAGTGGAAGCTACTTCCAAAAAAACTAAATTGAGTTAAATAATTTGATTTTGAATCGTCATAAATTCTATAATCAGTAATAACAGAACCAACCAAAGTTTTTTCGATTGTTGAATAACTGGGTTCTATCATGAAAACTAAAGGTCTTCGAGGTATTGTTTTATTATGAAATCTAGCACCAAAAGAAGCTCCATCATATAAATTATAAAATGCAGTTGGATTAATCAAAATTTGATTTTTTGTTGGATCTTCAGAATCTTTAAAAAATTTAATACTCAATGGCTTTCCGAATATATTAGAATTTAACGACCGCCAGTTATTTTGCTTATTTGTCTCAGGAAGACCAATTATTGGATTAATTGCAAAATAATTAGCATTAGTATTGGTTTTAAAAAGAGTAGGGGAGTTTGAGTTGCTAGATACCCATTTGGAATCAATTATTACATTGTTATTTAATAAAGCTATTTTATATGGAATATTTTGATTTGATACCTGATTGGTAAATACAGAAATTGTATTATTTTCATTTTTAACTATTTTATTGATTTTAATGTCTAACGTAGGTTTTGTTTTTAAATATTGAATTATTTTTTTGGAATCTTTTTTATCAGTATTCTTTTCAACAATTGCATTAAAATCATATATATTTTTAATACTCCCTATTTGATTTAAAACAGATTTAAATGAATCTTCACCAATATAGTCTTCTAGATATCTAAAAAGAAGACCAACTTGATATGGGATTGATATTCTTTCATTATACTTTATTAGATTATCCTTAGAAGTAATGGCTGCTTGATGAAGATTTCTTCTTAGCATTATTTCTGAATTAATCATGAAAATCTCATTGAAATATCTATCCGATAATGAATATTTATTAAGTATTGGGAAATTAGATAGTTTGCCAATTAACTTTTGATCTGGATAATACAAATCAATATATTTCATTATCATAAAAACAGTTAGACCTTCACTCATCCAGTTATTTTCTCTAAAATTGAAATCGTTAAGTTGTGATTTGATAAATTCAGAAGTAAAGATTTTTAAGAATTTTATTTCTTCAATAAATGTGCTTTCAAAAGGACTAATTATTTCAGGAAAAATATTTAAACCATTAATTGGTCTTTGATCATAATCATAAGAAGTTATTAAATATGAATTTTTAATATTTTTAGATTTAAAATTATCTGATAAAAAATCATAAATTTTTTTTATTTTGATTTCAGTAAATTCATCTGATCTTTTAAATATATCAGTGCTAATTTTGGTTTTTTTAATATTAAATTCTCTAATTAAATTTTCTTTTGAAAAAATAAACTTTGGAGACCTTTCATATTTACTTTCATAATAAGCAATTTTTATATTTTCTTTAGAATAACTAGATAATTTATTCATTGAACTTAGTAAATGCAAATTTTTAGGATAAGTCCATTTTATTTTATGTGGCGCCTTAATTAGACTATTATCATTGAGGTTTAAATTGCTATTTATAATCCATTTACCATCATAAAAAGGACTCAAGGAGATTATGAAATCCTGAATATTGATTAGGTCCTTTTGAAAGCCAATACCTGTAAATTGTTTATTAGGAATTTTTATAGAATATTTTATATTAATTGATAACGAATCTGAAAAAATTAGAGGATCATCTAAAACAACAAATATTATATCTATCTGATTTTTTAATCTATCCCATTTAATTGGATTATTTTTAATTTGGAATGTCTCTATTTTTGTATTTCCTCTATTTTTTTTTGAAGATAAATAAAAGCTTCTATTAAACTCCTCAGCTAACTTTTGAGCTAATGGAGATTTGGAATCACTGTAAGAATTGGACCAGTCATTAAAAAACAATGTATCCAGAACTAGCTTTTGATTATTTTTTATGCTGATTTTTTGATTAATGTGAATTATTTTACTTTCAATTTTAAGTTCTGCATCAAGTGAATATGACGGAGATACTTGAGAATGTAGAAGTATTGGAAGATATAAAAATAATACATTCAAAAAATAAGATTTCATCTTAATCAAATTAGATTGTTAATTCTTTTGATAAAAACTGTCCTGTGTAACTTTTTTTTATTTTTGAAATATCAATTGGTGTTCCTGCACCAACAACTTCCCCTCCATACTTTCCACCCTCTGGACCAATATCAATCAAGTAATCAACTTGCTTAATTACGTCAAGATTATGTTCAATAATTAAAATTGTATTTCCTTTTTCAACGAGTTTATTTAGAACTTCTAAAAGAACACGTATGTCTTCAAAGTGCAAGCCTGTTGTCGGTTCATCTAGTATATACATAGTATTCCCTGTATCTCTTTTTGAAAGTTCTGTTGATAGCTTTATTCTTTGAGCTTCTCCACCAGAAAGAGTTGTACTAGGCTGACCTAAGGCTATATAGCCAAGACCAACATCCTGAATAGTTTTGAGTTTACTATAAATTTTAGGTATTGGTTTGAAAAAACCTACTGCTTGATTAATTGTCATATTCAAGACATCAGAAATTGTTTTCCCTTTATAATATATTTCCAATGTTTCTCTATTAAATCTGTTGCCTTGACAAGATTCGCATTCAACATATACATCAGGTAAAAAATTCATTTCTATAACTCTCATCCCACCACCAGAACATGTTTCACACCTACCTCCAGATACATTGAAACTAAATCTACCTGGTTTATAACCTCTGATTTGGGCTTCTTGAGTTTTGGAAAACAATAGTCTCACTTCACTAAAAACCCCGCAGTAAGTTGCTGGATTACTTCTGGGTGTTCTACCAATTGGACTTTGATTAATATCTACAACCTTATCGAGATTATCAATTCCTTTAATTGCCTTAAATGGTAAAATATCTTTAACCCCGTTATAAAAGTGATTGTTAAGTATAGGGTATAATGTATCATTAATTAAACTTGACTTTCCACTTCCCGAAACGCCAGTAACTCCAATCATTAAACCTAAAGGGAAGTCAATTGATATATTTTTTAAATTATTTCCTGTGCAACCTTCAATGGTTATTTTTTTTCCATTACCAGCTCTTCTATTCTTGGGAACTTTAATTTTTAAATTCCCGTTTAAATAATTTGCAGTTATTGTGTCATTTTTTAAAAGTTCTGAAGGAGTTCCCTCTGAAATGATATTTCCTCCATTCACTCCTGCAAATGGCCCTAAATCAATAACATGATCAGATCTTAAAATCATTTCTTTATCATGCTCTACAACTATAACTGAATTACCAATATCTCTCAGAGATTCAAGAGAATCAATAAGTCTTTGATTATCTCTTTGATGAAGTCCGATACTTGGTTCATCAAGAATATAAAGAACACCAACAAGCTGAGATCCAATTTGTGTTGCAAGCCTAATTCTTTGAGCTTCCCCACCAGAAAGTGATTTTGAAGAACGATTTAGCGATAAGTATTTTAATCCAACTGATAACAAAAACTGGAGTCTTACCATTATCTCTTTTACTACTTCATTTGCTATTTTTTTTTCTTGAGATGATAAATTTGATTCGATTGAATCGAACCAATTATATAGATCACTCAAATCCATAGATGACAATTCAAAAATATTTTTGTCGTTAACTTTAAAATGATTTGCTTCGATATTTAGACGCGAACCTTCGCAGTTTGGACAAAATCTAGAATCCATAAAATTTTTAGCCCAACGTTTTATTTTTCTTGATTCATTAGCATTAAACTGACTAATTATAAAGTTTTCTATACCCTCATAATCAATGGAATACTTTCTTGTTACTCCCAACGATTTGGAGTTTAACGAGAATTTATCATTAGCGCCTTTAAGAATAACATCTAAGGCTTCTTTAGGGATTTTACTTATGGGACCATTTAAGTCAAAACCATATCGTTTTGATATTATTTCAATTTGCTTAAAATTCCAATTATTATTGTTTTTTCCAAGAGGAATGATTCCACCATTATTAATCGAGATAGAGTAATTAGGAATGATTTTATCTCTATTAACTATATATTCATAACCCAACCCTTTACAAGATTTACACATTCCCTTTGGAGAATTGAATGAAAAATTATTAGGTTCAGGTTTTGGATAGGAAACACCTGATTTTTCACACATCAAATTACTACTAAAAAACCTAGAATATTCATTATCTAAATCAATTATCATAAGACTTTCATCACCATGATGTAAAGCGGTTTTTATTGATTCTTCCAAGCGTTTTTTCGAAGTATTTAATTGATTAATTTCTAAAACATCAATAAGTAATTCAATATCATGATTTTTATACCTATCTAATTTCATTCCTCTTGAAATATCCGTTATTTTTCCATCGACTCTTACTTTAATAAAACCCTGTCTTGATAAATTGTCAAACAACTCTCTGTAGTGACCTTTTCTTGACTTAATAATTGGAGATAATACAGCAATTTTTTTATCCGTAAAGTCTTTAAAAATTAAGTCTAAAATCTGTTGCTGAGAACAACTAACCATCGGCTTGTTAGTTTCGTAGCTATATGCAACACCAATCCTCGCATATAAAACTCTTAAATAATCATAAAGTTCTGGGATAGTACCTACTGTCGATCTTGGACTCTTAGACGTAGTTTTCTGTTCAATTGCAATAACAGGAGAGAGACCATCTATTTTATCAACGTCTGGACGTTCCAAATTGCCCAAAAACTGCCTTACATAAGCAGAGAATGTTTCCATATATCTCCTTTGTCCCTCGGCATAGAGAGTATCAAAGGCTAAAGAGGATTTACCACTTCCGGACAAACCAGTTATAACTACAAGTTGATCTCTAGGAATTTTGAGATCAATATTTTTCAAATTGTGAACTCTTGCACCCTTTACATCAATAACATTTTTCAATAGTGATAGCTTGAATATTTTACAAAGATAGCTCTTAAAAGTCCACTAAAAAAGATATAAAATTTTATCTTAAAATAGATGAATGATCGTCCCCTCTAGGGTCAGCACCTGTAGTAATAAGTCCCTGATCATCAACCATAATAGCATCGACTCTTCCAATTATTCTAGAAAAACGTTCTTCTGTATTGTATCCCTTATTCTTTAATTTTGATATTAAAATTGAATCAAATTCTTTTGGTTCAAAAATAACTACGTCAGGCATCCATTGATGATGAAACCTGGGGGCATTAACAGACTCTTGAATTCCCATGTCAAATTCATATGCATTTATAATAGTTTGAAAAACAGATGTGATAATTGTTGAACCACCGGGCGTTCCTAAAACCATATATAAGTTTTTGTTTTTTTCTACTATTGTTGGTGTCATAGAACTTAACATTCTTTTTCCAGGTGAGATAGAATTAGCTTCACTACCCAACAAACCAAACATATTAGGAACTCCAGGTTTGCTACTAAAATCATCCATCTCATTATTTAAAAAATAACCTCCATCCTCAACATAAACCTTTGATCCATAACTTCCATTCAATGTAGTTGTAACTGAAACTGCGTTACCGTCCTTGTCTATAATTGAATAGTGCGTGGTCTCCTCAGTTTCATTAAAAATAATTTTTCCTGGATTTATATCGCTTGAAAGTGTTGCTTTATTCCAGTTAAAATTATCCATTCTGTTATTTAAATAAATGGAATCTAAAAGTTCATTTTGAGGAATGTCAACAAAATCAGGATCTCCCAAATACTCTGATCTATCAGCATATGACCTTCTTTCTGCTTCAACCATCAATTGAATTGATTTAACAGAATTATGACCATACTTATTAATTTCAAAAGGTTCAATCATTTCTAACATCTGTCCTAGACAAACCCCACCACTTGAGGGAGGAGCCATTGAAGTAATTGTTAATTCTTTATAGTCAAATTGTATAGGTTTTCTCCAAGTTGGCAAATAATTTTTTAAATCATTTTTATTAATTATACCTCCGGTACTTTTAACCCTATTTACAAATCTTTCAGCATTTATTCCTTGATAAAAACCAGCTCTACCATTTTTTTGAATTAGTTTCAATGTATTTGCTAATGGAATATTAATAATTATATCTCCTTTTTTAAAGTTTTTAGCATAAAAAGTGTTTTTACCATTTACGTTGACAAAATCATTTTTCTTAGCTTCAAAACTCTTTATTTGTTTTTTGGTTACAGCATAACCATTTGTTGCTAAGTCAATTGCTGGTTGAACTAATTGACTCCAAGGAAGAGAGCCCAATTTTTTGTGAATTTCATAAAGTCCAGCAACTGTTCCAGGAACACCTACAGCTAGACCACCGATTGTACTTTTACCCTTAATTACATTCCCTACAGAGTCTAAATACATGTCTCTTGAAGCTAAAGTTGGTGCCTTCTCTCTGTAGTCAAGAGAACCAAAGGTACCATCACTTTTTCTATAAACTAGAAATCCGCCACCAGCTATATTCCCTGCATTTGGATAACAGACAGAAAGAGCAAAATCGGTAGCTATCATAGCGTCAAAAGCATTACCACCATTATTTATAATTTCTATTCCAATATCAGAAGCCTCAACTCTTGCTGAAACAACTGCTGCTTTGATATCACCTTTCAGTGGTGAATTACAATTAAAAAAAATCAAAGCTATTAAAGTTAAAAATTTATTCATGGTGTATTTATATTAGTTATCTATTAATTTTTTATCAACCGCTCGCTTAATATCTTTGAAAAATAGAAAAAATTGAGGTTCTATTAAAGATAAAAGTGAAACAAATTTATCGATACTAGATGAAAACTCTGAAGTGAATTTAGTTCTTCTTTCCATTTTAACAAGTATTCCTTTTAAGCCTTCAATTGTTGAATATAATTTAAACCAATCTTCGCTAATTAAATAATTAATTGAAGAACTAATTTTTATTGGAAGCCTGTCTTTATTTAAAATTAGATTTTCATAAAATTTACTTGAAAATTCTTCCAAGCTTATATTGTTATATTTTGACCAATTTTTAGCTAGTAAATGATCATAAAACATGTCAATCAAAACCCTACTGTAGTGTCTATGAGAATCGAAAAACAGTTTCGAATGTTGTTTAAATATTTTATGAGAATCTGTGTAAGAATCTATAAACCTGTGTAATAAAATTCCTTTTTGCCATTGGTAAGGATAATTTGTATAATTATTCCCCTTAACACTATCCGCAATAAAATTACCTATGGCAATATCAGTATTATTTCCAGACAAATAAACATGTGCAAGGTAATTCATGTCGTAAAAGTAAAGTACTTTTTTAATTAATATAGATTATATTTACTTTAATCTCTTAGTATATTTGATCTATGACAATCATAAAATCTATTTCTGGAATTAGAGGAACAATTGGCGGTAAACCTTACAAAAACTTAACACCTATTGACACTGTTAAATATGCAGCTGCATATGGTACATTTTTAAAAAAACAATATCCTAATACAGATATTAATGTTGTTGTTGGAAGAGATGCGAGAATATCTGGAAAAATGATTCAAGACCTTGTGCAAAACACCTTAATAGCAATGGGGATAAATTGTATTGATTTAGGTGTCTCAACAACTCCAACTGTTGAAGTTGCTGTAACAAAGGAGGAAGCACTTGGAGGTATAATTCTGACAGCTAGTCATAATCCTAAAAACTGGAACGCTTTAAAGCTATTAAATAAAGACGGTGAGTTTCTTTCAGCTAGGGATGGAGAAAATATTTTATTAATTGCAAAAAATAATGATTTTCAATTTTCTGAAGTTGAAGATTTAGGTATTATAAAATTAAATTCCTCCTATATAGATTATCATGTTAACAAGGTCATTAATCTTGAATATACAAACAATGATTTAATTAAAAAGTCGAAATTCAAAGTTGTAGTAGATGCTGTAAATTCTTCTGGAGGGATTATCATACCAAAACTTCTTGACAAACTTGGTGTTGATTATGTTCTTTTAAATTGTGATCCAACTGGAAATTTTTCTCATGATCCAGAACCACTGGAAAAAAATTTAACTGAGTTATCTAAGGTTGTTATATCAAATAATGCTGATTTAGGTATAGCTGTAGACCCAGATGTAGATAGATTAGCTTTCATAGATGAAAATGGTGAAATGTTTGGAGAAGAATATACCCTTGTTGCTTGTGCCGAATTTATATTATCAAAAAAAGTGGGAAATACAGTTTCAAACTTATCATCAACACAAGCATTATCCAAAATAACTAAAAAATATGGCGGAAAACATTATGCAAGTGCTGTAGGTGAAGTAAATGTAGTAGAGTTAATGAAAAAAACAAAAGCGATAATTGGTGGGGAAGGAAATGGCGGGGTAATTCTTCCAGATTTTCATTATGGAAGAGATGCTGTTTTAGGTATAGCATTATTCTTATCATTATTAGCTGAGAAAAACGTATCAGTCTCAAAATTAAAAAAAACATACCCTCAGTATTTTTCAAGTAAGAATAAAATAATTCTTACCCCCAAAATAAACGTAGATAAAGTTTTATTAAAAATACATGATAAATATTCAAGTTATAAGCCCATAAGAATTGATGGAATCAAAATAAACTTTGAAAATTCTTGGGTTCATCTAAGAAAATCTAATACTGAACCCATAATCAGAATTTATTCAGAAGCTGATTCAAAAAAAAAGGCAAACGAATTAGCTGAAAAATTTATTTTAGAATTGGGTGATCTCATTTAGGTGCTAAATGCATATACTTAAACCTATTATGAGACCAAAGATATTGAGAGGGATCAATTTTTATTGTTTTTTCTAGCATGTTAAAAAATAAATCAGTTATTTCATTTTCTTTAGTTTTCCTTGGATAATCTGAAATAAGTTTAAAGTCAACTTCATAATATCCTCGTTTAACTCTTTTAATATCTGCATAAACTACAGCCATATCAAAATCCCTAGCAATTCTTTCAGCACCAGTAAATACTGGAACTTTATTTCCCATAAATAATCTCCAATATGTTTTTTCGCTTGGATATGGAGATTGGTCAGCAGCAAATCCATAAACAGCAGTATGATTTTTCTTATTGTGCTCTTTTATAGTTTCTAAAATATGATATCTTGAAATTAAAAACGCATCATGTTTTTCTCGAATTCTCTTAACCAAATTATCAAAGTAAATATTTGATAAAGGGGTATATATACCGTAAGTATAGCTTTCAAACTTTTTTCCTAAAAATAAAATCCATTCATAGCTTGCATAATGACCACACATTATTATTACACTTCTTTTATTTTTTGGAAATTGGGTTAATAAATCTATGTTATTAATTTTAAACCTATTATTTATTGTTTTTAATGAAATAGAAATTGATTTGAACATTTCTAAAAAAACATCACACATATTAGTGTAAAAACTTCTTTCAATTTTTAATCTTTCAATTTCGGACTTATTAGGGAAAGAAAGCAAAATATTTTTTCTTATCATTGCTCTTCGATAGCCTGTAAAGTGAAAAAGAAAAAAACTTATAATGTCTGACAAAAGGTATAATAACGGAAAAGGAAGCAAAGAGATTATAAGTATAATTGGGAATAATAGTATAAAAGCAATACGCTTCATGTTAAATGTTTTATGCAAATTTAATAGATTTGACCTCAACTATTATTTATGAGCATATCTTTTGAGGTATTAAGTATAATTTTAATAAATTCTATTGTCAGCTTCAAGGGGTTTAATGATAATATATTTTTTAACAACTTTCACTTCAAAATTGATAAAATAAAAACTGGTGAGTATTTTCGTTTAATATCTTCAGGTTTTTTGCATGTTGACAAACAACATCTTCTTTTCAACATGGTAACTCTTTATTTTTTTGGAGATTTTGTATTAAACATGTTTGGATCCTTTTGGTTCTTTTCGATGTATGTTTTTTGTCTAATTTCTGGAAATATTTTTTGTTTTTTAATACACAATAAAAATAATTTTTATTCTGCAGTAGGGGCTAGTGGAGCTGTGACAGGAATATTATTTAGTTCAATTTTAGCATACCCAGATTTGAAACTAGCATTACTTTTTTTTCCTATCCCAATGCCTGCATATGTTTTTGGAATAATCTATTTAGCATACACATTTTACGGTATAAAAAAAGAAAATGATGGTATAGGCCATTCAGCACATTTAGGAGGGGCGGTAGGAGGGATTTCACTATCTATAATATTAGCACCTCAACTAATTTTCTTATCATTTGAAACGCTTTTACTTTTATGTATAGTTATAATTTTAGGTGCAGTTTATTTTAGAAAAAGTCTTACTAATTTTAATTAAATAACTCAGAAATCTTTGATTCTAACTGAAAGCCCCTAAGGTTTCTGGCGATAATAATTCCTTTTTCGTCTAGAATAAAACTTGCAGGTACAGCTCGAACTTTATAAAGTCTTGCAATTGGATCTTGCCAAAATTTTAGATTTGAAACATGTTTCCAGATTAAATAATCATCTTCTATTGCACGAAGCCATTGGGGTTTACTTTTATCTAATGAAACTCCTATTATTTCAAATCCTTTTTTATTAAACTTATTATAAATTTTAACAAGATTTGGATTTTCTCTCCTACAGGGTCCACACCAAGATGCCCAAAATTCTAGAAGAGTAATTTTACCTAACTCATCATTTAAATTTAGTATTTTGCCATCTGGAGTAGGGGCTGAAAAATTTGGTGCAAAGCTCCCTATATCAACTGGTTGTTCAGGATTGTTTAGGATGGTTTCTATTTTTTTTCCAATATCAGATTTTTTTATGCGATCTGTAAAAGAATTATAAATTTCTTTTGCTTCAGATACAGATAGAACATTTTTATTTGCTATAAAACGTTCCAATAGAATTACACTTAAATAAGAATCGTAATTTCTCTTTAAAAAATCAATTTCATAAACGTGAATTTGATCTTGAATGTTTTTATAATCTTCCTGAAGATCCTTTACAAGCTCGTTATTTCCGACTCTTGCCGCTTGTTGTAATTCTATTCCAATCTCTTCAATTGATTTTACAAAATCTTTTGTTTCAAACTTATAATCATTAAAATGGTCATTCGATGTTGTACCTGAAATTCTGGATGAATCGATACTGTCTTTATAAATATCCATTCTGACATTTCCCTCTTCCACTATAACCGGTAAATTAAAATTAAGTCCTTCAACCTGAATAAAACTAATAGATGGGTTTACTGCAATACCCTTCATTACAAATTGATTGTCTTTAGTTAAAGCTGAGTCAATTTTTGATGGTTGACCATTTAAATTAGCGACGACTCGATATACCTGGAGACCATCCTTAATTTCAATGTTTCCCGAGATTGTATAAGAACCAGGTTCTGAATTACAAGATGTTATTAAGAATAATATACTAAAAGCCATAGAGAGTGATGTAAGAGCTGGCTTTAAATTTAATTTTAATTTTTTCATAATTCAAAATTACAAATTTGATTTTGCATCATGTAATTTATAAAGATCTTTTTAATGAACTATATTTGTGATTATTTAAATTTTATGGCTGGTAATAGTTTTGGAAACATATTTAAATTAATTTCTTTTGGAGAATCTCATGGTCCCGCTATAGGGGGTATTGTTGAAGGCTGCCCCTCAGGAATTAAAATAGATATCAATAAAATTCAGAATGATCTAGACAGAAGAAGACCTGGACAATCATCGATTGTTACTCAAAGAAAAGAAGCAGATAAAGTAAATTTTTTATCTGGTATTTTTGAAGAAATGACAACTGGAGCTCCTATTGCATTTGCAATATATAATACAGATCAAAAATCAAAAGATTATGGACATATAAAAGAAAGTTACAGGCCTTCTCATGCTGATTTTGTGTATGATAAAAAATATGGTCACAGGGATTATAGAGGTGGAGGAAGGAGTTCTGCAAGAGAGACTGCTGCAAGAGTTGTTGCTGGTGGAATAGCTAAACAATTTTTAAATTCAATTAGATTTACTGCATATGTTAAATCAGTTGGATCTATTGAATTAAACAAGCCTTATCAAGAACTTAATTTTAACAATATAGAATCCAACCCAGTTAGATGTCCAGATAATGTAATTGCTTCGCAAATGGAGACTTACATAAAAAAAATACGAAAAGAAGGAAATACTATTGGAGGGGTAATAAGGTGCGTGATTCAAAATGTTCCAGTTGGATTGGGTGAACCAGTCTTTGATAAACTTCATGCACAGCTTGGAAAGGCAATGCTATCTATTAATGCTGTAAAAGGATTTGAATACGGTAGTGGATTTATTGGAACAAAAATTAAAGGCAGTGACCACAATGATCTTTTAAATACAGACGGAACAACAAAGTCGAATCTTTCAGGTGGAATACAAGGGGGTATATCTAATGGAATGGATATATATTTTGATGTTGCTTTCAAACCTGTGGCAACAATAATGCAAGATCAAGAAACAATTAATAAAGATGGAGACAAAGTTGTAATTCAAGGAAAGGGTCGACATGATCCGTGTGTAGTTCCAAGAGCAGTTCCAATTGTAGAAGCTATGGCTGCACTAACAATCGCGGATTTTGTATTATTAAATCGTACTATCAAACATAATTACTAAAACTATGAAGAATTTGGCTTTACATTGGAAAATTATTATTGGAATGATTCTAGGCGTTGTATTAGGGGGGTTAGCCTCTTTAGCACCTTGGGGAAGTGAATTTGTGTCGGATTGGATAAAACCATTTGGAACAATTTTTATAAACTCTTTAAAGCTAATTGCAATGCCATTAATTTTAGCATCGCTAATAAAAGGTGTGTCAGATTTAAAAGATATTTCAAAACTATCAACTATTGGAGGTAGAACAATTTTAATTTATTTATGTACGACCGTTTTGGCTGTAATTATTGGTCTTGTACTTGTAAATACTGTCTCACCAGGGAAAAGCATTAAAGAAAGCACAAGAAATGAATTAATGTCAGATTACGAAAGTGATGCTACTGAAAAACAGAATGCTGCTGCCAAACAACAAGAAAGTGGTCCACTTCAGGCTTTAGTTGATATTGTACCAAGTAATATATTTGCTGCTACTACTAATAACAGAAACATGCTTCAAGTCATATTTTTTGCTCTATTTTTCGGAATCGGTATAATTTTGATTCCAGAAGAAAAATCACGTTCAGTTAAGGCATTTTTCGATTCATTTAATTCAGTAATACTCAAACTAATAGATATAATAATGTTAGCATCTCCTTACGGAGTCTTTGCCCTATTAGCAGCACTTGTAGTTGAATCTCCAAGCCTTGATTTGTTTAAGGCTCTTGGAGCATATTCTTTAACTTTAGTTTTTGGATTAGCCTTAATGATTGTCATATATGTGCTAATTGTTAGAGTTTTTACTGGTGTAAGTCCGAAAAAGTTCATGAATGGTATAGCTCCGGCTCAACTCCTTGCTTTTTCAACAAGTTCAAGTGCAGCCACTTTACCTGTAACAATGGAAAGAGTTGAAAAACATTTAGGGGTCGACAAAGAGGTTTCAAGTTTTGTTCTCCCAATAGGAGCGACTATAAATATGGATGGAACGAGTTTATATCAAGCAGTTGCTGCTGTCTTTATAGCTCAAGCTTTTGGTTTAGAATTATCAATTGAAGTGCAATTAGGAATAATTTTAACCGCAACTTTAGCTTCAATCGGCGCTGCTGCTGTTCCAGGTGCAGGAATGGTTATGTTAGTTATAGTATTAGGTCAAGCAGGAATTCCAGAGGCTGGACTAGCACTTATATTTGCTGTTGACAGACCGCTAGATATGTGCAGAACTATTACAAATGTTACAGGTGATGCAGCTGTATCAATGCTAGTTGCAAAATCTGTGGGTAAACTGAAAAAATCCTAAAATTTTTATAATATAATCCTTGATAAAATTTCTTTATTTGGTATCTCACATTCATCAAATCTTTTAAAAACTAAATATCTAGTTTTCGCAACAATTCTATATAAGATATTGGATAATACATTAGGGGATATTTTCAAAAAATAATATATTATATTTTTTATTTCAAGATATTTTAATATTTCAAATACTGCTTTAGAATATAGATGAGGGGGAGTGTTTGGTAGATGAAAAATAACAGTATCAAAAGATTTTAAATTATTTTCAGATATAAAATTACTTCCAAAATCACCCTGTATTGGAGCGTAATAAAGTTTGTCTTTTTTATCATTGTCAATCGCATACCTAATCCAATAGTGACATAGTGGACAATGCCCATCATATAAAATTATTACTTTGTCTAAATTATTTAACATATTCTAATTGATCTACATCCACTTGTGTAGTGAATTTACCATAATTTACAATTGCTTTATTTTTTTTTATTGAGTCAATTGTACCTATGGATTTACTGTACTGAAGTCTAACATAATCACCAATCTTCAATGTAATATTTAACTTTTTAACCGCAACTATTAACGGTTTTTTTTTCTCATTTCTTATTGTTTGTATCTTTTTTTGTAACTCAATTTCTGTGGTTTTTTTTATTTTTTTTTGATTTTGTATTACTGCTGCTGATTTTTTATTTCGTTTTGCATTTTCTGATTCAATTAATTGAATTGCATCTGAAATCATTGGTCTTTTTTTATTGTTAGCAAAGTACTTCTCAGCAATTTGATCAATTTTATTCCCAAGTAAAATCATTTTTTTGTTATGATCATATAACTCTTGATAATTTGTTAATTTAATTTTAGTTTTTTGATTTAATTCAGCAAGTTTGTTTGATTCCTCTTCCGCTATTATCTCTTTTTTCTTTAAAGACAAACCTGTTTTAGCCATTGAATTTCTTTCCTTTTGAAGCTTAGCAATAGTTGCATCAAAACGTACTTTACCTCTTTCAATTTTCTTTTTTGCTTTATTTATTAAGCTGTATGGAAGTCCATTTTTTTGAGCTACTTCAAAAGTAAATGAGCTTCCTGCTTCTCCTAAAACTAATTTGTATATGGGTTCTAATGTATTACTGTCAAATTGCATATTTGCATTTGACATTGCAGGTAATTCACTTGCTAGAAGTTTAAGGTTGGAATAGTGGGTAGTGATTAGACCAAAAGATTCTCTGTTATAAAATTCTTCTAAAATTACCTCAGCTAAAGCCCCTCCTAACTCTGGATCAGATCCAGTTCCAAATTCATCGATCAAAAATAAAGTTTTTTTGTTACATTTTTTTAAAAAAGTCTTCATGTTCTTAAGTCTATAAGAATATGTACTTAGGTGATTTTCAATGGATTGGTTATCTCCTATATCTGTAAGTATTCTGTCAAAAAAACAAATTCTGCTTCGTTCATGTACTGGAATTAAAATACCACTTTGGATCATCAACTGGAGTAATCCTATGGTTTTAAGAGTAATACTTTTACCTCCAGCATTGGGACCAGAAATAACGATAACTTTATTTCTGTTATTTAAAGAAATATCTTGAGAATAAGTCCTAATTCCATTAATTTTATTGGATCTATACAATAAAGGGTGGTAAGCATCGAAAACTTCGATTTCTTGAATGTTTGAAATCTTAGGCATAACTCCATCGATTGCTTGAGCATAACGAGATCTCGAATAATATAAATCAATGTCAATCAAGTATGTTTGGTATAACTTTAATAGGGGAAGAAAAGCTCTGAAATAGTCTGTTAGATAACTAAGTATTTTCTTTATTTCTTCATCCTCTTCAAAAAGTAAATTTTGAAGTTCTCTAGATAATTGAAATGTAGCTTCTGGTTCAATAAAAACGATACTTCCTGTTTTCGAACTCCCCATTATGCCTCCTTTAACTTTCCTTCTGTACATAGCCTTAACAGCAAGAACTCTTTTATTGTCAATAACTGATTCTCTTATTTCATCTAAAAATTCTAGATTATTATAATGGTTTAAGGATTTATTGAACGATTGACCTATTCGACTTCTGACTTCTTGTGATTTTTTTCTTAATAAATATAAATTTTCAGAAGCATTGTTGTTAATCTCTCCAAAACGATTAATAATATTATCAACTTCCTTTTTAATTTCTTTATTAATTTCAATGTTACCTCCTAAATCAAATAAATTGGGGTAATACGTTTTAAATTTTTTAAAAAAAACTAATAATTTATTTACTGTATCCGAGGTTGATGCAATATTTCTGAAAGATTCTATGTCAAGAACACTATTTTCAATTTTTAACAATTGAAAAGCGTTTACCAAAGATTCAAAACCATGATTTGGAATCCTGTTTTCATTTTCAAAAGATGATTTATATTCTGATGTTAGTAATAAGGATCTAATTTTATCTTGATTGTCATCAATAGGAACAGTATTTAAAATTTTATCCTTTCCCATTGGAGTGATGGCAAATTGAGATATTTGAATAAGTACTTCTGTAAACTCTAAATCTTCAAAAGTTTTAGTAGGGATATAGACCATTTGATTTTATTAAATTAGCCACAACAAAAGTAACAAAATCGTGGATCTGAATATACATCCTTCATGGGAAAATATAATTCTAAATGAAAATAAAAAGAAATACTTTCAATTCCTTGTTGAGGATATTGAATATAATTACCAAAATAAAATCTGTTATCCTCCTTCAAATTTAATATTTAATGCTTTTAAAGTTTGTTCCTTATCTGCTTTAAAGGTCATTATACTTGGGCAAGATCCTTACCACGGAAAAAATCAAGCAAATGGCTTATCATTCTCAGTTCATAAAACAGAGAAAATCCCACCGTCACTAGTTAATATTTTTAGAGAAATTAAAGATGATTTGAAAATATCTCAACCTCAACATGGTGATTTAAATTGTTGGGGGAAACAAGGAGTTTTATTACTAAACTCGACTTTGACAGTTGAAAAAGATAAACCAGGAAGTCATCAAAAAAAAGGATGGGAAATTTTTACAGATAATATCATTAAGGAAGTATCATTAAATAAAAATAATATTGTTTTTATGCTCTGGGGTAACCATTCTAAAATTAAATCTAAATTAATTGATAAATCAAAACATCTGGTTTTAACTTCTGGGCACCCTTCTCCATTATCAGCAAATAGGGGGTATTGGTTTGGAAATAAACATTTTAGTAAAACAAATAAATATTTAATTACTAAAACAGGGAAGTCAATACTATGGGATGTAAATTAACCTCCTATACGCTTAACCTTGTGACCATTTTTAATTAAATAATTTATAATTTTATCTCTAAAATTTCCCTGAATTATTATTTCATTATTTTTAATGGATCCACCCGTTCCAATTGAAGTCTTAATATTCTTAGCAAGAGATTTTAATGATATAATATCTCCCTCAAACCCCTTAATTATTGTAACAATTTTTCCAGCTCTGCCTTTATTGGAAAAATGTGCTTCTAAATTTTGAGATTTTAATAAATTATCATTCAAAATATCTTCAAGAGGTTCAATATTAGGAGATAAATCTTCAAAATTAATATTCTTAAGGGATTCAAAACTATTTAGTGACTTTTTTGACATCAAAATATTTTAGTGAAAATTACAAATTATAGTTAAGTTTCATACATTTATAACATAGGATAAATTTTATTAATAAATTGAAATGTTACACAAATTTAAATGAATTTTTTAAGAGAAAATATATCAAAAACTAGGCTACTTGAGCTATATAGTTCATTAATTCTTCCACGAAAAATAGAAGAAAAGATGTTACTTTTATTAAGACAAGGTAAAGTTTCAAAATGGTTTGGAGGAATTGGTCAAGAAGCCATTTCGGTTGGGGTTACCTCTGCTCTGAAAGATGATGAGTATGTTTTACCTATGCATAGAAACTTAGGAGTTTTTACCACTAGAAATATTAAATTAAGAAAACTATTCGGTCAATGGCAAGGAAAACCATCCGGTTTTACAAAAGGAAGAGATAGAAGTTTTCACTTTGGAACTCAAGATTACAACATAGTAGGAATGATATCTCATTTAGGACCTCAGTTTGGTATTGCAAATGGTATAAGCCTGTCCAGTAAAATACGAAAAGATAAATCTGTCTGTGCAGTATTCACGGGTGAAGGTGGAACAAGTGAAGGGGATTTTCATGAAGCTTTAAATGTTGCCTCTGTATGGAGTTTACCTGTTTTATTTTGTGTTGAAAATAATGGATATGGCTTATCTACACCAACAAATGAACAATTTGTTTTAAAAGACATCTCCGAAAGGGGTAAAGCTTATTTAATGGAATCTTATACTATTGATGGTAATAATATATTAGAAGTTTATTCAAAAGTTGATAATATATTAAAAAGTCAACGTAAAAATCCCAGACCAGTCCTAATTGAATTTAAAACTTTTAGAATTAGAGGTCATGAAGAAGCTAGTGGAACTTCTTATGTTCCTGAAAACCTTATGACTGAATGGAAACTTAAAGATCCTATTTATAATTATGAAAACTTTTTGTTTAAAGAAGGTGTTTTGAATGAGGAAATCAAAAAAAAAATACATGTTAATATAGATAATGAAATTAAGTCAGAATGGGATATAGCAAATCATGCTTCAGAAGTTGAATCAAACATAAAAAATGAAATAGATGAGGTATACTCTCCAACATCAATTAAATTAGAAGTAAAAGCCAAACAGGAAGGCGTAAATAGAAGATTTGTTGACGTCATTTCGGATACGCATCATGAAGCAATGGAATTAAATGATGATCTGGTTATTATGGGGCAGGATATTGCAGAATATGGAGGGGTATTTAAAATAACAGAAGGTCTTTTAAAAAAGTATGGAAAAGATCGAGTTAGAAATACACCTATATGCGAATCAGTAATTATTTCTACAGCATACGGCTTAGCAATCAAAGGTCATAAATCAATTGTTGAAATGCAATTTGCAGATTTTGTTTCAAGTGGTTTTACACCTGTAGTTAACCTTTTAGCAAAATCTTATTACAGGTGGGGTCAAACTGCCAATGTTGTTATTAGGATGCCTTGTGGAGGTGGAGTAGGAGCGGGTCCATTTCATTCACAAAGTAACGAATCCTGGTTTACAACAGTTCCAGGTCTTAAAGTTGTATACCCCGCTTTTCCTTATGAGGCTAAAGGGTTATTACATACGGCAATAGAAGATCCAAATCCAGTATTATATTTTGAACACAAAAAACTTTACCGGTCTATTGAAGAATCTGTTCCAAATGAAAAATACTCTTTGGAATTTGGGAAAGCCTCAATAAGAAAAAAAGGTACTGAACTTGTTATAATCTCCTACGGTCTTGGAGTACATTGGGCTATTGAGGAAGCAAATAAATATCCTGATGAAAAAATATCCGTAGTTGATTTAAATACACTTGTTCCTTGGGATAAAATTACAGTTTTTGAAATAGTTAAAAAATGCAATAAAGTTATTCTACTTCAAGAAGACAGTACGTTTGGAGGTTATATGGGAGAAATCTCTGCACAAATAGCAGAAGAATGTTTTGAACACCTTGATGGACCAATAATGAGAGTGGGATCTTTAAATACACCAATACCGTTTGCCGCAAAACTTGAAAAACAGTATTTACCACAACAAAGGTTAAACGAAAAGGTAATTGAACTATTAAATTATTAATTATCTCTTTTTTCAAAGTTTTCATTTTTTTTATCATTTACTCTCCTAAAAATTAGGACAATTATTAAAATTGCTAATAAAGAATAAAAGATAAACGGAATTATGATTAAAAGTTTCAAAATCAAATTTTTATTTAGCAGTCACAGCAGTTCCATATGCTAAGATTTCAGAGGCACCTTGCATAACCATTGAAGTGGATATTCTAACATTAACAATGGCATTAGCACCCATTTTTACTGCGTCCTCTTTCATTCTAGTTATAGCTTGCTCACGTGAATCTGCTTGTAATTTTGTGTACTCTGAAATTTCTCCACCGATAAGATTTTTTAAACCTGCAAATATATCAGAGCCAATATTTCGAGCTCTAACTGTACTTCCACGTGCAATTCCGTATACTTTTGAAATATTTAAATTAGGTATGTCAGGAGTAGTAACAATTATCATTTTAAAAGATTTTTATCTATGTTAGGGAAAAGTTTTAGTGCATTCTCAAAATACAAAGGTTTTAAAACTGAGTCTGGTAAAGAGAGACCATACATCTTCCAATGAGCATGTCGCTTTCTGTAATAGTCAAAATATTCATCATCAGTCTCTAATACTCTAAAATAAGTATAATATTCTGATACATTGTAAGAATCCTTTCCAAAAAGAATACGGTTTTTATATTTAATCAGAAAGTTTCTAGCTCTTTTTGGCTGCCTCCCTAATTCAGCAAGAACAGCACCAATTTCAGTCATAACATTTTTATACTTATCTAAATGATCAGATAAAGCATCTAGATCATTGGCCATCCATCCCATATGAGCATTTATAAAAGTTGTACCAGGGTGTTTTCTAAAAATATCGTGTTGTTCAGATATTATAGTGTCAAATGAAGGATATTTAGATGAATCTCCACGATAACGACTCGGTTTTTGTCTTAATTCGAGCCATCTTTCATTGTATTTATCTTTATCTAGCCAGAATGCTTCGGGTTCACCACTATGGATTAATACCGGGATATTTAACTTCCCACATAGACTCCAAATAGGATCTAATCTTGGATCATTAACTTTAATCCTATTTCCACTGGAATCCATATCTGTCAAACCCAAAGATTTGTAGACTTTTAAGCCTATAACACCAGCATTTACGGCATCTTGAATTATTTTAGTGGTGTTTGATTGAAAATCAGATTCATCAATTTTTTCAAAATCTATATTCACGAATAAACCAAATCGAGTAGGGGCAAATTCATTAATGTTTTTTAAAGATTTTTCTAAATATAATCCCCTAAAACCACTTAGATTTACCATAAATGCCATATTTAAACCATCCATTTCAGAGACAAGATCATCAAGATTTTTTATTGGCATATCAAATTGATGATTATGAACATCTATAAATGGATATTTAGATTTTTTTAATAATGTTTCATTTACATTTAAAGTTGAGATGGGGGAATAATCCTCAATATCCATTAAATTATGTTTTATTTGTATGTAGGAAACTGAAAAATATGTTATTGCAGTAACTATAAGTATGAATAAAACTGTTTTGATTAAGTTTTTTAGGGTAATCCAAATCATATTAAAACAATTAATTGTTTATTTAATCTAAAGGTATAAGAACTAATGTTGAATCCCAACGAATTCTCAGAGCAGTACCAAGATTATCATCAATAAAATCAATGGTTAACTGTTCAATCATTTCAGTCATTTGTTTTGATGAAACGTTAATTGAAATAAGATCATTATTATAGTCTGGTTCAATATAACCAAAAGCACCAGCATCAGTATTTAAAGTAACTTTCCATGAATCTTTAGATGGAACAGCATACATTCTATATTTACCTGGCTCAATCATACGTCCTGCAAATGAAATTGATTCATTTGTTTCAAAAGTTGTTGCAAAATTTGCACCAAGTCTCCAATAATTATTAAATGGAACTAAAGCTTTTTCTGAAGATTCACCAAAGATTAATCTTTCTTTTTTAAAAGGTCTGCTATAATCGACTTCCATGATCAAAGTATCTTTATTTAATTTCGAAGATCCTCGTGGACTAGAGGGATTAATGAATGAAACGTAAGCACCCCAAAACAATAATACAACTATTAATAAACCAATTACTTTTAAAATATTTGATATTTTCATAATTTATTTTTTTACAATTTACATATTATTTAAGAGGGTAATGATATATGAGACAATAAATCCTATTTTACATAATATAAATTATAGACTATTTAAATGAATCGCTCATATCATATAAATAGTACTATATTTAAGCATAAATCATACAATGAAGGATGATAAATTAGGATTTTGGTCTAGTACTTCCCTAGTTATTGGAAATATGGTTGGCTCTGGTATATTCTTACTTCCTGCATCCTTAGCTATATATGGTACAATAAGTATAATTGGTTGGCTGTTTTCATCTGTAGGTGCTATTTTATTAGCATTAGTATTCGGAGAATTATCTAAAATTTCAAATAAAAATCCTGGTGGACCGTATTATTACACAAGGAAATCATTTGGCGATTTACCTGCATTTGTTGTTGCTTGGGGATATTGGATTTCTATTTGGTGTACAAATGCAGCTATTACTGTTGCATTACTTGGATATTTAGGTGTATTATTTCCAGAACTTAACTCCAATCCAATGTTATCAATTTGTACAGGATTATTTTTTATTTGGTTTTTTACATGGATAAATTCAAGAAAAATAAGCACTATTGGTCTTGTTCAGACTGTTACAACTGTACTAAAAATTATCCCAATAGTCATTATAGGCTTTATCGGTTTATTTTATATTGATTTTAGTAATTTTTATCCTTTTAATGCCTCAGATCAATCTGATTTTGAAGCTATAACTGCAACAACAACTTTAACTTTTTTCGCCTTTTTAGGCATGGAAAGTGCGACTATACCTAGTGATAAAGTTAATAATGCAAGTCAAACAATCAAAAAAGCTACTATTTATGGTACATTATTTACCATAATTATATATCTAATGAGTACTATCTCTATAATGGGATTAATACCTCTTGATGATTTAGCTAATTCAAATGCTCCTTTTGCTGATGCTGCAGAAATAATTTCAGGTAGTTTTTCTAGAAAAATTGTTGCTATTGGCGCGGTTATCGCTACCATGGGTGCTTTAAATGGGTGGATCCTTATTCAAGGACAGATTCCAATGTCAGCTTCTATTGACAGGTTGTTTCCTAAGATATTTGGGAAGAGAAACAGTAACAACTCCCCTATTTCAGGAATTATAATCTCCAGTATTTTAATCTCATTTCTTTTACTTTTTAACTTCTCTAAAACTTTGGTTGAAGCCTTCACCTTCATGATTAAATTATCTACTTTATCTGTTATAACTCCATATTTATTTTCCACAGCTTGTCTGGCTCTTTTATCAAAGACCAATAATTTTAGACTAATAATTTCTTTTTTAGCATTTATTTTTTCAATTTGGATAATAATTGGTTGTGGAATTGAAACTGTAACCTTAGGTTTTATTATGTTACTAACTGGTATTCCTTTTTATTTTTGGTTGAAAAGGAAATAAACAATTAAAAGAAAATGGAAAAATACTACATAAACCCAAATATTGAAGAAGCTGAAACCTTACCATCCTCTTTTTACAGAAGTAAAAAGGTTTTCAAAAAAGTCAAAAAAAATATTTTTCTAAAAGCTTGGCATTTTGTTGGAGATGAAAATAGCCTAATCCCTTTAAGTAAAAGTGCTTATCCATTCATATTGTTGGATAATTTCTTGAGTGAACCCATGGTTTTAGTCAGAGATAATAACGATGAAATAAAGTGTTTTTCTAATGTCTGCACCCACAGGGGGAACATCGTAATTAGTGATCCTGGTAAGTATAAGAGTTTAACATGTGGCTATCATGGAAGAAAATTTGATTTAAATGGAAAATTTAAATCAATGCCAGAGTTTCAAAAAACAAAAGATTTTCCAAGAGCCTGTGATCATTTAAATGAATTTAAGATAGAAAAGTTAGGTCCATTTTTATTTGCAGGGATTAATCCAAAATTTGAGATTAATGACACCATTAAAATTATGAACGAAAGAATTGGTTTTCTCCCCATTAATCAATTCAAGTTAGATGAGAATAAAAGCAAGGATTACCTAGTTAATTCAAATTGGGCACTTTATTGTGATAATTTTTTAGAGGGATTCCACATCCCGTTTGTTCATAATGATCTTAACGATGTACTAGACTATGGAGAATATGAAACAGTAGTATATGATAAAATGAATCTTCAAATTGGCTATACAGACTCCAGTGAAGAAGTTTTTGATTTACCCAAAAATCATCCTGATTATGGTAAAAATGTTGCAGCATATTACTATTGGATTTTTCCAAACCTTATGTTTAACTTTTATCCCTGGGGGTTATCAGTTAATATTGTTAAACCTCTATCGATTAAGCAAACAAGAGTTTCTTTTAAATCGTATGTTTATGATGAGTCTAAATTAAGTAATGGTGCTGGAGCAATTTTAGATAAGGTAGAAAGAGAGGATGAGTTTGTAGTTGAAGGAGTTCAAAAAGGAATTAATTCCTCATTTTATAAATCAGGTCGCTTCTCTCCTACTAGAGAAAAGGGAGTACATCATTTTCACAAACTACTTTCAGATTTTATAAATTAAAAATCTCTGATTTAAAGCAAGTATATATTTGTGTGAACAAAATACCTTATAATCTTTTTCAGGGTTTTAGATTTATAAACTATAACCTATTATTTGGATGGTATTGGATCAATATAATTATCATAGTTTGTGAAATGGCTTGATCTCATAATAAAAACATAATTTTCGAAAAAATTTATGATTTTCAGTTTTAAAAAATTTACGTTTATGATAATTTATATACAAATAAGCGCCTAATTCTTCTTAATTTCTTATTCTCTTTACTAAATAATACAATCCTCCGGATGACCACAAAGCCCATAATACCAATACAGGCTGAAAAAACAAACGTAATAGACGTCTGGTATCTGTATTTAAACCAAAAGCATTTATATTGTTTACATATTGATTGATATTCCCTGGAAAAATTAAAATGTAAAAAATTGCTAAACTAATACCGGTCATTACTTTTAATTTTCTACCTAGGACCATTAAAACACCAAAAATAATTTCTGCAATCCCGGATGCAAGAATCACAAAATCCATTAAATTTTCTTTGCTAGTTATCCAAGTAGGTACCTGTGCTTGAAATTCAATTCTACTAAAAGTTAAATGTCCAAGACCTATATAAATCATTATTATGCCTAAAAGAACTCTTAAATCATTTTGTAAGATGGTTGTTTTTATTTCCATATTTTTATAAATATAAAAAATCATACTCTAATGAAGAACTATTTTGCATCACTACTACTCTACTCTTCTATTGTTTTTTGTTCGTTTGGTCAAATTGAAGAAAGTCAATCAATTGATGATATTTTCATAGAATGGAATAAACCAGACACTCCAGGAGCTGCATTAGGAATTGTTAAAGATGGTAATCTTATTTATTCTAATGGATATGGGATTGGAGACTTAGAGCATAATATAAAAATAACATCTTCTTCAGTTTTTTATATTGGTTCAGTTTCAAAACAATTTGTAACATTTAGTATATTACTACTTGAAGAACAAGGAAAATTAAATCTTGATGATAAAATTCAAAAATACTTGCCAGATTTTCCAGAATACGATAGCCCTTTAACTATTCGGCATTTTATTCATCATACCAGCGGTGTTCGTGACTATTTGACTTTAATGTATTTAAGAGGTAGAAGCTATTTAGATAAAACAGATAAAAATGAAGTTTATGAACTTATAAAAAAACAAAAAGAATTAAACTTCTCACCAGGAGAAAAATATCTGTATAGTAACTCTTGTTATTTTATGCTTGCAATGATAATTGAAAAAGCAGCTGGTCAGTCCTTGAAAATTTTTGCACACGAGAATATTTTTGAGCCTTTAGGAATGAAAAATTCACTTTTTTATGACGACAATACAGATCTTATTAAAAACAGGGTGTTTAGTTATAAAAAGAGAAGTAACAAAGAAGGTTTTGATAATTTAATCATGAGATTTGATCTTGTTGGTTCTGGAGGAGTATACTCTAATATAGAAGACTTGTTTTTATGGGATCAGAATTTTTATAATAACAAACTCGGTAAAGGAGGGCAAAAGATTATCAATAAAATGCACAAAGAAGGTCTATTAAATAATGGCGAAAGCAGTGGTTATGCGTTTGCTTTAAATAATGGAGTTTACAGGGGATTAAAAACAGTTAGTCACGCAGGATCACTAGCTGGATATCGGGCTCAATTAATGCGATTCCCAGAGGAAAAAACTTCTATAATTATACTTGCGAACAGAGGGGATTCAAGTCCAACAGTCAAATCACTTCAGATAGCTGACATAATGCTTAAAAATGAATTTTCCGAAGAACCTCAAAATAAAGAAGAGAATACAGGACAAAGCAATAAGAATAAATCAAAAAAGCTTTTACTAAATCAATCTATCAGTAATTTACAAGATTATACAGGAAATTTTTACAGTGAAGAGTTGGATTTTAATTACTTGGTAATCCTTAAAGATGGAAAGTTGAAAGTTAAAATTGCAGATTACAAAGTACAAGATCTTATAAAATTTGGCATTGATAAATTTACCATAGATAATGGTTTAATTCATTTTAACAGAGAAAATAAAGTAATTGTGGGTTTTGAACTTGATGCAGGAAGAGTTTCTAATTTAAAATTTGAAAAAAAATATAATTAAAAATGCCAGGAGTTTCTGTAAGGTGATATATCACATATTCATAACTATAACCATTAAAGGTGTTCGTTGAGGTTTCATGAGCTACATTTTTACATGAAATAGCCAATGAAACAAATAATTGTAGAAGAAATAACTTTTTCATTATGTTGATTCATAATTTGTGAATATAAATAATATCTTCAACTTCTTCTATTAGTGATATAATATAAATACAGAAAATATTTATTTAACAATAAAATCAAAATAAGTATTAGGAAAAGGTTCATTTAATAATGTAAAATGCCACCATTCTTTTTCGTAAGGAATAA
>CAYSNJ010000004.1:0-28019 GCA_964432535.1 uncultured Flavobacteriaceae bacterium | reverse complement strand
TTTCTATTATGTTTTTGATTATCGGATAATGCTTGAAAATTATAATTTGACAAATCACCAAAATAGTCCCACTCCCCTCCCATATCAACTTCTTTTCCTTTATTCTTTCCACTCAAGAAAATAAGTGTTAGGTCAACAGTACTTCCTCTGCTGTGTCCACTCTTTGATGAAATAAATCCAAGGTCAAAAAGAGAGTTTTTGTTTAATTCAGGGTAGTATTTTATTTTATTAATTGTATCCGAAGTAACTTTAGACCAACGGATAAAATGATTTACAGCAGTTTGTGGACGATAACTATCAAAAATTTTAATTCCTAAACCATAAGACTTTAAGATACTTTGAGCTTTTTTTAAGCCAATTGAAAGCTCAATAGTGCCTAAAGCTGTTTCTGAATAGTATCCATCAACGGGTTTACCCATAAAGTTTTCTGAAGTTCCATATCTAAGATCAAAAACTATAGAGGGTATTTCTTTATTTAATTTGACAAACCCTTTTTGAACTTTTTGAGATTTAACTTGTATCGACAAAAACAAAAAAAGAACCATGAACTTATTCATTTGCTTTTTCTTACACCCCATTTTTGTCTTGAAGAAGATGATGATGTATCATTACAAAATTGAAGACTTAAATTACGAATTAAGTGAACAGGATTACCCCCACCACCTTCTCTATAACTATCAGAGACTGTTAAACAGAGATTGAAATTAGTCAACGGTTGTATTTTGCCATCATTTTGAAGAATAAACTTTTGTTTTTCGTTTCCATCACAAGTTTTTAAATTCAAATTTGACAAATCTTCAATTTTTTCTGCCTCCATACAAACATTAAAAAAAGGAATATAAAATTCATTTTCATCTATTTTAACTCGATCAAAACCTTGATCTATAGAAATTTGTCCTTGATACGAATAGCATGAATGTGTTTGCAATCCCTTATCAATATCAGCGTTAGTTTTTGATCCCACTATATCAATGCAAAAGCCTCTTGAATCATTCAAGGAATCTAAAAGATAAACTTCAACAGTTTCAGGACTTAATAAAGTTTGTTCACTAAAGTTTTCAGATGAATTGTTGCAAGCAATGAATAAACTGATTGTGGCGAATACTTTTATAATTCTTTTCATCAATAAATAAATTTATAAATATTAAATATCATATAGATTAATGAGTCTTGTCTAATTCTTTGTAAAGCTGACTTTTAATATTTTTAAAACTCAATATTCCTTTTTCAAGTCGATATTTTTCTATAGAAATTGTTTCTATTTTAAATCCAATTATATTAAAAAGCTCCTGACTGTCGTATAATTTATTAAAATTTGTTTTTAAATTATTTGGGATTTTTAGACCATCAAGTCCATTAATTCCTGCAATCTCTGGATAATTTAAGTTTTTAGTTAGAAAGGGCTCTATTCTGTTATCGTATTGAGCTTGTGCATAATCCCAAATAACTTCAGCGCTTTTTTTAATTAGATCGTATTTCTTAAGTGCTTGCTTTAATGAATCATTCTTGATTTTATTAATATAATCTAGATTGATAAACTCTTCAGTAACTGGAAGTGTATAAGCTTCAACTCCATAGGTCTGAGTAATGACCTCTAAGTTGTTTTTTAAAACATTAATAGAATCTTTTTGTTGACTCCCCAAAATATTGATCATTCTTGAAAGCCTATCTAATTGCCAATCAAATACTTCAATTTTTGTATCCTGATATTTTAAAACCGATTCAAACTCCTTATGCATTTCAACAACATATTCCCGAATTTCATTTTGCTCAAGTCTATTTGTGTTCCAATTGTCAATGGCAAGAGCTATTAATATTCCTAGGGTGACAAGCAAAATCTCCATTGATATTGAGACTAGACTAAAACTTCTTTTTTTCTTTATAAATGATGTATTTACTTTATTTGATATGCGCATAAATATTAATTATATTAAATATACCATTTCATCTTCTAACATATCCACCAATAGATTCTCTATATTCAATTATAAAACCATTTTCAGAGGTCCATTTTTTAAATTCATCAGTTGGGTTACCAAGAGTAATAAATGATTCAATTTCGAATACTTTAAAAAACTTGTCAAAATTTGGGCCATTTATAAAATCTATTCCATGTTGAATTCCATCTTGACTATTGTTATATCGCTCAAGTAAAGTTACTTTTTTACCATCGTCTGAAATAAAATAACCGTAAACACTTGACGGCTCTCTTTCAACAATAAAATCAGATAAATATTGAGTGAATTCTTCAACATCATTTCTAGAATTATCTTTAGTGTTTAGTTCTAAAATAAAGATAATTTCATTAGAATCCTGGTTATTTAAAACACTTAATTCTTTTTTAGTCTCGTTTTTACAACTAAATAATGTAATTAGTACTATCCCCATATTTATTAATACTCTATTCATTGTGTTTGTTTTTTTGCTTAAATATAATAATATATTATATTTTTGTGAAAATTACAGTATGAAAACCTATAGTTTAGAACAGATATCTGAGTTTGTATCCGGTAAGATTCAAAATAAAAAAAACATATTTTTCAGTGGGTTGAATGACTTAAAAAATGCAAATGAAGATGAAGTAACCTTTATTGGAAGTCGTAAATTTTTAAAATATTGGAATAATTCAAAAGCTGGAGCTGTAATTGTTAACGAGTCTATAAAAATTGAAGGTATAGACAGACCTATTATTAAAGTAAAAGACGCAGATATAGCAATGGCTAAATTATTAGAGATTTTTTCTCCTAAAAATGGACCTGTATTTGAACAGGATATTCACTCTTCTTCAAATATTCATCCTACCGCAAAATTAGGAAGCAATGTGAAAATAGGTGCTTTTTGTTATATAGGGAAGGGAGTAGTTATTGGCTCTGGTAGTACATTATATTCAAATGTTAGTGTTTTTGATAATACAATTATAGGTGATAGTTGTGTTGTATGGTCTGGAACCGTAATAAGAGAAAATACTGTTATTGGAAACCAGTGCATATTTCACAACAATGCTAGTATAGGCTCAGACGGTTTTGGTTTCAGACCTGCTCCAGACGGATCTGGACTTGTTAAAATTCCACATATTGGAAACGTAGTTATTGGAAATAATGTTGAAATTGGAGCAAATACTTGCGTTGATAAAGCTAAATTCAATAGTACTATAATTGGTGATGGATGCAAAATAGATAATCTTGTTCAAATTGCACATAATTGTATACTGGGAAAATCTTGTGTCATGTCAGGAAGTTCTGGTCTAGCTGGATCAGTAATTTTAGGAGATGGAGTTATGATTGGTGGTGGTGCTAAAATAAAGGATCATGTAACTCTCGGTTCAGGCGTTAGTGTTGGAGCTTGCTCAGGGGTTATTTCAGATTTTTCAGATGGAAAGTCAATACTTGGGTATCCCGCTTCAGAATCAAGAGATACTTTGAAACAATGGGTTGCATTAAAAAAATTAGTTAAAAGCTAAATATTTTCATTTATTAAGCATTCTACATCATTGTGAAGCCATAAAAAAGAGGCTGGGCAATTAGTGGATATTTCTCCTGACAACAAATCTTTTATAGCATTTTGTTTTCCTTCTCCAGAAACCAATATAATTACTTTTTTAGATGATAGTATTTGATTAATACTTAATGTAAATCCGCTTATATATTTAGTATTATGCTTTGATACCATTTCATGGTTTTGTGACTCCTTTGAAAGTTTGGCAACATATGGTTTTATGTGAAAAGGAGCCCCAGGTTCTATAAAACCTAAGTGACCGTTTTTTCCAAGTCCAAGTATGCAAATATCAATTGATCCTAATGCTCTAATTTCATTATAAATTCTTAAACATTCTGCTTCTGGATTACTAGTATTTGCATTAAATGAAATATACCTATCCATACTAATACCCAGAGGAAGTAAAATATTAAATCGAATATATTTTTCACAAAAACCTAAATTTTCAGAATCAGAATTCAATATCCAATCATCTAATTTTAATACTTTAATCTTAGAAAAAAAATTAGTATTGGATATAAAATACTTTTTGAATTCCTTGTACAATCCTAAAGTAGAATTTCCAGTTGCAACTGATAATAATGAATTAGGTTTTTTTTTAATAAAATCAACACAGATTTGAGATCCATAAGAGCTCATTAAAGAATAATCATTAAATCTGTTAATTTTCATTTTTTAATCAATTCTTAGA
This sequence comes from uncultured Flavobacteriaceae bacterium, assembly GCA_964432535.1. Classification (GTDB taxonomy): domain Bacteria; phylum Bacteroidota; class Bacteroidia; order Flavobacteriales; family Flavobacteriaceae; genus Marivariicella. Next base: position 23,833 of record CAYSNJ010000004.1, on the reverse strand, counting down.
TTTAAATTTTCTTAAAAAACCCAATGGATCTTTTTCCTTATAGTTTGAAGCAAACAAAAGAGCATTATATAAATTAACTGTTTTTCCTGATCTTGAAAATGAATTGGGATCTAAAATATCGTCTGATTTAGGTTTTTTTAATGTTTTATTCATGTCAACACCCGATGACATTAATATGTGCTTAATTGATGAAGCTGATAATTTTGGATAGAATGATCTTAAAACTACTGCAACACCTGTAACATTTGGAGCTGCCATTGATGTGCCATTTAGATATTCAAACTTACCGTCTAAAACTGAAGAATAAATCTGAAAACCAGGGGCAAATAAATCTACGTTTTTAGAACCGAAGTTTGAAAAATATGCAACTTGACCTGAATCAAAGCTATAGGAAGAAGCTCCAACCGTAATAAGATTATTCAAGAACTCATTTCCATCTTTTTGATCCGTAGGGTAAGATTCATTTTCAATTAGATCAATATTATTTGAATCGTTTCCCGCGGCGTTAACAATTAAAACGTCTCTTTCCTCAGCATACTTCATAGCATCAATGACCCAATCAGAGTGAGGAGAATATTTTTTCCCAAAGCTAAAATTAATAATTGTAGCTCCATTATCTACGGCGTATCTAATTGATAAAGCAACATCTTTATCGTACTCATCCCCATCAGGAACACACCTAATAGGCATAATTATTGCACTCTTAGAAATACTTCTTACTATACCACCCACATGAGTGCCATGCTTATTTCTATCTAAAACGTCTGAATTTCCATAATTACTATCACTGAAGTCATCTGGGTCATCTCCAACTACTTCCCTACCGTTAAAATTAATATTATTGTGAAAGTTATTACTTGATTGATAATATTCCGAAGCTTCTGATAAACTTTGCAAAGACCAACTGTTAGATTTTGCAAATTCTAAAAATCTGATTGCTTCTTCTATTTTAATGGTTTTAATCGGTATATCTTTTGCTTCAACAATAGTAAATTTTTCCTTCCCTAAAGTTGAAGAAATTAAACTGTCAGATTTGAATAACATCCCATAAAGATATTTTACCCTACTTATTGTTTCATTATTTTTACTTATGGCTTCATCAATTTCTTTTTTGTAGACTTTACTCATAGGATCTTCCAAACTGGTTTTTTTGAATAATCTCACATATTCTAGGTTCTCCTTATTTGAATCTCCCAAGAAATTCCATCCATTAATATCATCTACATAACCATTTTTATCATCGTCAATTTTGTTATTTGGAATCTCGTCAGAATTATTCCATATATATGGTGACAAATACGGATGACCAATTTCAACACCCGAATCAATAATTGCAACTATAACACTTTTGCCTTTCTGATTTTTAATCAGTTCATTATTTGCTTTTAAAATGCTCATTCCGGGAATCATATCAGAATTAATATCTAACAAAGACCAATTTTCTTTAATATTATCATCAATTGATTCAGGTTTATTAAATTCATTTACATTAAAAGATATTGGTTGTCCAATAAACTTAAATGAAGAACAACTTGCGGTTATAATTAAGATAGTTATAAGTAAAATCTTTTTCATGCTTTATATTTTTTCATTAAATGTGAATACTTTTTCAAGTTTTAAAATTGTAAATCGTCCAAAAATAAGACCAATTATTAGTAATAAAAAAGAAAAAAAATAATTTCCTATTACGAGGTGTCCAACACTAAACAGAGTACTGTTTAGGAACAAAACACCAAAAACAAAACCAATCCAACTATTTATTATTTCATCACTAGAATTGTCAAAACTCTTGATTTGACTTGAGATAGGGCCCCAAAAACCTCTAGGTCTTATTTTTTTATAAAATTTAACTAAATGCTCTCTATCAGTAGGTTTTGTTAAAAAAGTTACACCCAAGCTTAAAGCTGTTGAAATAATTAGAATTAAAGTAGCTCTAATTAATGAATATTCATCTTCGTAGATAATTGATAGTTTATTGTAGAGTATCTCATTAATTAATCCCATTTTAAAAATAGCAGTAAATATGATCATACCATTAGCTAGTAAAAGTGCAGAAATCATACTTGTTATTTCAGACCAAGCATTAATCCTCCACCAATACCATCTTAACATTCCTATAATAGCTACCCCGGACATAACCTCTATTATATATATCCAAGCATTGGAAATACTATCCATTTGCCAGGCTACGAAACCTGAAATAATTAAAAGTAAAACAATACTAATTCTTGATATTAACAGGTAGTGTTTATCACTTGCATTTTTATAAATAAATCTTTTATATATATCATTAACCATATATGATGATCCCCAACACAAATGTGTATCAACTGTACTCATAAAAGCAGCCATAAAAGCAGCTACTAAAAGACCCTTAAGACCAGCAGGAAGAACTTTAACAATCATTAGTGGGTAAGCTAACTCTGGATCAGCAATTAATTCTGGAGATGCAGTTGAAAAAGGAAGAAGTATTATAGATCCTAAACCAACAACTATCCAAGGCCAGGTTAGTATCACTATTCCAGCAACAGCAAACCATAAAGATGCTTTAATTGCATGTTTTTCATTTTTAGCAGAAAACAATCTCTGAACTATGAAACCGTCTCCTTGAGCTTGACCAAGCCATAAAACTCCAATTAAACACAAAAAGGAAATCATTTCTATCGGACCGATATTTGATAGATTTGGCATCATATCTAAAATAGCAGAGGGAGATTCCGTTGATTCAATAATTTTATTAGATAGTTCTTTTGGACCTCCTACATTAAATAAAATAATGATTGCTAAAATAATTGTACTAATTGTTCCAACGGTAAAATGAAACATATCAAGTATAACAACACCTTTAATTCCTGAGATTAAAGTATGAATTAGTGCAAATGTCAAGGTGATTAACAATGCAAATTCTGCACTCCATCCCAACATAACATTTGAGAACTTTAACATTGCCAATATTACCCAACCCAAAGTAATGCAGTTTTTAAAAATTCCATAAAAACCTGCCGTAAAACCTCTGAGTATTGATGCAGTTCTCCCACTGTATCTAAGTTCAATTATTTCGGCATCAGTAATAATTTCTGCACGTCTCCAATTCTTAGCATAAAAAAATACCATCATAATAATTCCTGTTCCCAGATACCACCATAACCAGTTACTGTAAATACCTTTAGTTCTCACTAGAGCTGTAACTGCGAGTGGAGCATCGGTTGCGAACCATGTTGCTGCAATAGATGTTCCCAGTAACCACCAAGGAAGACTTCTCCCTGCAACAAAAAAATCAGTTATGTTAGTATTTTTATGTTTCACCAAAAAAATACCTATAAAAAGTGAAATAAATAAATAAATAAAAATTACAATCCAGTCTAGTAATTCTAGGTTCATAGTTATTTCTATTTAAGTGTAGGTAAAACATCTTTTTGAAGTTTTAACATTTCATTACACATGTCTACTGCATTTCTATATGAATTTACAGTAGGCTCAATGAGAATTGCCTGCAGGAGTTTATCTTTAGATTCTTCACTGTAAGCATCAACAAGAAGCTTGTGAATACTTGCATGAAGTCTAATTGTTGCAGCTATAGCCTCCGGAATTGGATCCATACTAATTGCCTTTACTCCTTCTCCATCACAATAAGCAGGAACTTCAACAACCATGTCATAAGGTAAATTTGGTATCGCCCCATTATTAGTGACATTGACAGCCTCAAGCCATTTTTTTTCATTTGACACAACTGACTCCATTATCAAAGTGGCTATTTCTCCTGAACTTTTAAAGCTTCCATCTTCATTTTCTAATTTAATTTCCTCTACAGAACCAACAGGAAGTAGTTTTTTAGTCCAATCCTTTTTCCATTCTCTATTAAAATTGACCTTATCAACTGTATAAACTCCTTCTGGTATTTGTTTATTCTCCCATGGATGTCCATCAAAAGGATCATAAAAAAATTGTAATTGAGGAATGACAAATTCTTCAGCCCATCTGACATATTCACCATAATGATTTGATGCCGGAGAAGGCCATTGACCAAATCTTCGAAATAATATTCTTCCTAATGCTAGTTCATGCCACTTCGCAATCCAATCCCCATCTTTTTCAATAGCTTTTAATTTTGGATAAAGGTCTTTCCCTGTTGATTTCTGCTTAATTTCTTGAAACCAGCTAAAATGATTCATACCACATGCTTTTGTTTGAAGATCTGATAGAGGAATATCTAGTAGTTCCGAAAGCTGCTTTCTTCCCATAAAGACACCATGGCATAGTCCAACAGTTTTGATTTTTGTTAATCGAGTTACTGCTTCACATATTTTGTGTTCAGGATTTGAAAAATTTAAAAGCATTGAATTCGGACATAAACTTTCCATATCCTTAGCTAAATCAACTATTATTTTAATATTTCTTAGTGCATGAAATAATGATCCTACCCCCCCATTTTCTCCATAAACTTGTTTAAATCCGTATTTTCTGGGTATGTGAAAATCCTGAGACCAAAATATATTTCTATCTTTTTCTAGCGCACAAATAACAAAATCTGAATTACGAATTGCTTCTTCTTTATTGTCAGTTTTAATAATTTTAACGTTACGATTTAGTTTATCATTCACATATTCTGCATGTTTAAACACATGATCTAAGTGAGATAGTTCGATGTCCATCAAGTAGATCTCTAAACCTTGTTTGCAAAGCTTATCACTTAACAATATGTCTTGAACTATTATTGGACCAAACTGTATACTTCCAGCACCTATATATGCAATTTTTTTCATACTAATTTAAAATAAGACCTTTTGAGAAATTTAATAATTTTTCTTTTTCTACAATAGATAAATTAATTGGTAATTGAGCCAAACCTATAATTCTTCTAATTATCTCGATTCCAGTATAATTATTAATCAATTCAACATCCACACTACCAGAATAATAGCTAATTATATCAGGCAAATATTTTTTTTCTTGAGTAGCAATAATAATATGAGCTATAAAAACTCCTAAATCAAATTCTAAATCTCCTAGAAAACTAAATTCAGGATCTATTACATATATTTCTTCTTTATTTCTTATCCAACTACCTGGATAAAAATCACCATGTAATAAAGTTTCACCGGTATCAAGGTATCTTTCACCTATAGTTTTCGATTTATTTATTAGAGAAATGTCTTTTATAAATAAGTGTGCTAAATTTTCTAAGCCTGGCTGGATTGAATTTAAGGAAAAACCATTTTCTTTAACGAAGGGTAATATAAATATGTGTTGATGATTCAATTTCTTAAGCTCACTGTTTTTAGGATAATTAACATCATATTTAGATGAATGTATATCGTTCAAAACTTTAGTAAGCTTAATTATTGAAGAATTACTTATTTTTTTTCTTGAATAAATCGTCGAAAAATCTTCTAGGGAACCCAAGTCTTCTTGAATCATAAAATAATCCTGTTTACAATAATTTAATATTTTAGGGAAATTATAATTACTTTCAATGTTGATAGATTTATAAAAATTGTACTCTACATCTATTCTATTAATAGGAGCCAGAATATCTTGATATTTTTGAATATATGGTCTTGATTGTTTGAATATAAAAGATCGATGATTTGTTTTCACTCTTAAAACTACATTCATATTCCCCTCACCAGCCTTAGTTACCTCTTTAATGATCTCTTTATCAAATAAAACATGATACTTATTAAGTAATTTTATTAATTTACTTATCGGTGTTCCTAGTTCAATATTCATCATTCATTTTTAATATTAAATATTTGAATTTTTTCCCAATATCTTTTTTTCATTTCCAAAACATTAATTTTTGTAAAAATTTTAATCTTTCGGTTTACATTCACTGGTGGTGTTTCAAAATAACTGAATTCGGAATATTTATCATTAGCAATAGCTTCTATTATTGCAATATCCCACATTATCCATTTATTTTTTTCTTTATCCTCATCAGTAAACCACCTTTGATATGAATCCCACCTGTTCTTTAAATAGAGTCCTAAAGGACTATTTTTTGATAGAAAAACATCTAATTCCTTTCTCTCAAAAACAAGATGTTGAGATGTTGTAGCCGTCATGACTGAGAGGTCTAGGTTAGGTGAATCAAGTAAAAAATTCATTGCCAAGGGATCATTTCTGGAGTTAAACTCATTTTTATTATAAGAGTTCGTTATTTGATCATGCCAAAAACCCAAATAATATACTTTTATTTTATCTAAAATATCCGGAGCATTAATTATTGCAGTTGCAATATTTGTGCATGAACCAAGAATTACTATATGAAGTGGATTATGTTTAGAATACTGTCTTGCATTTTTTAATATAAAAGTTGATGCTTGAGAATTTTTGATATTTGAGATACTAGTAATCGGTTGATTACTTCCCAATAGAGAGGGAATTGAACTCATTTTAGCTAATTCTAAAATTTCATCATTTATTTTTTTACTCTCTGATGCTGATTGTAGTGAAGCTAAAGGAGAAGTGTTAAATTGAGAGGCTGTAATTCCAATAATATTAAAAGTTGGCTCGGACAAAGCACCAGATATAGCAAATAAATCGTCTACTTCATTTGCGGTATCAGCATCAATTATAATAGGAATTTTTTGGGCGTTTAAAGAGCTTATAAATAGAAATAATAAAAATCTAAATATACTAACCATTCTCTATAATTGAAATCCCATTTAAATCAGTAGTTAGAATTATTGACATATAATTAAGAAATGGTCTCATTGTTTTAAAATCATTAGACATTTTATCAATAAAATCATTAGAAAGTACGAATTTATCAGTATACTTTTTTATGAAAATATATCTTTTCATTTTTATAAGATCAATGTTAAAATTGTCTTTTGAAAATCCTCTAGGATTTGTTTTTAGTGGATTACCATCAATCTCACCCCAATTGTTTCTCAAAGATTTGTCATTAATTATATCTCTAAAGTCATTAGATTCATATTCGAGCTCTTTTCTTACTCTTAATAAATCATCTTTATTAGGGTTAAAAAAACCACAGGCAATAAAACTTTCGTTTGGTTTTATGTGAAAGTAGTAACCTCCTCTTAAACTGGGTAAAATTCTTTTAAATGATAAACCTAAATTAGTTTTATAGGGCGTTTTATCTTTTGAAAATCTCACATCTCTATATATTCTAAAAAATTTAGAGTTTTCTATATTATCGTGCTCATTAAGTTTATCAATTACCCCATGTGAAAAGAGAGTTACTTCATTTTTAATACTTTGATATCTGAGCTTGTTAGCTTCAAACCAACTTCTATTATTATTAAGATTAAGTTCATCAAGAAAAGAAAGAGTTTCTTTAGTTATCTTTTGCATTCTATAATTTAAATACTCTAAAATTATTAAAACCAAAACCCATTAAAAGATTTCGAATTGATATATAAAATTAAAAAAAAAGCCCTGACGATAATATATCACAGGGCTTTTTTTTACATGTTATATTTAATTATTACCCAAAATTATTGGCATTCCAGTTTTTCCAGATCCAATTACAATAACTTTTGAATTTGGAGACTGTGATAGTTTTAATGTTGCTTCAATTCCTTTTTCTCGAAGAATTTTATCAGTCAATGAAGCACTTAAAATTCTATTAGCTTTGGCTTTACCTTCAGCATCAATTAACTGTCTTTCAGCCTCCTTAATAGACTTTGCAATTCTAAATTCGTATTCCAAAGCTTCTTGTTCTTGACCAAGTTTTCTTTCAATTGCTTCCTTAATTGCTTGAGGCAAAGTAACGTCTCTTACTAAAACAGCATTTAACTGAATATATTGGTCTTTGAGTACTTTTTGTGTTTCTTCAAATATTTCCTTTTGAATTGCATCTCTTTTTGTGGAATACAATTGTTCGGGGGTATATCTTCCAACAACTGATCTAGCTACAGCTCTGATCTGAGGTATTAAAACTATATTGACATAGTTTTCTCCCTTTTGTTGATGTAATAATGCTAGTTTTTCAACATCAGGCTGATACAAAACAGAAACATCTAAAGATATTTCAAGACCATTAGAAGATAAAACTTGCATATTTCCTTCAAAAAATTCTTGCTGTTTAACATTATATAGAAAAACACTATTCCATGGAGAAATTATAGTAAATCCTTCACCTAAAGCTGGCTCATCAGTTACCACTCCCCCTGCAAAAGTTCTAAATAACACCCCAGCTTCTCCATAACCGATGTTCACTGATGATCTGGAAATTAGAATTAGTATAAAAAATCCCACTGCGAGAATGGGTAAACCGATTTTTGGTAAACGTTGCATAATATATTTAGTTTTTTAATTAATAGTTAATATTTGTTTATGTTAACATTCCACCGTCAACATTTAAAACTTGACCCGTAATATAAGAAGATAAATCTGAAGCTAGAAAAATACATGCATTTGCAATATCCTCAGGAGTACCTCCTCTTTTCAAAGGTATACCGTTTCTCCATTTTTCAACAATTTCTTCTGATAATTTTTTTGTCATTTCCGTTTCTATAAATCCTGGAGCAATAACATTACTTCTTATGTTTCTGGAGCCAAGTTCTAGAGCAATTGATTTAGAAAATCCGATAATACCTGCTTTTGAAGCTGAATAGTTAGACTGCCCAGCATTTCCTTTAACTCCAACAACTGAGCTCATATGGATTAAAGAACCCTTTCGTTGTTTTAAAAAAGTTTTTAGAATAGCCTTAGTCATATTAAAAACAGATTTTAGATTTACCTTAATTACATCATCAAAATCTTGTTCGCTCAATCTCATTAATAAATTATCTTTAGTAATTCCAGCATTATTTACTAAAACATCAATACTTGAAAAGTCTTTCAAAACTTCTTCAATTAAAAGTTCAGAAGCAGAAAAGCTAGATGCATCACTTTTATATCCTTTGACATCAACATTAAACTTATTCAATTCAACAACCAATTCATTTGCTTGTTCTGCTGATTTAGAATATGTAAAAGCAACATTACAACCTTGCTTGGCAAATTCTATAGCAATTCCTCTACCTATACCCCTAGATGCTCCAGTAATGACTGCAACTTTATCTTTTAAAAGTTTCATTTAATTTAGTATTTCAGAGACTTTAGCTCCAATTTTAGCAGGGGAATCTACTACATGAATACCACATTCTCTCATAATTCTTTTTTTTGCTTCAGCAGTGTCGTCAGAACCTCCAACAATAGCACCTGCATGACCCATTGTCCTTCCCTTTGGAGCAGTCTCCCCTGCAATAAAACCAACTACAGGCTTTGGATTGTTTTGTGATTTAATCCAATAAGCCGCATCAGCTTCAAGTTGACCACCGATCTCACCAATCATAACTATACACTTAGTTTCAGGATCATTCATTAATAACATAACAGCATCCTTTGTGGTTGTTCCAATTATTGGATCTCCACCTATTCCAATTGCTGTAGTTATACCTAATCCTTCTCTAACTACTTGATCAGCAGCTTCATAAGTTAATGTTCCTGACTTAGATATAATTCCAACACTTCCCTTTTTAAAAACAAAACCTGGCATAATCCCAACTTTAGCTTCATCAGGAGTAATAACTCCTGGACAGTTGGGTCCAATTAAAATGGCTCCCTTATTCTTAACATAAGGTACTACTTTTACCATATCTGCAACTGGAATACCTTCAGTAATGGCGATTATAACCTCAATACCAGCATCAGCTGATTCCATAATTGCATCCCCAGCAAAAGCAGGGGGCACAAAAATGATAGAAGTATTCGCACCAGTTTCATTAACAGCATCTAATACTGAGTTAAAAACCGGTTTGTCTAAATGTTTCTGTCCTCCTTTTCCTGGAGTTACCCCTCCTACAACATTGGTTCCGTATTCTATCATTTGAGTAGCATGAAAAGTCCCCTCTGCTCCAGTAAAACCTTGAACTATAATTTTAGAACTTTTATTAACTAGTACACTCATTTTTTTAATTTTAAATTATTTATTCTTTAACTCTTTCTTGATAAAGACCTTTTTCTGTCTCTACTTTAACTTTGTCTCCTTCATTTATAAATAAAGGAACATTTATTCTAGCACCTGTTTCAGTGATAGCAGATTTTGTTGCATTTGTAGCAGTATTTCCTTTTACTCCTGGCTCAGTTTGAGTAATTTCTAAAATTACACTTGCAGGCATATCGACTGAAAGAGGCATCCCATCTTCTGAATTAATAGAAATAGTGACGATCTCTCCCTCTTTTAACAATTCAAAATTGTCAATTATTTTCTTATCAATATTTATTTGTTCATAATCATCAGTATTCATAAAATGAAACTGATCTGAATCATTGTAAAGAAACTGAAACTTACTAGTTTCCACTCTGATTGATTCAATTTTATGTCCAGATGAAAAAGTGTTGTCAACTACTTTGCCCGAAGAAACACTTTTTAGTTTAGTCCTTACAAAAGCTGGACCTTTACCAGGTTTTACATGTAAAAACTCAATAACTTTATAAATATCGTTACTAAATTTTATACAAACTCCTTTTTTTATATCTGATGTGTTTGCCATATTTAATTTTTTTGAAAATAACCTTTCATAATTCCTCTTTGAGAGTTTTGAATAAAATTTAAAATCTCATCTCTTTCAGGTGTAGCTGTCATTTCTGCTTCAATGATTCCGGTGGCTTGGGAGTTATTATATTTTTTTTGAAAAAGTAATCTATAGATAGTTTGTATTTCAGTTATTTTTTCTGATGAAAAACCTCTTCTTCTCAACCCGACAGAGTTTATACCCACGTATGAAAGAGGCTCTCTAGCTGCTTTAACAAAAGGTGGGACATCTTTTCTAACAAGTGATCCTCCTGCAACAAATGCATGATCACCAATTGTACAATACTGATGAACTGCAACAAAACCTGCCAAAATCACATAGTTTCCCAATGTTATGTGACCAGCCAGAGTACTATTGTTTGAAAAAATACAATTATTTCCAACTATACAATCGTGAGCTATATGAGAATAAGCCATTATTAAACAGTTTTTTCCAATCTTAGTTTTCATTCGATCAGATGTCCCCCTATTAATCGTAACTGACTCTCTGATTGTTGTATTATTTCCAATTTCAACAGTAGTATCTTCACCATTGAATTTTAAATCTTGAGGAACAGCAGAAATTACTGAGCCAGGAAATATATTACAGTTTTTTCCGATTCGAGCTCCCTCCATTATTGTGACGTTTGACCCTATCCATGTGCCTTCCCCAATAATCACATTATTATTTATTGTAGTAAAAGGTTCAATAACAACATTTTTTGCGATTTTTGCACCCGGATGGACGTAAGCTAAAGGTTGATTCATATTATTTTTTTTTGATTTGTGCCATTAATTCTCCTTGGGTTGCTAAATAACCATTTACGTATGTGAAACCACGCATGTGACAAATTCCCCTTCTAATTGGAGTGATTAATTCTAATTTGAAAATCATTGTATCTCCAGGATGAACTGTTCTTTTAAATTTTACTTTATCAATTTTCATGAAAAGAGTGATATAATTTTCAGGATCGGGAACTGTATTTAATATTAGCACCCCCCCTGCCTGTGCCATAGCTTCAATCTGAAGAACACCTGGCATAACTGGGGCTCCAGGGAAATGACCGTCAAAGAACTTCTCATTCATAGTTACATTCTTTAATGCAATTACATGATTTTCAGAAAGTTCAAAAATTTTATCTACCAATAAAAATGGTGGTCTGTGGGGTAAAATTTTCATTATTTCAACAGTATCTAATAATGGCTTATTATTTATATCTACATGCGGAATATTATTACGTTTTTCTGACTTAATAAGATTACTTAATATTTTACCAAAGGAAGTATTAACCTTATGTCCTGGCTTGTCAGCAATAACTCTGCCTCTTATTCTCATTCTAACCAATGCAAGATCTCCAACTACATCTAGAAGTTTATGTCTAGCTGCTTCATTCGAATAGTGTAAAGTTAAATTGTCTAGAATACCGTTAGGCTTAACACTTAACTTATCTTTTTTAAAAGCTTTTTTCAACTTCTCCATTGTTGCTTTTGAAGGAGGTGTGTCAACATAAACGATAGCATTGTTCAAATCTCCACCCTTAATCAAACCATGCTCTAATAATGCTTCTAACTCATGAAGAAAACTAAAAGTTCTGGCTGAAGATATTTCATCCTTGAATTTACTCAAAGTTTCAAGAGTTGCATTCTGAGTTCCTAATACTTTAGTCCCAAAATCTACCATTGTGGTGACTTGATATTCATCTGAAGGAATAATAGTTATCTCACTTCCAGATTCTTTGTCTTTGTAATTAATAGTTTCACTAACAACATACTCTTCTCGAAGAGATTCTTGTTCATGTATTCCTGCATTTTCGAGTGCTTCTATGAAAAATTTTGACGAACCATCCATAATTGGTGGTTCGGAACTATTCATTTCTATAAAACAATTATCAATATCTAATCCAACCAAAGCAGCTAAAACGTGTTCAGAAGTTTGGATTTTAATCCCATTCCTTTCAATGTTAGTTCCCCGATCTGTATTCACAACAAAATTAACATCAGCAGAAATTTGATTATTTCCTTTTATATCACTTCTGATAAATACGAATCCAGTATCTTCAGGTGCTGGCAAAAAAGATAATTTTACTTTAGCTCCAGTGTGAAGACCAACTCCTTGAAGAAAAACAGGCTTTTCTATAGTTTTCTGGAGAACAGTTTTTAAAATCATGATTGCAAAATTAGCAAAAAACAATGGATTGTTTTTTAAGTTAATATAAAATCATTTAATCAAAAATTAAAATGGTTTTAATCATACTCAATAATAAAGAATTAAATGTAATTTTAAAATGGTATAAATTAATTGTAAATAATGAAGGTGTTCAATGTTTTATGGGTTGATGACGAAATAGATTTTCTAAAGCCTCATATTTTATTTCTTAAGGATAAAAACTATCAAGTACATACTTGTAATAACGGTCTTGACGCAATTAAACTAGTTAAAAATAGTAGCTTCGATGTTGTTTTACTAGATGAAAATATGCCAGGATTAAGTGGTCTAGAAACACTTGATGGAATAAAAAAACATACCTCCGAATTACCAATAATTATGATTACAAAAAATGAAGCTGATCAGATCATGGATGAGGCTATAGGGGGAAAAATATCTGATTATTTGATTAAACCAGTCAATCCAAATCAAATACTAGTTGCTCTAAAAAAAATACTTAATAAAAAATCTTTAATTGAAGAAAAGGTAATTAAATTATATCAGCAAGAGTATAAAATTATCTCTGATTCGTTACCTGAGATAGATTCAGCTGAAGGATGGGTGTCTTTGTATAATAAATTGACCTATTGGGAACTAGAGCTCGAAGGATTAAATGACCAAGTTATGTTTGATGTTTTTAAAAATCAAATGAAAGAAGCGAATACTTGTTTTACCAATTTTATAAAATTTAACTATTCTAACTGGGTAAATAATAAAACAATAGCTCCGTTATTATCAAATAATATTTTTGAAAAAAAAGTTTTACCTTTTATTAATGAAAATCAACCCTGTATTCTTTTACTAATTGATAACTTAAGATTAGACCAGTGGAGAATTATAAGTCCATTAATTCAAGATTACTATGATCTAAAAAATGATGAATGCTACTTTAGTATGTTACCTACTACAACTCAATATTCAAGAAATGCGATTTTTTCAGGTTTAACCTCTAAAGAAATGCAAAAACAATTTCCGAAATTATGGAAAAACGATAATGAAGAGGGTGGAAAAAATCTTTTTGAATCTGATTTTTTGGAATCACAATTAAAAAGATTAAATAAAAATATAAAGTTTAGTTATGATAAAATAACTTCTATTGATCAAGGAAAGAAATTAATTAAAAATTTAAATAGATATAAATCTAAAAATCTGTCTGTAATCGTTTATAATTTTGTTGATATGATATCTCATGCTAAAACTGAAATGGAAATAATTAAAGAATTAGCTCCAACCAATAAGGCTTATAGATCATTAACTCTTTCGTGGTTTAAAAATTCACCACTTTTGGAATTTATAAAATCTTCCAGTAAAGAGGGGTTTAGATTAATTGTAACGACCGATCATGGTACAATTAATGTTCAAAAACCTATAGAAATACAAGGGAAAAAAGAATCTAGCCCTAATCTGAGATATAAAACTGGGAGAAGTATGAGTTATGACAAAAAGAAAGTTATTGAAGTTAAAGATTTAAATGAATATCAATTACCCAAGTCTTACATGGATAGTTCATTTATTTTTGCAAAAAATGATGACTATTTAATTTATAAAAACAACTTTAATCATTATGCTAACCGATACAATAATACTTTTCAGCACGGTGGAGTTTCAATGGAAGAAATGATAATACCATTTGCAACTTTTTTACCCAAAAAGTAATTTTAGATTAATGGAAATATACTATACACTCAAAGAAATTGATAGCGTTGCAAAAAAAATTTGTGATTCTCTAGATCACCCAATTGTTGCTTTTAACGGAGCAATGGGGTCAGGAAAAACTACTTTGATTAAGTCAATATGTAAATACCTAAAGTTTAAGGAAAATATTTCAAGCCCAACATTTTCTATAGTAAATACTTATAAAAACTCTTCCAATGAAATTATTCATCATTTTGATTTTTACAGACTTAAATCATTTGTTGAAGCTTTAGACATAGGGGTTGATGAATATCTGGATTCAGGAAATAGATGTTTCATGGAGTGGTCTGAGAAAATTTCACCCCTTCTTAATTATCCTATTAATAAATTAAAAATTGATATTATAACTGATTTTGAACGTAAAATACAACTATATTAAAATGAGTTTCATAAAACGATTAGGGTACTATTTATTTGGAGTCTCAATTGGTATAATAATACTATCATTCATTTTTAGCGGAAAAAAAACTAGCTGTAATTATAGTCCAGAGGCAAGAGTTAAGAGCCAACTTCTTAAAAAGAAAATTACTATTTCTAATTCTATTACTGAAAACAATACTATTTCAATTGAATCTATTAAGGGCTTCATAAAAAAATCAAATATAAATTTCTCTTTGAGTAACACAAAAAAAGATTCGTGTAAAACATATATTTTAAATGGATATTTGTCCAAGAAATATTCTACAATAGAAGTTGAAAATTGTTTAAAAACTATTACAATACTTAAAATAGATCCTTAGTTTTTTCTTCTTTTTAATTCTGCTGATATCAAATTCAACTCTCTATTAGATTGTCCAGAAACTGAAGTATTTTCATTTGCTCTTCTAATTAAATATGGAACGACCTCTTTCACAGGTCCATAAGGCAAATATTTTAGTGTTCTATATCCAATTTTAGATAAGGAAAAGGTAATATTATCACTCATTCCATATAATTGTCCAAATGAAAGATTTGGATGATTTACATTGATAGACCTTTCTTCAGCAAAGTCAATAGCTTTATTGATGCTACACTCATTATGAGTACCTAAAAACATACAAAAACGATCCAAATTATTAAACATAAACTCTACAGCACTATTATACTGAGAATCTGTTTTTTCTTTTGATTCACAAATTGGACTAGGATAATTATTTTTAAGTGCTCTCTCTCTTTCCATCTCCATATAAGCTCCTCTTACAAGCTTAATCCCAACTTTAAAATTATTTTTTAAAGATTTATCATTTAACTCTTTTAGAAATTCATATCTATCATTTCTATACATTTGAACTGTATTAAAGACAACAGCTTTTTCTTTATTAAACTCCAGCATCATTTCTGTAACTAATTCATCAATTGCTGGTTGAATCCAGCTTTCTTCAGCATCTACAAAAACGCTTACACCAAAAGATTTAGCTTCATTAAAAATTATTCTAAAACGACCTACAACCCTTTTCCAAGCCTCAGACTCTTTATTAGTAAAAGTTGCTTTATTACTCTTTTTTTCAAATAAAATTGATGAACCAATACCAGTAGGCTTAAATACAGAAAAAGGTAATGATGAATTGGTTTTAGATATTTTTAATGTTTCTAATGTCGATTTTAAACATTTATCATAATCTTTTTCAGAGTTTGCACCCTCAACAGAATAATGAAGATAGGATTTAACATTTTTTGTGGCTAATAAATTTACAATTTTTACTGAATCATTTTCATCAATGCCTGCACAAAATTGATCAAAAATAGTATATCTAATTATTTTATCTATGGGAAGTTTTAACTTGACTGAAACCAGGATTAGGTACTTACCTATAGATACCAAAAAAGGATATGATATTAGTTTGAAAAGAAAGTAAGCACGCTTTAATTCCAAATTATTTTTTAAAGAAAAAGCAGTTTCAGTATTTTTAAAACGCATTTTTTTATTTCAAATTTAAAAGAAATTATAATATGGAAACACGAAATATAATCTTATTCCAACATAAAACTTTATTTTTGATTAATGAAGGAAATTATAGCAAGGAGCTACTCTGTTCAATTTAGTCAAAAAGGATTTGATAAGCTTTATGAGTTAATTCAAAAAAATAACTATTCTTCTCTATTTGTGATTGTTGATTCTAACACAAAAAAATATTGTTTACCCATCTTTAAAAAAGCGATATTAACTGAAACTCATATAATTTCGATTTACCCAGGGGAAGAGTATAAAACAATAGAAACATGTCAAAAAACATGGCAACTACTATCAGATAAGGGCGCCGATAGAAAAAGTTTGATAATAAATCTAGGTGGTGGAGTAATAACTGATATGGGGGGATTTATTGCTTCAACTTTTAAAAGAGGGATTGACTTTATTAATATACCAACCACCTTACTTTCGATGGTTGATGCTTCAATTGGTGGGAAAACAGGAATAGATTTTGGCAATATAAAAAATCAAATAGGACTCATTGTGGATCCTAAACTAGTTATAATTGATTCTCGTTTTTTAAAAACCCTGCCAAAAAGAGAATACAAAAGTGGTTATTCTGAAATGTTAAAGCACGGATTGATTAATGATAAAAATTATTGGAATAGTCTTTTAAATATTAATGAAAATACTAAAAACATATTACCCCTTATTTATAATTCAATCAATATTAAAAATGAAATAGTTTTAAAAGATCCATTTGAAAATAATGAAAGAAAAATTTTAAATTTTGGTCATACGATTGGACATGCAATTGAATCTTATTTTTTAGAAGCAAATCATTTAAAAAAGCTAACTCATGGTGAGTCAATTGCAATAGGAATGGTTATTGAGGCATCTATGTCTATTGAAAAATGTTCTTTAAAACAATCTGAAGCAGATGAAATAAAACGTGTTTTTAGGTCAATTTTTACAACTGTCACGATTGACAAATTAGATCAAGAAAAAATAATTTCTCTATTGAAGTTTGATAAAAAAAATAGTCATGGTAATGTAAATTTTGTTTTATTAAATTCAATCGGCAATCCAAAAATTGACCAAGCTGTGACTAGTGAGCAAATTAAGTCTGGATTTAAATATTATTATTCTTAAGCTGAATTTCTACTAGCATTAATATTTCCAAATAATGACCTCGTAACAATTTTTTCATAAACATTCAAAAGCTCAGAACTTAAATGTTTTCTTTTTTTATTTTTCTGAATTTGAATTAATGCAAATTGTTGTATTGTAATTAGAGGCTGCACAATAGACTCCCGAATCTCAATGGAGGCTTTCCCAGCTTTTTCATTTTGCATTAATGACTTAAAACCAGTTAGCTCAAGAATCATTTTTTCGCTTAGCTTAAACTCATTGTAAATAATATTCCAAAACTCACCATACTCTTCATCGCCTGAAAGGTAAGATGTTAACTCGAAAAATGATTTTGTTAAGCTCATCATACTGTTTGCAATCAAAGTTCGAAAAAAAGAACTATTATTATACAAGGTCTTAACTTTGTCGAAAATATTTTTAGTTTTAAAATGATTTAGAGCGGTGCCGACCCCAAAAAATCCAGGTACATTTTGTTTTGACTGACTCCAACTTCCAACAAAAGGAATGGCTCTCAAATCATCCAAGGAAAGCTCTTTAGTTATTCCTCTTTTTGAAGGTCGACTTCCTATATTTGTTTTTGAATAATATGGAAGTGTTGTCATATTTTCTAAGTATTTTAAAAACTTTGGATGCGATTTAAATTTCTCATAAGCTTCATAGCTTAAATCAGCTAATGAGTTTAATGTATTTTTATCGTCAATATTGAAATTACTAGATTTTTTTGCAAATATTTGATTCTTAATCCCAGAGCTTAAAAGCTGCTCTAAATTAAATTGGGAAGAATCCAAAGTTCCAAAATTTGAACTTATTGTTTGACCTTGAATAGTTAACTGAATTTCATCTGCTTGAATTGTATCTCCTAAAGAGTTGTAAAATTCATGAGTTCTTCCTCCGCCTCGAGCTGGAGGTCCTCCCCTCCCATCAAAAAACACAATAGAAATATTATATTTAATTCCTAATCTACTGAGTTCTTCTTTTGCCTTATATATACTCCAGTTAGCCATAAAATATCCTCCGTCTTTGGTTCCATCCGAAAATCCCAACATTATTGTCTGTTTAACTCCCCTTGTTTTTAAATGAGCCAAATATGTCTTATTTAGAAATAAAGATTCTATTATTTTTGAAGAGTTTTTTAAATCTGATATTGTCTCGAATAAAGGAATAATATCGACCTTGGGTTTGTTCCAACCACTTAACCTCATAAGGGCAAAAACTTGAAGAATTGATTCTAAGCTACCACAATTACTTATTATGTATCGATTACAACCCATTTCACCGTTAGATGATTGAATTTCTTTCATCACACGAATACTATGAAGAGTTTCATTAGTATTTTTATTTTTAAAAATTGAGGGACTAAGATTACTTTTAATTCTTGTTAGTAATTTACATTTTGATTCGGAATCAAGATCTGAGTATTTAATTGAAGTTGGATCAAATAATTTTTTTACCTGATGATGACTCATAATATCATTGAAAACTAAATTGTGTATACTTGAATCTTGACGTAAATCAAGACTTGCAAAATAAAAACCGAATAATTTAACTTTATGAATTAAATCAAGAACTAAATCTCCATATAATCCATCGTAATTTTCACAAACTATTTTATAAATATGATTTAATTCATCTGTTAAATATTGAACAGATAGATCATTTTTTTTGGGATTGATTAAACAATTATATATTGAATTTTCTAAATCTTCAACTTTAAAAAAAACTTCTTTAAAAGTAAGTTTACGTTTCAAGGATCTTAATGATCTGTAATAATTACGTAAAATTGAATGTTTTAATTTATTTGCAGTTTTAAGAGTAATATCAGGGGTTACATATGGGTTTCCATCTCTATCACCACCAGGCCAGAATCCAAAATCAAAAATTGAATTTTTTAGATTATTTTTTCCATCAAAAATATTTTCATTTAAATAATTAACTATGCTTCCTGCCGAATAGTAGAATATATTTTCTAAATACCAAATTAGACTCTTTGCTTCATCATAAGGAGATGGTTTTTTACTTTTATAAAAAGGGGTTCTTCCGAGTTGATTTAGTAACTTTTTAGTATCCCCTAGCGAATCCTTACTAATTGAAGAAGAGAGATCATTAATAATTCCAAGAACACTATCTGGATAGAATTGAGTTGGATGAGCAGTGAGAACTATTCTGACTCTAAAATTGTTTAAATAATCCTTTAATTTAAGAACGTTGTTGGTGCTTACAACCTCTTCTTTAATGTACCGTAAAGTACCTCTTCCGTGCATGTTATTCACATATGAAAACCCGGCATCTTCAATTGCATCGAATAAAACAATTTGTCTTTCAATGTATTTGATAAAGTTAAACATTAGATCATTCTGATCATCAATAGAATAGTCTGGAATGATTTTTTCAAAAAAGGAATTAAATATTTGATCTGGATTATCTCCATTTTTATAACCCTCACTACAAAAGTTTTTAAATAGAGGAAGCAATAATGATGTTTTTTCTATACTATCAAATGGTAATGTTAAAAACAAACTGTTGTAAACCTGATATTTTGAATTAACAATTTCGTTAAATCTGTCAATTTTTGGCTTTCTAGCCATAGAAATATTTATAGATTATTAAATATAGAATGCATCAGTCTTTTTTTATCATTTATACTTTCTTCAAGAGAAATCATAGACTCTGTTCTACTAATTCCATCAATATCATCAATTAAAAAAATTATCTCTTTCGCATGACTTGTATCTCTTGCCCTTAATTTACAAAATATATTAAACTTACCTGTAGTGATATGGGCTACAGTGATATAAGGAATAGAATTAAGCTCATTAATTATTGTTTTAGTCTTTTGTGTTTTAGCAAGAAAAATTCCAACATATGCAATAAAGGAATATCCCAACTTTTGATAATCTATATTTAATGATGAACCCTTTATAATCCCAATTTCTTCCATTTTTTTTACTCGGACATGAACTGTACCTGGAGAAATAAGAAGTTGTTTTGCAATGTCAGTAAAAGGTATACGAGTATTTTCAATTAAAATATCAAGAATTTGCCTATCAATTTGATCAGTTTTTGGAATATTATTCATTTTGTAGGAAATTCATCATTATCATTCATATTTTAGTAAAAATAAAAATATTTAAACAATTTATAATAAAATTGATAAATATTTAAAATATAAATTAAAAAATTATCAATTTATAAATGACTTAAATTGATCTAGAGGTTTTTGTTTATCAAAAACAATTTTATTTTTAATTCCAATAGAATTAGCATCAATTATATTATGAGATAATCCCTTCCAAGAATCTGAATACTCAATCATGTAAGGAATAAACTCAATTTTATAGCTAATCAAAATTTCTTTAAAATTCACTACTAGTTCCTGATTATTATATACTTTACCATTATCACTTATACATACCCCGGTAATTAATAAATCTGAGTAATTCATCCTGTTTTCTGGAATATTCAAGTATTGATCTACCTTGTAATTATTATAATCTTCATTAGAAATGACTTTGATTGCATCAATTAAAGATTTTAAAATAAATTTTGCAGTAAGATTTCTGAAGTAATCATTTTGAAAATGTCCTGCCTCAATTAAAATAGTCGGAACTCCAAGACTTGAAAACCTGTCTCCAAAACAGTTTATGTTATAAGAGTCATCATATCGTCCAATTTGATCAGGAAGCTCAGTTTGAAGCTCTTTATAGATTGCTGCTATGATTTTCATAGAAATTTCCCTAGAAGGAGAAATAGACCCCTTAGGATCCCCTGAAGGAGCTAAAAAAGAAATTGTTGCTGGTAAACCCGTTTTACCTGTAGCATAAATAGTTCTTTGATCATGAAGATTAAAACAAAAATCAGGCTTAAACTCATTAAAAACAAAAGATAAAGCTTGACTTTCAGATTGAGTTAAATCAATAGCATCCCTGTTTAAATCAATATTATTTGCATTGTATCTCGTATATCTTGCAGCTCCATCAGGATTAAGCTGTGGAATTATTCTAATAGTTAGTTTATTTAAAAGTCCCTGATGAGCCTTGTTTTCAAGGAGTTCTAGTAATTGACAAAGCGCCTTGGTGGTGGTGCTTTCATTTCCATGCATTTGAGACCAAAGTAAAATTTTTATAGGACCATTTCCTCTATTGAGTAAATAAATAGGTCTCTTTTCCTTACTATATCCTATAACTGATAAATCATTTAAGTTTTTTAACCCCTTTAAAAATGAATTTAATTTATCTGGATCAAGGTAGCGATCAATAAATTTTTCTTTGACTGACATTACTTTTCAAAGGTAACTCAATGAATGTTAATTTTTGTAAACAAATAATATTACACACGTAAACAAAAAAAACTCGAACGGTTACTTTTGGTAAACAAAAAAAAATATTAATTATTAAGTACTTTATTTTCAATAGTTTATATTGAATATTTAAACAATAGATATAATTATTTAGCCTGTTTTTATATTGTTTATTTTATTGTATCTTTATAAATAATATAAAAATATTTTACTGTTTACAATGTTAAACTATAAGGAAATAACAATGCGAATAGAAAATCTTATTCAATCCAATGAATTAACAGCTTCTGGTTTTGCCGAAAAAATAGGAGTCCAAAGATCTTCAATATCTCACATTATCTCAGGAAGAAACAAACCCAGTTTAGAGTTTTTAATCAAAATCACTGAAGTTTTTCCAGAAACCTCTCTCTTAGAGCTTGTTTATGGAGGTGATTCTAATATTTCATCTTCTAATGTAGCCAAAACGGATTCAAACGCCTTAAATGACTCTAAAAAGGATAATTCACAATTAGAGATTGGATTGAGTGATCCACAGGTTCAAAAAAAAGAAAAGTCCTTAGTAATGCTTTATTCCGATGGAACTTTTGAGAAATATAACCTCAAGAGTTAGTACTTTTACACGTATGAGATTACTTTTTTATTGTATAATATTATTTACTACTGCTTCTTGTTATTCACCCAACAGGGATTGTCTTCCTTTTCATAACGGAACATTTGAATTTAAGACTATCGTTAATACTAGCCTTGAAACTTCACGGTTTATTAGAAACGACACACTCGAAATAGAGTTTTATCAAGGAAAAGTTGACTCTGCTTCGATTCGATGGGTGAATGACTGTGAGTGTATTTTAACAAAAATACACCCAAAAACTAATCAAGACAAAAGACCAATAAGAATGCGGATTTTAACTACAAAAAAAGATAGTTACCTCTTTGAATACTCGTTAGTTGGAGATTTGAAAAATACGCAAAGAGGTGAAATAACCAAAGTAGATTAAAGTGAAATTTATTTTTTATATGGAATAAAAACTGCTAAAACAATTAATACAATTTGCAAAAGCTTTTCATGCTCAATCCCAGAATGGCCTCTAGAATATGTCCTTCCGTTACTGTAAATAGACACAACTCCAAAAGGCACATTATTTTTAATAAATATTCATCAATCATATTAAATGTTTTATCATCTATTTAAGTATAACCAACCAATTTTTGGGAGCGATCCATCTCCTAACTCTAACTTATAATAATAAGTACCTTCTGGTAAGTCATTTGAATCATTAAAAACTTCTCTTCCATTTGAAGCCCCATTCCATTCATTATTATAATTATTCATTTTATATACGATATTCCCCCAACGATTATAAATTTCCAACTTATTATTAGGATAATTATCTATACATCCAATAACGAAATTGTCATTAACTCCATCTCCATTTGGAGAAAATTCACTATAAACTATTAGACATACTCCTAAATTTGTTTCTGTTGGATCATCATTGGTGTTTCCATCTAGATCATCTCCATCATCACTAGAATCAGTGACAATTACAGAATTAACTGTTGTCCCTGTGACAATTACACTATTACTAACTCCTCCTGCATTTATAGCTTCTTGTGTAATATCAAAATCTGCCATATAGGTAGCATTCTCTCCAACCATCAACATACCTTCGACACTACCCATATCTGAACTGATAAAATAAGGTTCTGTAGTAAGGGTTAGCGAATTACCATTTGAATTTAAAAACACATCTACTAAAGTGATATTTGTTAAGCCTACACTCCCCGTGTTTTCAACAACTATTGTGTAATATATTGTATCTCCTAAACCTGTTCCTGTAATATTGGCAATTTTTGTAACACTTATTTCTGCATTACATCCAGCTATAGAGGTAATAGGTAAAGTAATATCTGCTGTATTATAATCGCATGGATTTGAAGGGTCCGTTGGTATTTCTCCATCTAGTGGTGTTAATTCATCACCATTAGTAACCCCATCGCCATCACAATCAGCTAATAAATAAGCACCTGTTTGAGTTAAAGTAATATCCGATGTATTATAATCGC
>CAYSNJ010000003.1:41271-117148 GCA_964432535.1 uncultured Flavobacteriaceae bacterium | reverse complement strand
CCTTGGAACAAGAAAAAAGAATGAGTAAAGCAAGAAGTAGTGTTTTACGCATACAAATCAAATGTACAACTATAAGTTACAACTTGATTCTAATTTTTAGTTAACTTTAGTTAATTTGGTGATGCAATTTAAAATAGGTAATATTTAACAAAAAGTTAATTCTATGAAACATTTAATAATTATCCTTTTAATTCCAATTGGTGTTTTTTCTCAAAAATTTATTGAACGTTTAGAGGAATCTCCACGTCATCATGAATGGAAAAAGTTAATTAATAATGATAAAGAGATCAATACCTTGGTCGTTTTTCCTGAAGTAGTCAAAAAGGTTCCAGTAGTTATTTTAATTCATGAAAACAGGGGGCTTAATGATTGGGCTAGAAATATGAGTGATCAGATTGCAGAAATGGGATATATAGTTCTAGCTCCAGACTTGTTGTCAGGAACTGCTCCAGATGGAGGAGGTACTTCAAATTTTACAAACTCTGACATGGCAAGAACAGCAATTTACAATCTCTCCCCGGAAAAGGTGACATCTGATCTAGATGTTGTTTTTAAATATGGAAAAAATATCGAATCGGCTAACGGCAAAGTTGCAATAATTGGATTTTGCTGGGGAGGACTCCAATCTTTTAGATATGCTACTAATAACTCATTACTTTCTGCAGTTTTTGTCTGCTATGGATCTGGACCGAAAAATGAAATTGATTATAAAAAAATAAAAGCTCCAGTATATGGTTTCTATGGAGGAAATGATAACAGGGTAAATGCAACAATAGAAAGCAGTACTAATGCTATGGAAAAAGCGAAAGGATTTTTTGAACCAGTTATTTATGATGGTGCTGGTCACGGATTTTTCAGAGCAGGTGAGAGTGTCGATGCTTCAGAAGCAAATATAAAGGCAAGAAATGACGGCTTAAAACGATTAAAGACACTACTGTCAAAACTCTAGAAATCATCATTGCATATTTGTTTATATTTGTGAAAATAAAAAAATATTAATGGATAAAATAAGAGTTTTTGGAGGTATTTTCGCTTTACTTTCTGTTGTTTTTGGTGCATTCGGAAGTCATTTATTGAAAAAATATTTGGATGAATACGCACTCCAATCTTTCGAAGTAGGAGTAAGATATTTAATGTATCATGGCCTTGCATTATTAATTATATCAATATTACCAATTGAAGGTAAAAAACTTATTTATAAGTTTTTTATTAGTGGAACACTACTGTTTTCATTTAGTATTTTTTTACTCTCTCTTCAATCATTAATCAAGATGAATTTAAAATGGGTTGGACCTATAACTCCCATTGGAGGATCACTTTTAATAATCGGTTGGATTATTTTTATAATAAATGCTTTTAAATCCTAATTCATGAATAGACATATTTCTTACAGATCAGGTAACCCAGTTTTAAATAAAAATTCTTTTACTTATTCAAATATATCCGCTGAATCCATGACTATTGAGGGTACAGTAAATAAAACAGCTATGAGTTTAATTCTTTTAGTTGGTACTGGATACTATTCATTTACAAACATCAGTATTTCAATGTTGATTTTATTTGGAATTGGAGGTTTTATTACAGGTATAGTAACAGTTTTTAAAAAAGAATGGTCTCCTATTACTGTCCCTATTTATGCAATTTTAGAAGGTGGTTTGTTAGGGGGGATTTCTTATATGTATAATAGTGTTTACGATGGAATTGTTATTAATGCAATCTTTCTTACAGTTGGAATACTCCTATCACTATTAATGGCATACAGATCAGGTTTTATAAAACCAACTGAGAATTTTAAATTGGGTGTAGCTGCTGCAACTGGAGGGATCATGATTGTATATTTAGTAAATATGGTTATGAGCTTTTTTGGATCAAGTATAGGAGTTTTAGATCCTACTAATGCATCACTGATGAGTATAGGTTTTAGTTTATTTATTGTTGTAATTGCATCTCTTAACCTAGTTCTTGATTTCGATTTCATTGAAGAGGCTGCTGAAAAAAAAGCACCAAAATATATGGAATGGTATGGAGCTTTTGGACTTTTGGTAACTCTGATTTGGCTTTATTTAGAAATTCTAAGACTTTTATCTAAACTTAATTCGAGACGTTAAAACAAAAATTTAGTTAATTAATCTATATTTAACTTGATCAGCAGTTTTTAATACATTTGAATCTGACTTATTCTTCCATATATCATACAAAGAATCTAGATCATAATCTAAGGCTGTAGATTGTTCAACAAGTTTACCTTTCGAAAAGGCTCGAAGTAATATATCTTCAATTAAATAATCCTCGTAACTTTCTTTTGGATCATATGTTTCCTTGAGTGATAATTTAAAAAAAGATGCTGTTGCTTGATATATTGTTGCCTTCCATCCATTTCTTAACTCTTTTATTAATTTATGAGTTGTTTCTCCCGTTTGACGATGAACCAATTTAATTAGTATTTTACCCTGAGAACGTGATAGTTTTTTTAAATCCTTTTCAAATTCATCATAAATGAATTTCTCCAACCTTTTTAAATACTTTCTTTTTTTACTTTTCGTATTAATATTCTCAAGTCTTGATGTTAAAATCTGAAGACGATCACTTGCTAATTTAGCATATGGATAAACTTTATAAGTTCTATTTCTTAATATCGCATATTTTTTTGCTGCATCGTAAGAGTTAAAAGTAAGTGGCTGGAATACAATTATTTCTTTTAAATTTATTGCTGATTTTGGGATCGAATCCTCCCCTACTACAAATAAAGATTGTTCTATTTCAGTAGATTGAGAAAGGCAAAAGGTGACATGTAAAAAAAGTAAATATAAAATCTTATTATTCATTATTTTCAAAGGTATAAAAACTGAGATTTTGAAACAGTTTAATGATCATTAATTATTATTTTAGTCATTAAATAAATTTTACATATATGAAAGTTTTAAATCAGAAGTCAATTGATTTTTTAGAAAAATATTTAAATAATTCAGCACCCACTGGTTACGAGGCTAATGGGCAAAAGATATGGATGGAATATCTAAAACCCTATGTAGATAATTTTATTACTGATGTTTACGGAACTGCCGTCGGAGTAATTAATCCTGAAGCAAAATACAAAGTAGTAATTGAGGGTCATTCTGATGAAATTTCATGGTATGTAAATTATATTTCTGATAATGGATTGATATACGTTATTAGAAATGGAGGAAGCGATCATCTAATAGCTCCTTCAAAATGGGTAAATATCCATACAGACAAAGGAATTGTAAAAGGAGTATTTGGTTGGCCAGCAATACATACTCGAAAAGCTGGAAAGGAAGAAACTCCAAAACTTAATAATATTTGTATTGACATCGGAGCAAAAGATAAAAAAGAAGTACAAAAAATGGGTGTTCATGTTGGATGTGTAATAACATATCCTGATACTTTTCAAATTCTAAATAAAAACAAATTTGTTTGTAGAGCAATCGATAATAGAGCTGGAGGCTTTATGATAGCTGAAGTTGCTAGATTAATTAAGGAAAATAAAATTGAACTGCCTTTTGGACTATATATAACAAACTCTGTTCAGGAAGAAGTTGGACTTCGTGGTGCTGAAATGATTACTCAAACAATTAAACCTGATGTTGCAATTGTTACTGATGTTTGTCACGACACAACTACCCCAATGATTAATCAAAAAGAGCAAGGTAAAACTCAAATTGGAGATGGTCCAGTTATTTCATATGCTCCGGCAGTTCACAATAAATTAAGAGAAAGAATAATTTCGGTTGCAAATAAAAATAAAATACCATTTCAGAGACTTGCTTCATCTAGATTCACAGGGACAGATACTGATGCATTTGCTTACAGTAATGGTGGTGTAGCATCTGCTTTAATATCTCTCCCTTTAAGATACATGCATACAACCGTTGAAATGGTTCAGAAAGAAGATGTAGAAAATGTAATCCGATTGATTTATGAAACAATTCAAAAAATTAAACCTGGAGAAAGTTTCAATTATTTTGAATAAATTATTCGAGAAATCAGATTCTATGTTTTAATTAATGCTTTATTAATTTTTTTTACAATACCTGGTCCTTCATATATGAAGCCAGTGTATAACTGAATTAGATCTGCACCAGCTTTAATTTTTTCTATAGCATCTTCAGGGGTGTGAATTCCACCTACTCCGATAATCGGAAAGCTTTTGTTGCTTTTTTTAGATAAAAACTTAATTACTTCTGTACTTTTATCTCTTAAGGGTTTACCACTAAGCCCTCCTGTTTCATTACGATTCTTTGACTTCAAAGCTTTTCTATCTAAAGTAGTATTAGTAGCAATAATTCCATCGATTTTTGTGACATCAATAATATCAATAATATCAATCAACTGATTATCATTAAGATCAGGAGAAATTTTTAATAAAATAGGTTTTCTTTTTTCTTTTTGATTGTTTAATACTTGTAAACCATTAAGTATGGCTTTCAAAGGTTCTTTGGCTTGAAGAGCTCTAAGGTTTGGAGTGTTTGGGGAGCTTACGTTTACAACAAAATAATCAACGTAATCAAAAAGATACTCAAAACAATATTTATAATCATCAATTGCTTTCTCGTTTGGGGTATTTTTATTTTTCCCAATATTACCCCCTATCAGCACATTCTTATTCGACTTCAATCTTGAAACTGCGAAATTAACTCCTTCATTGTTAAAACCCATTCTATTAACAAGAGCTGAGTCTTCTGATAATCTAAATAATCGTTTTTTTGGGTTACCTGATTGGCTTTTAGGGGTGACGGTTCCAATTTCAATGAAACCAAAGCCAAAATTATTTAATTCATTATATAGTTTTGCATCCTTGTCAAAACCAGCAGCTAATCCAATAGGATTTTTAAAATTAAGACCAAAAACTTTACGACTTAGCTTAGGGTGGTCAATGCAATATATTTTTTTTATTATTAAACCAAGAAATGGAATGAAATGAGAAATCTTAATTGTTTTGAAAACAAAATGATGAACCCATTCGGGATCAAATAA
Organism: uncultured Flavobacteriaceae bacterium; assembly: GCA_964432535.1. Taxonomy (GTDB): domain Bacteria; phylum Bacteroidota; class Bacteroidia; order Flavobacteriales; family Flavobacteriaceae; genus Marivariicella. Next base: position 112,153 of record CAYSNJ010000003.1, on the reverse strand, counting down.
GAATAAAATAGGCTTAAGGATACTCTTATACATTAGAGATTAACTCTTTTTGAAAAACCCCGAAAATTCGGGGTTTAATTACTTTTTTGATAAACTCTTTTTAAGTTTATCACTCATTTCTAATGAAATTGCTGAGCGCTCTACTTTTAGTTTACCTGCTTGAGTTTCAATAATACAAGTATTGTCTTTGTCGTTCAATTCAAAAACTTTAGCATGTATACCACTTTTAGTGATAATACGGTCACCTTTTTTAAGGTTGTTCATGAAGTTTTTTTCTTTCTTCTGCCTTCTCGTTTGAGGTAATATAATGAAGAAGAAAAAAACCACTAACATTAATAGTAAGAAAGGAAGTTGGTCTGAAAATCCTTGCATTTATTAATTTTGAGCTTGACGAGCTTTAGCTTGAGCCTGTCTTTGTTGTTCTTTGACTGCATCTGGAGCAACCATTGCCTTAATTCTAAGCATTTCCCTTCCACTTTCAGTATTAGCTGATATAGTCACAGCTTTTTGTTGTAGACTAGGCTTATTACTAGAATCAAAACTAACTAAAATTTCACCTTTTGCTCCTGGAGCGATTGGCACATTTTTAGGATATTGTGGAACAGTACATCCACAACTTCCACGAGCATCAACGATAATTAAATCACTTTTTCCTGTATTAGTAAAAGAAAAAGTAGTTTTAACAATATCTCCTTCGTTTATATTTCCAAAATCATGTGAAAGCTTGTCAAAAGTCATAACTGGAGAGTTTGAAGTATTTGCTTGAGCTTGAACTTCAGTAGCCTGAACATTATCTTGATTGATTTTTTTTGATGCACTTTCGCCACAAGACGTAACAATAAGTGATACAACTAGGATTGAGTAAAAAATATTTTTCATGTATTATAAATTAATTATTTCTAGATCAAAAGTAAATAAAATTCCTTACAATAAGCCTCTTCCAGATTTCTTTAATCTCCCATTTAGATCAAAATCCTTAGAAATATTATCTAGAACTCCGTTAATGAAAATATTACTTTTAGGTGTTGAATAATCTTTAGCAATTTCTATGTATTCATTAATTGTGACCCTGACAGGTACTTCTTTAAAGTATAAAAGTTCTGAAATAGCCATTTTTAACAATATGTAATCCATATCAGCAATCCTTTCAGAATCCCAATTTGGAGTTTTTCCTTTTATTTCTGACTCCAATAGCTCATTTTTGGAAATCACTTTATTTAGCATGTCTTTTCCAAAAACTATTTCTTCAGATTCAATATTAAAAAAAGGAAAATTAAATTTTAAAGATTTTTCAATATTTAAAGATTTAATTTGTTTCAGTATATGTGTGTTTACAACAGGGAAATCATCTATCCACGTTAGTTCTTTGTCCTCTAGATATTCATATAGCTTGTCTGATTGAGCAACACATTCTTTAAAAAAGTTAACACAAAATAAACTATCCTCTTCATTATTTTTACCTGGGTCGTACTCACCAAAAAGAGGTTTCGAGCTCAAGTCTTTATAAAATTGATTTATATATTCGGAATCTAGGTTCCAATTATTAATTTTTCTTTTATCAATAAATTCTGATATAGTTTTATGTTCACAAAGAAATTTAAAATAGGGGTTTTTAACAATTTTATCAGCTATTGAATAGGGCAATTCATATTGAAGTTTTTTTTCTAACTCAATATTTTTTTGAGCATACAAATAAATATTCTTATAAATCGACATTATCAGATAATAAAGATCAAATGACTTTTTAACACTTTCATTATAAAAATCTAATTGATCTTTAAGACTTTGTTTTCCTTGATGGGAAATCGAATACAAAGACTGCATTACCTTTATCCGTATGTGTCTTCGAGTTAGCATATTGTTAAAGAACGTTTGTGACGAAATTAATTCTTTTTTATCGTTAATTATTAATAAAAGAAATTAATCTATCGAATACTTCATCCTCATTCAAATTTGAAGTATCAATTATGATTGCGTCTCTGGATGGCTTTAATGGAGAGTCCTTTCTGGAGGAGTCTTCCAGATCTCTTTCCTTAATGTTTTTTAAAACTTTTGAATAAGTAGTATTTTCATTTTTCAACTTTAATTCTTTATATCGTCGTTCAGCTCTTATCTCTGGTGAAGCTGTTAGAAAAAATTTATTTTTAGCATCTGGAAAAACTACTGTTCCGATATCACGTCCATCCATTACAGCATTATATTTTACCCCAATCCTTCTTTGAATTTTAACAAGAAATTCTCTTATTTCAGGAATTATTGCTATTTTACTTACATTATTAGCAATATCCATTTTTCTTATAAAAGGTTCAACATCAACATTATTTAAAAAGATAACCTGGGCGTTATTTAAAATTTTAAATTCTAGATTGATTATTTTGATTTTTTCTAAAATTTCCTTCACATTTATAGGCTGAATTAGTAAATCATTTATCATACAATAATATGTAACTGCCCGATACATAGCTCCAGTATCTATGTATTTATAATTAAGTGATTTTGCAATTCTTTTTGCCTGACTACTTTTACCTGTAGCTGCATAACCGTCGATTGCAATAATACTTTTCATTTTTTAATTTCTAATATTTTTTTTGAATTGACAACATCTTTCTCCGTTATTGCTATTGACAAAACATCAATCATCTCGCTAACGTAGTGGAATTTTAAACCTTTTAAGTAACTGGGTTTTATTTCATCAATATCTTTTTTATTTTGCTCACACAAAATTATTTCTTTAATTTTTGATCTTTTGGCAGCTAATATTTTTTCTTTTATGCCTCCAACAGGTAAAACCTTACCTCTTAGGGTTATTTCACCAGTCATTGCAAGACCTTTCTTAACTCGTTTCTGAGTAAATAAAGACATCAAGGAGGTTAACATTGTTATACCTGCACTAGGTCCATCCTTCGGAGTTGCCCCTTCAGGAACATGAATATGAATATTATACTTATCAAAAGGAAAATTATCAATACCAAGTCTTTGAGAATTTGATTTCAAGAACTCCAGAGCAATAGTAGCAGATTCTTTCATTACTTTTCCTAAATTCCCAGTAATACCTAAATTCCCCTTGCCTTGAGATATAGAAGATTCAATAAAAAGAATATCACCGCCTACTGATGTCCATGCCAATCCAGTTACTACTCCAGCAACATGATTGTTTTCAGCTAAATCACGATTTACTTTCGCAGGTCCCAATATATTTGTTAAATCTGATAGATTAGGAGAAATCTTGTATTCTTCATCTAGAGCGATTGATTTTGCAACATATCTTGTCATTTTCGCCATTTGCTTGTCTAATCCTCTTACTCCAGATTCTCTGGTATAACTCTCTACTATTTTTGATATAACAGATTTTTTTAGGCTTAAATGATTTTTTGTTAAACCATGCTCTTTTAATTGCTTAGGTAGGAGATGTTTATAAGCTATTTGAGTTTTTTCTTCAAGTGTATATCCACTAACATTTATAACCTCCATCCTATCTCGTAGAGCTGGATGAATTGAGGCCATAGTGTTTGCAGTTGCAACAAACATTACCTTAGATAAATCATATCCGATTTCTAAAAAATTATCATAAAATGAATTATTTTGCTCAGGATCCAAAACTTCCAATAAAGCTGCTGAGGGATCTCCTTGTGATCCTTGAGTTAATTTATCAATTTCGTCCAAAACAAAAACTGGATTAGATTTATTTGCCTTTTTTAAACTCTGAATAATTCTCCCGGGCATAGCTCCTATATAAGTTTTTCTATGACCTCTTATTTCAGATTCATCACGCATCCCCCCTAAAGAAACTCTCACATATGATCTTCCAAGCGATTCTGCTATTGATTTTCCTAAAGAAGTTTTTCCAACACCAGGAGGACCAAAGAGACATAAAATAGGTGACTTCATGTCATTTCTTAGTTTTAGAACTGCTAAATATTCTATTATACGTTTTTTTACTTCATCAAGACCGTAATGGTCTCTATCTAGAATTCTTTGCGCTTTTTTAAGATCAAACTTATCTGTTGAAAAATCGTTCCAAGGTAAATCTAATATTAACTCTAAATAATTTCTCTGAACAGAATATTCAGCTACTTGAGGGTTCATTCTTTGAAGTTTTCCCCACTCTTTATTAAAATGATCACTAACATCTTTGCTCCACTTTTTTGTTTTGGAACGTACCTTGAGTTCGTCTACCTCTTCTTCATATGAAATACCACCTAGCTCCTCTTGAATTGTTTTTAACTGTTGGTTTAAATAATACTCTCTTTGTTGCTGATCCATGTCTAATCGGACTCTTGATCTTATGTCATTTTTCAATTCAAGTTTCTGATATTCCATATTCATAAACTTCAGGCACAATAAAGCTCTTTCATTTAGACTTGTCAATGATAAAATCTCTTGTTTGTCGCTTACTGACAAGTTCATATTTGAAGAGACAAAGTTTATCAAGAATGAGTTACTATTAATATTTTTAATAGCAAATGAAGCCTCTGAAGGGATATTTGGATTTTCTTGAATTATCTGAAGTGCAAGATCACGAATTGAATCAACAACAGCAGTAAACTCCTTATTACTAGAATCTAAAGATATGTCATTAACTGGTTTTATTTTAGCCTTAAAATAGGGCTTATCAGAAATTATTTCTTCGATTTGAAATCTCTTCTTACCCTGAATAATAACAGTAGTATTTCCATCAGGCATTTTTAAAACTCTTAAAATCTGAGCAACAGTTCCAAGATCATAAATATCTTTTAATTCTGGGTTTTCGGTAGACTTATCTTTTTGAGCAACGACTCCAATAACTTTATCTCCTTTGTTAGCATCTTTTATTAACTCAATAGATTTGTCCCTACTTGCGGTAATTGGAATTACTACGCCTGGAAACAGTACGGTATTTTTTAGTGGCAAAATAGGGATTGATTCTGGTAAAGCTTCTTTATTTAGGGCTTCTTCATCTTCTGAGGTCATTAAAGGAATTAAGTCAGCTTCAGCTTCTATCTCTTTGAGAGAAAAACTGTCAAAATTTGCATAGGGTGTTTTTGCCATATTAATTTAGTGTCAATGTGTCATTTAAAATACGTGTCATTAATATACTATTTAATTTTTCCAGTAATAATAAGTAACACCTATTGTAATTTCAATAGTTGTGCCAAGAATTTTAAATTAAAAATATTTTAAATGAAATTGCAACTAATCTTTTTGTTTTGGGACTCTGAGTAATAAAATAACTCCTGCAATGAAAAAAGCCGCAAACACCAAAATACTATTCCTCATACTGCCGGTGATTTGGTCGATTATTCCAAACATTAGCATTCCAATGATTATGGCAACCTTTTCAGTTACTGAATAGAAACTAAAAAAGGATGCTGTATCCTTAGTTAAAGGAATAAATTTTGAATAAGTGGCTCTTGATAGCGATTGTAAACCTCCCATTACCATCCCAACAAAACCAGCAACCAAATAGAACTCTGCAGGAGTATGAATATAAAAGGCTCGAATACAAAGACATGCCCATATTACATTTATAATAATTAAAACTGGAATATTTCCAAAACGCTCAGATGCTCTTGCAGTAATTATTGCTCCAAAAATTGCAACAATTTGAATTAATAATATACTAACTATTAATCCTACAGTCTTTTCAGTAGAATTAGCCCACTGAATTTCAGCTTCACCAAAATACGTAGCAATTAACAATACAGTTTGAAGTGACATACTGTAGAGAAAAAAAGCAATAAGAAATCTTTTTAATCTTAAATTACCTATCAATTGATCCAAGACTATTTTTAACTCTTTAAATCCGTTCCAAAAAACATCTTTTGTTATTTTGTTACTATGATTTCCCTTTGGAAGGTAAAACAAAGAAATTTGACTAAACAACAACCACCAAAACCCCACAGAAATAAAAGGATATTTCATTGCAGTCATTGAAGCCTCCGATTTTGTTCCTGATATTCCATAAAAATCAGGATTCATTACCATTGAAAGATTGAAAAGCAATAAAATAACACTTCCTATGTATCCCATTGAATAGCCTCGAGCACTGGCTCTATTTTGCTGTTCAGGATAAGCTATATCGGGTAAATATGAATTATAAAAAGCTACACTCGTCCAGAAACCAATTAATGTCAAAAAATAAAAAGTTAATCCTAAGTATATTGTACTTAAATCAAACCAGAACAAACCAATACATGACATTGATCCTAAAACAACAAAAAATTTCATGAATTTTTTTTTGTCACCTATATAATCTGCAATTCCTGAAAGAATTGGGGTGATAACAGAAATCACTATAAATGCAAAAGCTGTAACAAAACTAATCATTGCTGAGTACTTAACTTGAGTACCGAAAAAATCTATAGTTTTAATTTCACTAAACAACGAACCATAATATATTGGAAAAATTGCTGAAGTTATTACAAGAGAGTAAGCCGAATTAGCCCAATCATACGAAACCCAAGCGTCTATAATTTTCTTACTCCCCTTCTCTAACGGAACTGCTTTTGAAAACATTATGTTTTAGTTAATTGAATCGCAAAGTAATGATTTAAAAATAATTTAATATTTATGTAGTTCTAGATTTTTTATTATGTGTTAAAAAAAACATTTAAAGAGATGAAAAGATTAACATATTGAAGTAATTTTGAAAAAAAACGTGAAAAAATATTTAATTCTTTTTTTGATACTTAGTACTAGTTGTAATTCTCAAAAATCAAATCAAAATGATGTTTCTTCAACTAATAAATATAAAGTTGATAAGACTGAAGAACAGTGGAGAAACGAATTATCATCAATCCAATACTTTGTTCTTAGGCAGGCTGGAACAGAAAGAGCATTTTCTGGAAAATATGACAAGAATTATGGTTCTGGACTATATGTTTGTGCAGCATGTCAGTCACCATTATATGAGTCAGAATATAAATATGACTCAAGATCTGGATGGCCAAGCTTTGATAGAGGCATAACAAAAAATATAGAGTTTGACGTTGATTATAATCTAGGGTATCCCAGATCAGAATTAAAATGTTCTTCCTGTGGAGGTCATCTTGGTCATCTATTTAACGATGGTCCAAAAGAAACTACTGGAGAAAGACATTGTATAAATTCAGCATCACTAACTTTTATTCCAAAGCAATGAGTAATCCAAAATATAATTTTAAAAAAAGTGATCAAGATTGGAAGGAAATACTATCCTCTGAAGAGTTTTATATAATGAGAGAAAAAGGTACTGAAAGTCCTTTTAGTGGGAAGTATAATAACCATTTTGAAAATGGCACATACATATGTAAGGGGTGTAAACAAGAATTGTACGATAGTAAATCTAAATTCGATAGTAGCTGCGGATGGCCTAGTTACGATAGTTCTATTCCAAACTCCATAAAATTCAAAAAAGATATAACTCATGGTATGATTCGAACTGAAATTCTTTGTTCAGAGTGCGGATCACATCAGGGGCATATTTTTGATGATGGCCCAACAAATACAGGAAAAAGGTACTGTGTTAATTCTGCAAGTATAGAATTTAAAGCTAATTCGAAGCTCAAGTAAAAGAAACTATTTTTAAGTACATTTGTTTAAAATTATTATTACAGAAACTATGGGTATTAATGGATTTATTTTTGGTGTAGGTGCGCTGGGTATGGTAATACAATTAAAGGCAACTGTTGAAGGTTTAAAAAATGATATTGAAAAATTAAAAAAATAAAACATGAAATCATACGATATAATCGTATTAGGTAGTGGTCCTGGAGGCTATGTAACTGCGATTAGAGCTTCTCAGCTTGGCTTTAAAACTGCTATTGTTGAAAAAGAAAGTCTTGGCGGGGTATGTTTAAATTGGGGCTGTATTCCAACTAAGGCATTAATAAAATCTGCACAAGTTTTTGACTACCTAAAACATGCTAATGAATATGGATTAACTGTTAAAGAATACGATAAAGATTTTAACGCAGTTGTCAATAGAAGTAGAAATGTTGCATCTGGTATGAGTAAAGGTGTTAGTTTTTTAATGAAAAAAAATAAAATTGACGTTATCGAGGGTTACGGAAGGGTAAAATCAGATAAAACTGTTTCAATTGAAAAAACAATTGGAGAAAATATTAGTTTACAAGCAGATAATATAATAATTGCTACTGGTGCAAAATCAAGAGTTCTCCCATCTCTACCTCAGGATGGAAAAAAAATAATAGGCTATAGAGAAGCAATGACTTTAAAAACCCAGCCAAAAAAAATAATAATCGTTGGATCAGGTGCTATTGGGATCGAATTTGCTTATTTCTACAATGCTATGGGCTCAGAGGTTACCGTTGTTGAGTACCTAGACAGAATAGTTCCTGTAGAAGATGAGGAAATATCAAAAGCCTTGGAAGTCAATTTCAAGAAGAAAGGAATAAAAATATTAACTAGCTCAGAATTAATAAAAACAGATACTAAAGGCAAAATGGTTAGTGCGATTATAAAAAAAAATAACGCTGAAATAGTTTTAAAAGCTGACATTATTTTATCTGCTGTTGGAATTAAGTCTAATATTGAAAATATCGGATTGGAAGATGTTGGAATAATAACAGACAATGATAAAATATTAGTTGACGATTTTTATCAAACAAATATCCCAGGATATTACGCAATCGGTGATGTAACAAGTGGTCAAGCACTTGCTCATGTAGCTTCTGCAGAAGGAATATTATGTGTTGAAAAGATAGCTGGGAAAAATATTGAACCTCTTGATTACGGTAATATTCCTGGTTGCACGTATTCTTATCCTGAAATTGCATCTGTCGGTCTAACTGAAGTTCAGGCAATAGATAAGGGTTATGATATTAAAGTTGGGAAGTTTCCTTTTTCAGCCTCCGGTAAAGCTCAGGCAAGTGGGACATCTGACGGATTTGTTAAAGTTATTTTTGATGCTAAATATGGTGAGTGGTTAGGATGTCATATGATAGGAGCTGGTGTAACTGATATGATTGCAGAAGCAGTTTTAGCAAGAAAACTTGAAACTACTGGGCATGAAGTTTTAAAAACAGTTCATCCCCATCCAACCATGAGTGAAGCTGTCATGGAATCAGTTGCAGCGGCTTATGGAGAAGTTATTCATCTTTAAAATTCAATTTTAAGATATGTGCAACCTTTAGTAATTCTTTCCTTATCAATTTTCATTATATCATTTATAACACTTTATAAAATTTCTATAAAATATTTTAAAAACAACAATAGTGATAAGATGTGGAAGATTTGGGGTGTAAATCATCTTACTATGAAGGTTTAATTATAGTTAGTTTTGCAATTACCTCTGTAATTATACTGGTTTTTAAATATCTTACTTTATGACACCTAAGACACCTAACCTATAACTATCTATTCCAAAACCAACAATTAATCCTTTAGCTACAGGTGTTATGTATGACTTATGTCTAAAATCCTCTCTTGAAAAAGTATTTGAAATATGTATCTCAACTACTGGCGAATCGATTGCCATAATAGCATCCCCTATTGCAACTGAAGTGTGTGTGTATGCTGCTGCGTTTAATAATATTGAGTCACTAGAGAAACCAACTTGTTGAATTTGATCAATAATTTCACCTTCTATATTAGATTGAAAGTAATCAAACTCTATATTAGAAAACTCTTTTTTTAAGGACTTCAAATAGTCTTCAAATGTCACTGAACCATATATATTAGGTTCTCTTTTGCCAAGTAAATTTAAATTTGGACCATTAATAATAGAGATTTTCATTCGTTTCATTTTAACAAAAATACTACATTTAACTTTCTTTATTAAAGAGTACTTATTTAAAATATTTAATGGTCTGGAAATCGGCAATAATACAATATAAAAATTACCTAAAGATTGAAAGAGGCTTATCAATAAATACCATTACAAGTTATTTATTTGATTTAGATTCTATTATTAGATATTACAATATAGATATTGAAACAAACGAGCCAAAAGATATAAACAGTGATGAAATCCAAAGTTTCATATATGAAGAAGCTAAGTATAAAAGTTCTCACTCAATGGCCAGAAGAATTTCTGGATTGAAAAGTTTTTTTAATTATTTATGTTTTGAGAACCTCAGAAAAGATGACCCAACAGTTTTAATAGAAGCTCCAAAATTGGGAAGAAAGCTTCCAGAGGTTTTATCAATACAAGAAATTGAAAAATTATTATCTGTAATAAGTATATCCGAAAAACAAGGTCATAGAAATATTGCAATCATAGAGACATTGTACGGATCAGGACTCAGAGTAAGCGAACTGGTTAACTTAACTATATCAAATTTATTTTTTAAAGAAAACTTAATAAAAGTTATTGGAAAAGGAAATAAACAAAGGCTAGTGCCTATGGGAGATTATGCTAAAAAACATATTGAAATATACTTAAAAAAGCACCGGATATTTAAGAAAGTTAATCCTTTATATTCAGATATTTTATTTCTAAATAGAAATGGAAAACAGTTGACCAGATCTATGATATTTACATTAGTTAAAAAATATGGTGAGCAAGCTCAAATTGCTAAAAAAATTAGTCCACATACCTTAAGACACTCTTTTGCAACTCATCTACTTGAGAACGGAGCAGATTTAAGAACTATACAAGTTATGATGGGTCATGAAAGTATAACAACAACTGAAATATATGCTCATATGGATACAAAGTATCTTAAGTCCGTAATGAAAAACTTTCATCCGAGAAAATATTAATCATTAACTAATAAACGGAAACCTTCTCCATGAATATTAACAATTTCAATATTAGAATCTCTACTTAAATATTTCCTGAGCTTAGCAATGTAAACATCCATACTTCTTGAAGTAAAATACGAATCATCTCTCCATATTTTATTTAATGCAACTTCTCTAGGGAGTAAATCGTTTAAATGAAGTACCAAAAGTCTTAGTAATTGGTTTTCTTTAGGGGATAACTTAATATTTTCTTCTGCAATAAATGACAATAATCTAAGTTTTGAGTTAAAATTAAATTTACTGATTTTAAATTCAAATTCATCCGAATTAATATCTTCAACTACCTTTTGACGATTCAAAATAGCTTTGATTTTAGCCAATAGGACATCAGAATCAAAAGGCTTGGAAAGATAGTCGTCACCCCCTACCTTAAAGCCCTTTAAAATATCTTCTTTTAAAGTCTTAGCTGTTAAAAAAATAATTGGAACATTACTGTTTTTTTCCCTTATTTCTTTAGCCAAAGTAAAACCGTCTTTGTATGGCATCATAACATCAAGAATGCACAAATCAAAATCATCTTTTTTAAATTTTTCATAACCTTCAATTCCGTTTTTGGCAAGAGTAATATTATAACTATTAAGTGAAAGGTAATCTCTTAGAATACTTCCAAAATTCGCATCATCCTCAACTACTAAAATCTTTTTGTTTTCCATTTGTATTTATTTATTAAAAAATAAAGGAATTGATATTTCAAGTTTTGTGCCTACTCCTTTTTTACTTTTAAGATTAATCTGTCCTTCATGGACTTGAATGATTTTTTTAACATAAGTTAGACCAAGTCCGTGTCCCTTAATATCATGTATATTACCTGTTTGAGCTCTATAAAATTTTTGAAATACCAATTTCTGTGTATTAATATCCATCCCTATTCCATTGTCTTCTATTGAAATAAATATTTTATTTTTATCGGCAAGACTTCTTATTTTTATGTGTGGAGATTTTGTTGAATATTTAATCGCATTATCTAGAATATTAACAAAAACATTTGTTAAATGATTACTGTTACCAAATATCGCATGGTCTTCATTGGATAAATTGATCTCCACATTTCCTTTTCTACTTTTTATTATGAGAGAAACATGACTAATAGCATCATTTATTATATCATTAATTTTAATAACTTTTTTTTCTATTTGAAGAGTTCCTCTTTCTAATTGTGAAATTCTCAAAACATCTTCTACTTGCTTTAACATTCTATGATTTTCTTCTTTAATCATCTTAGTATATTCCCTAATTTTTTTTGGTTGATTAATTGATTTTGGATTTAAAATTGAATCAATTGCTAAGCCAATAGTTGCAATTGGGGTTTTAAACTCATGAGACATATTATTGATAAAGTCAGTTTTCATTACTGCAACTTTTTTTTGTTGAATTATTTGATAAAGTGCACTAAATGAAACTAAAACTATAAAAACGGTTAGTATTATCGATAATCCTGCTACCCCAATTAAAGAGGAGAGTACGAAATTTTCTTTTTTTGGGAAAAATACAACTAACTCGTATGGACTTCTTCCAGTATCATCAACCAATATTGGCGTTGCGTAACGCGGTCCTATATTTTCCTCTTTATACGAGTTTAATTTGACTCTAGTGGCCAACTTATTATTATAAACCCCAAACTCAAATGGTGTCTTAATATTTTTATCATCAAGACCTTTGTTTAATAAAAATAAAATTTCCTGTGTACTCACCCTTTTATGAATTGGAAGATTAGCCATGTATTGCATAAATATTGATCTGTATTTAGCAACCTCAAAAGGGTTTCTTCTTTCTACTGATTTTAATTTTGAAACTGATGATACCATTGTGTTTTCACGATTAAAAACATCGTTACTTATTATTGCAGTTGTATTAACATTTTTATAATCTGATAAAGTATTTAATCCTTCAAACCTTGGATCAATATCTAATCCGTTAATTTTATAATTCTCTTGTAAAATTCCGTAAGCAAAAAAAGTTGATAAATTTGTGGTATTCTCTTCTGGAAGAAATAAAAATACATCTGTAAAATTCGAGTCATTAGGCTTACCAACTGAATCTATTAAACGTTCATAAGCCATAATATAATCATCAAGTTCTCTATTTTGAACTTCAATAGATACAGATTCAAGAACTTGATTAACAGCCAAAGAAAATGCTTCTTCTTTATTATTGTATGATGTTTTTATCCAATATGCCTGCACAGCAATTACCCCAACAATTGAAAGCAACATGAGTGAAACTAGAACAATAAAGTAATCTTTCTTCAAATCAAATCAATTAATAATTACAAAAATCACTAAAAATTTAGATATTAAATCCCAATTTATTGTTAATCTGTGATATTAAATTTATTTTTTAGATCAATTAATAATTTTTCTAAATCTAAAATTGTTTTATCCCAATCAATATTAATAATTACTTTATTGGCTAATCGAGATTTTTTTTCATCGGACCACTGTCTTGAAATTCGAACTTCAACTTGCTCTGAATCAACCAAGTCTCTTTTAACAACCCTTTCTATTCTGTTAATTTTTGGAGCGGTTATTAAAACAATATAGTCACATAAAATATTAGCCTTTGATTCAAATAAAATTGCAGATTCTTTAAAAATTAAAGGAGATTCATTCTCATTCTTGAATTTGATAAAATTTTTATTAACGAATGGATGAACAATTGAATTTAACTTCTTAAGATCATCAATGTTATTAAATACTCTTCTAGATAAAACTTTGGAATCTATTTTATCAAACTCATATATCTCGTTTCCAAAATACTCTTTGATTTTAGATTTAATAATTGAATTTGTGTTTATTAAAAGTTTGGCTTGCTGATCTGAATTATAACAAGGTATTCCTTTGCTTTCAAAAAAACTTAAAGCTTTTGTTTTCCCACTTCCAATACCACCTGTAATACAAACAGTTTTCATTTTTTTATAAGATATGAGATAGTCTTTGGCTCCCATCGAACATTTCTTGAAAATTTTGGTGAATTAATAAGTTTAACAGGGACACTTTCAAACTTTCCATTTTCAGTTGTGTTATAATCAAAGATAAATTCAAAATCATTGCTTTTAACATTTTCAATTAAATCAAATGGAAATAAAGAAACAATAGATACCTTTTCAGGGAATAATTTAATTATAATACTGTCAGGTTTGTTAATAATATTAATAAAGACATCAAACTGTTGTTCAGTGAATTTTCTAATAGACTCGTTAAAAGTAACTTTATTTGGTTTTATACTTATTATAGACTGAATATTTTGAATAGAAACTACTAATTCAAAATCATCTGATAAGTTTTGTTTTTTTATTATTTCTGTTTCTACAAATTCGAGATTATTAAGAATTGATTCTGGACCTGAAACATAAACAGAGTCTGGGTATATTCTTGAATCACTAATATTGTTGAATCCAGCAGCATAACTTAAGTCAGAATTAATTTTTACTCTTATTTTTCTGGTGCTAAATTTAGAGTAATTAAAGAATAATTTATCATTTTCAAAGCCAAGAAAACTTCCACTTATTTGATCATCAAGTAATCTCCGTTGAGATATTAAGTCAACTACTCCCTTCGAATCTTTAAAATTCGCAATAGATATATCGACATTAATTTTTTTTGGAAATAATCTATAAAGAAGTAATTGAAAACCAGAAGCCTTAATATAACCCTCGATTTTCATATAGTCTAACTCTACGACAATTAATTCTGGAATATTTTCAAAATTAACATCAAAATAAACAAGTGCAGAATAATTTTTAGAAAATTTTGTTATACCCCAAAAAAAGAAAGAAATTAATGTGAAAATTAAAAACAGTTTTAACTTCTGTTTTCTAACCAAAGAATTTGACAACTCGTTATCAGAAATTTTAATATTCATTCTTTAGTCTTATTATCAATCAAGTGAATCAATAATATCTTGACTTACACCCACATTTGAAAAACCTCCATCATGAAATAAGTTTTGTAATGTGACTTTTCTTGAGTAATCAGAAAACATCATAACTGTATATTTAGCACAATCTTCAGCAGAAGCATTTCCTAAGGGAGACATTTTTTCTGCATATTTCAAAAACCCATCTAAGCCTTTAACTCCCTCTCCTGCCTTAGTCATGGTTGGAGATTGAGAAATTGTATTTACTCTTACTTTTTTTTCTTTTCCAAAAAAATATCCAAAACTACGAGCTATGGATTCTAAATATGCCTTATTATCAGCCATATCATTATAATTCGGAAAAGTTCTTTGAGCAGCAATATAAGTTAAAGCCAGAATACTGCCCCAAGTATTCATTGCATCCATTTTAAACAAAGTTTGCATTAATTTATGAAAGGATACAGCTGATATATCCCAACCTTTTTGCATCCAATCATAGTTTAAGTCTGTATAATGTTTACCCTTTCTTACGTTAACTGACATTCCTATCGAGTGTAAAACAAAATCTATTTTTCCACCAAAATGCTTGATTGTTAAATCAACTAAATTTTCAAGATCTTTTATAGATGTAGCATCAGCTGATATTAGGGGAGCATTAATTTTTACAGCAAGTTTATTTACGCTTCCCATTCTTATGGCAACTGGAGCATTTGTCAGAATAACTTCACCCCCTGCATCAACAATTGCCTCAGCTGTTTTCCAAGCAATTGAATTTTCGTCCAAGGCACCAAAAACAATTCCCTTTTTTCCTCTTAAAATTTTGTAAGACATATTAAATGTTTTCACAAATATATATTAATCTAGTAATTCTCGTGCATGATCTTTAGCGCTGATTGTGATTTTTTTTCCAGAAAGCATTAATGCAATTTCATCTTCTCTTTCACTTTCACTTAACACTTTTAAATTAGTAATTGTATCATTTTTTAAAACTTGTTTAAAAACTTTAATATGATTATTTCCTTTAGCTGCTACCTGAGGAATATGCGTGATTGCAATGACTTGAGTTGAATTAGACATCGTTTTCATTAACATTCCAATTTCATTAGCAACCGAACCTGAGACACCTGAATCAATTTCGTCAAAAATTATTGTAGGAAGATTATTAAATTTTGACATTAAATATTTAATAGAAAGCATAATTCTAGACTGTTCTCCACCAGAAGCGATTTTCTGTATTGGTTTATGAACTGATCCAATATTAGAAGAAAACAAGAATTCCAAATTATCATTTCCAAATTCATTAAAATCATTTGATTTTATCAAATTTAACTTGAAACTAGTATTTTTCATTCCTAACTTTAAAACAACATCTTTAAGTTTGTTTTCAATTTGCGGTATGGATTTTGCTCTATTTTTATGAATTTTTGAAGAAATTGTAAATAGTAATGATTTTTGTTTAGTAAGTAAGTCTTTAGTTTTTTCAATTTTTTTTGATAACGAATTTGAATCAAAAAAAACTTTTGATAAATCATTTTTTATTAAAATTAACTCTTCAACTGAAGAAACATTATGTTTTTTTAAAATTGAATAGATATTATCAAGTTCTAAATTTTTGTCATTTAATAGTGCTGGATTGTACTCCAAAGTCTCCGAAATATTCTCAAAGTCAAATAAAATATCCTTTAATTCGGTATCTAATGATTCAATTCTAAAATTGTATTCCTTGAATTTAACTGAAAACCTTTGGATAGATTTAATATTATTTAACACATCAGATAACCTGGTAAGTATCCCTTCTTCGTCTGAATTCAATAATTTAATTGATGCTGAAAGTTTATCTTTAAATTCAGAAACATTACTCAATTCTGCTACTTCTAATTTAATTTTAGACAAAGTATCCTCTTCTAATCGTAAAGAATCTAACTCTTGAAATAAGAACTTTTGATAGTCTAATTCTTTAACACTTGAATCTTTAGTTTTTATAAGATTTTTGAGAGAATTAGTTAATGAGTTAAATTCTAAATATTGAGCTCTATACTCCTTTAAATAATTTGTATTCTCAGATAATGAATCTAAAAATTTAAATTGAAAAAAATTTGAAAATAATTTTAGAGTTTCGTTTTGAGAATGGAAATCAATTAAACTTGAACTTATTCTATTCAGTAAATCAAGCGTAACCGGAGTATCATTTATAAATGATCTTGATTTACCAGATGGGATTAATTCTCTTCTTAAAATAGTTTCTTCATAATAATCCAAATCTTCAGAGGTGAAAAATCCCTTCAAATTATAATTTGATATATCAAAACTTGCTTCAATTATACATTTTACGGAAGAATCTTTCAAGTAATTTAAGTCTGCACGCTTTCCTAAAACTAAGGATAAGGCATCAAGAATAATAGATTTACCTGCACCGGTTTCTCCAGTAACAGATGTCATTCCGTCTAAAAATGACACTTCTAGAGAGTCAATTATGGCAAAATTAGAAATAGAAATTTTTTTTAACAAAACATTAAATTATACTTCCAAATATATGTTAGATAATGAGTATAATAAAATTTAGCCCTTTATTTCCTTCCATTTATTATTAAAAAAAGGCGCAACTCTTTTCAAAGTCTGCTTCGTGGCATCTAAATCTATTGCAACTCCCTCAGAAAAAATATTAACTATTTCTTGAGATTTAGCATCAAAAAATAATTGAATTAAGAAAGAATTAGGGCGACGCTTATTTAATTCGTTAAAGTTTAAAAGACTATTTGCAATATTAGTTTTAGCTTCAAATTGATCTGTAGTCATCATATCTAAACCCATTCTATGATATTGGTAATTAGTAGTTCTAAATTCTTCGAAAGTTTTAGAAAGAATTGAGTCGATAAGCCAATATCTATTTTTTCTATTTCCACTTGAAATCCAACCACTATTTTTAGTTTGTTGAGCTAGATTTGAAATTTTCTGAGCTTGCACATAAAAAGTCTGACCTCCTTGAGGTTTGAATGAGTCAGAATCTAAACCTATAATTAAATAAGCATAAAAACTTAAAATAGATATTAGATTTGAGTCAAATCTATTTGTGTTATAAAATAAAGGCTGAAATTCCTCATATGAAAAATTTAAATCTAAATCTTGAAAATTTAAAATGGGGCTATTGTAATTAGATTCATATATCGGTCTTTGAGATTGAACCTGAAGTGTACCCTTAAAATTATTACCACTATAACTTGTTAAGTTAATAATAATACTACAATTAATTCTTTCCTCAACATTCCAATTCTGAGAAGTCCATACTTGAGAATTCATGAATTCTTGAATAGATTTTTGAAGAGTTACAAATATTTGTTGATTGGTTTGATTAACTAGATCAGAATTGACTAACACTTCACATCTAATCTCTTGATTGTAAGAGTTTAATGAGTTTAATAAAATACATAAAAACAATAATAATCTAGTCATTAATTTTAATGATTTCGTTAAAAATGTCTTTAGCTACATCGGATTTACTTTTTAATTCGAAAGACTTTAGAGTACCATTTTTTTTAATAAATGTTATTTTATTTGTTTCATATCCAAAACCTGCACCTTTGTCGTTTAATGAATTTACAATTATTGCATCAAGATTTTTGTTTTTGATCTTGCTGGTAGCATTATTTATTTCATTGTCAGTTTCAAGAGCAAATCCAATTAATATTTGATTCTTTTTTATCTTACCCATTTCAAATAATATATCTTTTGTTGGGATTAAATTAACTGAATCAAGATTATTCTCTTTTTTAATTTTGTCCTGAAATTTGTTTTCAGGGGTGAAGTCAGCTACTGCAGCTGCTGATATAAAAATATCCGTTTCATTGAAATTAGAGATCACTTTGTCAAACATTTCAGATGCCGTGACAACATTTATTATATCTCCTCTAAAAGAATCAAATTCTAAACTATTAGGACCAATTATCAACTTCACTATACCTCCTAGGTTATAAGCTTTTTTGGCTAACTCGTAACCCATTCTACCAGACGAATGGTTTCCAATAAAACGAACAGGATCAATAGGCTCATAAGTTGGACCAGCTGTTATTAAAATTTTTTTTCCTAACAATGGCATAGATCTATTGAAGTGTGAAATTAGTTTTTTTAATATTTGTTCAGGCTCAATCATTCTTCCCTTTCCATGCAAACCACTAGCTAAAAAACCTTCTCCTACTGGAAAGATAATATTTCCATACGAAGTTAGTTTTTTAATATTTTTTTTATTTGCAGGATGTGAATACATATCTAAATCCATAGCTGGAGCAATAAGTACAGGACATGTCGCTGATAAATATGTGGCAACAAGTAAATTGTTACATTTAGCGTTTGCCATTGAGGATAAACTATTTGATGTTGCTGGTGCAATTAAATATAAATCAGCCCAATTGCCTAATTCGACATGATTATTCCATTGCGGATTGTCATGTTTTTCTTCAGTAAAACTAGTTAAAACAGGGTTTTGAGAAAGTACCTGAAGTGTTAATGGAGAAACAAAATCCTTTGCTGAATTAGTTAAAATTATTTTTACTTCAGCACCAGCTTTTTTTAATAGTCTAACTAAAATAGGGGTTTTGTATGCCGCTATACCACCCGTAATACCTAGAAGTATTTTTTTGGATTCAAGCGACGACATATTAGGATTTAGATTCGTCGGTGTTACGGTAATATATATTATCATTTAACCATTCCTCAACAGCAATTGCATGAGGCTTTGGTAATCTTTCGTAAAAACGCGAAACTTCTATCTGCTCCTTGTTTTCAAAAATTTCTTCCAAACTATCATTATGTGTAGCAAACTCCTCTAATTTTTCATGAAGTTCTTTTTTTATATCAAGATTGATTTGAGAAGATCTTTTTGCAATAATTGATAAAGCTTCATATATATTTTCAGTTGCTGATTCAATTGATTCTCTATTGTAAGTTTTCGAACTTAGTGCTGCTTTAGAATTTCTATATTTTGTCATAATTTTATTTAGTTATTTTATTTTTAAATGACTCCAATGTGTCATTTATGAAATTATATTTTTGATTTAAATCCTCTTCATAAATAGTTTCTGGGTAATATCGGAGAATATTTTTATACAAAATTAAGAGTTCATTTAAACGATCTTCTTGTTTATTAATAACGCTATTAATTGCAATTTCATATGTTGATAAAAACTCATAATACATAGCTCCTTCTCTAAAAGATGTTCCTGGATATTCTGAAATAAAATTATCCAAAGATCTAATTGCAGACTTATAATCTCTTATTGTGTAATATTGCTTTGAAACCTCAAAATCTTTTTTCTCTAATTTAGTTTGTAGTTCTACTACTAATACGTTTGCTTCGTCTAAGAATTCTGATTTAGGAAATTTATTTATAAATATTTGGAACTTTTCAAGAGCAGTTTTGGTGTCATCCTGGTCTAAACTATATTCAGGAGACATTTGGTAATATGATTTTGCTTCTAAAAAAAGTGCTTGTTGAAGTCTTTGACTCTTAGGATAAGATTTAGAAAACTTCTCAAATTCATAAGCGGCTAAAACATAACTTTTAGTATGAAAGTACGAGTCTGCAAGAAAAAATATCACTCTTTCTGCCTGAGGCTTTCCTCTATATTTTGATTCAATTTGTTCGAAAAGCCTATTTGCCCTCCTATACTCCCCTTCATTATAGTATTTTTCTGCTGCACGATATTTACTGTTACTATCATCACTATTAAGTATTTTTTGATAATCATTGCAACCAAAAAAATTAAATATTAAAATTGTAAAGATGTATTTTGTATGTTTTTTAAAACCAATCATCCCGTAAAATTAACAAAACATTATTTATTAAGTGGATAAAAATAAATGTAATATGGTTTTAGTTTATAGATAAAGTATTTAGTTCGATTTTAATTTTATTAAATTCTTCCTCAGATACTGGAACAAGAGGTAATCTTAATATGTTTTCACAAATACCAAGTTGAGATATTAAGCACTTAATTCCAGCAGGGTTTCCTAACTTAGAAATTAATGTATTAATTCTTTTTAGTTCATTTCGCTTTTTTGAAGCTTTAAATACATCATTGGAGAGTGAGAGTTTCACCAACTTATTAGTTTGAAACGGAAAAGCGTTACCTATAACGGATATGACACCTGATGCTCCAGCTAAAATTGAATCGATTGCTGTATTGTCGTCTCCAGAAATGATCTGGAAATTATTTGAAGAAAATTTAATTAATTCTTCCATTTGATTTTTAAGGTTACTAGCCTCTTTAATTCCAATGATATTAGAGCTCTTTTTTAATAATTCAAAAACAGTATTAGGTTCAATATTTATGCCTGTTCGTGATGGAACGTTATATATCACAACTGGTATTGGACATTTTTTTGATATTTCTATAAAATGTTTAAATAATCCTCTTTGATTTGGCAAATTATAATATGGACAAATTGATAAAATTGATTGGAAATTTGATAAATTAAATTTGTTAAAACTATGAACCACTGAGGAAGTGTCATTTCCGCCAACCCCAATAACCAGAGGAAGTCTATTTTTATTTATTTTAACAATAAATTCTGAGATTTCAATTTGTTCTAAAACAGATAGTGTTGAGACTTCGGAAGTTGTCCCAAGAACTACCAGGTAATCAACTTGAGAAATAATAAGATTATTTACATGCTTCTCAAGAGCCTCATAGTCTATATCACCCTTTTTGTTAAAAGGTGTAACAACTGCAACACCATGTCCAATTAAACTCACTAGTTTGTTATTATTTTTAAATATTTTATGAGTTCTTTTCTAAATAATTTAATGTCTTGAATGTCAAAATCAAACACTATATCGTTTAATTCAATATCAACCGGTGTGAAACCAATTGAAAAGTTGTTTCTCACATTCAAACTTAATAATTTCATGGAAACACTATTTTTTTGATACAAATTTAATAAAAGATCATAGTTATTATTAAAAATCGAATTAGTAACATTACCACTAAAACTAATATCATTTCTTACAAAATTAAAGTGATTTGGGAGGTCACGATTAATATGTGATTTATACCATAAAAATGTTATAGCTTCATCACTAATTTTAAAAACCTCATTTAAAAAATCTAAATCTTTTAAGCCTATATTTAGTCTTGAGTCAACGATTACACAAATTGAAGGATTTATATTGGAAAATTTATTAAAATTTTTTTTAGATTTATTTTTTAATTTAGTTTTATAAATTAAATTCAAAATAAATTTTTTTAAAGTATTTTTTACTAAGTCAGTCATTAATTATTTGAATAAATTGTGTTTCACTTATTATAGGGATATTAAATAATTTTGCTTGTTTTAATTTTGAAGGACCCATATTCTCTCCAGCAATTAAATAACTAGTTTTTTTTGAAATACTTGAAATAATTTCTCCATCATTTTCAAGTATAATTTGTTTTATTTGATCTCGAGTATGGCTAGTAAAAATTCCAGAAATCACAATTTTTTGTCCATTAAGTTTTTTTGACAATGGTTTGTCATTAGATTCCTTTTGGAATTGGAGGCCTGAGGATACCATTCTATCAATGAGGATTAATTTGTTTTCTGATTTGAAATAATCGATTAAACTTTCTGCAATTCTGTCTCCTATTTCATCAATTAAAATTAATTCCTCAAAAGAACATTTTTTTAATTTATCAATGCTATTTATAGAGTTCGTTATTTTTTTCGCAACAGTTTCTCCAACATACCGAATGCCTAATCCGAATAGAACTTTGTTAAAAGGCTGATTTTTAGATTTTTCTAATCCTTCAAGAATATTGGATACAGATTTATCAGCCATCCTATCTAGTTTTAAAAGATCACGCTCCTTTAGATCATATAAATCCGCAATTGATTTGACTAAACCTGATTCATATAATAATGAAATAGTTTCACCTCCAAGACCTTCAATATCCATTGCGTTTCTGGAAACAAAATGCTGAATAGAACCAATGATTTGCTGTTTACAGCCATATAAATTCAAACAATAATGATTAGCCTCACCATCCTTTCTGAAGAGAGCCGTTTGACAATCAGGACAATTTTCAATAAATGAAATTTTTAAAGATTCTTTGGATCTTCTTTTTTCATCAACTCCAACAATTTTTGGAATAATCTCCCCCCCTTTCTCAATAACTACAAAATCTCCAATTCTAACATCTAACTTTTCAATTTGATTGGCATTGTGCAAGGAGGCGCGTTTAACTATTGTTCCAGATATCAAAATGGGTTCCAACTCTGCAACTGGAGTGATTGATCCAGTTCTTCCGACTTGGTAAGTGACCCCATTGAGTTGAGTTGTTGTTTGCTCAGTTTTATACTTGAAGGCAATAGCCCATCTTGGCGACTTAGAAGTATAACCTAATTTATTTTGGAGTTCAATATTATTAATTTTTATAACTATACCATCTATTTCGTAAGGTAAATTGTGACGAAGGTTATCCCATCTATCTAAAAAGGTAAAAACAGAATCTAAATCGTAAGCATGTATTACTTCTTTAGGAACATTGAAGCCCCAAGATCTTGCTTTTGAAAGAGCCTCGGATTGAGAAGAAAATTTGTCGTTTTTTGATATAACAGAATATAAATAACATATTAATTTTCGCTTTGCAACAATACTACTATCCTTAATTTTTAATGATCCAGAAGCGGTATTTCTTGGATTCATAAAAGAGGGTAATCCCTCATTTTCTCGTCTCTTATTCAAGTCTTCAAATACTTTTTTGGGCATTAAAATCTCACCTCTAATCTCAAAAAAATTTGGGTAATCTCCGTTAAGAACTAAAGGAATAGTTTTAATAGTTCTTACATTATTAGAAATATCATCTCCCTGAATCCCATCACCTCTTGTGAGAGCCTGAACTAAATTACCATTTTCATAGGTTAAACTAATTGATGCACCATCATATTTCAATTCACAACTAAAACTTAAATTAACATCATCTCCTACAACTTTTCTGACCCTTGCGACCCAATCACTTACCTCCTTCTTAGAATAAGTGTTGTCAAGAGAATACATGGGATAATTATGTTTCTTTGTTTCAAAACTTTTTGAGACTCCACCTCCAACTCTTTTGGTTGGAGAGTTTAAATCTTCTAATTCTGGGTAATTTTTTTCAAGATTTTCTAGTTTTCTTAACTTTTGATCAAAATCAAAATCTGATATAACAGGAATATCTTTGATATAGTAAAGATAATTTGCATGATGAATTTCTTCTCTAAGTTTTAAAATTTCGGCCTTAAAATTTTTATCCATTTCTTTGGGAACTTAACATCCTTTTTTTACCATAAACATCAAGTTTAATATCGATATTATTAAAATTTGAATTTACCAATAGCGTTTCAATTTCTTTAGCATAAAAAGGATTTATTTCAAAAAAAAGTTTTCCTCCTACTTTCAAGCTTTTTTTAGCAAAATTAATACAATACTTATAATAATATGTTGGATCATTTTTAGGAGTAAAAATAGCCATGTGTGGCTCAAAGTTTAAAACGCGAGAATGCATTATTTCTTTTTCATTAGGGTGAACATATGGTGGATTAGCAACAATTATATCAATCGAAGCATCTTTGGTTATAATTTTTTTTAAATCCTCTACTATCCAATTAATATTTAAATTTAATTTTTCAGAATTTTTAACTGCAATTAAAATGGCATCATTTGATATATCAATACCTGTAACATTTAAAGATGAATTTTTATTTTTTAAACCTAATGCAATGCAGCCACTTCCTGTACACAAATCAAATATTGTATCATCATTTTTCGTTGATCCCAATACATAATTAACCAATTCCTCAGTTTCGGGTCTCGGTATTAACACATTTGAATCTACATAAATTTCAAAATCCATAAATGTTGATTTTCCAATTACATATTGCAATGGGCAATTATTGTTAATCAGCTTTAAGGCTTCAATTAATTTAAATTCTTGACTAGCAGATAGTTCAAGTCTTGGACTAAGTCCAATTATGGTTGATTCAAAATTGAAAAAGTAATTTAAAAGTTTTTTGAAAATAAAATCAATTTCATTGATCTCAAATTTAGAGCTCAACGATTTACGAAATTGATTTCTAAATTGGATTATATTCATTCTATATTTTTAATCATCCATCTATCACAATTTACGTGACCAGTATTGCCCAACGGCTTTTTTATATATTCAAACCCCTTTTTCAGATAGAGTTTTTGTGCTGCTTTCATAAAACTCATTGTTTCAATATAGCATATCTTAAAATTATTTTTTCTAGCATGATTTAAACATTTCTCAATCATAATCTCACCCCAACCTTTGCCTCTCCCTTCCTTTAAAAAATACATTTTTTGTAATTCACACACGGAATCTTTAAAATGATTCAATGGATTTATTCCTGCTCCACCAAATATTTTATTATTTTCTTCGACGATGAAATATTTTGATCTGGATCCACTAAAAGCAGTACTTAAAAAATTCAATTCAGGATCAGCAAACGCAGTCCCTGTCTTAGGAGCTTTCATTTCAATAATCACACTTCTAATTATTTTTGCTATTTGCAAATCATCTTGGTGATTAATTTCTCTAATTATCATCTAATCAAATTTTAATTTAATTTTGTGTTAAAATTACACAAACAACAATTAAATGTCAACGAAAGAAGAATTGTTAATGAAGCGATGTTTACAACTTGCTAAAATAGGGTCAGGAAGAACATCACCAAACCCTATGGTTGGTGCAGTCATAGTTTATAATAATAAAATTATAGGAGAAGGTTTTCATGACAAGTACGGGGGAAATCATGCTGAGGTTGAAGCAATTAATAATGTGATAAATAAAAAATTGTTAGAAAAATCAAAACTATATGTTAACCTTGAGCCATGTAATCATTATGGAAAAACTCCTCCATGTAGTGATTTAATAATCCAATCAAAAATTCCGAACGTGATAATTGGCTCTGAGGATCCTAATCCAAAAGTTTCTGGTTTAGGAATCCAAAAATTAAAAGATAATAATATAATAGTTGAAGTAGGTGTTTTAGAAAATGAATGTATAGCATTAAATAAAAGATTTTTTTGTTTTCATAAAAAAAATAGACCCTACATTATATTAAAATGGGCAGAATCCAAGGATGGTTTTATTTCTCCAAAAGATCAAAAGAAAGGGAAAGTTTTTTGGATAACATCAGAAGAATCTAAACAAATTACTCATAAATGGAGGTCGGAAGAAGATACCATAGCAATAGGTGTAAATACAGCAAATAATGATAATCCAGAATTAACTACAAGATACTGGCGGGGAAATTCACCAAATCCAATAGTAATTGACCCAAACAATAGGCTAAACTCTAATTTAACTTTACTTTCAAAACATAAAAAAATTTATCATTTTATTGATATTAAAACAGAAATTATTGGAAAAAACAATATTCAGATAAACTTTAAAGAAAGTATTCAAGAAATTTTATCTAGTCTCTACAAAAACAAAGTGAATTCAATTTTAGTAGAGGGTGGAAGAAAAACAATTCAAAAGTTTATTGATAGTAATTTTTGGGATGAAATCAGATGTTTTGTTGGAGAAATTGAAATAAATGATGGAATAAAATCACCCTCAATTAATAAAATAAGATGGCATAAAAAAACTATTTCAAAAGATTCACTTTACTGTTCAATAAATTATTTTGCAAATAAATTATAAATCATTTCAGGACACCTTATTGGTTTTTGTGTTTTTGAACTAAGAAAAGCAAGTTTAGTAGATCCTTTACAAATTAACTCACTGTCTTGATTAAAAATCTTATATAAGAATTCTAAGGAAGCCTTTGGAGGCTTAATTAAAATTATTTCAATAAATAATTCATCATCAAAAAAAGAAGGCTTTATATGTTTTAAAGATGATGAGACAACTGGCATTATTATTCCATCATTTTCCATTTTTTTGTATGAAACACCAAGATCTCTGAGCCATGAAATTCTGGCATTCTCAAAAAATCTTAAATAATTAGAATGATGCATAAAACCCATTTGATCAGTATCAGAATATTTAACTCGAAAAGGTTCAGATAAATATTTCATTTTCACAACAAAAATTATATATTGTATAAGTTTTTTGGAACTAATGACTATGACCCTTAATGTCACTAAAAAATTTTTAAAAATCAATAGTAAAGTGACTTTTTTTTTAAAAAGTTTTAATCAATATTTGTTTAGCTTAAATAGTTAGTTTAAAATTCACATACATTACAATAAATAAATGGATTCTGTTAAAATTGAGGTTTGGAATAAATGTTTATCTTTTATAAAAGATAATATCCAACCCCAAGCATTTAAAACATGGTTTGAGCCAATCCAAGCAGTTAAGCTAACTGATAATGTTTTAAGTATTCAGGTTCCTAGTAAATTTTTTTATGAGTGGTTAGAAGAACACTACGTGAGTCTTTTAAAATCGGTATTAGTACAACAATTGGGCCCTGACGCGCGATTAGTTTATGTAATAAAAATGGAAAATACTTTTGGAAATAAGCAACCCTTTACTGAAAGTATTCCAAGCAACAACAGAGATTCTATAAAACCTCAAGATGTTTCAGCTCCTCTCACTTCAAGAAGTCATGAGCTTAAAAACCCTTTTATTATTCCGGGTATTCGTAATTTACAAATTGAATCGCAACTCAACCCGAATTATAATTTTGATAATTTTCTAGAAGGAGATGCTAATAGACTTGCAAGATCTGCTGGACAAGCAGTTTCAAATAAGCCTGGGGGCACATCTTTCAACCCACTATTGGTTTTTGGGGGTGTAGGCTTAGGTAAAACCCATTTAGCTCACGCTATTGGAGTCGAAATTAAAGATAAATATCCTGATAAAACTGTATTGTATATCTCAGCAGAAAAATTCACACAACAATATATTGAATCAGTTAAAAAAAATTCTAGAAATGATTTCATTCATTTTTATCAAGTAATTGATGTTTTAATTGTTGATGATGTCCAGTTTTTAAGTGGAAAGTCAGGTACTCAAGATGTGTTTTTTCATATTTTCAATCATTTACATCAAAATGGCAAACAAGTAATTCTTACATCTGATAAGGCACCTGTTGACATGCAAGATATCGAGCAAAGATTATTATCTAGATTCAAGTGGGGGCTTTCAGCTGAGTTACAGTCTCCTGATTTTGAAACTCGAGTATCCATAATTAAAAATAAATTATTTAATGATGGTGTAAAGATAGAGGACAATATTATAGAATATGTTGCAAAAAATATTAGTTCTAATATTCGTGAATTAGAGGGAGCAATAATTTCCTTGATTGCTCAATCATCTTTCAATAAAATTGAAATTACTATTCAATTAGCACAAGAAATTGTAAATAAATTTGTGAAAAATACTAAACGCGAAGTGTCTATTGATTACATTCAAAAAATAGTATCCGAATATTTTCAAATGGATGTTTCTACACTTCAATCAAAAACGAGAAAAAGACACATTGTTCAAGCTAGGCAACTTGCAATGTATTTTGCTAAAAAATTCACAAAAGCTTCACTTGCTAGTATTGGTTCTCAAATTGGAAAAAGAGATCACGCAACTGTACTCCATGCATGCAAAACTGTAGATAATCTAAGTTTTACTGATAAGCAATTTCGAAAATATGTTGAAGACTTAAATCAAAAACTTACAATATAACTACAACCACCTATCCTGTTTCTATAAAATAGTTTGTTTTTTGATTACTTTTTATTTCATCATCTTTTTATATTTAATAAACTTTCCCTGATGCAAACGTAAATTAATTGCATCGTTAAACTTATTAATTGAAATCTAAATTTATAAAAATGGATAAAAAAGGTTGTTTATATTTGATTCCAACAACAATTGGGAGTAATCAAATTGATAATTGTATTCCTTTTCAAGTTAAGGTGGTAGTTGAAAAATTAAAATATTTTATAGTTGAAAATGAAAAAATAGCTAGAAAATTTATTAAGCTACTTTGTCCAAATAAACCTCAAGAAGATATAATCTTTTACTCCTTAAAAAAAAATACATCATTAATTGAATCTGATTCTTTTTTAAATATATGTTTCAAAGGTAAATCAGTTGGATTGATGTCGGATGCTGGATGTCCTGGAATTGCAGATCCAGGAGCCTCAGTTACTTCAAAAGCACATAGTCTTAATATAATAACTAAACCTTTAGTTGGTCCTTCCTCTATCCTTTTGGCTTTAATGGCATCAGGAATGAATGGCCAAAATTTTGCATTTAACGGATACTTACCAATAGACAAAAAAGAAAGAATAAAAAAAATTAAATTTTTTGAAAAAAGAGCTTTTAATGAAAATCAATCGCAAATATTTATTGAAACACCTTACAGAAATAACTCATTATTTGTTGACTTTCTCGCTGTCTTAGCAAGCTCAACTATATTATGTATTGCTACTGACATAAGTCTTGATTCTGAAGAAATTAGAAGTAAATCAGTTGGTGATTGGAAAAGATTAAGTAAAGAAGATTTTAATAAACATCCTTCTATTTTTATAATTAACAGTGGGGTTTATCTGTAAACTTTTTTTTTATTTATCCAGCGAACATATTTTTTTTTATTAGAATTATGTTCTTTTAAGTTTTTTCCAAAAAGATGATACCCTCTATTTTCAGGATCAGCAACAAAGTATAAAAATTGATGATTTTCAGCATTTAGAACAGCATCAATTGCATCTAAATCTGGCATACATATCGGTCCTGGAGGTAGTCCCTTGTTTCTATAAGTATTGTAGGGAGATTTTATTTTTAAGTCTTTATACAATACTCTCCTTATTTTTTTATTAAAATTTCCAATTTGTTTTTTTAGAGCAAAAATAACTGTAGGATCCGCTTGAAGTCTCATACGTTTTTTTAGTCTATTTAAATAAACACCAGCAATTCTGGGTCTTTCATCTTTCATTACGGATTCTTTCTGAACAATTGAAGCAAGAACAGAAACCTCTTGTTTAGATAAACCAATTTTTTTTGCTTTTGATATTCTTTGAGTATTCCAAAAGATATTGTAAAAATCAAACATTTTATTCCTAAATTCTTCTGGGCTTGTGTCCCAGAAAAAATCATAAGTGTTAGGTAAATACATGGATATGGAATTTTGTGAATCAAAACCATTTTCAATATTAAAAATTTTATTATTAAAAGCTCTTAATAACGATATGCTATCTGTGAAAATTTGTTTTGAAATTCTTCCAGCTAGATTTTCTAGTCTTTCCTGATTATTAAAAACAACCTTAACAGTCTCACCCTTACTTCTTAAAATATTGATTATGTCGTTATTGTTACTTTGCTTAGGAATAAAAAATATACCAGGATTAACTCGAGTTGAGTAGCCTTTTTTTTCTGCAGCTAAATTAAAATAGTATAAAGATTTAAGATTTTCACTTAGCTTATTTGTAAGATCATTAAAATTAGAATTTGGCTCAATGTAAATTTTAATTTTTTCTGAATCAAAATTTGTATTAATAGCAAAAAAAGTAAAGTAAAATCTATAACTGAAAAAGACTCCTGTTATTAAGAAAAAGGGAATAAGATTTAAAAAAAATCTACGAATTAATTTATTCATTTAATATTTTTTCATACAGTTCATTATTTTTTTTAACAAAACCAGATTTCGAAAACAATTTAATACTTTTTATATTGTTTGAATCTATGGATGCATATAACTTATTAATCCCAATTTGGTTCAAGCAATAATATTCTAAAAGCTGGATAGAATCATAACCAAAACCTTTTTGACGATACTCATCTAAAATAATAATACCCACAAAAGCTTTAAGTTTATTTGCATCATATTTAAAAACATCAATAAACCCAATAACATTTATATCATCCGACGAAATAACAAATCTTTTTTGTTTTGCTTTTTTTACAGTTTGAGCTGAAGCATTTTTAATATAATTTTTAATTGTTCCTCTTTCAAAAGGCTTGTCTTGAATTGAACAAGGCCAAATACTTTCATCATTTTCTGTTTTCAGAAGAATATTAGTATCAGAATCTTTAAGATTGCGAAGAAAAATATTCATTTGTATAAATTAATTGTACCATTAAAAACTTGTTTAACTGGACCCTCTAATAAAATTCCTGAATAAATTTTATTAAAATTAAAGGAAACCATTAGATCACCTCCTAAGGTTTTGATTTTAATTCTATTATGATTTGTTCTTTTATTGTTGTACATGGTAATTGCTGATGCTACAGCTCCAGAACCACATGATAGAGTTTCATTCTCAACACCTCTCTCATAAGTTCTAATTTCAAATTCTGTAGAAGATATTTTTTTGATAAAATTTACATTAACTCCTTTTAACTCGTAAGTTTTAGAATATCTAATTTTTGAACCTACTTTTTTAATATCAATCGAATTGATTTCAGCTTTTTCAATAATATGATGAGGAGATCCAGAATTAATAAATGTGTGATTCTTTTTTTTAATTATTTTTTCAATGTCGTTCATCTGTAAAATTACTTTTGAATCATTTACTATTTTAGCATTGTGTGGACCATCTATTGCCAAAAAAGTAGTTTTATTTTTGATTATTTTTAAAAAAAAAGCAAAATGAACTATGCATCTTCCACCATTTCCACACATAGTACTTTTTTCACCATCTGAATTATAATATATCATTTCAAAATCGTAATTCAAGTTATTTTTTAACAGTATGAAACCGTCAGAACCTATACCTGTTTTTCGATCACATATTTCCTTTACAAACTTTTTTGAAAAGATATTGTTATTAGTTCTTTCGTCTACGATAATAAAATCATTTCCAGCTCCATGATATTTATAAAAATTTAATCTCATATGATTTCAAAAATAGTTAAAAACTAGTTAAAGATTGCTAGGCATAAATCTAACTTGTTAAATTTGTGAAAACAAAAGTAATACCTATGAAATCTTTATTTAAATTAATTGTCGTTGGATGTTTAAGTAGCCTAATCACAATTTTTATTTTCAAAAAACTAAATGTTGAAGATGATAAAGTTGTTTACAGTTATCAAACTGAAATTCCCATAAATCATATTAGCAATGGAGCTAACGAAACTGATTTCACAATAGCTGCTAATAAAACAATAAACGCCGTAGTTCATATAAAAAACACGAGTAACTATATAGAAGATTCTAAAAGTTGGCTTTATAATTTTTATGGAGAATCTGCACCAAAAAAAATTGGAAGTGGATCGGGTGTAATTATTTCTCCTGACGGGTATATTATAACTAATGAACATGTTATCGAGGGGGCTAGTGAAATAGAGGTAACAATAAATAACAATAAGGCATACAAGGCTTTGCTAGTTGGTTCAGATCCCTACACTGATATTGCTGTTTTAAAAATTGAATCAAAATCACCCTTAAATTATATTCCATTTGGAGATTCTGAATTGATAAAAATTGGAGAATGGGTCTTGGCTGTTGGAAATCCATTTAACTTAAACTCTACAGTTACAGCTGGAATTGTGAGTGCTAAATCGAGAGATTTAAATAAATTAGATCGTAAGAATCAATCCTTCATTCAAACTGATGCCGCTGTAAATCAAGGAAACAGTGGAGGTGCATTGATTAACACAAACGGTGAACTGATTGGGATTAATACTGCGATAACATCAATGACAGGTGGCTTTGTTGGATATTCATTTGCCGTTCCAAGTAATCTTGCCAGAAAAGTTTTTGAAGATCTTTTGGAATATGGGAATGTTCAAAAGGGACTTCTTGGGGTGTCTGGAAATGCTTTAGATCAAAAACTTGCAAAAAGTTTAAATATTAATCAAACCGAAGGATTTTATGTTAATTCAGTAGAACCTGGTCTTGGGGCTGAAATGGCAGGTATAAAAAAAGATGATATAATTATAAGCATTGATAATGTCAAAATTAATAAGTTTTCTGACATGTCTGGTTACTTATCTACTAAACGTCCAGATGACAATATTTTAGTCAAATATATTAGAGATGCAAAAACATACACAACAAATGTTGTTTTAAAAAAAATAACAAGAATATTTTTTTTAGGTATGGAATTAAAAAATGCAACGAAAGATGATGAGAAAATAATCGGAGATAAAATTGGGGTTAAAATATCAAATATTCAAAATCCAAGACTTTATAGTTTTGGAATCGATAAAGACTATTTTTTACTCAAAATAAATGATATTGAGATAAATGACATAAGTGAAATTGATAGAATAAATATTGAATCAATTAAATCAATTCTTTTCATGAGTTATTCTGGTGAAAAAGAACGTATTATATTTGAATAAACTTTTTAATATCAATCATGCGCATAGACATTATAACTCTATTTCCCGAACTTTTAGAAAGTCCCTTTAATGCTTCCATAGTTAAAAGAGCTAAAGAGTCTAAGCTTGTTAAGATTTTTTTTCATAATCCAAGAGATTTTAGTTCAAAAAAACTAAAACAAGTGGATGATTATCAATACGGTGGTGGGGCTGGAATGGTAATGATGATAGAGCCTATTGCTAAATGCATTGAAAGTCTCCAATCTACGCGAATATATGATGAAATAATTTACTTAACTCCGGATGGAGAAACTCTTAACCAACCTATTGCTAACAAACTATCAAACTGCACTAATTTAATATTGCTTTGTGGTCATTATAAAGGAGTAGATCAAAGAGTTCGAGATCATTTTATTACACAAGAAATTTCAATTGGTGACTTTGTACTTTCAGGAGGGGAAATTGCTGCAGCCGTCATATGTGACTCAATTGTAAGACTTTTACCTGGCGTTTTAGGTAATGAATCTTCTGCACTATTTGATAGTTTCCAAGACGATATTTTAGCTCCTCCAATATATACTAGACCTGCAGAATATAAAGGTTTAAATGTTCCTAAAATTCTTCTTTCAGGAAATACACCTAAAATCGAGGAATGGAGAGAAGAAAAATCAATTGAATTGACAAAGAGATTGAGGCCAGATTTACTTGACAAATAAATTTAATCACATTTTTATATTAAATAAAAAAAAGTTAATTTTGCTGAATAATTTAACCTCTGGCGAGAATCGTGAATGTTGAATTTTTAAAATTATAATAATTATTTATGGAAGCGTTAATCGACTTCGTTCAAAAAGAATATATACCTCAAAATCAATTCCCAAAATTTTCATCCGGAGACACCATAACTGTTTACTACCAAATACGTGAAGGTGAAAAAATAAGGACCCAATTTTTCAAAGGTGTTGTTATACAGATTAAAGGTAAAGGGCAATCAAAAACTTTTACTATTAGAAAAATGTCAGGAACAATTGGCGTTGAGAGAATTTTTCCTTTGAATCTTCCAACAATTGAAAAAATTGAATTGAATAAACAAGGTAAAGTAAGGCGCTCACGTATTTACTATTTCAAAAATTTAAGAGGTAAAAAAGCTCGTATTAAAGAGGTCTTAAAATAATAAATTAAAAAAACCGCACTAATGCGGTTTTTTTAGTAATATCTCTAAAAAATAAGTTGTTTTGAAAAATTATAATTAATTACTCATCAAATGCTAAAAATTCAAGTTAAAAATCCTGTTGTAGAGATAGATGGAGACGAAATGACCAGAATAATATGGAAATTCATAAAAGACAAGCTCATATTACCATATGTCAATATTGAATTAAAGTATTTTGATTTAGGTATCAAAAATAGAGATTTTACTGATGATCAAATAACTATAGATGCTGCAAACGCAATTAATAAGTACAATGTAGGTGTCAAATGTGCTACTATTACTCCAGATGAACAAAGAGTTCAGGAGTATACTTTAAAAAAAATGTGGAGATCACCAAACGGTACAATAAGAAACATTGTAGGGGGAACTGTATTTAGAGAACCAATTATCATGAAAAATGTTCCTAGATACGTCCAAGGATGGACAAAGCCGATATGTATTGGAAGGCACGCTTTTGGTGACCAGTACAAAGCTACTGATATCGTAACACACGGAAAAGGGAAATTAACGATGACCTTTACTCCTGAAGACGGTAGTGAAAAAAAAATATGGGACATATATAATTTTCAAGAAGATGGAATTGCAATGAGCATGTACAATATTGACTCATCCATATATGGATTTGCTAGATCATGCATGAATAGAGCTTTAGATAAAAAGTGGCCGTTATATTTATCAACGAAAAACACGATACTAAAAGCTTACGACGGGAGATTTAAAGATATTTTTCAAGACGTTTATGAAAAAGAATTCAAAGATTTATTTGCTTCTGCTAAAATTACATATGAGCACAGATTAATAGATGATATGGTTGCTGCAGCTATGAAATGGAGTGGTGGTTTTGTATGGGCTTGTAAGAATTATGACGGTGATGTTCAATCTGACACCGTTGCTCAAGGATTTGGATCACTTGGCTTAATGACTTCAACTTTAGTTACTCCAGATGGAAAATCAATGGAAGCAGAAGCTGCTCATGGAACTGTAACTAGGCATTACAGACAACATCAAAAAGGAGAAGCTACCTCCACAAATCCAATTGCTTCAATTTTTGCTTGGACAAGGGGGTTGTCTTTTAGAGGTAAATTAGATAAAAATAAAGAATTAATAGACTTTTGTAGTTTACTTGAAAATGTATGCATTGAAACTGTTGAAAGTGGTAAAATGACTAAAGATTTAGCATTATTAATCCATAAGGAAAACTTAACCAGTTCAAATTATTTAACCACTCAAGAGTTTTTAAATGAAATTAAACTAAATCTTGATATTAAGTTAGCCTGATTTATAAATTAGAGTTATTTAAATTTAATTCTTTACTATCTTAATCCGATGCAATATTTAAAAATAACAGAAAAGGATTCTAAATACAATAATTTAGAATCAAAATCAGTTAATGAGATCATCAATGAAATTCACAATGAAGATTACACTGTTTTAAAAGCTATAGAAAACGTAATTCCCATAATTGAAAAAGTTATTGAAAAAGTTATTTTTCAATTAAATAAAAATGGACGTTTGTTTTATATTGGAGCTGGAACTAGTGGAAGAATAGGAGTGTTGGACGCTTCTGAATGTCCTCCAACTTTTGGAACTGATCCTAACTCTGTAATAGGTATAATTGCTGGTGGTGATCAAGCACTGAGAAGTTCTGTTGAACTTGCAGAAGATGATTATTTAGAAGGGTGGGAACAATTAAAAATCCATAATATAAATTCAAATGATTTCGTTATTGGAATAGCTGCATCAGGCTCAACACCCTTTGTTGTTGGTTCTCTGAAAGAGTGTCAGAAAAACAAAATACCAACAGCTTGTATTTGTTCTAATCCAGGAAGTCCTATAACGCATTACGCTGATTACCCTATTGAAGTGATAGTTGGTCCAGAATATATAACAGGAAGCTCAAGGATGAAAGCAGGCACTTCTCAAAAACTTATACTGAATATGATATCTACAGCTTCAATGATAAAACTAGGCCATGTAAAGGGAAGTAAAATGATTGATATTCAAATTACAAATAAAAAACTTGAAGATAGAGCATGTAGAATAATTAAAGAAAACTTAAAGATAAGTTACTCCGAAGCTTTAAATTTATTGAAAAAACATAAAAGTGTTAGAAAGGCAATTGAATCAAAAAATACTAATTGAAAAAAGATAGACTAATAAAAGGTTTTAAAAAATTGGCTTTTGCAATTATTTTTGCCTTTATGGGTCCGTTCGTTATTCAACAAGCTTTTCAAAATAAAGAGCACGGTTTGTATATATATGTTCTGACTCTAGGCCTTATAATTGCAGGCAGTTCTATTGCTTTAGGTTTTATAGGAATTTCGAATATAGTAAGTTCTTTAGATAATAATTTCAAAAAAAAAACAGATTCTTAACTCTACTCTTTTTTAACAGCTTTAGTCAGCTTATCTTTACCTAGATTATAATAATATGATTAATATCAAATTCCCAGATGGAGCTACTAAAAATTACAAAAGTGGAGTATCTGTGTTAGAAGTTGCAAAAAGTATTAGTGAAGGACTTGCTAGAAATATACTATCTGCAAAATACAACGATAAAATTCTGGAAACATCATCAAAAATAGATACCGACGGAAAGATAAAGTTCTTCACGTGGAATGACGATGAAGGTAAGTCCGCTTTTTGGCATTCCTCTGCCCACGTTCTAGCTGAAGCTATTTTAGATATATTTCCGTCAACCAAACTAACAATTGGTCCTTCAATTGAACAAGGGTTTTATTATGATGCAGATTTTGGAGATTTTAACTTTTCTGAAAAAGATCTACCCAAACTAGAAAGTAAATTTATTGAACTTGCTAGGAATAAATCTATTTTTAAAATGAGAAACTCTTCCAAGTCAGAAGCTTTAAGCTTTTATAAGAATATTGGGAATGAGTATAAAGTAGAATTGATAAATGGACTTGAAGATGGGACTATAACTTTTTGTGATCATTCCAGTTTCACAGATCTATGCAGAGGTGGGCATATTCCAAACACAGGCTTAATTAAAGCAGTAAAGCTAACTTCAGTGGCTGGCGCATATTGGCGAGGGGATGAAACAAAAAAACAATTAACTCGTATTTATGGTATTTCATTTCCCAAAAACAAAGAGCTTAATGAATATCTTGAATTGGTTGAAGAAGCAAAAAAAAGAGATCATCGAAAACTTGGTAAAGAATTAGAATTATTTACTTTCTCTAAAAAGGTTGGAATTGGACTACCTCTATGGCTTCCAAAAGGTGCTGCGCTTAGAGAAAGACTTGAAGGATTTTTAAAAAAGGCTCAAAAAATGGCAGGGTACGAACAAGTGATTTCTCCTCATATTGGTAGTAAAGAGCTTTATATGACATCTGGTCATTTTCAAAAATATGGGTCAGATAGTTTCCAGCCAATTGAAACTCCTACAGAAGGTGAAAGTTTTTTATTAAAACCAATGAATTGTCCGCACCACTGTGAGATATACAATTCCAGACCTTGGAGCTATAAGGAGCTACCAAAAAGATATGCAGAATTTGGAACTGTTTATAGATATGAACAAAGTGGAGAATTGCACGGTTTGACTAGGGTTAGGAGTTTCACTCAAGATGATGCACATATTTTTTGCATGCCAAGTCAATTGAACGCAGAGTTTAAGAATGTTATAGATTTAGTCCTTCATGTATTCAATTCATTAGGATTTGATGATTTTGTCGCTCAAGTTTCATTAAGAGACAAAAGTAAGCCTGAAAAATACATTGGAAGTGATGAAAATTGGGAATTAGCAGAAAATGCAATTATTAATGCTACGGAGGAGAAAAATCTTAAATACGTTGTAGAATATGGTGAAGCAGCATTTTATGGGCCAAAACTAGATTTTATGGTTAAAGATGCATTAGGAAGAAAATGGCAGTTGGGGACCATACAGGTTGACTATAATTTACCAGAAAGATTTAAATTAACCTATAAAGGAGATGATAATGAGTTGCACCAACCCGTAATGATTCACAGGGCTCCTTTTGGAAGTTTAGAGAGGTTTGTAGCTATATTATTGGAACATACAGGTGGGAATTTTCCAATTTGGCTTGCACCAGAACAGGTGATAATTTTGTGTGTTAGTGAAAAACATGAGAAATACGCTGAAAAAGTTTTAAATTACTTAGAAAATAACGAAATTCGCGCCTCGCTAGATTCTCGAAATGAGACTATTGGAAAAAAAATACGACAAGCAGAAATGAATAAAATTCCATTTATGCTAATCGTAGGTGAAAAAGAGCATACAAATCAATCTGTTTCTGTAAGAAAACATAGAAAAGGCGATTTAGGTAGTAAAACAAGTGAAGAGTTAGTTGAATTAATCAAAGAAGAAGTTGACAACAGTATGTCAAGTTTTAAAAAATAATTTAAAAATTAGAAGCTATAGCAATTCGAAGAAGAAGAACGAATAGACCAGGAAGGATAATTAAAGAGAATCCCCATTTAATCAATGAGAAAATAACAGCTCATGAGTTAAGACTTGTTGGAGACAACGTTGAAGTTGGCGTTTATAAACTTCCTAAAGCTTTAGAATTAGCCAGAGAACTTGAACTAGATTTAGTAGAAATTTCTCCTAAAGCAGTTCCTCCAGTATGTAAAATACTAGAATATAAAAAATTCTTGTACGAACAGAAAAAACGTGAAAAATCTTTAAAGTCTAAAGCAACAAAAGTTATTGTTAAGGAAATTCGTTTTGGCCCACAGACAGACGATCACGATTATGAGTTCAAAAAAAAACATGCCATGAATTTTCTCAAAGATGGTGCAAAGCTAAAAGCTTTCGTGTTTTTTAAAGGAAGATCAATAATTTTCAAAGAACAGGGTCATATATTACTCCTTAAACTAGCTCAAGATCTAGAGGAATGGGGAAAAGTTGAACAACTCCCAGTTTTAGAAGGTAAAAGAATGATAATGTTTATTGCTCCAAAGAAAAAATAATTAAAATAAAATTAATTAGGTTATGCCAAAAATGAAAACAAAATCAAGTGCAAAGAAGAGATTTAAAATTACTGGTTCAGGTAAGATAAAACGCAAACATGCATTTAAAAGTCATATTTTAACGAAAAAATCTAAAAAGAGGAAACTTGCATTGACTCATTCCGGATTAGTTCATAAAAGTGATGAAGACAATATTAAAGTTCAATTACGATTAAAGTAATTGTTATTTAATGGTTAAAACGATTAATAAACCCTGAATAAAGGCTTTAAGAACTAAATGTCGCCTCTTTCAAAAATAAATAAATTATGACTAGATCAGTAAATTCAGTTGCTTCAAGAGCACGTAGAAAAAAAATATTAAAACAAGCCAAAGGTTATTTTGGTCGTAGAAAAAATGTGTGGACAATTGCAAAAAATGCTGTTGAAAAAGCAATGTCCTACGCATATAGAGATAGGAAAAATAATAAAAGAAATTTTCGAGCATTATGGATAACTCGAATAAACGCTGGAGCAAGACTAAATGGAATGTCTTACAGTCAGTTCATGGGTAAAATTAAATCTAATAATATTGATTTAAACAGAAAAGTACTTGCTGACTTGGCTATGAATAACCCAAAAGCATTTGAAGCTGTAGTTAAAAAGATTAAGTAATCTTTTTATATAATCTTTAAGGACCTACTCAAAAAGTATGTCTTTTTTTATTAGTTATGTGTGTACAAAATTTTTCATAATCCTAGATGTAAAAAATCAAGAGAGGCTTTGGACTTATTGAAAAATTCATTTGTTGAATATGAAGTGATTTTATATATCCAAAATCACTTATCCACTTTTGAAATAATAGATCTTTTGAGACAGCTCAAAGTTTATCCAAAAGAATTAGTTAGAAAACAAGAGAAAATTTGGAAAGATAATTTCAAAAACAACACATTAAGTGAAGATCATTACATTAAAATTTTAGTTACGCACCCAAAGCTTAATCAAAGACCTATAATTTTTATAAAAACAAAGCAGTTGTTGGAAGACCAATTGATACTTTAATCTCTTTTATTGATCAAACTTAAACCTTTCTATTTGAATAATGTCTACATCATAAATTATTAAATTCTATATATTCTCAATGAATAAAATCATTAATATATTATTGCTATTTGGAGTTGTTTTTTTTTCAAATGGACAAACATCAAACAAAGCTTTTCAAAAACAAAATTTCAAAGGATTAGTTGTTGATATTGAAACTGGACAGCCTTTGGAGTACGCAACAATTTCACTCACAAACTTAAACCGTCCAGAGATAATCCAAGGAGGTATAACTAATAACGAAGGATATTTTAATATTGAAGTTTGGCCTGGAAAATATATCCTAACAATTGAATACATATCATTTAAAAAATATATTCAAAAAAATTTAATTATTAAAGGCCCTTTAGATATTGGTAAAATTGAACTTGAGATTGAAGTTAATACTCTCAATGAAGTTGAGGTTATGGGAGAAAGAACAGAGGTGGAAATTAGACTAGACAAAAGAATATATAACGTTGGTAAAGACATAACAGTTCGAGGTGGGTCTGTTGCAGATGTTCTAGATAACATCCCTTCTGTTTCAGTTGATGTAGACGGAGCAGTTGCCTTGAGGGGAAACAGCAATGTAAGAATTTTAATTAATGGGAAACCATCTGGATTAGTTGGTATTTCAGGACCTCAAGGACTTAGACAACTCCCGGCAGAGTCTATAGAAAAGGTTGAAGTAGTAACGTCACCATCAGCTAGATATGACGCTGAAGGAACTGCTGGAATTCTAAATATAATATTGAAGAAACAAGAATTGATTGGTCTTAATGGAAACTTTTCCTTAAATGCTGGGTCTCCTAAAAACAATAGAGGATCTGCTTCATTAAATTGGAGAACCAAAAAATGGAATATTTTTAGCACTACAACGATTGGAGATACTCAGACAAGAGGAAACTCCTTAAATAATAATGAATATTTTAACCAAGAAAGGCCAAGCACTTATTTAAATGAAAAAAGAAATAGTAAACGTGATAGAAAAAATATATTTAACAATCTTGGAGTTGAATACTATATTAATGATAATAGTTCACTAATTCTCAGTGGTTTTTATAGAACAAGTGATAATTTTAATAACACTACAAATGACATAAGAGAACTTAATATATCAGGAGATATAACTGGTTATATTCAAAGAACTGAAAATGAAGACGAAAAAGATGATTCATTTCAGTATTCTCTTGATTATAACAATAAAATTGATGAAAAAGGTCAAAAAATAACTGCAAGAATTCAATATGAAGAAAGCTCTGAAGATGAAATTGGCAATATAAAATCTAGTACGAAATTACCTAATCTACTACCCTCTTTATTTGAAAAAGTTTCTACTCTTGAGGATCAAAAAAGATTTTTAATCCAAACAGACTATGTTTGGCCAATTGATGAAAATACTCAGTTTGAACTTGGTTACAGAGGTAGGTTTAATAGCCAAAATACTGATTATGAGGTTGGATATCTAAATCAAGCTCAAGACGCAATATCACCTGATAGTTATAATATAGATACTAACTTATCAAATATATTAACATATAAAGAGTATGTCAATGCATTCTATAGTCAGTATGGACAAAAGCTAGATAAATTTTCGTATTTATTAGGTCTTCGAGTTGAAAACTCAAATATTCAAGTTGACCAAATAACTACATCAGATTATTCACAAAAAAAATATACAGACGCCTTTCCTACAGTTAATTTATCTTATGAACTGAATGAAATGGAAAATTTTACTTTGGGCTATAGCAGAAGAATTAGAAGGCCTAGATCTTATTTAATTAATCCATTTCCTTCAAGAAGTAGTGTGACTAATATTTTTCAAGGAAATCCAAATATAAATCCAAGTTATTCGAATACTTTTGATTTAGGTTATCTAAAAAGATGGAGTACGTTTACTTTTAATAGCTCCATCTATTTACAAAAAGCAACTAGTGTTTTTACTTTTATAACCCAAGACACAGGACTAACAGTGATAGTCTCAGGAGATCCAAATAATCCAACAAGTGAAATACTAGAAGTTCCTGTTTTAAAACTTAGTCCTGTGAATTTATCAGAAAATAATCGAATTGGCACAGAGCTCAATTTAACTTATACTCCATCTAGAAAAGTAAGATTAAATGGTAATTTTAATTTATTTAATTCTGAAACTATTGGATCATATAATGGAACTAGTTTTGATGCTGAAAATTTGAGTTGGCGAGCTAGAATTAATGCAACCATAAAACTCCCTTTTGATATTGATTGGCAAACAAGAATGTTTTATAGAGGCCCTACAGAAACTGCCCAGAGTAAAAGCAAAGGCATCTTCTCTATGAGTGGTGCTTTAAATAAAGATATTTTAAAAGACAAAGGAACAATTTCATTTAGAGCCAGTGATATTTTTAATTCATCAAAAAGAATATCTGAAACTAACACACCCAGTTTTTATAGCTACGGTGAGCGCCAATGGAGACAACCAACTTTTATTTTTACTTTTACATATAGAGTTAAGCAAAAGAAAAATCAACGAAGAAGACAAATGAATCAATCAGGCGGGGAAGAATTTGATTTTTAAAAAATCTATTTAGTTTTTAATTTATTTTTTCTATTTTCTTTCCACTCATTAAATGACTCCATTGCTGATCCAAAAACCCAATAAGGAATTACAAATGTTATAAGAAAAATCATTAACCAAAAACCAATAGTGAGTATTGTTAAGAATGCTAAAAAACCAAGATACTGGTCAAATTCAAACATATTTTAAAATCTTTTTACAAAAATACAATAATTATCTTTTTTTTCACACTAAATGTAAATTTTTGATTTTTGTACTTTTGTATATATAAACTACAGCAATGGATTACAGAATAGAAAAAGACACATTAGGAAAAGTTAAGGTCCCTATTGATGTATATTGGGGTGCACAAACTGAGCGTTCAAGAAATAACTTTAAAATTGGACCTCCTTCTTCGATGCCATTGGATATTATATATGGGTTTGCTTATTTAAAAAAGTCAGCTGCATATACTAATCATGAACTTGGAATACTATCAATTGAAAAAAGAGATTTAATTTCAAAAGTTTGTGATGAAATTATTTTAGGACAACATGATTCACAATTTCCACTGGTTATATGGCAAACAGGTTCAGGAACCCAATCTAATATGAATATAAATGAGGTTATATCTAACCGAGCTCACGTTATTGGTGGAAATAAACTAGGCATTGGTGAAAAAGTACTAAATCCCAATGACGATGTTAATAAATCTCAGTCTTCAAATGATACATTTCCCACCGCCATGCATATTGCAGCATACAAAAAAATTATTGAAGTAACTATCCCTGGTGTAAAAAAATTAAAAAAGGCTTTACAAGAAAAAGTAGTTGAATTTCAATCAATAGTTAAAATTGGAAGAACACATTTAATGGACGCTACTCCTCTTACATTAGGACAAGAATTTTCAGGGTACTCTTCACAACTCAAATATAGCATTAAGGCTATAGAAAACACCTTACCTCACTTATCAGAGTTAGCAATCGGAGGGACTGCAGTTGGAACAGGAATAAATACTCCAAAGGGCTATTCTAAAAAAGTTGCAGAATATATTTCAAAATTTACTGGATTTCCTTTTATCTCTGCTGAAAATAAATTTGAATCTTTAGCAGCTCATGATGCGATAGTCGAAACTCATGGTGCACTAAAACAGCTGGCAGTTTCATTAAATAAAATTGCCAATGATGTAAGAATGCTGTCATCAGGACCTAGATCAGGTATTGGAGAAATTCTTATTCCTGCAAATGAGCCCGGTAGCTCAATTATGCCTGGAAAAGTTAATCCAACTCAATCTGAAGCTTTAACTATGGTTTGTGCTCAGGTTATGGGAAATGACGTGGCTATTTCAATTGGAGGTGCACAAGGACACTTTGAATTAAATGTTTTTAAACCATTAATGGCTAT
The DNA here is from genome assembly GCA_964432535.1 of uncultured Flavobacteriaceae bacterium. Lineage (GTDB taxonomy): Bacteria > Bacteroidota > Bacteroidia > Flavobacteriales > Flavobacteriaceae > Marivariicella. The sequence goes on along the minus strand of CAYSNJ010000003.1, from coordinate 68,167 downwards.
GAATATAATTCAATCTGCTTCTCTTCTTGGGCAATCATGTTCGAGTTTTTCTGTAAACTGTGTGGAAGGTATCCAAGCAAATCATAAAAGAATTGATGAGCTATTAAATAATTCTCTTATGTTAGTTACTGCATTAAATACTAGAATTGGTTATTACAAAGCAGCTGAAATTGCTAATAAAGCACACAAAGAAGGATTGGGACTAAAAGAAGCATCGTTGAGTTTAGGTTATTTAACTGGTGAAGAATTTGATAAATGGGTTCGCCCTGAATTAATGACAGGGGATGATAGGTGATTTTGAAATTATTCCTTTTAGGAAAGAACTTATTAAGTATTTTATTGATTTTAATATTGAGTGGCTTAAATCTTATTTTGAGGTTGAACCTTATGATATTGATATTTTGGAGAACTGTGAGGAGCAAATTATAAATAAAGGTGGATTCATTTTTTTTGGTAAAAAGAAAAATAAAATTATTGGAACTTTTGCTTTTATTAAAAGAAAAGAAAATTTATTTGAACTTTCAAAAATGGCAGTAAAGAAAGAAGAAAGAGGGAAAGGGTACGGAAATAAAATTCTTGAATTCACAATTTCATTTGGAGAAAAAAACAGCTGGAAAGAAATATACCTTTACTCCAGCACCAAGCTTGAAAATTCTATTTATTTGTATAAAAAATATGGTTTTAAAAAAACTGAGTTTGGAAATAGTCCTTACAAAAGAGGTAATATTAGAATGGTTTATGAATATTGAGATTATTAAAAACTAGTTTCTAGTTAATTTTTTGTACTGAATTCTTTTAGGAAGTAAATCTGAACCGAGTCTTTCTTTTTTATTCTGCTCATAATCTGAATAAGAACCTTCAAAAAAGTAAACTTCTGAATTTCCTTCAAAAGCTAGAATATGGGTACATATTCTATCTAAAAACCACCTGTCATGTGATATAACAACTGCACATCCAGCAAAATTATTTAAGCCTTCTTCTAAAGCTCGAAGAGTGTTAACGTCTAAATCATTTGTGGGTTCGTCTAATAACAGCACATTCCCTTCCTCTTTTAGTGTCATAGCTAAATGAAGTCGATTTCTTTCTCCTCCTGACAATGCAGAAACTTTTTTATTTTGCTCATTTCCACTAAAATTAAAACGACTCAAATATGCTCTTGAATTAACCTGCTTACCCCCCATAAGAATTAAATCTTGTTCATCACAAAAATTTGACCATATTGATTTGTTAGAATCAATATTACTATGAGACTGATCTACATAAGCCACTTTTACTGTTTTTCCAGTTTTAAACGATCCTTTGTCAGGAGATAATTCTTCCATTATCATCTTAAACAAGGTTGTTTTTCCAGCTCCATTAGGTCCTATAACACCAACAATTCCAGCGGGAGGAAGTCTAAAGCTTAAATCATCATAAAGAAGCTTTTCACCGAAAGATTTACTAACTCCCAATGCTTCAATCACCTCATTACCGAGTCTTGGGCCAGATGGAATATAAATTTCTAACTTGTCATCAATTACATTTTGATCTTGGCTAAGTAATTTATCGTAGTTTGATAGTCTTGCTTTTTGTTTAGACTGTCGTCCTTTTGGAGACATTCTAACCCATTCTAATTCTCGTTCTAAAGTTTTTTGTCTTTTACTTGCTTGTTTTTGCTCATTTGACAAACGTTTAGATTTTTGATCTAACCAAGATGAATAATTTCCTTTCCAGGGAATGCCTTCCCCCCTATCTAATTCTAAAATCCATCCAGCTACATTATCAAGAAAATATCTGTCATGGGTAACTGCTATAACAGTACCCTTATATTGAGCTAAATGATGTTCCAACCAGTGGACTGATTCAGCATCTAAATGGTTAGTAGGTTCATCTAATAATAATATATCAGGTTTTTTAAGTAGTAATCGACACAATGCAACTCTTCTTAACTCTCCTCCAGAAAGAACAGAAATTTTTTCGCTAGCATCTGGGGTTCTTAGTGCATCCATTGCTATTTCTAGCTGGGTGTCTAGCTCCCATGCATTTCTTGAATCAATCTCATCTTGCAAGTTCGCTTGTTTATCTAAAAGTTTTTGCATTTTATCCGGATTCTCATAAACCTCTGGCAGTGCAAACTGATCATTAATAGCATTAAACTCATCTAGTATATTTACTGTTTCTGATACACCCTCTTTGATAACATCAATAACGGTTTTACTTTTATCAACTATTGGTTCTTGTTCCAAATAACCAATACTATAATCTTGATTAAAAGTAACGTCTCCTCTGAAATTTTTATCTACCCCTGCAATTATCTTTAATAATGAAGACTTTCCAGATCCATTTAATCCTAAAACACCAATTTTTGCACCATAATAAAAACTTAAATGAATATTTTTAATTACGTCTTTTTGAGCTCCAGGATAGGATTTAGAAACTCCAGACATGGAGAAAATTATTTTTTTATTATCTGACATATCTAAACTCTCCCTCTTAAAGCATTAAACGTCCATGCGATCGCATTAAAACCCAAACCCATTACTGTAAATCCAATTGTATATTCTTTGTACATAAATACTCCTAATAGGATAAGAGTGCTTCCTAGAATCATTAAAATTAAAGCTGCGTATCCGAAAATTTTATTTTTATTTAAACTCATTTGTAGAATATTTTAAAAATAATTTAACTAAAACTTTGATGTTAATTGGTGAATTACATTTTTCCATTTATATTTTTTTGAAAAAATAAATAGAATCATAGGATAAAATACTAAAAGACTAATTAACATCTCAGAATTCAAATTAGGTTCTGAAATATCTTTTAGTACTGAATTAGTTTGAAAAACCGTCCAATCAGCGGTCACAGTAAGAGCTCCTACTAAATTATTTGCTGCGTGCCATCCTAATGCTAACTCAACTCCTTCATCCATTAATGTCATTATACCTAGAAAAAATCCTGTTCCAATATAATAGAAAAGCAAACCATACCCTAGCTTTCCAATTTCAGGATTTGCAAGGTGAAGGCAGCCAAATATTACAGAAGTAAGTATTAGTGGAGCCCACCTATTTCTGAACCAATTACCAAATCCTTGCATTAAATATCCTCTAAAAATGTATTCCTCAAGACTAGTTTGAAAGGGTATTAGGACAATCGCTATAATAAACATGAACAAAAAAGGAATAGGCTTGAAATTCCAAATAAAATTTTCTGGAGATGAATTATAGCTATAAGTTATTAGACATATGGTTATAAAAGACCAAAGTCCAAAAGCATAAAATATTCTATTAAAATCTAACTTCTTTCTACTTGTAACTATGCTATTCATTGATTGTTCGTGAATTTTTCTAACCACGAGCCAAACACCAATAAAAGTGAAAGCAAAAGGAAAAAGCATCAAGAAAAGTCTAAGGTTAGATGGAATTATATTGAGTAATTCTATTGGATCTGACGAGGCATCAATTCCTTCTGGATTAGATGCAATTGATGTTACAAATGCAATCAGAAGTGGAATCTGACCTATGAAGTTAAAAATGATAATTATAAATGAACCCAATAAATAATATCCAAATTTAAATAATCGGCCCTCTTGAAACTTTAAAAACATCTTACAAATATTTTAAAACGATTTGCAAGATAGTTATTTTTTTTACGGAAATAAGATTTACAAATACAAAGACAAAGCAGCATTTAGTATGTAAATTGGGGAGAAATTAAATTTTTTTTCTAGAGTAGGTTGTTAGTTTACATATTGATATTAAATCATTTTGTTCGTTTGTTACTCTAATTTCCCACAATTGAATAGTTTTACCCTTATTGACAGGTCTTGCAGTTGCATAAACATAACCACTAGAAATAGATTTTAGATGATTAGCAGAAATTTCAATACCCCGAACAGTTCGCTTAGAATCCTTATTTAAAATAAAGGCAGCTGAACTCCCTACAGTCTCAGCTAGAGCAACAGTAGCTCCACCGTGGAGAATACCATCTGGTTGATAAACCTTTGAAGTAACTGGCATCTTTGCAGTAACAAAATCTTCACCAAAATCTACAAACTGAATATCTAAAGTTTGCATTAGAGTATTTGCGTTGGAATTGAAAATTTTTAACAAGTTATCTTTATCCATAATAAAAAACACAACCCTGCAAATGCAAGGCTGTAAATTAAATGCTACTTAACCTCTTCAAAATCAACATCTTGAACATCGTCACCACCAGTATCTGAGTTAGACTTAGGATCAGCTTTTGTGGAACCAGATCCGTCTTTTTGAGCTGCCTCAGCTTGAGCCTTATACATTTCTTCTGATGCATTTTTCCAAGCTTCATTTAGTTTATCTAGCTCAGGTTCAATTAATTTCAAATCTTTTGTTTCATATGCTTTTTTGAGATCGGACAAAGCAGTTTCAACTAACTTTTTCTTGTCATCTGAAATTTTATCTCCAAATTCAGAAAGCTGTTTTTCAGTTTGAAAGATTAGTTGATCCGCACTATTCATCTTATCAACCTTGTCTTTTGCTTTTTTATCAGACTCAGCATTAGCCTCAGCTTCTTGCTTCATTTTTTTAATTTCATCTTCTGTTAGACCTGAAGATGCTTCAATTCTAATATCCTGACTTTTTCCAGAAGCCTTATCTTGAGCACTAACCTTAATTATTCCGTTTGCATCAATATCAAATGTTACTTCAATTTGAGGAGTTCCACGGGGAGCCGGAGGAATTCCATCTAAGTGAAAACGTCCTATGGTCTTATTGTCTGAAGCCATGGATCTTTCACCCTGGAGTACATGAATTTCAACTGAAGGTTGATTATCAGCTGCAGTTGAAAAAACTTGAGATTTTTTACTTGGAATTGTAGTGTTTGATTCAATTAATTTAGTCATTACACTTCCCATAGTTTCAATACCTAATGAAAGAGGTGTGACATCTAAAAGAAGTACATCTTTTACATCTCCAGACAATACACCACCTTGAATAGCGGCACCAATTGCAACTACCTCATCTGGATTTACACCCTTTGAAGGTTTTTTGCCAAAAAACCCTTCTACTTCCTCTTGTATAACAGGAATTCTAGTAGATCCTCCAACTAAGATAACTTCATCTATATCAGATTTAGATAATCCAGCATCATCAAGTGCTTTTTTAACTGGACTCATTGAACGTTTTACTAATTTATCCGATAATTGTTGGAATTTAGCCCTGGTCAAACTCGTTACTAAGTGTTTTGGACCACTATCAGTAGCTGTTACATAGGGTAAATTAATTTCTGTTTGAGTTGATGATGATAATTCAATTTTTGCTTTTTCAGCTGCTTCTTTCAAACGTTGAAGTGCCATAGGATCTTTTCGGAGATCTATTTTCTCAGCAGCCATAAAATCATCAGCTAAAAAGTTAATAATTACTTTGTCAAAATCATCACCACCTAAATGCGTATCTCCATTGGTGGACAATACTTCAAAGACTCCATCACCAAGTTCTAAGATTGAAATATCAAATGTACCACCACCCAAATCATAAACTGCAATTTTTCTATCAGAACCTCCCTTATCTAATCCATAGGCCAAAGCGGCTGCTGTTGGTTCGTTAATTATTCTCTGGACTTTAAGACCTGCTATTTCACCAGCTTCTTTTGTTGCTTGCCTTTGAGCATCATTAAAATAAGCAGGAACTGTTATTACAGCTTCAGAAACACTTTGACCCAAATAATCCTCAGCTGTTTTTTTCATTTTCTGCAAGGTCATTGCGGAAAGCTCTTGCGGAGTGTATAGTCTTCCATCAATGTCTACTCTAGGAGTATCATTATCTCCTTTCACAACTTTGTAAGCTGTAGTACTTAAATCATTTTTAGAATCTGAGAATTTATTTCCCATGAAACGCTTAATTGATGAAATAGTTTTTGTTGGATTTGTAACTGCCTGTCTTTTAGCTGGATCACCAACTTTAATTTCACCACCTTCTACAAAAGCAATTACAGAAGGTGTTGTTCTTTTTCCTTCTGCATTGGGAATTACAACTGGCTCATTTCCTTCCATTACAGATACACATGAGTTGGTTGTTCCTAAATCGATTCCTATTATTTTACTCATTTCTAATGATTTTTAATATTTACAAATTATATTCAAGCTTTATGCCAATAAAAATTATGTGACATCTTGTCATTTTAAAAAACTCAATTATTAAAGGTTTTAGGATGATAAAACAATCTTTTTATAAAAAAGATCTTAATTTTACTTATAAACAATAAAGATGTCAATATCAAAAAAACAATATTCGCGGATAACAACCAATAGTTTATTGGAAATGAAACTTAATGGTGAAAGAATTGCCATGTTAACAGCTTATGATTTTACTCTAGCTGGAATTGTTGATAGAGCTGGAATAGATATTATTTTAGTTGGTGATTCTGCATCAAATGTTATGGCAGGTCATGAAACAACTCTTCCAATCACTTTAGATCAAATGATTTATCATGCAGCTTCAGTAGTAAGAGGTTCCAAAAGAGCTCTAGTTGTTGTAGACCTTCCTTTTGGTACATATCAAGCAGATTCTAAAGAGGCACTTCGTTCCGCTATAAAAATAATGAAAGAATCCGGAGCGCATGCAGTAAAATTAGAGGGAGGAAAAATGGCAAAAGATTCAATTGAAAGAATACTTCAAGCAGGTATTCCAGTAATGGGACATTTGGGGTTAACTCCTCAATCAATATATAAGTTTGGCACTTATACTGTTAGAGCAAAAGAAGAAAAAGAAGCAGAAGAATTAATGGAGGATGCGAAATTACTTGAAGAAATCGGTTGCTTTAGTATTGTTTTGGAAAAAATTCCTTCAGATCTTGCGGAGAAAGTTGCAAAAAATCTTGCTACTCCAGTCATTGGTATTGGGGCTGGAAATAATGTTGATGGCCAAGTTTTAGTTTTACATGATATGCTAGGTATGACAAAAGAGTTTAACCCCAGGTTTCTTAGAAGATATCTAAATCTTGATAAAGAGATTTCTGACGCTGTAAAGTCCTACTCAATAGACGTTAAGTCTGGACACTTCCCCAACAAGAATGAGCAATATTAAACAGTGAGTTTTAATTCAGAAGATGTTTTATTTGAAGATAATCATTTGATTATAATTAACAAGAGATCAGGTATTCTTGTTCAGGGTGACAAGACTGGCGATAAAACTCTTCTTCAAAATACAAAAGAGTTTTTGAAAAAAAAATATAATAAACCAGGTGATGCCTTTTTGGGTTTAATTCATCGGCTTGATAGACCAACTAGTGGGGTGGTTATTTTTGCAAAAACTTCAAAAGCGCTAACAAGACTAAACTTACTTTTTAAAGAAAAAAAAATAAATAAAATTTATCTAGCCATTACAGAAAAATCTGAAGTAAAAACGTCTGGCAAGTTAGAAAATTGGATAATTAAAAATTCAAAACAAAATAAGTCTTACATACGCCAAAAAAAAACAACAGGAAGTAAATTAGCAAAACTTGAATATAATCTAATTAAGGAATTGAAAAACTATTTACTTATGGAAATTAATTTAGAAACAGGAAGACATCATCAAATTAGAGCTCAACTTTCAGAAATAGGTTTTACGATCAAAGGAGATTTAAAATATGGAAGTAAAAGAAGTAATAAAGATGGTAGTATTGATCTTCACGCATATGAAATTAATTTTGATCATCCAGTGAATAAAAAGCTTGTGAGAATAAAAGCTCCTGTCCCTAAAAGAGAGCCCTGGAACTCTTTTCTTTTCGATTAAATTGATCAGCTTTTTCTCTAATAATTTCTCCTATTGGCCTATTGTAAATATTACTCTCCAACCATGACAAAATGTCTAAATAAAGAAACGATCTTCTTTCATAAGGATCTTTTTCATATTTTTTCAACTCTTTATGTAAATCTTTAAAGGCTTGTTTTAAATCCTGAGGATAAATATCTCCAAGTTTTTTGACAAAACGAATCATAGCTTTCTGAACTTCATGAAGATCGTTCATTTTGATAAGAAATTTGTAAGTGTCTCTTAGATGTGAATCCAAATGATAGTCAAAACCTGCCTCGTAATGAGCAACTAGATTTAATACTCTAGTGAAACACAACAAATCTTCACGCATTTTCAAATGCTTATTCGATATTATTCGATTTAAATAAAGTATACAATTTTCATAATCGTTTAAGCCAAAATATGAACATGCAATTTTATAATAAAAAATCATAATATGATGAGGGTCAATTCGAGTTTTGTATTTGTCAATACTTATCAAAACCTCAGGAACAATACTTTTAGCTTTATCAAAATGGCCTTGATAGTTGAAATGATTGAATAAATTATTGTACTTATATAAAAAACATAGTGTTTGTAGATTTTCATTATCGGGAAAATCAATATCTTTTGTTTGACTTATCATTTTATCAAGAGTGGATACAAACTTTATGGGATATTTGATTAATGTCAAAGACTCTAATAAATAATTATTACCCTTTAAATAAAAAACAGGGTTAATACATATCATATTGGTGTTTTTCTCAAACATTTCAACCCATTTAAGTGAGTATTTATAACTGGATAAAAAATCTTGAATTAAAAAACTATACCATACGTGGGCCTTAAGATACCAGAGCTTTTCCCTAAAAGCTAAGGCATCTTTATCAACTTTAGGAAGTCTTTCGTAAAAAAACTTTGTAATATCTCTAAATTCATCATCACTTTTTGCATAACCTGTCTTAATGAGCTTTTCATATAATTGAAGTGAAAGATTTGAAAGTTTACTTGCAATATCATTTTGATTTATAAGATCATCAGCTTGAGAAACTAATTCGTGAGTTCTATTACTAAGACTTCTAGTTATATATTGAGATTCAATTACTTTTTCGAGTTCAACAATTTCATATGCAGTATATTTTTCTTCATTTACCAAAGCTAAATTTTTTGACTTTTCAAGTAACTTAAGACTTTGTTTGTAAAGACCTTTTTGATATAAAATAGTAGCAAAATCTAATTGCTCTCTTATTTGTAGTCTAATATTTTTATTGGCTGGATTTAATCTTAAACTAATTAATATTTGTTTATATAAGTGGGCCTTTAAATTTGAAAGTTGCTGTTTAGTAACAATTTCTTTTTTTAAAATTAGCTTTTCGTCATATTTATCATTTTTTTCTAATAAATTAAAAAGATTTAAAAACTTTGAATCAAAATTTGAACCCATTCTATTAACAAAGAGCTTGAACTGTCTTTTTTCAGATTTTGTTAATGATTTGATTAAAATAAATAAATGTTCTTTTTGGTCTTTAGTCATTGTAATGAAAAAAAATTTAAAATGCTGTATATGAGTAATTTATATTCCAAATAAAATACTCGAGTATTGTAATGATTTTATTGAATTATTATAATATAAACTTACAAAATTTATTTTCGTATGTACTTATAATAATTTATAAAATGGCCAATGATATTGTACATATTTTTGATACAACACTTCGTGATGGGGAACAGGTGCCTGGCTGTAAACTTAACACTAAGAACAAACTAATAATTGCCGAACAACTTGAAGCTTTAGGAGTAAACATTATTGAGGCTGGTTTTCCAATTTCAAGTCCTGGAGATTTCAGATCTGTAGTGGAAATAAGTAAGCTAATTAAAAACACTATTGTCTGTGGATTATCAAGGGCTGTGAAAAAAGATATTGATGTTGCAGCAGACGCACTAAGATTCGCAAAATTACCCAGAATTCACACTGGAATTGGAACTTCACCAATGCATATTAAGTATAAATTCAAATCTAACAAAGAAAAAATTATACTAAGAGCTACAGAAGCGGTATCATATGCAAAATCGAAGGTAGAAGACATAGAATTTTACGCAGAAGATGCAGGTAGAACAGATAACGAGTTTTTAGCTAAAATTTGTGAAGCAGTAATAAAAGCTGGAGCAACGGTATTAAATATTCCAGACACCACAGGCTATTGTCTCCCTGACGAATATGGAGATAAAATTAAATATTTAAAAGAAAATGTAAAGGGAATTGAAAAAGCTACAATTTCTTGTCATTGCCACAATGACCTGGGTTTAGCGACTGCCAATTCAATATCCGGTGCATTAAATGGAGCAAGACAAATTGAATGCACTATTAATGGGATTGGTGAAAGAGCTGGTAACACTTCTTTAGAGGAGGTAGTTATGATTATGCGACAACACCCAAAGTTAAATATTGACACCTCAATAAATAGTAAGTTGTTATTTGGGATTAGTCAGTTAGTATCAGAAAATATGGCAATGCCAGTTCAGCCAAATAAAGCAATTGTTGGGGCTAATGCCTTTGCTCACAGCTCTGGGATTCACCAAGATGGTGTAATTAAGCATAGAGAAACTTACGAAATAATTGACCCTAAAGATGTTGGGGTGAATGAATCAACAATATCATTAACAGCAAGATCCGGAAGGGCTGCATTAGCATATAGAGCTAAAATTATAGGAATTGAACTTGACAAACAACAACTTGATAAGGTTTATGAAACGTTTCTTACTTTTGCTGACATAAATAAAGAAGTCAGTGATAAAGATATACCAGAAATTGTTGAAAAATCTAAATTGTAATTAATGCCAAAAACACTCTTTGATAAAGTTTGGGATTCTCATGTTGTCAAACATGTTGATGACGGACCTGATGTGCTATTTATTGACAGACACATGACTCATGAAGTCACAAGCCCTGTTGCATTTTTAGGGCTTGAAAAAAGAGGATTACCAGTTTTATACCCTGGTAAAACATTTGCTACAGCAGACCACAACACACCTACTATTAATCAACATTTACCAATTAAAGATCCATTATCAGCCAATCAACTAGAGGCCTTAGAAAAAAACTGTTCGAAACATGGTATTCCATTCTGGGGGTTGGGACATGAAAAAAATGGCATTGTTCACGTTATTGGTCCTGAATACGGGATAACAGTTCCAGGAGCAACAATAGTCTGTGGGGATTCTCACACATCAACACACGGAGCTTTTGGAGCAGTTGCCTTCGGTATTGGCACATCTGAGGTTGAAATGGTTCTTTCGACCCAATGTATTATGCAAATGAAACCAAAAAAAATGAGAATTAATATAAAAGGGGATTTAGGTAAGGCTGTAACTCCTAAAGATATAGCTCTTTTTATTATTGCAAAACTAACAACATCAGGAGCAACTGGTTTTTTTGTAGAATATTCTGGAAGCGTTTTTACAAAGATGTCTATGGAGGGAAGAATGACTGTTTGTAATTTAAGTATTGAAATGGGAGCAAGAGGGGGAATGATTGCTCCTGATGAAAAAACATTTCATTACATAAAAAATCGTGAATTTACTCCAAAAAATAAATCATGGGAAAATGCAATGGATTATTGGCAAACTCTTTACTCTGATGAAGACTCTGTTTTTGATAAAGAATATTATTTCGACGCAGGTGAAATTGAACCGATGATTACATACGGTACAAACCCAGGCATGGGTATGTCAATAACAAAAGGTATTCCCATGGCTAACTCAATTAAAGGGGGTCAAACTACTTATAGAAAGTCATTAGACTATATGGGTTACAAAGAAGGAGATAACATGATCGGTAAACCGGTAGATTTTGTTTTTCTTGGAAGCTGCACTAATGGAAGAATTGAAGACTTTAGAGCATTTGCTCAAATAGTAAAAGGAAAGAAAAAAGCAAGTAATGTTACTGCTTGGCTAGTTCCAGGTTCTCATAAAGTTTTGGCCTCTATAAAAGAGGAGGGTATATTAGATATTCTTAATAATTCTGGATTTGAGCTTCGTGAGCCAGGATGTTCCGCTTGCCTAGCTATGAATGATGATAAAGTTCCCTTTGGTAAATATGCTGTGAGCACATCAAACAGAAACTTTGAAGGACGTCAAGGGCCAGGCTCAAGAACACTTTTAGCTAGCCCATTAGTAGCTGCTGCTGCCGCAATTACAGGAAAAGTAACAGACCCAAGAACTTTATTTTAATTATGGGATACGAAAAATTTAATATACTTACTAGTACAGCAGTCCCTCTCCAAATCGAAAATGTAGATACAGACCAAATAATCCCTGCTAGATTTTTAAAAGCTACGGAAAGAGTTGGTTTTGGTGATAATCTTTTTAGAGACTGGAGATACAATCAAGATCAATCACCCAAAGATGATTTTGTTTTAAATAATAATACTTATAGTGGTAAAATATTGGTAGGTGGAAAAAACTTTGGGTCTGGATCATCTAGAGAACACGCGGCTTGGGCAATATACGATTATGGCTTTCGATGTGTAGTTTCAAGTTTTTTTGCTGATATTTTTAGAAATAACTGTTTAAATATAGGCGTACTTCCTGTTCAGGTTTCATCTGATTTATTAGCTACTATTTTCAAAGAAATTGAAATCAATCCAAAAACAGAATTTAAAGTTAATCTAGACAAGCAAAATATAACAATTGTTAAATCTGGTGAATCTGAATTTTTTGAAATAAACTCTTATAAAAAAGATAATATGTTAAACGGATATGACGATATAGATTATCTGATTAACATTAAAGAAAAAATTAGCAATTTTGCTAAAAATACTCCACTTTAAAATTCAATTTTTACTTTGAATACGACTCGAAATATTGAAATATTAGACACTACCCTTCGTGATGGTGAGCAAACATCAGGTGTTTCCTTTTCTCCATCAGAAAAACTTTCATTATCAAAATTACTCCTAAAGGAGTTAAAGGTTGATAGAATTGAAGTTGCTTCAGCACGTGTCTCAAAAGGAGAGTTAGATGCCGTGAAGCAAATTAATGAATGGTCCAAAGAAAATGGATTTCAGGATAAAGTTGAAATTCTTACTTTTGTTGACAAGGGCCTATCGCTTGAATGGTTAATTAATTCTGGTGCAAAAGTTCAAAATCTATTAACTAAAGGTTCATTAAACCATCTAAAACATCAACTAAAACTATCACCCGATCAGCATTTTCAAAATATTGAAAATAATTTAGTTGAAGCAAAAAAAATTGGAATTATATCAAATGTATATCTTGAAGACTGGAGTAATGGTATGAAAACATCTCTTGATTATGTTTTAGATTTTTTAGATTTTTTAGTTACTCAACCTTTAAAAAGAATTTTGCTACCGGACACACTTGGTATTTTAACTCCTTCTGAAACTAAACAATACTTATCCAAAATAATTAAACGATATCCAAAACAACATTTTGACTTTCATGGCCATAATGATTATGATCTAGGTGTTGCAAATACTCTAGAGGCAGTCAAATCAGGAGTACATGGATTACATCTTACTGTTAACGGAATGGGTGAAAGGGCCGGAAATGCTTCATTAGCAAGTGTAATTTCAGTTCTAAACGATTTTGTTCCAAATGTTAAAACAAATATTAAAGAAAAGTCCTTATACAAGGTTAGCCAAATAGTATCGACTTTCACTGGCTTCAGAATCCCAGCAAACAAACCTATTGTTGGAGCCAATGTTTTTACCCAAACTGCTGGAATTCATGCTGATGGCGATAGTAAAAATAATTTATATCACAATAATCTTCTACCTGAGCGTTTTGGAAGAAAAAGGTCATATGCATTAGGAAAAACTTCTGGTAAAGCCAATGTTCTTAAAAACCTTCAAGAACTTGGTTTAACATTAAATGAAAATGATATAAAAAAAGTAACAGAACGAATTATTCAACTGGGAGATAAAAAACAGAAAGTGACAACGGATGATCTTCCATACATTATTTCAGATGTATTAAATACAAAAAATTTAAAAAAAAATGTCTCTGTTAAATCTTACGTTTTGACTCATGCTAAAGGTTTAAATCCAACCACATCAGTATCTATAGAGATTGATGGAGAAATTTTAGAGGAAAACTCGTCAGGTGATGGACAATTTGACGCTTTTATGAAGGCGATTCAAAAGATTTATAAGCGAAAAAAAATTATTTTACCAAAACTAATTGATTATGCTGTTCACATTCCACCAGGAAGTAACTCTGATGCTCTGTGTGAAACAAGTATAACATGGAGGACACAAAATAATCGAGAATTTATTACTCGTGGACTTGATTCAGACCAGACAGTTTCTGCAATAGTTGCCACAGAAAAAATGTTAAATACCTTATAATTATTAAATGAAATTAGAAATTGCTCTTTTAGCTGGAGATGGAGTTGGTCCAGAAGTTACAAATGAAGCTGTAAAAGTATCCAATGCCATAGCTCAAAAATTCCAACATGAAATTAAATGGAATCCAGCACTTACAGGTGCTGCTGCCATAGAATCTATTGGAGATCCTTATCCTGAAAATACTCATAATATATGTTTATCATCAGATGCAGTTCTTTTTGGAGCTATTGGACTTCCAAAGTTTGACAATGATCCCTCTGCCAAAATTAGACCTGAAGAAGGTCTTTTAAGGATGAGAAAGAAATTAGGTTTATATGCAAATGTGAGACCCACATTTACCTTTCCATCATTAATTGATAAATCTCCATTAAAAAAAGAACGAATAGAAGGTACTGATTTAGTTTTTTTACGTGAATTAACTGGAGGTATCTATTTTGGAGAAAAGGGACGAAAAGATAATGGGAATATTGCCTTTGATACCTGTACATACAGTAGAGAGGAGATTATTCGTCTAGCAAGAAAAGGTTTTGAATTGGCTATGAAAAGGTCAAAACGTTTATGCAGTGTAGACAAAGCAAATGTGATGGAAAGTTCAAGATTGTGGAGAGAAACTGTTCAAAGCCTAGAAAAAGAATATCCTGAGGTAAAAGTTTCACATGAACTAGTCGATGCAGTAGCTATGAGGTTAGTTCAATGGCCCAATACATATGATGTTTTAATTACAGAAAATCTATTTGGTGATGTGTTAACTGATGAAGCATCTGTAATCTCAGGATCTATGGGGCTAATGCCTTCAGCATCTATTGGTAACGGAAATGCTTTATACGAGCCAATTCACGGCTCCTACCCTCAGGCAACTGGAAAAAATATTGCTAACCCACTAGCAACTATTCTATCAGCAGCAATGATGTTTGAAATGAGTTTCAATTTGATTGAAGAGGGAAGTTTAATCCGAAGTATTGTAAACAAATCATTAGATAAAGGAATCGTAACTGAAGATCTATCAAATGGTGAAAAATCATACAAAACTTCAGAAGTTGGAGATTTTATAGTTGAGAATATTTTAAATAGTTAAGTATCTAAGTAACTATGATTCCGTTTTGAGAATTAAAATTGGTATGCAATAATGATACCCCGCTTTTAGTACTTACTCCCAATATAAGGCATTGACTTATAAAATTTGATATTTGTTTATGACCAACGTTTACAACAGCTATTATTTGCCTTCCAATAAGATCATCAGTTTTATATAACTCTTTTATTTGAGCCGACGATCTCAATTTCCCTAATGAACCAAAGTCAATAACTATTTGATACGCTGGTTTTTTTGCACTTTCAAAATTTACAACGCTAGTTATAGTTCCAATTCTAATATCTACAGAATCAAAGTCTTCAAACTCAATTAACTCACTCAAACTATGATATTTTAATTAACTCAACTTCAAAGATAAGAGTAGCATCTGGAGGAATTACTCCTCCAGCTCCTTGACTTCCGTATGCTAAATTACTTGGAATTACAAATTTAGCATAAGAACCTTCAGTAATCATGCTAATTCCTTCATCCCAACCTGGAATTACTTGTCCAACACCAATAGAGAAATCAATAGGTTGATTTCTATCGTAAGAGGAATCAAATACGGTACCGTCTAATAACATCCCTTTATAATGAACAGATACACTATCTCCTTTTTTAGGTCTATTATCATTACCCTCTTTTGTGATTTTATAATAAAGACCTGAAGAAGTAACTTCCATCCCAGATATATGATCTCCAAGTTTATCTTTTGAAGATTCATTTTCCAATTTATTAAATTCATCTTTTTTATTTGAAAAATTTTCGAATGCCATTGAAGCATTCCATTTTTCGGCATCATCTCCAATTCTTATAATATCAATATTATTTAAAATATCACCCTGTTTAATCTGGTTAACTATCTCCTGACCTTCAACAACATTACCGAAAACAGTATGTTTACCGTCAAGCCAACCTGTAGGTATATGGGTTATGAAAAATTGACTTCCATTTGTTCCAGGACCTGCATTTGCCATAGACAAAATACCCGGTACATCATGTTTCAAGTCATCTACAAATTCATCAGCAAATTGATATCCTGGACCACCAACACCAGTTCCCATAGGACATCCACATTGAATCATGAAGTCAGGAATTACCCTATGGAATTTGAGACCGTCATAGTATGATTCACCATTTTTTTTGAAGTCATTTTTAATCTTGCCCTCAATCAAACCAACAAAATTACCAACAGTTCCTGGGGTTAATAAATAAGTCAGATTGACAACAATAGAACCCCTTGAGGTATTAAATTTTGCATATAAACCGTCTTTCATATTATTATTTTTTTAAAAATTCAAATATAAGTATTGGATTACTAATAAAAACCTAATTGATAACTAATTTGCTACTTCAGACAAAAATTTAATTCTATAAAGTTTAATTTCATCTTCTTCATAATCATCTTCAAAATAATTTAAAGCTTTTTGAATATTATCTGAGTCAGCTTCAATAAAATACTCGTATAGTTCCTCCTGAGAATCTTCATCTAAAATTTCATCTATCCAATAATTAATATTAAGCTTGGTTCCAGAATTTACAATTGTTTCCATTTCAATAATTAATTGATCCATAGACATTCTTTTGGCAGAAGCTATATCATCTAGAGGTAGCTTACGATCTATATTTTGAATCAAATAGAGCTTTATAGTAGAGTTAGAACCTGTACTTTTAAAAATTAAATCATCTGGTCTCGTTATATCATTTTCACTTACGTAATCATTTATTAATTTTAAAAAAGGAGCACCATAGCGCTTTGCTTTACCTTCTCCAACTCCTGTAATATTAATTAGCTCAGGTAGCTCAAAGGGGAACTTTAAAGCCATTTCTTCTATTGAGTTTTCTTGAAATATAACGTATGGAGGAATATTATTCTCGTTTGCAATTTTTTTTCTTAAGTGTTTTAAAATTTTAACAAGGTTTTGATCACTAGCGTTAGTTGATTTAATCGATTTAACCGAACTATAGTCGTGATCCAAAGTCATCATATAATTTTGAGGAGATGACAAGTATATGCGTCCTTTATTGGAGATTTTTAATACTCCGTATGTTTCGATATCTTTTATTAAAAACCCTGAAATTATAGCTTGTCGAATTAAGGCTATCCAAAAACTTTCATCCTTATAATTTCCATTTCCAAAAAATGCCTTTTGATGGGTTTTATGCGAAACTATTAATGCATTTGACTTACCCGACAAAACTTTTACCAATTCCTTAGACTTGTATTTTTCTTTTGTATCTCGAACAATATTAATTAAAATTAATAACTCTTTTTTAGCTTCTTTTTTGGGTTTTGGATTTCTGGAGTTATCGTCATTTTCAGCTCCGTCTCCATTCAACGGATCAAAATCTTCCCCGAAGTAATGAAGGATAAATTGCCTTCTAGAAATTGAAGTTTCCGCATATGAAGCCATTTCATTTAGTAAGGCATAACCTATTTCTTGTTCTGCAAGAGGTTTTCCTGACATAAATTTTTCAAGTTTTTCAATATCCTTGTATGCGTAAAATGCTAAACAGTGCCCTTCTCCCCCATCTCTTCCAGCTCTCCCTGTCTCTTGATAATAGCTTTCAAGACTTTTAGGTATGTCATTGTGAATTACAAATCTAACGTCTGGTTTGTCAATCCCCATTCCAAAAGCAATTGTTGCCACAATTATATCACAATCTTCATTAATAAATTTATCCTGATTTATTATTCTTGTTTTAGAATCTAAACCTGCATGATACGGGAGAGCATTGATTTTATTTACTTGCAATACCTGAGATAACTGCTCAACCCTTTTTCTTGATAAGCAGTATATAATTCCAGATTTTCCATTATTATTTTTTATAAATCTAATTATGTCAATATCTACATTATCAGTTTTTGATCTAACTTCATAAAAAAGGTTAGGTCTATTAAAAGATGCTTTAAAAACCTTAGCCCCTTTAATCTTTAAATTCTTCATTATATCTTCTTGAACTTTTGGGGTTGCAGTTGCTGTTAAAGCAATTATTGTAGAATTATTTTTTATTTTATTAATAATACTACTTAAATTTCTGTAGTCAGGACGGAAATCATGACCCCATTCTGATATACAGTGAGCTTCATCAATGGCAAAGAATGAAATTTGAATTTGTTTTAAAAAGGATACTGTATTTTCTTTAGTTAATGATTCCGGAGCAACATAAAGTAATTTGGTGTGACCATTTTTAATATCACTTTTTACTGTTTCAATTGCATTTTTACTCAAGGATGAATTCAAAACATGAGCAATACTATCATTTGAGGAAACTCCTCTTATAGAATCAACCTGATTTTTCATTAAAGCAATCAGAGGAGAGATTACAATTGCTGTTCCTGGCCTAATAAGTGCGGGTAATTGATAGCATAAAGATTTACCTCCCCCAGTAGGCATAATTACAAAAGAATCTTTTTCATCAAGGAGATTTTGAATTACAGACTTTTGCAAACCTTTAAATTGTGAAAACCCAAAATATAATTTTAACTTTTTCTCTAACTCTTCTCCTTTCATCTAGAACGATGCTTTATCATAAAATAGCTACATTTGCATTATTATTAAATATACAATTTTCTTTTCAAAAATTTAAAAATAAATTCAATTTGACATCAAAAGAAAAAATCATTGAAAGAGGTAAAATTACTCTTAGACTCGAAGCCGAGGCTATTCAAAATCTAATCATAAGTATAGATGATAATTTTTGTGAAATTATTGAATGCTTAAATAAAACCAAAGGAAGAATAGTAATCACTGGTATTGGAAAAAGTGGAGTTATTGGAATGAAAATTGTAGCTACTTTAAATTCAACTGGAACTCCATCTATATTCATGCATGCTGCTGACGCAATTCATGGAGATTTAGGAATAATCCAAAAAAATGATGCTGTAATTTGCATTTCTAAAAGCGGAAACTCTCCTGAAATTAAAGCCTTAGTTCCATTTCTAAAACAAGAAAAAAATCTTTTAATTGGGATGACTTCAGTTCCAGAATCTTTTTTAGCTCAAAATGCAGATTTAAATCTCATCACACCTATAAAAAAAGAAGCTTGTCCAAATAATCTTGCACCAACGACAAGCACAAGTGTCCAGCTAGCAATGGGAGATGCTTTATCCATGTGCCTATTAGAACTAAATAAATTTGACGCGAAAGATTTTGCAAAATATCATCCAGGAGGCAGTTTAGGTAAAATGTTGTTTCAAACTACTAGAGACTTAATCCAATCAGATTCTCCTCCAATTGTCAATACAAATGATCCAGTAAAAAAAGTAATAAATGAAATAACATCAAAAAGGCTGGGCGCAACTGCGGTAACGAAAGATAATAATATTATAGGTATCATTACCGACGGTGATATTAGAAGAATGCTAGAAACATATGATAATATTAGTAATTTATTAGCGTCAGATATCATGACTAAAAGCCCTATTTGTGTTCAGCACAATGTTTTAGCCACTGATTCTATTAAATTAATGAATAAAAACAAGATTAATCATCTAATTGTTATTAAAGAGACGAAGTTAATTGGTGTTGTTAATATTTTAGATTTTATAAAAGAAGGAATTGGTCAATGAAGGATCCTAATCAAATGTCATTTTTAGATCATCTAGAAGAGTTACGATGGCATCTTATCCGTTCTGCATTATCAATTCTAATCTTTGGAATTATCGCTTTTATGTTTAAAGATTTTATATTTAACACTCTATTATTTGGCCCAAAAAGTACTGATTTTATAACATACAGATGGTTTTGCGACATAAGTCAATTAATTGGTCAAGGAAATAGTTTTTGTATTCAAGAAATGCCTTTTAGAATTCAAAGCAGAACAATGGCTGGACAGTTTTCTGCTCATTTATGGACCTCAATTTTAGCTGGCTTTATTATTTCTTTTCCCTATGTACTTTATGAAATATGGAAATTTATAAGCCCTGGTCTCAATCAGAATGAAAGAAATAATGCTAGAGGTTTTATTTTCGTTGCTTCTGCCCTATTTTTTATTGGAGTACTTTTTGGTTATTACATTATTACACCACTATCAATAAATTTCCTTGGAAACTATACCGTAAGCAGTGAAGTTTTCAATGATTTTGATTTGGCAAGCTATATTGGTTTATTGCGAGCATCTGTTTTGTCTTCAGGATTAATTTTTGAACTTCCAATTATAATTTATTTTTTTACAAAAATTGGAATTGTTAGTCCTACGTTTTTGAAGAAAAATAGAAAATATGCATTAGTTATTTTGTTGAGTTTATCAGCCGTTATTACGCCTCCAGATATAGCAAGTCAAATTATAGTTTGTATTCCACTATTCATATTATATGAAGTAAGTATAATAATATCAAGATTTGTATACAAAAAACAAGAGCTAAATAAAATATAATTGAATGGAATTAAGAGCTGACAAAATAGAAAAATCTTATCGAGGTAAAAAAGTTGTAAAGGGAATTTCATTAAAAGTTAATCAAGGAGAAATTGTCGGTCTTCTTGGACCCAACGGAGCAGGTAAAACAACTTCCTTTTATATGATAGTTGGCCTTGTTAAACCAAACAAAGGAAGTATTTATTTAAATAATGAAGAAATTACAAGATTTCCAATGTACAAAAGAGCCCAAAATGGAATTGGATATCTTGCTCAAGAAGCTTCTGTTTTTAGAAAGCTTAGTGTAGAAAATAACATTTTAAGTGTTTTGCAAATGACTAACCTCAGTAAAAATGCGCAAATTGAAAAAACAGAATCTCTTCTGGAAGAGTTTGGATTAACACAAATAAGAAAAAATAGAGGTGATCTTCTATCTGGTGGAGAAAGAAGAAGAACTGAAATTGCAAGAGCGCTAGCAACTGATCCTAAATTTGTTTTATTAGATGAACCATTTGCAGGTGTTGACCCTATTGCCGTTGAAGATATCCAAAGAATTATAGCTCATTTAAGGGATAAAAATATAGGAATATTAATAACTGATCATAACGTCCAAGAGACCCTTGCTATTACAGATAAAACATATTTAATGTTTGAGGGAAATATAATGAAAGAGGGAACGCCCGAAGAGCTAGCTAAAGATGAAATGGTAAGAAAAGTTTATTTAGGCAAAAACTTTGAATTAAGAAAAAATAAAATCAAATTATAATGATTATAAAAATTCGTCCTGCAGTAAAAAATGATATTGCTGATATTTTATTTATTCTTAAAGACGCTTTTGGTTCTCCCACTTTTGTTACAACAAATGATGAGTATTTTGATGATATAAATATTTTAACTTTTGTTGGAGAATTTGAGGGTACCATAATTGGTACTGCAACTTTGCACATTATAAAAAAAATTAATAGAAAAGTAGGACTAATTGAAGATGTTGCAGTTATGCCATCATACAAAAAAAAGGGTTTTGGAAAATTATTGTTAGAACATCTGGTTAAATTAGCCAAATCAAAAGGAGTATACAAGACTATGTTAAACTCTGATTTGAAAAATGAGATATTCTATCATAAAATTGGATTTAGAACTGAACAAATACAATTAGTAAAACGCTACTAGAATGTGTGGGATAGTCGCTTACATAGGATTAAAAAATCCGATACCTATAATTATTGAAGGACTCCAACGCCTTGAATATAGGGGTTACGATAGTGCTGGATTATTTATTAGTAATGGAAAAACAAATAACACTATAAAGGTAGCTGGAAAAGTTTCTAAACTCAAAAAGGAGCTTCAAAAAAAACAAGATATAGAACCAACAATTGGAATGGGTCACACCAGATGGGCAACTCACGGAGAACCCAACAATATTAATGCTCATCCCCATAAATCAAACTCGAATGAACTAACACTGGTTCATAATGGTATTATTGAAAATTATGATATATTAAAAATAGAGTTGGTTAAACGTGGTTATAAATTTTATTCAGATACTGATTCTGAAGTTTTAGTTAATCTAATTGAGGATATACAAAAACAAGAAAAAGTAAAACTTGAAGAAGCTGTAAAAATAGCTCTAAATCAAGTAGTTGGGGCATACGGGGTTGTTGTTTTTGATAGTAAAAATCCAAATGAAATTATTTCTGCTAGATTAGGAAGTCCATTAGCAATCGGTGTAGGAGTTGAAGAATTTTTTGTTGGTTCTGACGCAACACCTTTCATAGAGTTCACACGAAATGTAATCTATTTAAAAGATTACGAAATGGCTATTCTTAAGAGAGATAAACCTATAAAAATTATTAATATTAATAATGATCAGATTGTAGATCCGTATATAAACGAATTAAAGTGGAATTTAGAAACTATTCAAAAAGGAGGATATGACCACTTTATGTTAAAAGAAATTTATGAACAACCTCATGCTATTAATAATGCGCTACGAGGAAGATTATTGACTAGTGAAGGAAAAATCCAAATTGGAAGCTTGAATGAACACAAAACAAAATTTTCAAAAGCAAAAAGAATTATTATAGTAGCATGTGGGACCTCATGGCATGCAGGTTTAGTTGGAGAGTATTTAATCGAAACGATTGCTCGACTACCAGTAGAAGTTGAATATGCATCGGAGTTTAGATATCGTAATCCCATTATTAATTCAGATGATATTGTGATTCCAATTTCTCAATCTGGAGAAACTGCTGATACTTTAGCTGCAATTAAAACTGCAAAAAAAAATGGTGCTTTTATTTATGGTATTTGTAACGTAGTTGGAAGTAGTGTCTCCAGAGAAACACATAGTGGGATGTATACCCCTGCAGGACCAGAAATTGGTGTTGCATCAACTAAAGCATTTACTACGCAAATTACTACTCTTATTTTATTGGCTTTAAAGATGGCTGAAATAAGAGGTACAATTTCTGATTCAGAGTTAAGAGCATTATATCTTGAATTAGAATGTGTTCCCGAAAAAATAAAAGAATTCTTAAATGACAATTTATCTGCTTTTGAAATTGCAAAGAAAATATACAACTGCTCTAATTGTCTTTTTCTAGGAAGAGGTTTTAACTTTCCAGTTGCTCTAGAAGGGGCGCTAAAGTTAAAAGAAATTTCATATGTTCATGCTGAGGGATATCCGGCTGCTGAAATGAAACACGGACCTATTGCATTAATCGATGAAAATATGCCTGTAATTGTAGTTGCAACAAAAAAGGGTAATTACGACAAAATAATTAGTAATATTCTGGAAATAAAATCACGAAAAGGTAAAATAATAGCCATAATTTCCAAGGGTGACACTATTGTAAAAAAAATAGCTGATTATACAATTGAAATTCCAGAATCTTCTGTGTATTTCACTCCTTTATTTAGCATTATCCCTCTTCAACTTTTATCGTACCATATTGCAGTTTTAAGAGGCTGTAACGTCGACCAACCAAGAAATCTTGCTAAATCTGTTACCGTAGAATAAATATGACTAAACCCAATAATTTATTAAATAGCTCAAAAAAAGTTCAAATTGAAAAAATGTTTGATTCAATTTCATTTGAATATGACTTTTTAAACCGACTTATTACTTTTGGAAGAGATGTGAGATGGAGAAGATTGATAGTATCAATTGCTAAAAAAAATAATCCAAAAAAGATTTTAGATATAGCAACTGGTACAGCTGATATTGCAATTGAACTTACAAAAATTATTGATTCAGAAATAATTGGAGTTGATTTATCTCAAAAAATGTTAAATGTTGGAAGAGAAAAGATTAAAAATAATAATTTATCAAAACAAATTATCTTAGAGTCAGGAGATGCTGAAAAACTTAGTTATGATAACGAATTTTTTGATTTAATCACGATTGGTTTTGGAGTTAGAAATTTTGAAAACTTAGAAAAAGGTCTTTTAGAAAGTAATAGAGTACTTAAAAAAAACGGTGAGCTAATAATTTTAGAAACATCCGTTCCTGAAAATCCAGTCATAAAGTATTTTTACTTTTTATTCAGCAGAAAATTTATTCCATTACTTGGATCAATATTCTCAAAAGATAAGTTAGCATATAAATACCTTCAAAAGTCAGCTGAAAATTTTCCTTACGGAAAAGAATTTATATCAATTTTGAAAAAATGTGGATATAAAAATATAAGAGTAAAAAAATTAATGCTTGGTGCTACTTCTATATATATAGCTAAAAAGTAGATATCTTATTTTTATGATCTCAAATAAATTATATTTCGAAAAATTAAATTTTTATTTTAAAAACTGTCTACCCTTCTGTTCGTTCAGACCTCCAAATAAAAATATAGCTACCTGTTATTCATCTAAAACAACAGATATTCCAAAAATTAAAAACCCTAGAGGCTCTGGATTTATAATTTCATCATTTAACACCGAAAAAGGAAGCTATTTGATTCCACCAGATACTGTAATATCTACAAAAATATTAAAGTTAAAAACACATGAATATGTTAAATCCAATAAAAAAGAAACGAATTTAAACAAGCATAAAAAAGATTACATTGATGCTGTTTCGGATATCATAGATAGAATATCAAAATCAGAATTAGTTAAAATGGTTTATTCTAGATCATTTGAATTTGAATTAGAATCCCATAATGTTTTCGATGTTTACAAAAATATTTTGAATTTATATCCCAGTGCATATTGTTATTTATTCTTCCATCCAAGTGAAGGTTTCTGGATGGGAGCTAGTCCTGAAACCTTATTGGAAATAAATAAAACAAAAATTTCAACAATGGCTTTGGCAGGTACAAAAAAAATAAATGATTCAAATTGGGGGCATAAAGAGTTGAATGAGCAAAAGATTGTTCAAGAAGAGATTAAGAAAAACCTTACTCCACTTTGTAATAATTTAAATTTTCAAAAAACTATATCATCAAATGCAGGAGACATAAAACATTTAAAAACCATAATAACTGGAAACACAAATAAATCTCCTAGAGAAATAATTAACAAACTCCATCCTACTCCTGCAACAGCAGGAGTTCCTCTAGACAAAGCATTATCAAATATCTTTTTGAAAGAAAAGCATGATCGATCATTTTATGCAGGATATTTAGGTATAATTGATGATTATGATTGTGAATTATATGTAAATCTTAGATCAATGAATATCTCAAATAATATTGTAAAAGTTTTTGTAGGTGGAGGAATCACATCAGATAGTGAACCTGAAAACGAATGGGAAGAAATCGTTCAAAAATCACAAACTATGTTAAAAGTGATTTTTTAACAAATAAATTAATTCATTTGTTACATTTGTTATTTGAATTATGTTTCCAAATATTCCATCTGCACAAACAACAATTCTTACATGTATTAAACTAGGAATAACAGATATAGTTATTTCACCCGGCTCAAGAAATATTCCTCTAGCTTTTGGCTATGCTTCAAATAGTTTTTTTAACTGCTTCAGCATAGTGGATGAAAGATCTGCTGGTTTTTTTGCATTAGGAATTTCTCAAAAAAGTAAAAAACCAACTATTTTATTATGTACATCCGGATCAGCACTTCTAAATTACTCTCCAGCTATTGCTGAAGCTTTTTACAGCGACATCCCTTTAATAGTTATTTCAGCTGATCGTCCTGAGTACAAAATTAATATCGGAGACGGTCAGACCATAAATCAAAATAATGTTTTTGGTGATCATATATTAGATTCACTATCCTTGAAGCAAGATGTGATTCATGAAACTAAAAGTATACTTAATAGCAACAAACAAAAATTAATAAAAGATAATTTTGATAACACTTATTTGAATAATTTACAATTAGATATTCAAAATTCTAATGAAAAGTTTTTACATGAGATTTTATCCAGGTCTATTTACAATAAAAAACCAGTTCATGTAAATATTCCATTTGAAGAACCACTATCTGAATTTAGTCCCAAAGCTTCTGTTGAAATATCTAAGAAAAAGATAATATTATCAAAAAAAATTGAAGACACTGAAGAAATAGAAGCCTCAATTAAAAAATCAACTAGAATATTGGTTTTAATTGGATGCTTAAACCCAAATACTCTTTCTAAAGGTTCGATTGATAACTTAGCTAATGCAAATAATATAATTGTTTTAACAGAATCAACTTCCAATTTACATCACGAACATTTTATTAAGAATATTGATAAAATAATTGCTCCCATTGAAATTTCAAATAATAGGAAATTAGTTTTTGAAATACTTAAACCTGATTTAATATTAACTATTGGAGGGATGGTTATTTCAAAAAAAATAAAGCAATTTCTCAGAGAATACTCTCAGAAAAAACATTTTCATATAGGGAATAACAGTGCAAAAGATACTTTTTATTGTGGGGTGAAACACATTAAAATAGATCCTGATTTATTCTTTAAAAAAATCATATTTAACAAAACAAAATCAAACTTCAGAAATACGTGGTTAGAAATATTAAATAGAAGAAGAATTCATCATGAAAAATATATTAATGAGATTCCCTTTACTGATTTACTTGTTTTTTCAGTACTATCACAAAAAATTCCTCAAGAATATATTATTCAAATAGCTAACAGTTCACCAGTTCGATACTTACAACTTTTTGAAAATTTTAAACATACTACATATTGTAATAGAGGAACAAGTGGCATAGACGGAAGCACTTCTACTGCTGTTGGATATTCTGTGATGAGTAAAAATCCAATACTACTAATTACAGGAGATTTAAGTTTTTTTTATGATAAAAATGGTATCTGGAATAATTATATTAATTCTAATTTTAGAATTATCCTCATAAATAATGGTGGTGGAGGTATTTTTAAGATACTACCTGATTATAATAAAAGCTCTATA
>CAYSNJ010000003.1:0-41261 GCA_964432535.1 uncultured Flavobacteriaceae bacterium | reverse complement strand
GTATATTATAATTTCTTTTTATTTTTAGAGGTTCATTTCTAAGAGCAGTCTCTATAATTATATTTTCATTTTCATTAATAGAAAGACTGTCTGATAGAAATTCTTCTTTAGTTTGTTTGTCTAAAAGCTCTATATTTTCAAAATTCATTGAAACTAAACATAAATTAAATGCTAAATATTTGGCAAAAATGCATGGATTCAATTACATAAAAAGAAATTCTAAAATAGGTTTAAAAATTGCATTAAAAAGTTTTTTTAAAAATTCTAAAAAGCCAAAAATATTAGAAATAATGACTTCCTCTAGCCTTAGTTCAAAAGTTTTAAAAAAGTATTTTGAATATTTGTCTAAATCTTAAACCTTGAAATAAAAACTTAATACATTATCTTTACATCAAATAAATTTTTACAAAATAATGTGGGAGAGTATTAAAGAATTTACTGACATTAAGTTTGAGTCATACACTGGTGTTGCTAAAATAACTATAAATAGGCCTGAAGTTTATAATGCGTTTAGACCAGAAACAAATACTCAAATGCTAGAAGCATTTGATATCTGCCGAGAGAGGAATGATATTGACATTATTGTTTTAACTGGAGAAGGAAATAAAGCTTTTTGCAGTGGTGGAGACCAAAACGTAAAAGGTTCTGGAGGATACATTGGTGACGATGGGGTTCCTAGATTAAATGTTTTGGATTTACATAAAAAAATAAGAGAAATACCTAAGCCTGTAATTGCTATGGTAAATGGTTATGCTATTGGTGGTGGACATGTACTTCATGTTGTTTGTGATCTTACAATAGCGAGTGAAAATGCTATTTTTGGCCAAACAGGTCCAAAGGTTGGTAGTTTTGATGGCGGATTTGGATCTTCATATTTAGCAAGACATGTTGGGCAAAAAAAAGCAAGAGAAATCTGGTTTCTATGTCAACAATACTCAGCAAACGAAGCTTTGGAAATGGGAATGGTTAACAAGGTGGTTCCTTTAAATATACTTGAAGACACTGTCCTCGAATGGTGTTCAATAATGCAGCAGAGAAGCCCACTTGCATTGAGAATGATAAAAAGGAGTCTAAATGCGGAATTAGATGGTCAGCACGGACTAATGCAACTTGCTGGAGACGCTACTTTACTTTATTATCTTACGGAAGAAGCACAGGAAGGGAAAAATGCTTTCCTTGAAAAGAGAAAACCAGACTTTAAAAAATTTCCAAAATTTCCATAAAATAAAATATTAATTGATTAATAGAAACAGTTCGAAATTTAAATCTTGGATTTCTGCAGCTAGACTTAGAACAATTCCTCTTTCAGTATCGGGAGTTTTAATTGGTTCATTTGAGTCAAGCACTTCAAATAATTTTAATTTTCTTATTTTTTTTCTTGCAATAGCTACTACGATTTCATACCAAGTATTATCAAATTTTGCAAACGATTACGGTGATGGTATTAAAGGAACCGATATAAATAGAGTTGGACCCAAAAGAGCTATTCAGTCTGGCTCTATTTCTATTAAAGAGATGAAAAATGGAATACTAACAACTAGTGTGATATCATTTTTTCTAACGGTCTTACTTGTATTTGAATCGTTTAAAAACTCAATAATATCTGTAATTTTATTTTTAATTTTAGGAATACTGTCAATAATTGCAGCTATTAAATATACGGTTGGAAATAGTCCCTACGGATATTTAGGACTAGGAGATCTATTTGTTTTTATATTTTTTGGAATCATCAGTGTTTTAG
Source organism: uncultured Flavobacteriaceae bacterium (assembly GCA_964432535.1). Classification (GTDB taxonomy): domain Bacteria; phylum Bacteroidota; class Bacteroidia; order Flavobacteriales; family Flavobacteriaceae; genus Marivariicella. The sequence continues at coordinate 39,520 of CAYSNJ010000003.1, read as the reverse complement.
GATCAAACTTTCTATTTACATCAAGTTTTAATGCATCTCTTATTCTCCCCGCAGTAACAATTGGTCTTTTATCGGTTGGAGTATTAAACCTAAATAACATGAGAGATATACAAAATGATACGCTTGCAGGTAAAAAAACAATATGTGTCAGAATTGGTTTAAATAATTCTAAGACATATCATGTTTTATTGGTCTTGATTTCAATGATATCGATGATATCTTATTTAATTTTACAACAAAAATTTTCTTCATTCATAATAATTTTAATTTTGATAAATATAATTTGGTTAATTAGCGATCTAAAAAAAGTTAGCAGAATAACAGAACCTAAAAAATTTGATTTATTTTTAAGACCTTTAGTTTTTGCTACAGTTTTTTACTCATTAATTTTATCTCTAAATTTTGCATTTCTAAACTATATATGAAAGCCCTATATTTTAAACATATATTTAATTTTAAAAAACCTGGGGGCACTTCAAGAGGGGTTTTAAAAAATAAAACCAGTTGGTTTATATTAATTATTAGTGATGAAAATTATGGTGTAGGCGAATGTAGCTTGATAGATGGCTTAAGTCCTGATCCCATTGATACATTTGAATCAAAATTAAAGGAGGTTTGTAATACAATTAATCTTGGTTTTGATAAAATTTCGAAAAATATACAGAAATATCCTTCAATCTTATTTGGTCTTGAGATGGCATTTATATCATACCGTAATTCAAATCCTTTTAACTTATTTAAATCAAATTTTACTAAGGGAAATGAGTTTATTAATATAAATGGATTGATATGGATGGGTGAGAAATCTTTTATGAAAAGTCAAATAAAAGATAAAATTGAAAATGGATTTAATTGTTTAAAAATCAAAATTGGCGGTATAAATTTTTCTGAAGAATTAAATATTCTAAAGTCAATTAGATCTGAATACACAGATAAAGATTTAGAAATTAGACTTGATGCAAATGGATCTTTTAAACCAAAAACGACATTAAATAAACTTAATGAGTTATCAAAATATAAAATTCATTCTATTGAACAACCTATACAGGTAAAGCAATGGGATGAAATGGCAAGGATTTGTGAAAAATCACCTGTTGATATTGCTCTTGATGAAGAACTCATTGGCATATATGATATTCGAGAACAAAAAAAATTACTTTCTGAGATAAAACCACACTATTTAATAATAAAACCAAGTCTGATTGGAGGACTGAAAAAATCAGAAATATGGATTGAATTGGCAAAATCATATGAAATCAAATGGTGGGTAACAAGTGCCCTTGAAAGTAATGTTGGGTTAAATTGTATATCACAATGGGTATTTAATAAAAGGACGTCATTAAGACAAGGTTTAGGTACAGGAATGCTTTATTCAAATAATATTGAATCCCCTCTCTTTATTGAGGAGGGTAATATTAAATATAATCCAGATTATAAGTGGGAAACAAAATTGTTTGATAAATACATCTTGAACCATGATTGAGGAAATTTATAATGTAAATTTTAAATTAAACGGAATAAGCTACACTAAAAAAGAGCTTTTAATTTTTTGTAAAAAACCATCTAAAAATAAAGCGGTTCACGATTTTATCATTGACTTTTTAAGTATTAAAAAGACTATTGAGATTAAAACATCTGGTTCAACGGGCAATTCTAAGATCTTATTAATGAAGAAAAGCATCATGATAAATTCAGCCAAAAAAACAGGAGAATTTTTCAATCTGAAAAAAGAACAAAAAGCATTATTATGCTTACCAATTAAATTTATTGCTGGTAAAATGATGGTAGTCAGATCATTAGCTTTGGGTCTTGATTTATATTTAAAGAAGTCTTGTACTAATCCTCTGGAAAAAATAGATCAAAACTATGATTTCACTGCATTGACAGCGCTTCAATTAAGTAATTCAATCAAACATACTAATAAGGTTAAAATATTGATTGTTGGAGGAAGTCCATTGAATAGTAGATTATTAAAAGAAATTTCTCTTAGTACCTCTGGAGTATATGAAACTTACGGAATGACAGAAACAGTAAGTCATATTGCATTAAAGAATCTGAGCATAGGAGAGAAAGAATTCAATACACTTCCTGGAGTTAAACTATTATCAAGAAATAAAACTTTAGAAATTAATGCACCCTACATATCAAAAAAACCCATAATTACTAATGATATTGTAGAATTGATATCCGAAACTAAATTTGTGTGGATTGGAAGAAATGACTTTGTTATTAATTCTGGCGGAATTAAAATTAATCCTGAGATTATTGAAGAAAAATTATATCCATTTTATTCTGAGAATTTTATAATATGTGGGTCTCCACACGAAAAACTTGGCGAACAAATAACTTTAGTTTTTGAAAATAAAATACCTTTAAATTATAATATTCATTTTAAAAATTTAGGTAAATATGAAGTTCCAAAAGAAATTTTTTGCTTAAAACATTTTAAATATAATAATGGGAAAATTGCAAGAAAATATATTCAGAATCTAATTATAAAAATTAAAAGTGAAAAAAGTAATTAATTTAAAACATAAATTTAGTCTGTTTTCTGATCATTGGTCACCAAGGGTAATTGCAGAAATGAATGATTATCAATTTAAACTTGTTAAAGTTAAAGGGGATTTTATTCACCACAAGCACAAAGACACTGATGAAGTTTTTATTGTTATAGAAGGAGTTTTAAATATTGAATTTAAAGATTCCGTATTAGAGATAAATAGTGGGGAAATGGTTGTAGTTCCTAAAAATGAAACACATAAACCTTACTCAGAAAAAGGGTGCAAAATAATGCTAATTGAACCAAGAGATGTAATCAATACTGGACAGAAAACAGCAAGTCTTACTGCGAAAAATAACAATTGGATTTAACAAAAAATATATTTTATGTCTGAAATAAAATCCAATTTCTGGTAGCTGAAAGTATTAAATAAATCAAAATTATTAAAGGAAATCCGGCACCCTGGTATAAGTAGACAATTAATAGTGAAAAAATAAAAAGTATTATCGGGAAGATAAAAGCCTTAATTCCTAAATCTAGTTTTGTTTTAAGTGAAAACAATCTCCAACTACTATTCATCAAAAAAACGGATAAAATAATAAGAAAAATTAACACATAAGCAGATTTAAAAAATGGTGCAAGAAAAGAAAAAGAAGGATGAGCAATCATTAAAGGTAGGCTACAAAAAAAAAGAGCATTTGCAGGAGTTGGTAGTCCAAAGAAATCAGATGATTTTGTTTTAAGTAAGTTGAATTTAGCTAATCTAAATGCTGCGCCAATAGGAAGTAGAAAGGCTATTAATGCGAGTGGAGCAATTGAAAAGACAATCGTTTCCGAAAAAAAATTAATTTTATAGTCGTGTACAAGTATTCCACTTCTTATGAATAATTGATAAACAACTATTCCAGGAGTAAAACCACTAGTTATTATATCAGCAAGAGAGTCTAACTGTAATCCTAAATCACTTGTTACATTTAAAAGTCTAGCAGACATACCGTCAAATAAATCAAAGGTTATTCCCAACATAACTGCCCAAAAAGCAGCTTCGAATTGATTCAAACCAGCAAAAACGCAGGCAAGACAACCACAAAGAAGATTGGCGCTAGTTATTAAATTTGGAATATGCTTAATTACACTTTTCATAGATGAGTAAAAAAACAAATATTTATGGTAATTATGGTAAAAAAGTATAAAAAAATTTAACTTTCGATTTTATATTATGGAAATAAAAAAAAATTGGAGTTTATCTCTTATTTCAATATTACTTTTTTCTCTTGGATGGCCAGTATCAGGACACCCAATTTTATTGTTTTTTATATTTATTCCATTGTTTTTTATTGAACAAAGAATCAATTCAAGTAATTTAAAAAGGAAAGCTTTAAAAATATGGGGTTATAGCTATTTAACATTTTTATTTTGGAATTTAACTACAACATGGTGGCTAATAAATGCTTCTCTATCTGGAATGTTAATTGCAAATTTCTTCAATTCATTATTTTTTAGCATACTTTTTTTATCATTTCATTGGAGTAAAAAAAGACTTCCTATAAGAGGGGCTTATGCGTTTTTTATAAGTGTTTGGATTTCTTTTGAAAAATTACACTTGAGTTGGGATATTTCTTGGCCTTGGCTTACTCTTGGCAACGGTTTCTCTGAATACATTTATTGGATTCAGTGGTACGAGTACACTGGTGTATTTGGAGGTTCACTGTGGATTTTAATTATCAATATTGGTCTTTTTGAAGTATTTAATAAAATAAACATTGATCATAAACCCATAGATATTTTAAAAAAATCTTTTAAATGGATTTTTTTAATTGTCACTCCAATACTAATTTCATTAATAATATATATAAATATTGATGAGTCAAATGAGAAAATTAAAGTCTTGTCTATTCAACCAAATATTGATCCTTACAATGAAAAATATCTATATTCCAATATTCAATTTCTTGACAAACTTTTGGAACAAATCAAACCGTATAAAAACGAAGAAATTGATTATATAATTAGTCCAGAAACATTCTTTGCCGGGGGATACGGAGAAAGACTCAATGGTTTTGAAAAAAGTCAATTAAACATACAGATTAAAAAAAACTTAATTGGGTTTGAAAAAACACAAATTATTTCTGGAATTCAATTTTTTAACACTTACTCAAAGATAAATCGCACAGCATCATCTAATAAAATTCGAAATGATCTGTGGGCAGACTTTTACAATTCTGCTATATCAGTGTCATACAACCAATTGACAGAGTTTTATCACAAATCAAAATTGGTAGTTGGTGTTGAAACCCTTCCTTACAGTAAAGTAATAATGCCAATTTTTGGAAAATATATGATTGATCTAGGAGGAACTGTATCAAACAGGGTTGTTCAAGAAACCAGATCAGTTTTTCAACATCATTTTAAAAAAATAAATGCTGCCCCAATAATTTGTTACGAATCAATTTATGGAGATTTTGTTACAGAATACACCCGTTTAGGTGCAGATTTTTTTGCTGTTATATCAAATGATGCCTGGTGGGGAAACACTCCTGGTCATGAACAACTTTTAAGCATAACAAGATTGAGGTCCATAGAAAATAGGAGGGCAATAGTAAGAAGTGCAAACACTGGGATCTCGTCCCTAATTAACGAAAAAGGTGAATATATAAAAACTCTTGAATATGGATCTAAGGGAGCAATATATGGTCAAATACCCAAAGTTAAAACAATTACTTTTTATACTAAGTATGGAGATTTTATTGCTCGTATATGCATACTAACCCTAATCTTATATTTCTTAATGGCAGTTAGCGGAAGGTATAAAAATTAAGAATGGTAAAACTTTATAATTATTTGAATTTTTATTTAAAATCTGAAACATATCGAGGAGTTCACTCCCCTTTTGTTTTTAAGTTAATTAAGTTTTGTTTTTATGATAAAAGTTGGAAAAAGGAGAAAAAATTCATTTTTTTAAAGAAAAACAAAAAAAGTAATACAATATTTTTTGTAAAAAAATTAAAAATATATTTATCTAATAATTGTCTCAATAATGCTTCAGATAATTTTATTTTTAAAATCGCATCAAAAAACAAACATGTTGAAATGCTTGATGCTTTAAATATTGAACACACTCAATTTATATTATTTATTGATAATGGGAGTTCTCTAAGAAATTTAATAAGACAAATAATAAACAAAAAAACTTATGTAATAATTGATTTTTATTTTTGGATTATTATCTTGAAAAAAACTGGTAATCAACCTCAAGTTTTTAGAATAAGAATCTTGTGATGCAAAGTGTCATAAAATTAAATTTATTATAATTTTAGTAAAAAGTTCCCTAAAAAGTTGCTCAACTTAATAAAGATTCTATTTTTGCAAAAAAAATATTATCAATGTATTGGACTTTAGAACTTGCATCTCATTTAAGTGATGCCCCGTGGCCGGCCTCAAAAGACGAGTTAATTGATTTTTCTATTCGCACAGGCGCTCCTCTTGAAGTAGTTGAAAACTTACAATCAATGGAGGATGAAGGAGATGTATATGAGTCCATTGAAGAAATATGGCCAGATTTCCCAACCGAAGACGATTATCTTTGGAATGAAGATGAATATTAATATTAAATTCAATTCATAAAAAGTCTCGTTTGAGGCTTTTTTTTTGCGTACATTTGAGTACGAAAAATTTAATTTAATGAGTTTTTTAAATCGTATTTTTAAAACATTTTTGGGAGACAAAGCCCAAAAAGATGTATCAAAGATTCAACCTTTAGTTCTTGAAATAAATCAGATTCAAAAAGAGCTTGAAAACATAAGCAATGACTTTCTAAGAAATAAAACTTTTAATCTAAAAAAGATAATTAAAGATTGTCGAGCGCAAATAGATAGTGAGATTATAGACATAGAAAGTGAAATTGAGGTTTCAAAAAGTTATGAAACAAAGGAACAATTATATCATAAAATTGATTCTTTAGAGGAAGATGCATACAAAAAAGTTCAAACTATACTTAACGATATCCTTCCAGAAGCTTTCGCTATTATAAAAGAAACCGCAAGAAGATTTAAGTTAAATTCTTCATTAGAAGTAACTGCTAAAGATTTTGATCTTATTTTTTCATCCAAACATGATTATGTTGATATAAAAAAAGATAAAGCAATTTGGAAAAACAGCTGGGATGCTGTCGGAAAACCTGTCGTTTGGGATATGGTTCATTACGATGTTCAACTTATAGGAGGAATCGCTCTTCATCAAGGCAAAATTGCTGAAATGCAAACCGGTGAAGGTAAAACACTTGTAGCTACTCTCCCAATGTTTCTTAATGCGTTAACAGGGAAAGGAGTTCACTTAGTAACTGTTAATGATTATTTGGCAAAAAGAGATAGTGCTTGGATGGCTCCTATTTTTCAATTTCATGGACTTACTATAGATTGTATCGATTATCACAAGCCAAATAGCAATGAAAGACGTAATGCATATCTTGCTGACATAACTTATGGAACAAATAATGAGTTTGGATTTGACTATTTGAGAGATAATATGGCTCATACACCTGAAGATTTGGTTCAACGCAAACACCACTATTCAATTGTAGATGAAGTTGATTCTGTATTAGTAGACGATGCAAGAACTCCTTTAATTATTTCAGGTCCGACTCCAGGGGGAGATCGACATGAGTTTAATCAATTAAAACCTCAAGTTTCAGATCTAGTTTTAAAACAAAAAACACTTTTAAACAATCTACTTGCAGATGCGAAAAATAAAATAAAAGAAGGAGATAGCGAAGAAGGTGGAAAGCTATTATACAGTGTATTTAGAGGGCTCCCTAAAAACAAGGCTCTTATAAAATTTTTAAGCGAAGAAGGAATTAAACAACTACTCCAAAAGAATGAAAATTATTATATGCAAGATAACAATCGTAACATGCATATAATTGATGAAAACTTGTTTTTTGTTATTGATGAAAAAAACAATCAAATAGATCTTACAGAAAAAGGTACTGAATTACTTGCTTCAAAAAGTAATGATTCGAATCTATTTGTTCTTCCAGATATCGGATCAGAAATTGCAAATATTGAGTCTAAAGATCTAAAGCCAGAGGATGAAGCAAAAGAAAAAGAAATACTTTTTAAAGATTTTAACATTAAAAGTGAGAGAATTCATTCGATGAATCAACTATTAAAAGCATATACTTTATTTGAAAAAGATATAGAATATGTTGTTATGGAAAACAAGGTTATGATTGTCGATGAACAGACAGGAAGAATAATGGATGGAAGAAGATACTCCGATGGACTTCACCAAGCAATAGAAGCTAAAGAAAACGTTAAAATTGAAGCTGCGACACAAACTTTTGCTACTGTCACTCTTCAAAATTATTTTAGAATGTATCAGAAATTATCTGGTATGACTGGTACTGCTGTGACTGAGGCTGGTGAATTTTGGGAAATATATAAATTAGATGTTATAGAGATTCCTACTAATCGCCCCATAGTAAGAAACGATGAAAATGATTTGATTTATAAAACCAAACGAGAAAAATATAATGCTGTTATTGAGGAAGTTACAAATTTATCAAATAATGGAAGACCTGTTCTTATTGGAACTACGTCAGTGGAAATTTCTGAATTGTTAAGTAAAACTTTAACAATCAGAAAAATTAAACATAATGTGTTAAATGCCAAATTACATAAGAAAGAAGCTGATATTGTAGCTGAAGCTGGAAATCCAGGTATAGTTACAATTGCTACTAATATGGCAGGAAGGGGAACCGATATTAAATTATCAGAAATTGTAAAAACTTCTGGAGGTCTTGCAATAATTGGAACTGAAAGACATGATTCAAGAAGGGTTGACAGGCAGTTGAGAGGAAGATCTGGGAGACAAGGTGATCCAGGCAGTTCTCAATTTTTTGTTTCACTTGAAGACAATCTAATGAGATTGTTTGGATCTGAAAGAGTAGCTAAGGTCATGGATAGAATGGGGCTTGAAGAAGGAGAAGTTATTCAGCATTCTATGATGACGAAATCAATAGAAAGAGCTCAAAAGAAGGTTGAAGAAAATAATTTTGGAATAAGAAAAAGACTACTTGAATATGATGATGTAATGAATGCCCAAAGAGAAGTTATTTATAAACGTAGAAAAAATGCATTAAGTGGCGACAGATTAAAACTAGATATAGCCAATATGCTTTATGATACTTGTGAAGATATAATTATCAGAAATAAAGCTGCGAATGATTTTAAAAATTTTGAATTTGAAATTATAAGTAACTTTTCAGTAACGGCTCCAACCTCACTAGATAGTTTTGAAAACTTTACAGAAGATATTTTAATTAATGAATTGTATGAGTTTCTTCTAAAGTATTATGATGATAAAATTAATTCAAATGCAAAGCTAGCTTTCGAGGTAATTAGAAATGTTTATGAGCGACCTGGAAATAAATTTGAAAGAATCGTTGTTCCGTTTTCTGATGGAATTAAATCAATAAACGTTGTAACTAACTTAAAAAAAGCATACGAGTCCAATGGAAAAAAATTAGTTGATGATTTTGAACGCAATATTTCTCTCGCATTTATAGATGATGTGTGGAAAACACATTTAAAAAAAATGGATGAACTTAAACAGTCAGTTCAATTAGCTGTTCATGAACAAAAAGATCCATTATTAATCTATAAATTTGAATCTTTTGAGTTGTTTAAACAAATGATAAGCTTATTAAATAGGGATACTTTATCTTTCTTGATTAAAGGCAGCCTACCCTCTCAAAATGACTCTATTCATGAAGCTAAAAAGAGTTCGGCTAATCAAAATTATGCTACAAAAAAAGATGAGATACTAAATACGGACCAAGTAGCAGCTAAGAACAGAGCTATTGGTGCTAATGCCAGTAATCAAAGGCAACAATTAGAAACTATAGTTCGAGATAAGCCTAAAATCGGAAGAAATGAAAAAGTTAAAATTAAACATATAGTTAATGGGAGTTTTAAAACGTTGAAATATAAACAAGCTGAACCATTAATTAATAAAGGGGAATGGGTTATAATAAATAATTAAAAATGGAAGCATATATTAATGCACTTTTGATTGCAATTCCCAGTTTTAGTTTACTAGTGCTATTTGAGATTATATATGGTCATTTTAAAGGGTTTCAAACATACACTTTTAGTGATACCCTAACTAGCATAACTTCAGGAATAGCTCAAGTAATTAAAAACTCTCTTGGATTAATTTTAATATTGATATCATATCCGTTTTTATTAGAAAAAATATCAATAATTATCTTACCAAATAATCTCTGGTTATGGTTTATTGCTTTTATATGTATTGACTTTGCTCAGTACTGGATACACCGGTTAAAACACAAAATAAACATATTTTGGAATATTCATGTTATACATCACAGCAGTGAAGAGTTTAATTTAGCATGCGCATTAAGGCAGAGTATTTCAAACTTAATTGGATTTACTGCTGTATTTCTAATACCTGCAGCTATAATTGGGGTTCCTTATGAAATAATATCTATTTTAACTCCACTTCATTTATTTGGTCAATTTTGGTACCACACAAGGCATATTGGGAAGTTGGGTTTTTTAGAATATATTATCGTAACCCCTTCGCAGCACAGAGTTCACCATGCAATAAACCCAGAATATATAGATAAAAATCTTTCATCAATATTTTGTATTTGGGACAGAATATTTGGTACTTTTCAAGAGGAATTAGATGATGTAAAACCAGTTTACGGTGTTTTAAAACCCGTACAAACATGGAATCCATTTTGGATCAATTTTCAGCACTTTTGGAGACTTTTAAAAGATGCTTATCATACAAAGTATTGGAAAGCTAAGTTTTATATTTGGTTCAAGCCCACAGGGTGGAGACCTGACGATGTTATAGAAAAATTCCCAATAGAAATAACAAAAGATGTGTATTCTCAAATCAAGTATGTGACAAAACAAACTTTTGAAAATAAAATATGGGCAATGTTTCAATTTATTGGAATAAATACTATTCTTTACTATTTTTTATCTTTTTACTCATACCTAAGTCCAATGAATAGAGTAGAAATTGGAGTTTTAATTATGTTGAGTATTTTTGGATTTACTTCAGTTATGGATGGTCACAGATGGTCTAGAATTTTCGAAATACTTAGATGCTCGATAGCATTAATTTATTTTTCACTCCCATTACAATGGAATACCCTTGGAGAATTTTCTCAAATATTTTTATATTTTTTTGTAATTTATTTTGGTTTAACATTAATAAGCATGTTTTTTATTTCTTTACCGGAAAAACGCCTATATGCAGAGAATTGATTACATGCTAATAGGACCTTCACATCCTTATAGAGGTGGAATTGCCCAAACACAAAATGAATTCGCTTTAAGCTTAATTAAATTAGGGAAAAATGTTAGGTTGATTACTTTTAAAAAACTTTATCCCAATTATTTATTTCCTGGTAAAAGTCAGTATACTTCTGAACCTGAATCTAATCAATTAAAAGTCGAAAGGTTAATACATAGCTACAATCCTATAAATTGGATGAAAGTTGCGGATACAATAAATAAAATTAATCCTAAAGTTCTTGTTTTTAGATACTATAATCCTCTATTAGCTCTTTGTTATTACGGTATATTGTTTAAAATTAATAATAAAATTAAAAAAATTGCTTTAGTTGATAATTGGACTCATCACGAACCTAAATTTTATGATAAATTTTTAAATACTTTATTTAAAAAAAGAATAGACAGTTTTATTACTTTATCAGACAATGTTGCTCAAGAGATTAAAAATGAAACAAAATCTGATGTATTTTCAGGGTTTCATCCTATTGGTAATAACCTACCAAAAATAATCGCTAAATCCGAGGCTAGAAAAAAACTAGGATGGGATATGAAAGCAAAAATTGTATTATTTTATGGTTTAGTAAGGCCCTACAAAGGGCTTGATAATTTATTAAAAGCTTTCGGAACCCCTCCTCTTAGTGAATCTAATGTTAAACTGGCTATAACTGGGGAGTTTTATGAGCCTCTAAAAAAATATCTAAGACTTATAAATAAACTAGAGTTAAAAAAAAAGATTTATTTAATTCCAAAATTTTCAAATTTAAATAATACTCAACTTTATTTTTGCTCAGCAGATGTAGTTTCTTTAACATATAAATCTGCAACACAAAGCGGAGTTATACCACTTTCATATCATTTTCAAACCCCACTTGTTGTAACGAATTTGTCAGGTCTAAAGACTCCTGTTTTAAGGGATAACTCGGGTTTAATATCTTCTCATGATCCAAAAGACATATCAATTAAATTAATGAAAATATTAGAACCAAGAGTAAATTTAAGATTTATTAAAAATATCAAGAGTACAATAAAAAAATATTCTTGGAACGAATATTCAAAACACATTATTAATTTTATTGAAAAAATCAATTAACATGAAAAATAATATTATTCTTATTTCTATTATTCTATTGCTCCAGGCATGCTATGGTAAAGAAAGAAATACACAAAATTATTCCAATAAGTCGCAATCAGAAAGTGAGGCGTTAAATCAAAATATTAAAAGGGCTTACTTTGCATCTGGATGTTTTTGGTGCGTTGAGGCTATTTATGAGAGCATTATAGGTGTCAAAGAAGTTTATTCAGGATATTCAGGAGGAATAACATTAAATCCAACTTATAATTCTATAGGAACAGGTGAAACGGGTCATGCAGAAGCTGTAGAGGTAATATATGATACTTCGATTGTTTCTTTTGAGACCCTAGTTAATGTTTTTTTTGGGTCACATGACCCTACAACCCTAAATAGTCAAGGTCCAGATAGGGGAACACAATACAGATCTATTGCATTTTACCAAACTGATGAAGAAAAAAAAATTATCGAAAATCATATTAAACAACTTACTGAAAACAAAGTTTTTAAAAGAAAAATTGTTACTGAGGTTAAAGAATTAGAGAAATTTTTTATTGCAGAAAATTATCATCAAAACTATGAAAGGCTAAATCCTAATAACTCGTATGTTAGAAATGTTTCCATTCCTAGGTTAAAAAGGTTTAAAGCTAAATTTCCTGATTTATTAAAAGTTAAAAACTAAAGATTATTTATTTTATGTGACTGAAAATCAAATATAAATTTTTTCCAAAACGAATAAATTATATAACCAGAAAATGATCCCAATATTATACCTGAAAAAACATCTAATGGATAATGAACACCTATATATATTCTACTATAAGAAACTATAAAAGCAAATGAAATAAGCATAATCGTTAGCCACTTTTGTTTTGAAAATAATCTGGAAAAGAAAAAAGCTAAAGCAAAAGAATTTGAAGCATGTGCTGAAAAATAACCATAAGCTCCTCCACAATTTTCCTTAACCAATCTAATTACACTCTCTAGGTCAGCTTCGTGACATGGTCTTGGTCTAGATACTGTGTGTTTAATAAAGTTTGTAAATTGATCTGTAAATAATATCAGTACTGATATAGTTAAAATCATTAAAGAGAAATATTTAAAATTTGTTTTTTTAAAAAAATAAAAAGCCAAGAGTAAATAAATTATTGCATTTAAAATCTTATTAGTAATTATAAGCCAAAATATATCAAATGAAGGGGACCCCAATCCATTTAAAAATATAAATAATATTTTGTCTAACTCTAACAAGTTGTCAATCATTTGTCAAAACTTTTTAATTCAGAATCGTAAAATTTTAGAGCATTTTCAATCCAAACTTCAGTGCTATTTAAAATTTCAGTTTCATCATCCTTAGTAAATTCCTCAAGCCAAAATATGTCATCATTAGAAACATTAAAAATAAAGCGAGGATATTCAACATGAATAACATAAATATTATTTGGATATTTTGAATTATCACCTATTAGATATTTTGGAAATAATTCTTCTTTAGGTTTTGACATTTTTATTTATTAATTTTTTTGTAAGATATTGAAAACGAAGTAATAAAAGAATAGATGAAGTTGTAAGACCTGAAAGCAAACCAATCCAAATACCTTTTGTGCCGTATTCAAGATGAATTCCCATACCATATGAAATAGGTAACCCAATCAAACAATACGAAAAAAATGCTATAAAAGCAGGAAGATTAACATCTTGTAAACCTCTTAACGCACCCAGAACAACTGCCTGCAAGCCATCAGATATTTGAAAAAATGCTGAAATTATTAATAAACTTGCTGATAAGCTTGCTACTTGATATACATCTGATATATTAGAAGAGCTTTCTAAATCTAAATAAAGCCATGGTAGTTGTTCATTGAATATCAAAAAGAATAAGCAAAATATAATGTCAAAAATTAAAATCAATAGAAACATAGATAAAGCTACCCGTCGAAGTTCTATGTAATTTCTTTTTCCTTTTTGATTACCAACTCTTACCATAGCAGCAACCCCGAACCCCATTGCAAACATAAATGTAACTGTTGATAAATTTAATGCAATTTGATTGGCAGCCTGAGGGTTTTTACCAAGTAATCCTGATAACCATACTGCGCATGTAAAAAAAGTAACTTCAAAAAACATAATTGCAGCACTAGGGAACCCTAGTCTGAAAATTTTACTAAAAAGTAACTTATCTAAACCTCTTTTAACGATATTCTTAACATAAGGATTGAATTTTTTGTCAATTAATAGATATCCAATCATAAATATTAAAGCTAAAATCCTTGAAATAAATGTACCTATCGCTGCTCCTTCAATTCCCATAGCTGGGAAGCCCCAGTTTCCAAAAATTAATATATAATTTAATAATACATTAAAAACATTTGCCAATAAACTTGCGTACATAGACGGTTTAGTATAAGAAAGACCATCAGAAAATTGTTTAAAAGCCTGGAAAATTAATAAAGGAATTAAAGAAATTCCTACCCAAAATAAGTATTTATATGCAAAATCAACTACCTCTGAAGGCTGACCCATTTTAAATAAAAGTGGCTGAGCTAATAAAACAGAAAATGTTAAAATTAGACCCAAAAATGTACATGAAAGTAGTCCATGAATGAGAACTTTTCTAACTTTTGCGGTTCTACCTTGTCCGTCTGCTTCTGCGACCAAAGGGGTAATAGCAGTTGAGAAACCAATACCTAGAGACATAGCTACCCAAAAAAAACTATTTCCAAGCGATATAGCAGCCAAGGATGTAGTTCCTAGTTGGCCAACCATAATGTTATCGACTAATTGAACAAAAGTGTGACCAAGAAGAGCTGTAATTACTGGTATCGCGAGTTTCAAATTATACTTAAACTCCTTAGTGTAGGCAGAAAAAAGGCCCATGAAAATTTTTTGACTAAATTACACTTTAAAAACCAAAAATATCAACTAAATATATTAAACTCGTCATAGCAGCAGCACCTAATTCAAGCTCTCTCTTGTTTATTCCATCAAATGTATCTTTTGATGAATGATGATAATCAAAATACCTCTGAGAGTCTGGTTTGAATCCTGATAGTATAGTTCCAAATTCCCTAAGAGGACGAATGTCAGCACCTCCACCCCCTTTGATAAATTTATTTGCAAAATAAGGTTCAAAATATTTTTCCCATTGTTTTATTTTATCAAATTCAGAATCCGATGAATTAAAAGAAAAACCCCTCGGGGTAAACCCACCTGAATCTGACTCCAGAGCAAAAAGATGATATTGTTTCTTATTCTCAGCAATTTTAAAATACTTTCTAGCTCCTCTTAATCCATTTTCTTCGTTCATAAATAAGACAACTCTCAATGTATGGCGTGGCTTAATACCCAAAGATTTAAACTGATTTAAAACTTCCATCGACTGAACAACTCCAGCTCCATCATCATGAGAACCATCCCCTAAATCCCATGAATCAAGGTGGCCACCAACTAAAATTATCTTATCAGGAAATTCACTCCCCTTTATCTCACCTATAACATTATAAGATAAAACATCAGGATAATTTTGACAATTTTGCTTAATAAAAAATTTAAGTTTTGGATCTAGCTTTAACATCGAGCTTAAAAGATTTGCTCCGTTTGTACTTATTGCAGCAGCTGGAATTCTATCTCTTAATTTTGTAGCCCCATAATACATTGATCCTGTATGTGGAAAATCATCATTAGTTAGATTCATAGATCTAACAATTACAGCTTTTGCTCCATATTTCAGGGCTTCCTCTGCACCTCTAGTTCTTTGATTAACAGATCCAGAATATGAAGAAAAAGTATTAATTATTTTTGGATCCATTGGACGGTTAAAAAAGATTATTTTTCCAGCTATTCTATCTAAACCTATTTCATTTAATTCATCCAGAGATTTAACTTCTATAACCTCAGCCCTAATACCTCTATTGGGAGTAGCTACTGAACCTCCAAGAGCACAAATGGTTACACTAATTGAATTTCCTGTTGAACTTTCTATACTAGCATATTCAAAATTACCTCTCACCCATTTTGGAACCATTACTGGTTGAAGCCAAACCTTATCTAATCCTAAATTTTCTAATTCTTCTTTACTCCATTGAACTGCTCTTTCTGCATTTAACGAACCAGATAGTCTCCCTCCAATTTGATTGGATAAATGTTCTAACCATAAATAGCTTTTTCCATTAGTCAAAGAAAAGTCATAAAATGACTTTATTTGGGAGCTAATTTTTGCTTCATCCTGTGAATATGATAATAAAGAAAGCAAAATAAGAAAGTAAAAAAAACGAAACATAATTTAAATTTATTTTGGAGCGAACTGATCAATATTCTCTTTAGTTATTGGATTATCTCCTAAAATCATTAGTCTTTCCACAACATTCCTTAGCTCTCTAATATTTCCAGACCATGGATAATTTTTTAGGGATTCTATGGCTTTTGAATCAATTTTTTTGACTTCTAAACCTTGATCATCAGAAAGTGCATTAATAAAGTGATCAACCAATAAACCAATGTCATCTTTTCTGTTTTTTAAAGGAGGTACTTCAATTAATATTACAGCTAATCTATGAAAGAGATCCTCTCTAAAGTGGCCATTTTTTATTTCTATGTTTAAATTTTTATTTGTTGCAGCAATTACCCTAACATTAACAGAAATATCTTTATTACCTCCGACTCGTTGAACTTTATTCTCCTCCAATGCTCTCAATACTTTTGCTTGAGCAGCAAGACTCATGTCGGCGATTTCATCTAAAAATAAAGTTCCATTGTTAGCAGATTCAAACTTTCCAGGTCTATCTTTAATAGCAGATGTAAATGCACCTTTTATGTGTCCAAAAAGCTCACTTTCAATTAATTCTGATGGAATTGCCGCACAATTTAATTCAACAAAAGGAAATTTAAATCTCTCGCTTTTCTGATGCAAGTTATGTGCAACTAGTTCCTTCCCAGTTCCATTTTCTCCAGTAATTAGAACTCTAGCATCTGTCGGTGCAACTTTATCAATTAAATCATTAATTACTTTAATTGCTGATGAACTTCCAATAATTTTATATTTTTTTATAACCTGCTTTTTTAAGATAGTATTTTCACTTACTAAATTTTTATTCTCTAAAGCATGTCTTACAGAATTCAAAAGTCTATTCAAGTCGGGGGGTTTCGAAATAAAGTCATAAGCACCTAGCTTCATCGCTTCAACTGCTGTTGAAACATTACCATGACCAGTTAACATAATAAATGGTAAAGTATTGTTACGACTCTTGATAGATTCAAGAACTTCTATACCGTCTATTTTAGGCATTTTTATATCACACAAGACAAGATCATAAATATTATTATTAATCATTTTCAAACCTTCTTTACCATCACAAGCCTCATGAACTTGGTATAATGGATCTTCCTCAGTTAATATCCTAAGTAAAACTCTTCTAATAGGTTCTTCATCTTCAATAATTAAAATTTTCGCCATGATTATTTATTAATTGGATTAATAATACTTACAGTTCTTTGCGGATAAGGTATTTCAATATTATTTTCTTTGAAGAATTTGTTCATAGAAAAACGTAAGTCACTTTTGACTTTGTACAAATTAAAACTATTTGACATTGAGAAAACTATTGTAAACTTTAATGCGTTATCTCCAAAATCTTCAAATAAAACAAAAGGCTTATTTTCATTTTTAATTAAGGGGTGATTTAGAGCTATTTGAACAAGATTTTTTTGTAGAAATTCAACATCTGTGTCGTAAGCAACACCAACAGAAACAGATTCTCTAATCATTGTTCCATTTTCTGTCCAATTATATAATATTTTAGTTAGAAAAATATGATTTGGTATTATCAAAACTTTATTATCTCTTGTTACTGCTCTGGTTGTTCTTAACTGAATATTTTCAACCTTACCTATTTGTCCATCAATTTGAATTATATCTCCAACATGTACTGCCTGATCTGCTATAATAAAAACTCCAGAAATGATGTCTTGAATAAATGTTTGAAGAGCAAGTCCTATACCTACCAATAATGCTGCTGATGCTGCAAAAAAACCAGTTAGATCAATTCCAAGGGTATCCATTGTAATAAGTGAAACAATTACATAAATAAAGTAATTGAAGAAAGAAAAAATACTTTTAAATTTTATTTTTGCTTCACTAGATAATGCTCTGTGTATTATTTTCCTGATTGCCTTAAGAGCAAGCCAAGTAATAAAAAATATAAACAAAATAATTAATATTGATTTTGGAGTGATAGCTATAGATTTACCCAAAGTTATCTCGGTATTTAAAAATCTAATAAATGGATTTTGTATAAAATTCATGTTCTAAGATACCATAAAAACAAAACATATTTTTTTATTAAAAACAAAAGAATACATTTATAATATTTATCCGAAGTGTAGTTAATTATTGAGAAAACATTTCCTTGACTTTTTCAAAGAATGATTTATCGGATTTATCTGGTCTTGGCTCAAAATTATCATCATCAATCATGCTTTGAAAAAACTTTTTTTGTTCTCTATTTAATACTTTTGGTGTCCATATATTTATGTGAACTAACAAATCTCCACTCGAATAACCGTTAATATCTGAAAGACCTTTACCTCTGAGTCTTAAAGTTTTTCCGGACTGAATACCAGCGTCAAGTTTTATGCGTACTTTCCCGTTTAACAATTGAATATCTTTAGAGATACCCAAAACTGCTTCTGAAATACTTATGTAAATATCTAGATGTAGATTCTGACCCTCTCTTACAAATAAATCGTGAGGTTTTTCCTCTATCAAAACTAATAAATCTCCGGAAATTCCGTTTGATAGAGCTGCATTTCCTTTTCCAGAAACTTTCAATTGCATCCCCTCTTCTACGCCAGGTGGAATTTTTATAGATACCGTTTCTTCCTCATTTATCATACCCTGAGAATCAGAACCTACAGGACGATTTTCAATTGACTGACCTCCTCCTCCACATGAGCTACATGGAGCAGATGTTTGCATTCTACCTAAAATTGTATTTGTGATTTTGTTAACTTGGCCTGATCCGTTACAATTATTACATCTTGAATACGAAAGACCAGGTGCTTGAACTTTTCTTTTAACTTTAACTTTTTTTTCAACCCCCAAAAGTATCTCTTCAAGTGATAATGTTACTCTAATTCGAAGATTACTTCCTCTTCTTTGACTTGAACCTTGTTGACTAAAACCTCCAAAAGCACTTCCAAAAACATCTCCAAATTGACTAAATATATCGTCCATGTTCATTCCACCTCCACTACCTCCAAACCCACCGTTTTCGAAAGCTGCATGACCATACTGGTCGTACTTGGCCCTCTTGTTTGAGTCAGCTAGCACCTCATAAGCCTGAGCAGCTTTTTTAAAATTAGTCTCTGCGGAATCATCACCAGGATTTTTATCTGGATGGAATTGAATTGCTTTTTTCCTGTAAGCTTTTTTGATTTCACCAGCCGAAGCATCTTTTGAAATTCCTAAAATATCATAATAATCTTCTTTCATAAAATATTTTTATTTACCAACAACAACTTTAGGAAATCTAATTATCTTTTCACCAAGCTGATAACCCTTTTCTATAACATCCATTACCTTTCCTTTTTGATCCTCTTTCTGAGCTGGAATTTGAGTTATAGCCTCATGAATTTCAGAATCAAAAACGTCACCTACTGAAATTTTAACTTCATTTAATCCATTTGATTTCAGTATTTCGCCCATTTTATTAAAAATTAATAAAAAACCTTTTATTTCGTCAGTGGCATTTTCGATATCAACCTGTGAATTAGCTCTGTCAAAATCATCCATGATTGGAATTAGAGCTGACATTACTTCTTTATTAGCAGTTTTATATAATTCAATACGTTCTCTTGATGTTCTTTTTTTAAAATTTTCAAATTCAGCAAATAGACGAAGATATTTCTCTTTTTCATTATTTAAATCATCCTTCAGGCTAGACTTTGCAGTACTTTTCTTGGTGCTTGTATTTTTCTTTTTAACCTTAGTATTTTTGCTTAATTCTTTATTTTCTTTAGCCTTACTCATAAATGATTTTTAAATATAAATGCAAAGTTATTGCCAATTCTCAATAAGTGTCAAAATGTCACTTAGTCTAATTTTAATTTTTTAATTGCCTGTTCAAATTTTTTAAACTCAAATTTAAATTTAGATTTTAATATTTTATCTGAACTTACTCGATGACTATCTAATAATAATTGACTTCTATCTCCAAAAATAGTTTCAATAATTTTTTTAGGAATATTAGGTAAAAAAACTGGTCTATTAATTCTCTTACCCAATAAAGTTACAAGTTCATTTTGAGTTATTGGATTTGGTGCAACTGCATTATAAACTCCGTTTAAATTCTTTTCAAGACCATGTAAAATTAGATTTGACAGATCTTCAATATGAATCCATGATTGCCATTGATTACCTAACCCGAAAGATGAACCAAGGCCAAATTTAACTGGTAATAAAAGTTTTAATAAAAACCCTCCTTGATCAGATAAAACAAGTCCAATTCTAAGTTTTATGGTATTATTAGAATACGTTTCCAACTCATCAACCGAACTTTCCCACTTATCTACTACTTTTTGAAGATAATTTTCAGGATTAAAAATGTCAGATTCTTTATAATACATATCTAATGAGCTCGGATAATATCCAATTGCGGAAGCAGATACTATTCCTTTAAGTTTATGATTTATGTCTACTAAAGAATTATATAAAATTTGGGATGAAAGAACTCTACTTTCTATAATTTTTATTTTATAACTTTTACTCCATTTGTTTGAAATGGATGATCCTGCAAGATTTACAATGTATGAGGTGTTTTTAAAAGCATCTAAATCAATTTTTCCTTTGAAAGGATCCCAGTAGAAGCCTTTACATCCTTTTAAGGAATTAATTTTATGTTTTTGTGTTGTTAAAAAATTAATAGAATAGCCTTTTTTCAATGCTTTAATTACCAGATTTCTGCCAACAAGTCCTGTTGCACCTGTTATTAATATTTTTTTTCTCATTTTAAAATAATGTAATTAGACTTTTATACCACGTAACATTTCTCGTTTTCCAGGTGGTCCAGGGATTCTATAAACAACAAGACCAAATTTTTCTAGTAACCTCCTAACTTCACCTTTAGCACAATAACTGATCCAAATACCATTTTTTTTCAAAAGATCAATTGATTTTTTCAGTACAACCTCACTCCACATATGGGGCTGAGCGTGATAAGCGAAAGCATCGTAAAAAATAATATCAAAATAATTTTTATAGTTAATGTTTGAAAAATCATCATATATTTTGTGGATTTTAAAAAGATCAGAAATATGATTAGTTTCATCCCAATTACAATTTAATATATCTATTTCGTTATTAGATAAATCATTAACTTTTACTGATTTAATTATAATATCACTTAAAGGATATTTATCAATACAAGTATAATTTATTTTTATTTTGTTTAATTCTGCAAATCTTTTTGATAATACTGCGTTCAACCCTGTTCCAAAACCCATTTCGAAAACTTCAAGTGAGATAATGTTTAATTTGTTTTTTAAAAAAAAATCAAGACCTTCTGAAATGTAAACATGAATTGATTCGGTTAACGCTCCTTTTCTTGAATGAAATGTCTCTTTCAAGTCAGAGTCGTAAAGAGAATAACTTCCATCTTGAGTCAATATTTTTTCTAACATACTATAAAGGAAATATATTTTTATTATTATTTTTCACAAAGCTTAAATTTTACAAAAAAAAATAGTGCACATAATGAAAATAAATTAATTTTAATTTTAATTTTGAGTAAAAATATTTTCGTTGGAAATACAAATAAATAAAAAATCAAAGATAAATCAGATTGACTTCAAAAATCTGTCTTTTGGAGAAGTTTTTTCAGACCACATGTTTGTTTGTGATTATTCAGATGGAAAATGGAATGATCCTACAATAATCCCTTATCAACCTCTGTCTATAGATCCTTCAATGAGTTCTCTTCATTACGGTCAATCTGTTTTTGAAGGAATGAAGGCTTATAAAGATAGTAATGGAAAAGTTTGGATGTTCAGGCCAAAAGAAAATTGGAAGCGCCTAAATAAATCTTGTGAGCGAATGAAAATACCATTGGTTCCAGAAGAGTATTTTATGAAAGGTTTAAAAAAACTAATTTCAATAGATTCTGATTGGGTTAAACCAGGACAGGGAAATTCACTTTATATAAGACCCTTTGTTTTTGCAAGTCAAGCAACAGTTCAAGCGTCTCCTTCAAATGAATATAAATTTATTATTATTTGTTCCCCTGCAAAATCATATTATAATGATTCTGAATTTAATGTTTTAATAGCCGAAGAATTCAGTAGAGCTGCAAATGGAGGTGTGGGATATGCAAAAGCTGCTGGAAATTATGGAGGTTCATTTTACCCTACTTCAATTGCCCAAGAGAAAGGATATCATCAAATAATTTGGACTGATGCTAAGGAACACAAATATATCGAAGAGGCAGGAACTATGAATGTCTTTGTTAGAATTGGAAATACATTAATCACAGCCCCAACAAACGATAGAATTCTTGACGGAGTAACAAGAAAAAGTACTATTCAAATTGCCGAAGATATGGGAATAACTGTTGAAGTTCGATCTCTAACTGTTGATGAATTAGTAGATGCCTCTAAAAGTGGTTCTTTAAAAGAAATTTTTGGGTCTGGGACTGCTGTAGTCATAATTCCTTTTTCAGGTTTTGGTTATAAAAAAATTGACTATAAGATTGAGTCAATGGAGAACTCATATGCTGAAAAAATAAAAAAAACAATTACTGAAATTCAATATAATATTTCTAATGACCCTTACAATTGGAGATTGGAGGTTTAAAATCTAACTTTTTTTAAATATTTCTTTGATATTGGGTTTGAAATAGTTTGGTCCCTTTAAAACTTTTCCATCTTCCCTATAAATAGGCTTACCATTCTCATCTAGCTTACTCATATTGCTTTCTTGAATCGCATCAAAAACTTCTTCAATTTTATGTTGCATACCGTGAGTCAAGATTGTTCCACATAATATGTATAACATATCTCCAAGCGCATCAGCTACTTCAACCATATCTTTATTTTGAGCAGCTGTCAAATATTCTTCATTTTCTTCTTGCATTAGGTTATATCTAAGTTGAATCTTTTCTAAACTCAAATTAATTGTAGGAGAGGAAGCATCAAGAATATTGAATGCATCATGAAATTTTTTAACAAATTCAATGGGTTTTTTAATCATAATATTTTTTTTACAAAATAACACAAAACATTAAAATATTCTATCTTTTGAACAGCATTCATTACTTTAGTAAAAAAAAATAATGTTTAGTTCTGGACAACTCCTTTTTGCAGTTTTTTTTGTTATTATTTTTTCAACAATAATATTCTATTCCTACAAAAGAGACAAAAAAGACCAAGAAGAATATTTTAAAGGAAGCTTTAAAATAATTTTATTTATGATCGGATTAGTTTTATCTCTTTTCTTAATTAAAATTTATACTCAGAAGTGATAAATAAATTTTATAAAAATTTAAACTATAACATAAAAGAAGCTGTAATTGTTTTTTCATTTATGTTGTTAATAATTATTGCAATAAGTCTATCGGGTTTTAAAAGCAGTAATAATTATAAAGGAAAACAACTTCATCAAGGTGGTTTATATATTGGAAAAATTCTTTCATCATCATCATTAAGTTTTGATAGAAATCAAAAACAAGAATTTAGAAAACTTAATAATTTTATAATTGATAATAATATATCTAAAAATGGATTTCCATTTATAATTTACACTTCAAAAACAGAAGAAGTAATACAATACATAGTTGCTTTACCAGTTGAAAGCTGTAAAAATATTAAATTACCACTAAAGTTCGTGTGTAATTATTTCCCCAAACAAGATGTATTAACTGTTATACATGAGGGTTACTTGTTCGATAGAAATAAAGCTTGGCACATACTAGATAGCGAAATATCGAAGCAAAATAAAAAAATATTTAATGCCCCTTTTGAGATTTTCTGGAAAGGTAATGAACAAAGTAGAGATTCAACAACCTGGATTACCGGGGTTTATTATCCAATTAAATGAAAATAATTAAAGAGATAATATTAGTTTTTTTAGGAGGTGGAATTGGATGTAGTATTCGATATATAATCAGTAGAATAAATCAAACTAATTCAAATAACTTTCCTTGGGGAACATTTTTAGTAAATCTCTTAGGGTGTTTTCTTATGGGGTTTTTCATGAATTGGGCTATTAAAAATTTTAAATCCGACTGGATAATTTTTTTAACTTTTGGAATTTGCGGTGGCCTAACAACTTTTTCAACTTTCAGTCATGAGTCATTTTTAATGATAAAAAATGATGATTGGTTGATGTTTTTTACTTACGTAATATCAAGTTTCATAATTGGTCTTTTAATGATTAAAATAGGATATGAAATCTAATTTTTAAATTAAAAAAACACCATACACCCCTATTTTTTTTGTACATATGTAAAATTTTATATATAATTTATTATTTATACCCTAAATTAATATGGGTATATATGATAAATTAATAATATTAATAAATACAACCCCCTTTTTTAGTGGGGGTATAAATTTTATAAAATATATTTGTAAAAAATCAGATAAATATGAAAAAAATTGAAGCAATAATTAGGAAATCAAAATTCCATGATGTTAAAAAAGCTCTACATGATGTAGAGGTTAATTTTTTTAGCTATTGGGATGTTACAGGAGTTGGAAATGAAAAACAAGGGCATGTTTACAGAGGGATATCATATAGCACAGCCGAAATACAAAGAAGATTTTTATCAATTGTAGTTAATGATGACTTTGTTCAACCGACAATAGACGCAATTATTAATTCTGGAGCTACAGATAAGGTTGGTGACGGAAAAATCTTCATTCTACCTGTTGAAAATGCTTATAGAATTAGAACTGGAGAAAAGGGGGGAAATTCATTAAACTAATATTAATAATTAAATTTTAAAAAATGGAAACAACAATTTTAACTATAAACAATGTGTGGATGATGATTTGCACTGCTTTAGTTTTTTTTATGCACTTAGGGTTCTCATTTTTAGAAATCGGATTAACGCAAAAGAAAAATACAGTGAACATACTATTTAAAAATTTTTTTGTAATTACAGTAGGTCTCTTGATGTATACTCTAGGCGGATTCAAATTAATGTATCCTGGTTTTGAAGAAGGTTCTTTAGGTATGTTAAAATTTGGTGGATTTGGAATTACGGCTCCTGAAGGAGGTATGAATTTTGGTTATGCAGATGGAGGATATACGTGGTGGACTGATTTCTTATTTCAAGGAATGTTTGCAGCAACTGCAGCAACAATTGTATCAGGGGCAGTTGCCGGTAGAATTAAATTAACATCATTCATGTTATTTACAATATTCTATGTTGGACTGGTTTATCCCGTTGTTGGATCGTGGAAATGGGGAGGTGGATTCTTACATACAATGGGGTTTTATGATTTTGCAGGATCTACTCTAGTGCACTCAGTTGGTGGATGGGCTGCACTAGTAGGAATATATCTTTTAGGTGCGAGAATTGGAAAATTTGATGAAAATGGAAAACCAAGGGTTTTACCTGCATCAAATATTCCACTCGCCGCTTCAGGGGTATTAATACTTTGGCTAGGTTGGTTTGGATTCAATGGTGGATCTGTTTTATCTGCAGATCCTTCACTAACCTCTCTTACACTAGTAACAACTTGTTTAGCTGCTGCTTCTGGTGGCGTAACATCCTCAATTTTAGCAAATATCCTATACAAAAAATATGATATAACGATGTTTATGAATGGAATTCTTGGAGGCTTAGTTGGTATTACAGCTGGAGCAGACCAAATGAGCCCAACAGACGCAATCCTTATTGGGTTTTTTGCAGGAATTATTATTGTTGCCGGTATTTCTTTAATAGATAAATTAAAACTTGATGATCCAGTAGGTGCAGTTGCTGTCCACCTAATATGTGGAATATGGGGAACATTAGCTGTTGGTATTTTTGGTGAAATGGCTGGATTTGAGCAATTTATAATTCAATTAAAATCAATACTTATAATAGCTTTATTCTGCATTGTATCATCTTTCATAATTTTTTACTCAATTAAAAAGTTGATTGGCCTAAGAGTTGATAAAGAAGAAGAAACTGAAGGCCTTGATATGGCTGAGCATGGAATGAAAGCATACGAATAATCTAAATCATTAATGATGAAAAATTTAAAAAACATAGCTCAAGTTTTATTAATGTCAACAGTATTTAGTTACGTTTTTGCTCAAGAAGCAGATGAAGACGCGAATTTTAGTATCACTGGGTCTGTTGACACCTACCTTCGTTATAACTTATCTAACGACTTCGACTCCAAACCTGGAACATCATTTGCTAATCTTCCTGGATTTTCTCTTGGTATGGCTAATATTATTATTGGATATGAAGGAGAAAAATCAGGTTTTGTTGCAGATTTAGTCTACGGACCAAAAGGAAAAGAGGCAGTTTTTAATTCTAAAGGATCTAGTAATATTGTAAATCAGATGTATGTTTATTTTAATTTTGGAGAAAACACAATAATTACATTGGGTAACTTCAACACTTTCCTTGGTTATGAAGTGATATCACCTATTGCTAATTTTAATTATTCTACTTCCTACATGTTTTCATACGGTCCTTTTTCACACACAGGTATTAAAGCTGACTTTTCTCTTTCAGATAATAGCTCACTAATGATTGGAATTTTAAACCCTACTGATATGACTGAAAGCAATCCTGATGACACATATTTATTGGGAGTTCAATATGGATTTAATGGACAGTATCTAAATTATTTAGGCGGTCAAGGGTATTCTCAAATTGATTATACAGGAGGTTTTGACATAGGAGAATCATTCTTTTTAGGAATTAATGCAACTTCTGCTTCTCAGGATTCGCCTGATGGTGATAGAGGTTTTTCAGGAGTTGCTCTATATCCTCAACTGATATTTTCTGAGTCATTCAGCCTTGGATTAAGAGGTGAGATGTTCTCTGATAAAAATAATTTTACTGGTATTTTTGGGAAAGCTTCAGGTGATGCTGATAACACTTCTCTAACAATCACAGGAAGTTATTCTTCTGGGAATATGATTCTTAAACCTGAAATAAGAATTGATAGTGCATCTGAAAAAATATTTAAAGATGGTTTAGATTCATCTGATAATTTAGCCTCATTTGTCATTGCAGCTATTTATTCTTTCTAACTGCTCTCGAGAGGTTTATGTGTTTGGTTTTTAACCCCCAGTTTGGTTTCTGGGGGTTTTTTATATCTTTAAATAAAAAAATTATATGAAAAATTTTCTATGTCTTTTTATATTAATAATAAGCTCAACCTACATATCGTCTCAAGAGTTGTCTGAAGGACCATTCTCCCAATTAATAATTAGAGGCGCAACACTTATAAATGGTAATGGAGCTCCTCCTATTGGACCTGTAGATATTGTTGTGGAGCGTGACATAATTGTTCAAATAAAAACAGTTGGTTATCCAGGAGTTGAAATAAAAAATAGTAGACGTCCTAAATTAAAAAATGGAGGTAAAGAAATTGATGCTTCTGGAATGTACATATTACCCGGTTTTATTGATATGCACGGACATATTGGCGGAACATCGCAGGGAGCAGACTGGGATTATGTATTTAAACTTTGGCTAGCTCATGGAGTAACTACAGTTAGAGAACCCAGTGGAAGAGGACTTAATTATACTTTAGATTTAAAGCAAAAGGCAGAAGAAAATGAAATAATAGCTCCTAGAATTATAGCATATACATCATTCGGTCAAGGCAGTATAAATGGTATTAACTCCCCTAAAGAAGCTATAGAATGGGTTCAAGAAAACAAAAAGAATGGGGCAGATGGAATTAAATTTTTTGGTGCAGATCCTAAAATAATGAAAGCAGCCTTGGTTGAAAACAAAAGACTCGGCCTTGGGTCTGCATGTCACCATGCTCAAATGAGTGTTGCAAGATGGAATGTTCTTCATTCTGCTAGAGCTGGATTAACCTCAATGGAGCATTGGTATGGACTTCCAGAGGCACTATTTGAAGATAGAACTGTTCAGGATTATCCTCTAGATTACAATTATCAAAATGAGCAACATAGGTTTGAAGAAGCTGGAAAACTCTGGAAGCAAGCTGCTTCTCCATTCTCAGATCATTGGAATTCAGTAATGAACGAATTAATAGATTTAGATTTTACACTAGATCCAACATTTAATATATATGAAGCTAGTAGAGATTTACATCGAGCAAGAAGAGCGGAATGGCATGAAAAATATACTCTTCCTTCACTATGGAGATTTTACGAGCCAAGTAAAGTATCTCATGGATCTTATTGGCATTTCTGGGGAACCGAGCAAGAAGTTGAATGGAAAAATAACTTCAAATTATGGATGACCTTCATAAATGAATATAAAAATAGAGGCGGAAGAGTAACTACTGGATCAGATTCAGGTTTTATTTATCAACTTTATGGATTCGCATACATTAGAGAACTTGAGCTACTTCGTGAAGCTGGATTTCATCCTCTTGAAGTAATTAGATCTGCAACACTCAATGGAGCTGAAGCACTTGGTATGGATAAAAGTATTGGCTCTATTGAAGTTGGAAAAAATGCTGACCTAATAATTATTGAAGAAAATCCATTAATAAATCTTAAAGTTTTGTACGGAACAGGAGCAATTAAATTAAATGAAAACAATGAAGTTGTAAGAGTTGGTGGGATAAAATATACAATTAGTAATGGTGTTATTTATGATTCAAAAGGACTCCTAAAACAAGTAGAGGAAACGGTCATTAAATCAAAAGAAAAAGAAAATTTTGTTTTAAAACAACCAGGTATTAAATAATAAAATTATTAGTCTTAAATTAATAAAACTACTTATTAAGATTGTGAATAAAAGAGAGCATACCCTTGTTAAAAAGTTCAGAACGCTCAACATTTACTACATGTCCACATTCTGGTAAGACAATAAGTTTTGAAAAACTATGTCTTGAAACAAGTTTTCTAACTGGTGTTAGAAATAAATAATCTTGTTCACCCATAATATATAAAGTAGGTATTTTAACCTCAATTTTTCTAAATATTTTAAGTAACGGAATAATCTCGGCTGTTAACTTATACCATCTTAAAAATTCCTTTCGGTAAAGCTTCCTAGCTTCTCTAACAAATAAAATTCTTGATTCTTTATGATTGGAGTTTGGCATTACAATCCATGCAAACATTTTATAAATTATCATGTATGGTAAAAAAGATTTAGTCCAATTTCCAAAATACATCATTAATCTAGATCGAAAATTTAATTTAATAATTGCACCTGCCATTATCATAGTTAAAACTCTTTCGGGGCAGATTTCCGCAATTTTTCTTATTAAAATTGTTCCTAATGAAATTCCAACAAAATGTGATTTTGATATTTTTTCTTTATCTAAAACTTCGATTATATCTTGGGTTACAACATCAAAAGTATACTTTGGCTGAAATGGATTAATTACAAGACTCTTAGAATTACCATGCCCCCTTAAGTCAATTAATAATAAATTAAAATATTTTGAAAAATACCTTATCTGTTTAAACCAGATTGATGAACTACCTCCAGCACCATGAATAAATGTTATCCATCGAGATTTATTTTTATTTCTATAAACTGAATAATGAAGCATTTATATAATCCCCTTGTTTATTAATTCTTTTTCCATGACTTTTTGAAGCTTTATAGCCTCTTCTCTAGCAAAAATACCAAACTCCAATCCATTATTTGCATAAATGATTTGGCGTGATGAATTAACGATTAATCCACATTGATCGTTCATTCCTGCTTTGGCAACATCGCTTACATCTCCACCTTGAGCTCCAACCCCTGGAATCAAAAGAAATGAATTAGGGACTATATTTCTAATTTTTTTTATGAACTCAGATCTAGTAGCTCCAACAACATACATTATTTTTTCAGAATTTTTCCATGTTTTAGAAGACTTAATTACACTTTCAAATAAAGGTGTGTTATCGCTAGTTAAAAATTGGAAATCTTCAGCACCTTCGTTAGATGTAAGCGCTAAAATAATTGCATATTTATTTTTAAAATTAAGAAAAGGCTCAATGGAGTCGCGTCCCATATATGGAGAAAGTGTTATTGAATCAAATGAAAGATTTTCAAAAAAAGCTTTAGCATAACGAGAAGCAGTATTTCCAATATCAGCCCGTTTAGCATCTGCAATACTAAAAACATTAGGATAATTAACAGAAAGATAATTACTTACTTTCTCCAACGACTCCCATCCTTTAGAACCATATGATTCAAAAAAGGCAATATTTGGCTTATAGGCTATTGCATATTTATGTGTTGAATCAATTATACCCTTACAAAAAGAAAAAATAGGGTCTTCTTCTGCCAAAAGATGTTTTGGAATTTTATTTAAATCAACATCTAAGCCAACACATAAGAAAGATCGTTTTTCCTTAATTTGTTCGAAAATATTTTTTTGATTCATATAAGTTCTGCTGAAGCTTTAAGTTTTTCAGTATTTTGATGAAGCTGAATTTCATTAATTATTTTAGAAATGTCTCCATTTATTATATTTTGAAGATCATATAGAGTTAGACCGATTCGGTGATCAGTTACTCTTCCCTGAGGGTAATTATATGTTCTTATTTTAGCCGATCTATCTCCAGAAGAAACCAAATTATTTCTTTTTTCTGAATCAGCCTCTAATTTTTTACTCAATTCAAGCTCATAAAGTCTTGATCTTAAAACTTTTAATGCCTTATCTTTATTTTTATGTTGAGACTTTTGATCTTGGCATTGAGCTACAATACCTGTTGGTTCATGAGTTAATCTTACTGCAGAGTATGTAGTATTCACAGATTGACCACCAGGACCTGAAGAACAGAAATAATCAACTCTAACTTCATTCATATCGATTTCTACATCAAACTCTTCAGCTTCTGGTAAAACCATGACAGTTGAAGCTGATGTATGAACCCTACCCTGTGTTTCAGTTTGAGGAACCCTTTGAACTCTGTGAACTCCTGATTCGTATTTTAATGTACCGTAAACTTCTTGTCCTGAAACCTCAAAAATAATTTCTTTGAACCCACCCGCAGTACCTTCACTAGAATCCACCAAACTAGTCTTCCATCCTTGATCTTGACAATATTTTATATACATTCTGTATAAGTCTCCAGCAAAGATACTTGCTTCATCCCCACCTGTTCCTGCTCTAATTTCTATTACGACATTTTTTTGATCTTCAGGATCTTTTGGTATTAATAAATACTTGATTTTTTCTTCTAATTCTGGAATTTGAGTCTTGGATTCTTCAATTTGAATTTTGGCCATTTCTATCATTTCAGAATCGGTCTCTTCTTTTAAAATTAATTCTGCTTCATCAATATTTGCAACTAAAGACATATAAACATCGCCTTGATCCATAATATTCTTTAAATCTTTATATTCTTTATTAATTTGAATATATTTTTTTTGATCAGATATTATATCAGGTTGTATTATTAAATCTGAGATCTCATCAAACCTTTGTTTAATAATGTTTAACTTATCTAACATTTCATGATTTATTAAGTTAAAATTACGATATAATTAATATATAAAATCACCTTGAGGTGTTTTAAGAGTAAGTTTATTAGTTTTAGAAGACTCAACCCTACCAATAACCTGAGCATTTACATTAAATCTTTTAGAAATTGAAATAATATCGTTTGCACATGAATTATCGACATAAAATTCCAATCTATGACCCATATTAAAAACCTGATACATCTCTCTTCCTGAAGTCCCAGATTCATTTTGGATAATTTTAAATAAAGGTGGAACAGGAAGAAAATTATCTTTAATCACATGGAGATTATTAATAAAGTGAAGTATTTTAGTTTGTGCTCCTCCACTGCAATGAATCATTCCATGAATATTTTTTCTACCTACTTCTTTAAAAACCTTCTGAACAATTGGCGCATAAGTTCTTGTAGGAGATAAAACTAATTTTCCAACATCAATGTCTAGCCCATCAACCGGATCAGTCAATTTTTTTTTTCCCGAATATACTAATGGAGTAGGTAATTTTGAGTCAAAGGTTTCAGGATATTTTTTCGCTAAATAATTTGCAAAAACATCATGTCTTGCAGAAGTTAATCCATTACTACCCATTCCACCGTTATAGGTATTTTCATATGTTGCATTTCCATAAGATGCAAGACCGATTATAACATCTCCAGATTTAATATTAGAATTATCAATAACATCCTCTCTCTTCATTCGAGCAGTAATTGTTGAATCTACTATCACCGTTCTAACAAGATCTCCGACATCGGCTGTTTCTCCCCCACAAGAAATAATATTTATATCATACTTTCTTAGATCTTCAATCAACTCTTGGGTTCCATTTATAATTGCTGAAATAACCTCAACAGGAATCAAGTTTTTATTTCTACCAATAGTTGAAGAAAGTAAGATATTGTTTGTTGCTCCAACACATATTAAATCATCAATATTCATTATTAAAGAATCTTGAGCTATCCCCTTCCAAACTGATAAGTCTCCTGTTTCCTTCCAATACAAATATGCCAATGAAGTTTTTGTTCCAGCTCCATCCGCATGCATCACTATGCAATGATCCTTACTACTGGTTAAGTAGTCCGGGATAATTTTACAAAAAGATTTTGGGAATAATCCCTTATCTAAATTTTTTATAGCGTTATGAACATCCTCTTTCTGAGCGGAAACACCGCGAAGACTATATCTGTTAGTTGACATATAACAAAAATACTTCAAGTATTTAAAATCACACTATATATTAGAATCTATTTTTAGAATTGGATTAATCAGTAACTAAACAAAAGTTCCCTATACTTTGCAAGTGGCCAAAGAGTATTATCTACTAATAACTCAAGTTTATCACAATGATATCTTATTGGTCCCATTTTAGTAAAAACTTGGCTAGAATAGGCTAAAGCTTTTTTTTGATGGTCAACTAGCTCATTTGCTTTTTTTCTAGAATGAATCATAGAATTTACCCCAGAATTTATAGCTGAAACATGTTCAGAAATTCTTTCGATTATAGACATTTGTTCATTGGCATATTTTTTAAAATCTTTCCCATAAATTTCTTTAAGACCAGTTACATTTTCAATGAGAGTATTTTGATAATTTATAGCTGTAGGAATTATATGATTTCTAGAAATATCACCTAATGTCCTTGCTTCAATTTGAATTTTCATAGTATATTCTTGAAGATCAACAATATATCTTGCTTCAATTTCTCTTTGTGATAAAATATTCAAAGATGAAAAAAGATTTATACTTTTTTTAAATAAATAAACTGGTAAAGCTTCAGGAGTTGATTTATTGTGACTCAATTTTCTTCTTTTAGCTTCTATTTTCCAATTATCTGAATAACCGTCTCCTTCAAATAATATTGGCTTTATTTCCTTTATCTGATCTCTTAAAATATTAAAAATAGCATCATCTTTTTTCATGGTTTTTTCAAAAACAAGATTGTCTACTTTTTTCTTAAACGAAATTAATTTTTCTGCAACCATAGCATTCAAAAACGTCATAGGCTTGGCACAGTTTGCTTTTGAACCTACAGCTCTAAATTCAAACTTATTTCCTGTAAAAGCAAAAGGTGAAGTTCTGTTTCTGTCTGTATTGTCCAGTAAAATTTCAGGAATCTTTCCAATTACATTTAATTTTAAATCTGTCTTTTCTTCAGGAGACAATTTACCTTTTGAGACGTTTTCTAAATCCTCTAATACTCTTGTTAATTGCTCACCAATAAACACTGATAAAATTGCAGGAGGAGCTTCATTTGCTCCTAATCTAAGATCATTGCTGGCACTTGAAATTGCAGCTCTTAAAAGTTCTTCATGATCTAAGACTGCTGAAATAGTATTTATGAAAAATGTTAAAAACTGTAGATTACTCATTGGAGTTTTACCTGGACTAAGTAAGTTAATTCCAGTATTGGTAGATAAGGACCAATTATTATGTTTACCTGAACCATTAATTCCTTCAAAAGGTTTTTCATGAAACAAAACCTCTAAATTGTGTTTATGAGCTACTTTATGCATAATATCCATCAGAAGAGAATTATGATCAACAGATAAGTTTACTTCCTCAAATATTGGAGCTAACTCAAATTGACTTGGAGCAACTTCGTTATGTCTAGTTTTAACGGGGATACCTAACCTTAAACACTCATATTCAAGCTCTTTCATAAACTCCAATATTCTACTTGGGATTGATCCAAAATAATGATCACTCAACTGTTGTCCTTTGGAAGATCCGTGACCTAACAATGTTCTTCCAGTTAACTTTAAGTCAGGTCTTGATTCCATTAGTGATTTATCAATTAAAAAATATTCTTGCTCCCAACCTAAAGTTGGATAAACCTTAGATACATTTTTATCAAAAAATTTACAGACTGAAGTCGCAGCTTGATCTAAAGATGCTATTGATTTTAATAAAGGAGTTTTATAATCCAAAGCTTCTCCTGTATATGAAACAAAAATTGTTGGTATACACAAAGTAGTGTCAAAAATAAAAGCAGGAGAAGTAGGGTCCCAAGCCGTGTATCCTCTAGCTTCAAAAGTATTTCTAATTCCTCCACTTGGAAAACTTGAAGCATCTGGTTCTTGTTGAACTAACTGGGCACCATCAAATTTTTCAAGTGCAAAACCATCAATAGTGATATCAAAAAAAGCATCATGCTTCTCAGCGGTTATTCCTGTAAGTGGTTGAAACCAATGTGAATAATGAGTTGCTCCTTTAGAAATAGCCCAGGATTTCATAGCTGCTGCTATTTGGTCTGCCAGAGTTCGAGATATTTTATTTCCTTTATCTGTTACTTCTTTTAAATTATTGTAAGATTCCTTATTTAAGTATTGTTTAAAGTTATTTTCATTAAACACACTTGTTCCAAAAATTTCAGAATGTTTCAAAATATTTATTTTTAATTAGAATCAAATATAAAGTTTTTTTAAAATTACGGGAGTAAATAGCATATCTATTAACAAATCAGTAATATAACCCCATAAAAACCTGGGTATTGATAAAAATTTATTCACATACAACATATTACACCCACTTAAAAGGGGTGTAACTTCAATAAATTATTAATTTTAGATTTTAAAATAAATATGTAATAATGAGCAAATCAAAACTTGAATATATATGGCTTGACGGTTACAAGCCCTCAGCTAATCTGAGAAGCAAAACTAAGGTGATAGAAAATTTCAATGGAAAATTATCTGAATGTCCAGTGTGGTCTTTTGACGGATCCTCAACCCTACAAGCAGAAGGGGGGTCTTCAGACTGTCTTTTAAAGCCAGTTGCAGTTTACCCAGACCCACTAAGAGTTAATGGTTTTTTGGTAATGACTGAAGTGTTAAATGCAGATGGTACAGCTCATGAATCTAACGCAAGAGCAACTATTGACGATAATGATAACGATTTTTGGTTTGGTTTTGAACAAGAATATTTTATTATGGATACTGACACTCAACTTCCCCTAGGATTCCCTGTGGGAGGCTATCCTGGTCCTCAAGGACTATATTATTGCTCAGTTGGAGGAAGAAATACTCATGGGAGAGATTTTGTAGAAGAACATGCTGATCTTTGTATTGATGCTGGTTTAAACTTCGAAGGAATAAATCAAGAAGTTGCAAGCGGTCAATGGGAATTTCAACTTTTTGCCAAAGGGGCAAAAAAAGCCGGAGATGAAATATGGATAGCGAGATATCTTCTAGATCGACTCACAGAACAATATGGCTACTATATTGAATACCACCCCAAACCAGTAAAGGGAGACTGGAACGGCTCAGGAATGCATGCTAATTTTTCAAATGAAATTCTTAGAACTTGTGGAGATAAAGCAACTTATGAAAAAATATGTGAAGCATTTAGGCCTGTAACTAAAGAGCATATTGCTGTTTACGGTCATGACAACCATCAAAGATTAACTGGTCTTCATGAAACTGCTTCTATTACTGATTTTAGTTATGGTGTTTCTGATAGAGGAGCTTCAATCCGAATACCTATAGCTACAGTAGAAAATGGATGGAAAGGATGGTTAGAAGATAGACGTCCAGCATCTAACGGAGATCCTTATAAAATTGCTTCAAGAATAGTAAAAACAGTTAAATCGGCAAAAATATAGTTCTTTTTCATTCTCATAAAACACCCCTTAACTAAATAATTAATGGGTGTTTTTTTATATGAATACCAAAGGATATAAGAATGATAGGTAAATAGTTAATAATATAATACCCTCAATTTTACTTAGTTGATTTCGTTTAAAAAGAAAAACTAGTGGTAAAATCAAAAAAGAAATTGCAATCATCCACCAAATATCGTTATTTAAAAGCCCCATATCAACAACACCAACTGGAGCAATAATTGAAGTTATACCAAGAACTGCCAATAAATTAAATATATTAGATCCAATTAAGTTTCCAATTGAAATTGCCTTTTCCTTATTAATTACCGCTATAATTGAAGCAGAAAGTTCAGGGATACTTGTCCCTACAGAAATTATACTTACGCTTATTATCCTTTCTGAAACTCCGTTATCCAAGGCAAGTGCAACGGCTCCCTTTATCAGAGTTTCTGAACCCAACCACAAACTAAACCCTCCAGCGAGGAGATAATAAGATATCTGATTGAAATCTAAAATGTTTTCCTTCTCAGAAACTTCATCAAGCACTGTTTCTTTTTGAAAGAAAATTAAATAGAAAAGAAAAGAAATTAATAAAACAAACATTATCAAACCTTCTAGTGAGGATAGCTTTTGATCAAAAAATATAAAGACAAAAAATAATGCCGTAGCTGAAATCATCATAGGCCAGTCAGTCTTATAAAAATTAGAATTTACTGTAATAGGTGAAATAATTATTGTTATTCCCAAAACAAGACCCAAATTTGCTATGTTAGAACCGATAACATTTCCCAGAGCCAGATCAGGATGCCCTAAAAGAGCAGATCTAATACTTACAATTAATTCAGGAGCAGAAGTAGCGAAAGATACAACGGTCATTCCAATGACTATTTTAGGAATATTTAACTTAAAAGATAAAGAAACAGCTGAACGCATTAGCCAATCACCGCCTTTTATAAGTAAAATGATACCAACTATAATTGCAATAAAAGCCATTAAGGAATTTTTACCAAATATATGATTTTAAGATCTTGATAAAAACTTTAATTATATTTTCAATCTCATTTCTAATAAATTAGGTTCAAATCCATAATTGAGATATGCAGATTTGGCATCGAGATTTTCATAATAAACATCAAGTCTAATTTCGAACACACCTCTTTTACCTGACCACTTAATTAATTCATTTAGAATGGATTTATTCACTCCCTTACCTCTCTGTTTTTCCTTTACAAAAAAAAATCCAAGCTTACCATAATATTTATGTTTTAAATATGATTTTGACTCAAGTATATCAATAAAACCAGAGCCTATCAATTCTCCATTAACTTCCGCAACTAAAACACAAGAATCGTCTGACTCAATTCTACTTAAAATATCGTAATAACTAATCAAACCTTCTTTTAAAGTTGAATCAAAAGGTCTCTCAAATTCTACTAATTCTTGTTCAAACTGCAATAATGCCTTAATATCCTGTTTTCTCGCACTTCTTATTTTCATAAAACGAAAATAGTAAATAAATATGTCTAATGTTAGGAAGGTAAAATCCCACTAAAGCTATTGTTGTTACCGCTGATTTAATTAAAATAATATTGTAAAAAAAATATATATACAGCGTTAAGAAAGTAGTTAGCATTTAAAACAACTGAACTTAACCATATAACAGTTCAGAAAGAAACTCATTCACAAGAAGAATGGGCATGTATAAAACAACCAAAATTTAATCATCATGAATTGATTAGATGAAGTAAGTGTAAAGTCCACTTAAAAAGGTGATTAATAAATAATGGTTAGTGCGCTTGATTACAATGTGAAATATTTATATTTGTCACCTGGTAGTTTACTAAAAGTTTACAAATGTGGTAACGGTATTGGTAGCACAAACAAAGTAACACTTTTCCAAAACTTTGTAAAATACTATAAACATTAATACCGGCCTCGTAGCATAACTGAATAGTGCACTTGATTACGGCTCAAGAGGTTGCAAGTTTGAATCTTGCCGAGGTCACTAATAATAAGGGAGTTAACGCTCCCTCTTTTCTTTTTAGGGTAACAAATAGGGAAACGATAGTTAAAATATAAACCTTTATTTATTGTTTTTTACGTATGCTGATCTAAACTTATAACAGTAGTTTAACCTATTTAAGGGGATTAGAAATATCTGATTTAGAAGAAGAAGATATGCCTGTTATGTAGTTTTGGGAACTTTGATTCTTATAAAAATGAATTCCAAAGCATACTAATGCTGTTGCTATTGATAGTACTTTAACAGGAGTAGGGAGTATAGAATCAAAGTCAGTAAATTTTCTAATTGCTACTTCAATAAGATTTAAAATAGTCAATCCAACAGCAATGTTGTAATAGATTTTTTTCATGTTTCTAAAAATAACAATGTTTGATTAATCAAGTTTGCTATTCATTACCTACCTGATTTAAAAGAAGAAGTTTAATACAATATTACTCCCCTCCTCCTCCATCACCACCACCACCAGCATCTCCTCCTGCCATCATTGCACCGGTAGAATCGACAGATCCACTTCCAGGAAGTTTGTTAATTTGCATTTCAAATTCATCAATTAAAAAGACGACTTCTTTTGGATTTATCTTATTGGGAAGTTTTGATTCTCTTAAGCTACCTGTAGTTTCATTAAGAATAAAAGTTTTTCTTGTAGAAAATATATAAATCTTATTGTCAATTAAAGAAATTCTAGGAGTTTCATACCATCTAAAACCTGACATTTTAACTTTGAACTTTTCCTCACCTGTATTTATTGATATTGAAACAATTTGTTTTTTGCTGTCAACAAAAACTATTGAGTCTTGATGAATATGAATACCATAGAGAACATTTTTAGTTGTCCACTTTTGTTTACCCGAGATGTAGTCAATTAAAGTTGTAAATGAAGGTGAGCCCCAACCGTTAACCGAGGTTACAAAAACATAATTTTCAACTCTAAAAACTCCAGAAACAGGTTTTTCAAAAGAATTTTTCCATTCAACTGACTGTTCAGCTGGATTGTATTTAAAAACTTCTTTTTTTTCACTAAATAAGATCATACAAACAAAATTTATTGAATTTAAGAAATAAACTTGTTTTTTAACTTGTTTTTTGCAATTATCATTTTACTTTTAATATTATGAAAAGAAGAATTTTAATTTATCCAGCAGTTATTTTATTTTTTTACCTATTTCGTGCAATTGATTTGTTTCCTCTTGATGTAAATTTTGATTTCACTTCTTGGGAAAAAAGTAAACTTATTAGATGGGGAGTATTGAGCCTTTTAGGAATATTAGCTGAAGAGTATTTTATAAAAAGAAAATCCTCTAAACTTGATTAATCAAACATTGTTATCTTTAGTTTATGAAAAATATTAGCTGGGTTAATAAAGTAATTATTATTTGTGGAAT
>CAYSNJ010000002.1:0-158604 GCA_964432535.1 uncultured Flavobacteriaceae bacterium | reverse complement strand
TTTAGACCTTTTCCACTAATAGTAGCCTCATCATAACGAAAGTCTTTTCCGTAAACATACCCACTCAAGGCATTTGAACGACGAACAACTTTGGTGTTGATGCCAGCCATAACAAAAGGTCCTATCCAGCTTTTTGAAACTTTGTCATATATAATACTATTTAAATCTCGTACATCATCTCCCTCAAATTTTTCTTTTGGATTTAGTCCATAAGGATTAGTTAGAACTTTGTATATCTCCTTGTCAAGAAAAGCCTGTTCCATAACTTTACTCAAACTAGCATATGTTCCTCCACTTATGCCTCCTCTGATTCCAGCTACGCGCATTTGTATTTTATTTGCTCGCTGTCCCATTTGGGTTAGACATTCTCTTTGAGTGAAATAAACACCCATATCTGAGGGGATAGAATCAAAACCACAGGTATGAACAATTTTAACTCCATTTTTTTTTGCAGTTTCATGATGTTGGTCTATCATTTTTCGCATCCACTGAACTTCTCCTGAAAGGTCACAATAATCTGTGTCGTGAGTAACGCATAAAGAAACAAGTTTAGAGCCATATATAGCGTAAGGACCTACAGTAGTGCAAATAACTTTAGTTCTAATTATCATTTCTTTTAAACTAACCTCATCATTACTATCTGCAGTAATTATGGGTACCGAATTATCTGCCACTTCTAAACGAACTTGTTTTAACTTTTGTATGTTACGTCCAGCCATAGCCCATTTGAGATCACCGTTCACTCCATAGTTTTGGAACAAATAAGCAACTACTAATCTTCCAGTAAAACCGGATGCACCCCAAACAATTATATCAAATTCTTTATTTCTTGTCATGTTTTAAAAGTCAATTATAAACAAATGGTAGTCTAATATTTGATGGGTAGTTTGTAGAATGATGAATTCTATTTTTAGCAATTACTGATTTTATTTCATCATAATTATCACCTCCTGTGTTAAGATTTCTAGCAAACCTTGGAAAATTACTACTAGAGACTTCAATTCTAACACTATGGCCTTTTTTAAAAAAATTACTAGTGGCCATTGGAGTTAAAGAAACTTCATAAACTTCACCTTTATCCATAAAAATCTCTTTATCATACCCTTCTCTATATCTTACGCGTTGAATAGTTTCATCTAAATTATATGCTGTTCCATCTGGATATACGTCAATTAATTTAATCGTAAGATCTGTATCTTTTACATCTGATGACAAATAAAGGGTGGATTCTATAAATCCTGTAATCTCAACACCCTCAGAAAAAGGCTCTGATGTATAAACGAGAATATTTTCATTCTCTTCCATTTTTTGTTGATCAAAAGAACCTCCCTTTACAGCATTTCCGGTACAACATACTCCTCCACCATACGACTCAACAGGATCCATTGGATCGTATAAAAATGTGTCTGAAGTTTTTCCTCTTTTATCTTTTTTAAAATTTAAGGTTCCATCTCCTAATCTACTATTAGCACTTCCATTACTTTGTAAATAAAGTGTCTTCATATTAGTATTTTTTGGAGGCCAAGTATTAGAGGCTTGCCAAATATTTTTACCCATTGTAAAATACTGAACTCTAGGAGTCTTGTTTTTAAAATTATTTTTTTCACCTTTTAACAAATAATCAAACCAAGAATATATTTGTTCATCATAGTTTAGTCGTGCGTCACCCATTGACCTTTCCCCAACAATTGTATTCTGGGTTGCTCGGGTAAAGCCACAATGAAGTGTTGGTGCAATAACTAAATATTGATTATTTTTTATATAGTCATCGTTAGCATTATTTCTAACATGGTTAAATAGTGCAATATTTGGGCTAACTGAAACATCATACCAAGAAACAAACCAAAAGCTAGGAACGCCAAAATTCATTGAATCATGAAAAAGACCTCCATTGAACCATTCACCATCGTTCGGTTTTCGTCTGATCATTTTATCATAAATTTCTTTTTTACCATTTACACTCTTTATTAGATCTTGAAGTGGTAAATGTTTGAATGACTCAGCCCAATCTACAGGGGGGTTATCTGGTGCCAAATCATAAAATCTTGAAATACGAATTAAATCCTCTTGTGAAGCTCCCTTTGGAATACGAGGTTTGAATTTGTCATGTTCAACTCCATAAAGCCATGAAGGAAATAATAATTGTTCAACTCCACCTCGATACCAATTCCCTTGTTCAAAATATTCACCAACGGTTCCAATTCCAGCTCCAAAACCCTGAGGAACCATTGCAGCATGGGAAGGATGGTCAAGAGCAGCGACTGCCATTTGCCATTCTGCAGTTGAAGAACAACCAAGAGTTCCAATTTTACCATTTGACCAATTTTGATTTGTCATCCAGCTAAACGCGTCATAACCATCTGTTAATGGAACACCCAAAATATCCCATTCTCCCTCTGAAAAGAATCGACCACGTTCATTTTGAACAACATAAGCATATCCGTTCTTTAAGGCTTCATACGCCCGTTCCATTGTCCTTGTTTTTTCTTCTCCATCTTGCCAAGTATTAAAGTTGTAAGGTGTTCTTGAAAAAATAACTGGTACTTTTTTAGTTCCCTTTGGTCGATAGATATCTGTTGAAAGACGAATGCCATCTCGCATTGGCATCATTACTTTTTCATCAATTATAGCAATTTCAAGAATTTTATCTTTAATGTTATCTTGAGAATAAGAGTTGTGAATTGTAACAAGAAAAATAAAAACTAATTTAAAGGATTTCATAATTTTAGATTTATTTAAAGTTAATTAATAACCCCTAAATCTCTACCAACTTTTTCAAAAGAATCTAAAGCTTTCAATATATTTTCAGTTGAATGTGCAGCTGATAACTGAACTCTAATCCTAGCTTCACCTTTGGGAACTACGGGAAAAAAGAACCCGATAACATACACACCCAATTCTAATAATTCTTCAGACATTTTTTGAGCTAAGTGATCATCATAAAGCATGATAGGAACTATTGGATGATTTCCAGGTTTTATATCAAAACCTAGTTTTTTCATTCCATTTCTAAATAAACTTGTGTTGTCTTTTAATTTCTTTAATAAAGAATTATCAGTCTCTAAGATGTCTAAAACACTCAAGGAAGCTCCAACAATAGCGGGTGCTAGAGTATTTGAAAATAAATATGGTCGAGATTTTTGTCTAAGAATCTCAATTATTTCTTTAGGTCCACTTGTAAATCCGCCAGAAGCTCCACCTAAAGCTTTTCCAAGAGTACCTGTTATAATATCAACCTCATCAATAACTCCAAGCTCTTCATGAACTCCTCTCCCTGTTGGTCCAACAAATCCT
This sequence comes from uncultured Flavobacteriaceae bacterium, assembly GCA_964432535.1. Lineage (GTDB taxonomy): Bacteria > Bacteroidota > Bacteroidia > Flavobacteriales > Flavobacteriaceae > Marivariicella. The sequence goes on along the minus strand of CAYSNJ010000002.1, from coordinate 155,310 downwards.
GAAGAATGACATTCATCAGACATCACTAGAGCATCGTATTTTTGAGCCAAATCACATATTTTATCTAACTGAGCAATTGTTCCATCCATCGAAAAAACTCCATCTGTAACAATAATTCGGCTTCGAGAATCACTAGAACTTTTAAGTTGTAATTCTAAATCATTCATGTCGTTATGCTTATATCTGTATCTCTTAGCTTTGCACAATCTGATTCCATCGATTATTGAGGCATGATTAAGAGAATCACTGATAATTGCATCTTGACTGTCAAATAAAGGCTCAAAAAACCCACCGTTTGCATCAAATGCAGCAGCATATAATATAGTGTCCTCTTTTCCTAAAAAATTAGATATCCTTTTCTCTAAAATTTTATGAATATTCTGAGTTCCACATATAAATCTTACTGATGACATTCCAAATCCATGAGAATCCAATGCTTCTTTGGCTTTTGAAATTATTTTGGGGTTTGAGGCTAACCCTAAATAGTTATTTGCGCAAAGGTTCAATACCTCTTTACCTTCATTAACTAAAATTTTAGAACTTTGCATTGACTCTATTACTCTCTCATTTTTATATCGACCAAGATTTTTAATATCTTTCAATTCAATTTCAAGTCTATTTTTAATAGATTGGTACATATTTAATTAATTTTTCGAAATTAGTTTAACACAAAGTTATGGAGAAAATACTCATTACAGGAGCTCTAGGGCAGTTAGGACAAGAGTTTATTAATTACTTTGTTAACAAAGGTGTTTTTGTTGTTGCTTCTGACATAAAAAACCCACCAAACAGTTTGCCATGTGCATATGAGTATGCGGATGTATTAAATAAAGATAAAATAGATCACATAGTTAAAAAGTATGAAATTAATACTATATATCATTTAGTAGCAGTTCTTTCTGCTAACGGCGAAAAAAATCCATATAAATCCTGGAAAATCAATATGGAAAGTTTTCAAAATATTATTGAAATTTCTATAAATAATAAAATTAAAAAAGTGTTTTGGCCGAGTTCAATAGCTGTATTTGGAACAAGTTCAAATTTAGATTTTGTAAAGCAAGATACTATTATGAATCCTGAGACCATATATGGGGTTTCGAAACTAGCAGGAGAAAAACTAGCAAACTATTATTTTACAAAATTTGGATTAGACATCAGGTCATTACGATATCCAGGTATAATATCAACTAAAACTTTACCTGGAGGAGGTACTACAGATTATATTATAGAAATGATTAATGCTGCCAAAAACAACACTGATTACATTTGTTTTTTAAATAAAGAAACCAAACTACCCATGATGTATATTGATGAAGCAGTTAAGGCTGCTATAACACTTATGTCAAAGGATAGAAAAACTCTTTCAATAAACACTTCATATAATATCACTGGCTTTAGTATTACTCCGGCTGAACTCGAAATAGAAATAATACTTAGAGGATATAATATGAAAGTAAAATATAAGCCCGATTTCAGACAAAACATTGCTGACTCATGGCCAAAAGAAATTGATGATTCAATATCTTTTAAAGATTGGGGTTGGTCAACCAGTCTTGGATTACAAAAAACACTTGACAAAATCTTTAGTTGATCCCTAAAAAAATTTAAATGTTTTTCATATGAGTATATCTACGATACTTTGAATGTGTATTTTTATGGATCTTTAAATTAGATTATTATGAATCTGCTTTCTGTTGAGGGTATTTCAAAGTCATATGGTGAAAAAACAATTTTTAAAACCCTTTCTTTTGGAATAAATCAAGGTCAAAAAATTGCACTAATAGCAAAAAATGGATCTGGAAAAACCTCTATATTAAATATTATTGCAGGAATAGATTCTCCAGATGAGGGCAATGTCATTTTTAGAAATGATTTAAGAATTGCTTATCTACCTCAAGAACCTAATTTAAATCCCAAACTAAGTGTCGAAGAAAGCATTTTACAATCTGATAATCCAATTATCAAAATAATAGAGAATTACAATAAAGCAATTGAAAATCCTGAAGATCAAGCATCATATCAAAAAGCATTTGAAGAGATGGACCAGTTTCAAGCATGGGATTTTGAAACTCAATACAAACAAATTTTATTCAAACTCAAATTAAATGATTTAAAAGCAAATGTTGGAAAATTATCTGGAGGTCAAAAAAAACGAATTGCTTTATGTAATGCATTATTAAAACAGCCAGAATTATTAATTCTAGACGAACCTACAAATCATATTGATCTTGAAATGATTGAATGGCTAGAAAGTTATTTTGCTAAAGAAAAAACAACATTACTTATGGTTACTCATGATCGATATTTTCTCGAACGTGTCTGTAATGAAATTCTTGAACTTGATCAAGGTATACTTTTTAGTTATAAAGGAAACTATTCTTATTATTTGGAAAAAAGAGAGGCAAGGATAAATCAAGAAAATATTGAAGCTCACAAAACAAAGTTACACTTCAAAAAAGAATTGGATTGGATGAGAAGACAGCCTAAAGCTAGAACTACTAAGTCAAAATCCCGAATAGAAGATTTTAAAATAATTAAAGAAAAAGCAAGCCAAAGACGAAATGAACATGAAATACAATTAGAAATTAATATGGAGCGCTTGGGGACTAAAATGATTGAAATGCATCGAGTCCAAAAAGCATATGGTGATATAAAAATATTAGATGGTTTTGACTATATGTTTCAACGAAATGACCGAATAGGAATAATTGGTAAAAACGGAACTGGTAAGTCTACTTTCTTAAATCTATTAACTTCAAATGAAAATATTGATTCTGGAAAAATAATCTGGGGCGAAACACTAAAGTTTGGATATTATACACAAAAAGGTATCAATATTAAAAAAGGTCAAAAAGTAATTGATGTCATAAGAGAGTATGGTGATTTTATACCTTTAAAAAAAGGTCGTAAAATTTCTGCACAACAATTACTAGAAAGGTTTTTATTTGATCGTAAAAAACAATATGATTTTGTTGAAAAACTTAGTGGTGGAGAGAAAAAGCGGCTTTATTTATGTACGGTTTTAATTCAAAACCCTAACTTCTTAATTTTAGATGAACCAACAAACGATCTAGATATAATTACACTCAATATTCTTGAAAATTTTTTATTGGATTTTCCAGGATGTTTACTAGTTGTTTCTCATGATCGTTATTTCATGGATAAAATAGTTGATCATTTATTTGTTTTTAAAGGGTCTGGAGTAATCGAAAATTTTCCAGGTAACTATTCGGACTATAGAGCATATGAAGATTCAAAAGTTGAAGAAAAAAACATGATTCACAATCTAAAAAATTATTCAAAAAAAAATAAAATAAATTCTACCAATAACTTAACCTTAAATCAACAAAAAGAATTTAAAAAACTTGAGAGAGAAATTGAAAAAATTGAATCTCAAAAAGAAGAAATACAAAATCATTTTACAGATAATAGTATTATATCATCTGAAATAGAACAATACTCAATTAGACTCGCTGAACTTGATAAAAAGCTAAAACAAAAAACATTACGATGGTTTGAGTTGTCTGAGATTACTAAGTAGTGTTTACATATTCCGGCACTTGTTTCATATTCCCCAATTTGTGAAGCATATTTGCATGAGCTCTTATTGCAGAGAAAAAAGTTCGATTAGAACTGTAAGGCATTCCATACTCTTTTGCTGTTTCAATTACAATTTTAGATAAATTTTTATAATGAACATGACAAATTCCTGGAAGCAAATGGTGTTCAATTTGAAAATTTAAGCCGCCTATTAGCCATGAAAACAAATTAGATCTTGGAGAATAATTAGCAGTTGTTGCAAATTGGTGAGTTGACCAATCTCCGGCAATAAGACCATCTTGATCAGGAAGTGGAAATTCAGAGCTTGGCATTATATGTGCAACCTGAAAAACTAGACTAATTAAAAGACCTGTGAAAAAATGCATGCTCAAAAATGCAAGAAAAATATGCCACCAAGGCAAATTTACCATAATTAGAGGGGTAATAAGTGCAAAGGAATAATATAAAACCTTCCATGCCGCAATACTAAAAACTGCATTTCTAAATTCATTTTTCTTATTTAAAAAACCCATCTTATGATATCTACTAACTCTAATAAAATCCTTTGTTGTTATCCATGATATAGTAGCAAGACTATAAAAAAACCATATGTATATATGTTGAAATTGATGAGTCCAATATTTTTTAGCATGAGGAGAGAATCTTAAAAAAAAAGGAGCATTAATATCATCATCAGCATGTTCAATATTGGTATAAGTATGGTGAAGTACATTATGTTGAATTTTCCATACTGTTGCATTGGCTCCAATAAGGTTTAGAGAATAACCTATGAGAGTATTTGTTTTTGAGTTTTTTGAATATGAACCATGAATTGCGTCATGAGCAACACCCATTCCAATTCCAGACATTCCGATTCCACTTGTTATATATAATAAAAAAAGAATCCAAGTACTCGAAACAAGTCCTAAGTTCATAATTAAAAATGGAAAACAAAATATACAAAGCATTAGAACAGTTTTACCAATCATACTATTGTTGGCGTGCTTATTAAATTTATTTTCTTTAAAATAGATATTAACTTTATCTCTTAGGGCTTTTGAAAAACTATTACCCTTTTCTTTTGAAAATTTAGGATATTTAATATTGTTTGATTTAATTAATTTACACAAATATAAAAAATATTAATTATTCAAATAAATTTCATTTTCTAATTAATTATCTATTCACCCCTAATAAAGTTGAAACCTTTATTTATAATATTAATAATTAAATATTTTACATTTGTTTTAAATAATAATTATCATTTAAAAAATGGATAGACAAAAACTAATAGATGAATTTCTTTCAGATTTTAAGCCAAAAAAAGATCAAAGTTGGAAAAGCTGTTATTTTTTTGCTTACCACTTAAAAAAGAAACATAATATAGATGCAGAATTAATTGAAGGCATCTCTAGAATAAATAAGATAGATTATTGGATTGTAAAATTCAATGACTTGGATGAAGATATTCATGCTAAAGCTATGGATCTTTCTCCTGACTTCATTGATAAGCCAGAAATGACATGGAGCCTAGAGGAGTTTGAAAAAGATAACTTCTAAAGTTATATTTAACTAACTCTTAGACTATTTATTTATTTTATTGATGGCTACTGCTACTCCATCTCGATGACTATTTAATGTGTGAAATGAGGTGCAATCTAATATTTCTTGTTTTGCATTTTCTACTGCGATTCCCATACCAACATTTTCGAGCATTGTTTGATCATTATAGTTATCTCCAAACGCAACTACATCAATCATATTTATATTTGGATAAACTTTTGATAATAAATGTTCTAATGCAAAAGCTTTATCTATTTTTTTGTTTGAAATTTCCAAATAGGTGTCTTTAGAACGATAACTATTTACTTGATATTTGAATTTGTTATTAATAAAACTCTCAATTTTATTTAATTTTAAGGGTTCACCCATAACCATTATTTTATGTGCACCTTTTTGACTTTTCTCCCATGAAAATAGTGTTTCTGACAATGATCTTACTTTTGGAGATACTCTAGTATTATTTTCCTCGCGTTCTGCCCAATAATCTTTTGAGGAAACAAACCATTGATCATTATGATATAAACTAAAATGAATCGAATTGTGTGGTAATAAATTACATATTTGATAAGTTATTGAAAATGGTATTTCAACACTTTCAATAATCTTACCCCGCTTATCAAAAATTAAAGCCCCATTATAGGCAATAAAAGGACTATTGTGTCTATTTAATTCGTTTTGAAGTAAACGAATAGATTTTGGCATTCTTGAGGATATAAGGACAAATGGGATTGATTCATCAATACCTTTAATCGCATTGATTGTTTTAGTGGATAGCTGTCTCTTAACATCCAACAATGTGCCATCAATATCAGAACAAATAAGTTTACATATCACAAAAATTAATTCTATTTAATCTCAAGTATTTCACTTGTGATATTATTATAGCAGATTTGATCACCCACTTCTTTTCCTATCAATAAAAGTCCCATAGGACTTTTTAAAGAAATACAACAAAAGGTTTTATGTGATAATTTAATACATCCCGCAGGTATAGATAAATAATAATTTGTATTATTTGTGATGACTAATGAACCAAAAGAAACACTAACGAGACTTGTGTTTTCTATAATTGAATTAAGTTTTGTTAAGTATTTTTCATTTTCTATAAAATGTCTTCCAAGTTTTTCTCTTTCAATCTGTATCATCGCTCTACCTGTCTCATGTTTATCTCCTGCAGAACTTTTATCTTCAGACTCTAAAGCATTTATCAGTTCGGTTTTTCTGTGCTTTAATATATTTAATTTCTCTTGAATAAAATTTATACAGTGTTCATGAAGTTTTTTTTTAAGCATAAATTTTACAAATAAAAAATACAATTATTGATTTAAATTACCTAATTATAAAGGCTCTACTAAATTTTCTATTTTCATTCACTTTTATTTTGTAAAAATAATGTCCAGAGGGTAATCTAGAATATTTCTGAGAACGAAGGGGTAGGTTATGAATTCCAGAACTAAGTTGATTTTTATATGCAGTACCAACTTTTCTACCTAAAATATCAAAAATGAGAACTTCCATTATAATGGGTTCATTTATATTAACGTATAAGCTAACATCATTATCATTGACAATAGCTGCATGACTTAATAAGATAGGATCTCCAGTAGGTTCAAAATCATACTTTTTGTTACATCCAAAACCAAGCCCTAATAGATCAAATTCTGTTCCAATTATAGCCCGATTAACTAGGTTAGAATCTGCACAAAGCCAATCTGAGAGAACACTAGCATAAACTGATTTAAAATCAGTAGTACTTTCCATATTCCCTCTTGCATCTAATTGATTTAAGTTTGGATGCTTTCCAATAAAAGAACTTCCATTAAGAGATGGTCCAAACAACATAATAGGAGCAGCAGAACCGTGATCTGTTCCACCTGAACCATTTTCTGCAACTCTTCGACCAAATTCAGAAAAAGTCATTGAAAGTACTTTATCTGCAATTCCATATTTTTTAAGGTCATCATAAAAGGTTTTCAAAGCATCGCTTAAAGTATTCATTAGGATTTCATGACGACCAGACTGATTAGCATGAGTATCAAAACCTCCAAGTGTAACCATGTAAACTTTAGTCCCTAATCCCCCCTTTATAAAACGAGATACTAAACTAAGTTGTAAATCAAAATTATTATTCTGATATGAATCAAACTCTTTAGAATTATTATATGCATTATTAATTATTGCTGCATATCGAAACGTAGTATTGGAAGTATCCCGTAAAAAGGAAACTTGGTCTCCATGAGTATTATTTACTATGTTTTTAGTATCGAATAGTGTCCCGTTTTCTGCAACTTTTTTAAGTCTTTGAGGACTTGAAACAGAAAAGGAATAAGTTGTTAAATCTCCATCAAATATCATATCTCCTCCGCTTCCCACTTGAATTGCAAGTGGATTTTCTGGTGGATTAGTTAGATAATCATTATATTTTTCTTCATAATACCTCCCCATCCAGCCTGAAGAAGTATTAATATCTTTAGTCGTAGTTGCCCATATTTCAGAAGACTTGAAGTGAGACAAATTTTGATCTTCGTAACCAACTCCATGAACCACTTTCATCCCTCCTTCTTTCCAAAGACCTTCTATTGATGACATATAATTTGGAATTGCAAAATCGTTATCTAGCTTGATAAGTTTATTTTCAGGAATATAAATATTAGGACGTTTATTTGCATACAAATCAAAATCATATACTGGAACTATTGAGTTTAAACCATCGTTTCCTCCTTTAAGACGAATAAGAACTAAAATTCGATCTGAATTGGCATTATTTAAAGCCGTATTGAGCATAGCTGAATCTACTACTGAAAGCGCACTACTTCCAAATGAAATCATACCTCCCCCTGCAATACCAAGAGTTTTCATAAACCCTCTTCGATCCCACTTAGCATGCTCTTCAGCGTGATTACTATCTAGATGTTCTTTCCTCATTTATTTCAATTGAAATTCTGGTAAACCAACAAAAAATCGAAGTAAGTCGTAAACCTGTCTTTTTACAGAATTCCTATTCAAATTCCATGTACCGTCTTCAAAGTAATTTTCTGGTACCTCACCTTTAAATACATTAATAGCATCAATCATTTCGTCAGCCTTAATTTGATAGGAACAAAATAAGAAATCCTTAATTTTTGTAACAATTATGTTTACATCCTTTTCATCATTACCAGCTATATCTATTGCTAATTTTTTAAACTGATCCTTATTGTTCTGCCAATACTTTATTAGAAGGTAATCGGCATACTCCCACCTCTTTGGCAATGTTTCAGAATTTATCCAATCATGATTACCTTGCCAGCCTGCAACGTCAAGCGGTGAAAAAATATCTTGTCCCATATTTCTGCATTTATTCCTAAAATTTAGTTCTAAATCTAAGCTGTCAGAACATAAAAAACCTAAAGATTTGTGAAGACCAACCATTAAATCTATTGGACTTTTAATTAAAACATTACTATTTATAGGATCAAAAAAGTGCTCACTTTTAAATAACTCTGTAAAAACAGAAGTTAATTCAAAATCATTTTCAATAAAAGTAGAGACCATTTCTGAAACAATAACATTATTTATGATTGGGCTAACAAAATAACGGTAAATTTTTTCACATATAAATTGCGCGATTATATCTTTTTTCTCTTCAAATAAAATATCAATTACATCTTCATAACCCCAATTACCTTTTTTACCAAAAATTGTTTTTTCCCCACTATCAAACGTGTTATTATTGAAGGTGATTGGTCCATAATTAGAACTTTTATTGTAACCAGTAAACGCTCTTGAAGTTTCAGTAATATCTACCTGCGAATATCCATTTCCTTCTCCCAAAGTGAATAACTCATAAAGTTCTCTTGCATAATTTTCATTTGGACTGTCTTTTTTATTTTCAAATCCATTCAAGTATCTCAACATGGCTGGCGTTAAGCCCATTTTTAGGACAAAGGTTTTAAAGTTTCCTAAAGAATATGTTTGTAAAGTATTATAATATTGAAAGAGATAAGCAGGTTGATTAAACACATTATATTCAACTACAAAATGATTACTCCAGAATAAAACAAGTCGAGCTCTTAAACTATTTGTTGTCATGTCAATAAAAGCTTGTTTTTGCCATAGTGTATTATAATAACCTTTATTATTTCCCGAATCATTGAATTGCTTATTGTTCCAGAATGCCCATTCGGGATCCCTGGTTAACTCCAATGATTTAGCTTCATTAATAATTTGATCAATAGTTTCAGAGGGTGATAATTTTAGAAATCGATCCGTATCAGCCAAAGAACATCCAAAAGTTAGTCGTCTTAATGCCAGGTTAACTTTTTTTGAATCCCAAGGATTATTTGAACTAGGAATAAATTTTTTCAAACTAAAATTTTAAAATAAAAGTTAAATTCTTTCAAATTTATAGATATTTATAATTTAAATTCTTTTTTAACTAAGAAAACTGTATGAATTAGTGTAGTGGCAAGTTTTCCTTGAGAATTAAATAATTCACCTTTTATTGTTGCAATGTTTTTGCCAATTTCAATCATCTTAGCGGTAGCAATTACGTTTCCTTTAAAAAGCGGTCTATGATGAACACTATGGAGGTTTGTTGAGCTTGGATATATGGAACCCTTGGATTCAAAAATCAAAAGCAAACTCGTTACATCATCCAACATTGATGTCATTTGCCCTCCTTGAACATTTTGATTAGGATTTATTGTTTCTGATGTAAAAGTTCCCTCTAACTTTAAAAATCCCTTTTTATAATCAATGAAACTAAAATTAAATATTTTACCAGTACCTCCAAATGTTTTATGAAATTTTAGATACTTTTCAAACTCATTCTTCATTTTATAAATATTTTAAATGTTAAAATATAAAAATGTATTTAAATAGCTCTTAATTATTAGATTAAGCCTTAAAAAAATATCTAATTTTAAATAGATTTAAAACTTACAATGCATAAAACTATAACACTCAATGAAATTAAACCAATATTAAAAAATATTGATTTAATTGAGTTAATGAAACAAGCATTTATCCAATATAGTGCTGGAGATGCGATTATTCCTCCTGTGGGTGAACTTATTTTTAATAATCCCCCTGGAGATGTTCATATAAAATATGGGTATATAAAAAATGGTGATTTCTATGTAATTAAAATAGCTTCTGGATTTTATGAAAACTACAAATTAGGTATCCCCTCCGGACAAGGAATGATGCTTTTATTTAGTCAAAAAACTGGTCAGCTTGAAGCAATATTACTTGATGAGGGTCATTTAACAAACATAAGAACAGCGGCTGCAGGAGCTTTAGCCATAAAATATTTCTCTCCCAAAAAAATTAATTCAATTGGAATTATTGGATCTGGGACACAGGCAAGACTCCAGTTAAAATATATGCAAAAAAATAATCCATGTAATGAGGTTTGTTTATGGGGACGAAATAAAGAAAGAATAGAAGAGTTTCATTCTGAAATAAAAAATGATTATAATGTAACTATTGCTTCTAATGTAAAAGAATTGGCAAACAAATCAAATGTAATAATAACAACTACTGCATCAGAAAATCCAATACTTAAATTAAATGACATTAACCAAGGCACCTTAATAGTTGCGGTTGGATCTGACACTGAAAAAAAACAAGAATTAGATAGTAAGATTATTAAAAATGCAGATTTAATTATTGTAGATAGTATTTCACAAAGTAAAAGTAGAGGCGAAGTTTTTAAAGCATTAAGCCAAGGACTTATATCAAGTAATAGGATTACCGAGCTTGGAAATGCCATACAAAACAGAAGTAATAACTCAAACAAATCTATAGTAGTCGATCTTACAGGTGTTGCTATTCAAGACATAGCAATAGCATCAAGCGTTTATCTTAGGTTTTAAATTACTGTTAAGATGTTAAAATATGTTAGTAATAAAGGAATAAGTAAACCTGTTAATTTTGAGACAGCTATACTCAACGGTTTTGCTCCTGACGGGGGGTTATATGTTCCTGAAAAATTACCTAAAATATCAAAAGAATTATTAATTAAATGGAAAAAATTAGGGTTTAAAGATCTTTGTTTTGAAATAGTTTCATTATTTATTGATAAAAAAATTATATCATCTCAGGATTTAAAAAATATAATTGATAAATCTTACGATACGTTTGAGATTGAAAATGTTGTAAACTTGAAAAAGTTGAAAACAAAAAACAAAACATATATCATGGAATTATTTCATGGACCCACCCTATCTTTTAAAGATATAGGACAATCATTTTTAGTTAATTTACTAGACTTTCTTTTGAAAAGAAAAAAGGAATCTTATACTATTGTAGTAGCTACTACTGGAGATACTGGACCAGCTGCAGCAAATTATATTGCTGGAAAGTCTTCACTAGATGCCTGGGTTTTATACCCCAAAGATTTAATCACGGAAGAACAAGAAAGACAAATGACTACTTTGCATAATAACAATATTCACCCGGTTGGAGTTTCTAATTGTCTTGAAGGTGGAGATGATCTAGACGCAGTAATTGAAAAACTTTATTCCAACAAGGAGTTTAAAAATAAAGTTAAACTATCAAGTATTAACTCTATCAATTGGGGCCGAATCATAGCTCAAATGACTCACTACTTTTATGGCTATTTAAATATTACTGAATATGTAGGAGAAGAAATTAATTTTTCAGTACCATCTGGAGGATTTGGAAACTTATGTGCGGGAGGAATAGCCAGGAAAATGGGGTTACCAATTAAAAAATTCATAATAGCAAACAATAAAAATGAATCCTTGAACAGAATTTTTAGGGATGGAACTATTTCGAAAGATATAATTCACGAAACAATCTCATCAGCAATTGACATAATTATTCCTTACAACTTCTGGAGATATTTGTATTTCTGTAATGGAGGGAATTCAAAAGACATAAAAAAATGGTCTGATGAGTTTCAACAAAAAGGAGAATTTCGTTTTGATGAAGAAACTTTTAAATCTTATAAAGATGGTTTTTCATCATTCAGTATTTCAGATGAGAAAACGATGAAAACTATTAAAACTATATTTAATGAAGAAAAGTATTTACTGGATCCTCATGGAGCAGTGGCAGTTTCTACAATACAATTGTTAAATAAGGATTTACAAAAAAACAAAACTATATGTCTTGCAACTGCTCACCCAGCAAAATTTTCTAAAGTAATATTAGAATCTTTGAAAACTAAAACACTTCCTAAGTCTGGAAAACATAAATCTATTGAAGACGCTAAGAATAAGTGTCAAAAGGGGTACCATTGTGACTATTCTAAACTTGAAGAGTCTCTTATAAATGCAATAGAAACTAATTGGGAAAGATCTAATAAAAAAAGTACTCTTGGATAATTATGGCAAACTACAGTTCTTTAAATGAAAGTGATATCAAATTTATTTTAAATGAATATAATTTAAATTCAATTCAATTTTTTAAAGTATTAGAAGGAGGTTTAGAAAATTCCAATTATTTTCTAAAATCAGATAATTTATTTTATGTATTGACAATTTGTGAACAAAAATCCTATCAAAATGTATTAGAGCTATCAAAACTATTAGATTATTTAAAACATAATGATTTTTATACCTCTGAAATAATTAGAACTAAAGAGGGTGAACCAATTTTTATTTGGAATAAAAAACCCATTATGATTAAAAAATTTATTGAGGGTAAAACAGTAAAAAACTTCTCTGAAAGTATTTTAAAATTAATTGGTAAACAAATTGCTAAGCTTCATATTATCAAGCCTCCTTCCTATCTTCCAAATCAGTTAAATTATGGAGAAGAAAAATTTGAAATTCTAAATAAATATTCAAAAAAATCAGATTTTCAAATATGGTTAAATGATAAGATGGAATACGTAAGACCCTTCATGAAAAAAGGCTTAACAAAATCATTTATTCACAGTGATATTTTTTATGATAATATTATAGTTAGAAATAATAATAAGTCTGTAGTAATAATGGATTTTGAAGAATCAGCATTCTATTTCAGAGTATTTGATATTGGTATGGCTATAATTGGTGTGTGTAGAGAAAATGATACGATTGATGCAAATAAAGTAAGAAGTCTTCTAAAAGGTTATTCTACTATAATTTCGCTTTCAGAAAATGAAAAAAATTCTATAAAAGCATTTACAGTTTATGCCGGAACATCTATGTCATTTTGGAGATTCCATAATTTTAATCATATAAAACCAGAACCATTAATGTTTGATCATTACATTGAGCTTAAGAAATTAACAGATTACATTCAGGATCTATCAGAGGAAATTTTCAGATAAATTTAAATTATATATTTAGTGACTACTTTTTGAATAGACTAACGAATATACTGCCATATATAGAATGAACTAAGCTTGATATTGCTGAAGGAATCGCGGTAGCAGGGTTGATGAAATTTTCTCTGGCAAGTACCACTCCTAAACCAGAGTTTTGCATGCCTACTTCAATAGAAATAGTTCTACTTACAATTTTATTTTTAGTAACTACATAGCTGAAAAAATAACCTACTAAAAATCCTAAAAGATGTAGAATCATAATAGAAAAAATCAAACTAAGGCCCGAACTTAAAATAATATCTTTTCCCTGCCCTATAATACTTGCAACTATTAAAGTTATTAATATTACAGCTACTGGAGGAGAAAATGGTTTTATTAATTTTGTGAATTTTGGAGAAAAAAAGTTTAAAAATAATCCTATTCCTACTGGAAAAAGAACAACTTTTAGTGTACTAAAAAAAAGTCCCCATGCATCAACATCTAAGTAACTTCCAGACAGATATGCTGTTAAAAAGGGAGTTAAAAAAATTGCAAAAATTGTTGAAAAAGTTGTCATCACAACGGATAGAGCCACATTGGCTCTAGCAAGGTACACTATGACATTTGATGCAGTTCCTCCCGGACAACAAGAAACTAAAATTAAACCCACTGCAAAATATACTGGTAAATCAAATAAAATCCCCAACAACCAACCAAAAAATGGCATTACTGTAAATTGAAGCACAAGTCCAATTAAGAGCCAAGATGGAGATTTAATTACCCTCTTAAAATCATTTATTTTAAGTGTGAGACCCATTCCAAGCATTATACCAGCTAATCCATAAGTTATTAAGTCACCGGAAAACCAAACAAATATGTTGGGGTTATAAATAGATAGTAAAGAACATGTAATTACCCATAACGGAAAATATCTTGTTACATATTCTAGTTTATTCATTAAAATCTAATTTTTATCAATTTTAAACTCCTTAATAATTTCGCTTGGTTCAATTATATTATACCCTTTCCAAAAATCAGGATCATATTCTTTTAATCGATAGGGTAAATCGGCTTCAATTACTCGATAGGAGTCATAAATAGATTTGTCTATAGAAGAATTATTAAGCACAATAAATTCTGTTTTAACAATACGATTTGCACTAAATCTGATGTCCATTTTCAACTCATTTTGTTTTCTTCTTCCTTTAACATTCTTATTTTTCTCAACTATTTTAAGAGGTCTATTTAATCCAAATGAAGATTTATATGAGTTTTCACTGAAATATAAATCATATTTATTGTTACTATTCTTCTTAAATATTTGCCTACCAAATCTATAATCAATTTTAAATGATACTCCAAACAAACTAAAATCTCTTACTGGCAGTAAACTCTGATAATCAATTCTAACAAGGGCAAAGTCATCAGCATGAATATATAATCTTCCTTTAAAAATTCCTTTAGATGATTTTGGAGAATAATCAATAATATAAATAGGATCATATCCTATGTAAGAAAGTTCAACAAGTTCAAAATTATATCGACGTGATTTCTTAAATACCTCCAGATTATATTTTTTCTTTTCAAAATCAAAATCCAAATAATATTTAAACATTTTTTTTATAAAATTTCGATTATTAGAATTGAATCTCTTTTTTTGATTGAATTTTTTATTTTTTAACTCATCTAGCCTTTTATTATCTGACGAATCAAGAGATCGAAGATTAACTCCACTAATTTGAATGTCAATGGGAAAAAAACCAGATTTAAATTTAAAATAAGAATCTGGCTTAATCCTTAAATCAACTATCGGTTGAATTCTATCTTGAACTGACTCTATGCTAATTTGATTTTCTTTATCTAATAACTTAGCTGACTTCAAAACACTAATTTTTTGATTTTTCGGATCTTTATTTCCATAAAAATCAGAAAGTGTCTCTTCATAAAAGTTTGATTTTTTAGGAAGGGTAGAAGTAATACTATCCATAAAAACCTGGTCAAATTCATTTATTGAGGATTTTTTTATTTTAAACTTGAAATTATCTGTCTTACTCATGGAGGTTTCTCTCCAAAAAACTTTTTTTGAAGAATAACCAAAATCATATGTGTTTACAAGATTATTTGAAACTTTTTTTATTATTTCTGCAGCTGTTAATATAACTCGGTTACTTACCTCGACCGATTCAAGTTCTATTACTTTAGATATCAAATTTATAGTTAGTGACTTTAAGTTTCCTATAACGAATGACTTACTCTCATATCCCATAGAAGAAACAAAAAGAGTATCCATGTTTGAAAAAGGAACATCATTAAAAATTCTAAACTTACCCTCCTCATTAGTGATTGTACTAGTTCCAAAAGATGAAGTAATGGCTGCAAATGGAATTGTTTCATTGCTTAAGGTATCTAAAACAATTCCTGAAATTTCTTGGGATTTTCCAAATTGAACAAAAAACAAAAACAATATTAATTTATAATATTTCATATGACTTATAAAATTAAAAAAGAGAATTTAAAAAATCCCCTTTGATAATAAATTAACGTTATTTTAATTTTGAGGCAATCCTATTTTTCCTTTATTAGGAGCAAAATTACTGTGCATCGTTTTCCACCCCTGATTTGTGTCAACCCAAACAGAAGATGCTCTTGTACTATAAGGGGTAGATTCAGATGATCCTTTCATGGTATAACCACCCTTTGCGTAAAAAGTTACTACAGCTGTATTCATATCTGTAGAAAAGTAAACTTTGATGTTTTCTAATTCAAAACTATCCCAAGTAAAGTTTTCATCTAGTTTTATATTTTCTTCACTAAAATCATAAAACTCTCCTAAATTTGAATCTCCTGTACTTATGGTAATATCTGGATGTGAAAACTTCTTGAATGCTTCTTTATCGCCTTTTAAAATAGCGTCTTGCATATCAGATTGAAGTTTTTCTAACCTCTTAACAAGCTCATTCTTATTTGCTTTTCTCCAATACTCTCCTATTTTTGGTTGATATGGAGAAACGAACGTAGCGTAATCATATGCTTTTAATTGATTTTCAACTGCTTTATCGTAATCACCCAGTGAAGCGAAATGTTCGGCCATTGAATCGAAGGAATTTGGACCATTGTGCATTTTTTGTGATTTTAAAACATATTCCATTGCCTTTTCTTCGTCAACAGATCCGTAATCTCCTCTTAAATAACCATATGACATCATATTATATGCTGAAGATGATTGATCGGGAAATTTTTCAGCAAAAGCTTTATATGATTCATAATTTGTACCTCCAGTGGCTAAATAATGAACTAATGGACTCTTAGGAAACATAACTTCACCTTTCTTTTGAATTTCTGCATACTTTTCTTTATCCTTGATGTTAAGTACATCAAACCATACTTGCTCCTCCCCGCTTAACTTTGATCGATCGATCATTTTTAATTTATTTGAACGAGTTCCAAAATCTTTGTTTGGCGAACTTACACGAGCTACAATTAATTTAGCACACCCACAACTATCATCAACTATTAGAGCTGCTTCAGCCATACCTCTTGCTGTCAGAAACTCAAGATTCATCATATGTTCTAAAGCCTTATTTGTAATTTGATTTGCTTTTTTTGAACATGATGATTTTTGAATCATCTGTCCATAGCTTAAACCAGAAACTATTGTAAAAAATAGTATGTAAATTTTTTTCATTTTTTTCATTTTTTATATTAATAATTATTTGGTCAAGGTAATTGTTTTAATTGCTAATTACAATTAATTTGTATTTACTAATTCCCTTAAATGTTCATGTATTCTTTTAGATATAAGATCTCTATGATTTTTAAATTCGCTTATCTGAGTATTATATTTATATATTCTATTTTTTAAGTTAGATGTGCGAATTAAAAAATAAGTACTCGTATAAATTTCCTTAATATCAGATTTTTTAAAATATAAATTAAATCTATCTTTTGTCCTATTATCAATTTGTGAAGGCAATGATGCTCTTGCTTCCGACTCACTATAGCCGAGGTCAATTAGTGTATTTACATAATACATTGAAAATGGATGGAAGTCATGATAGTATTTAAGTGTTATATCATCAACCATATGATTGTTGTCATTAACCCTTTTTAGAATTGATTCATAATATTTATTCATAATTGTATGAATTTCCTCTGGGAAAAAATTAATTCTACTATTTGAAATTAGAGATTTAAAACTTGCATCAGTCATAAAAAAAGTATCATTGGTATAAACAAACCCTTTATTTATAATTCTTGAAGAATATTCTAAATAACTAATTTTTTTAGATTCAAACGATTCTATATCAATTAATAATTCATTAATTTTTACTTTTCCAGCATCTAGTTTTTTTTGGACGTTGTCAAACATTATGGAATCATTCTTTAAGTCATTTAAAACTGCTTTCAAATCCTCAATGTGTTGGATTCTATTTGTTTTATTAATATTCCATTCATCAATCCAAAATGAAGCGGAAATACCAATAACGATAACAACAAACTCAAATGTGTATTTAATTAAGTACTTTTTTAACTTCATATATAACTATTTAATTGATTCCAAGTATAGTTTTACACTCTGAGAAATTATATCCCTTTGCCTACGAAACGCATTAATTTGTCTATCATAAACTTGAATTCTATTTCTTAAATTAGAAGTATTTATCAAAAACTCAATACTATTATATTTATTCTTTATTTCTTTATTCTGAAAATATTTTCTAAATCTCTTAAGTTGTTCAAGATTAGAACTTTTTTCTTCAAAATAAGTAGAGTTATTATCGTAACCACCTGTAATATTGGCATAATACATTGAAAATGGATGATGATCGTTATAATAGTCCAACGAAATATTATCTAATATATGGTTGTTATCAATAATTCTTTTAGAAATAGCTTCATAATAATTATTCATTTCTGTATGAATCTTCTCTGGAAATAAAATAATTCTTCCATTTGATATTAAAGATTCAAAAGTTGCACTGGTCATAAAAAAAGTACTGTAGCCATATAAAAAACCCGTATCAATAATACTATCTACATAACTTTCGTATGTTATAATGCTACTATTGAAGGATTCTATATGAGATAAAAGTCTATCAGTATTAATTTTTCCATCATCTAGTGATGCTTGTACCCGGTTAAACATGACTGAATCATTTTTTAAATCATTCAATACTGCCTTTAAATCCTCTACATGTTGAATTTTATTAGTATTATTTTTATTCCATTCATCAATCCAAAATGAAAAAGAAATACCGATCACAATTACAATAAATTCAAATGTATATTTAATTAAGTATTTTTTATAAACCATGAGTTTAATTTAATGATTGTTCTAAAGAATGTTTTTTTAAATGACATAATATTTATTAAATTGATCTAAATTAAATTAAAAAAAATAATCATGATTAATCGAGCTTTAATTACATTTTTACTTATATCAACTTTAATGGTATATCCCCAGGTAGATTCTAATTACAAGTCACCTAAAAAAGATTTATTAGATCTCATAGATATTGATCTTGCCCCATCTGTAATTAGAAATAGTGATAACAGTATTTTAGTTTTTTTATATCGTCCTGCCTACAAAAACATTGAGGATCTTTCAAGAGAAGAATTAAGACTTGGGGGATTAAGAGTTGATCCAAAGCGACACATAGGAAGCAGGACTACATATTATAATAAAGTTCAGATAACTAAATTATTTCAAAACAAAACACCAAATGAAATAATTGGTTTACCAATAATGGTTAATCTCTCAAATTTTCAATTTTCACCAGACGAAAAACAAATAGCGATGACTAATACAACGCAGAAGGGAGTTGAGGTATGGGTTGTCGATTTAACTTCACTAGTTGCGAAAAAAATATTCAATTCTAATTCCAATGCCACAATGGGAAATGTAATTAATTGGATTAGTAACAACGAATTAATAGTAAAATCACTGCCAGAAGATTTGAAACCTCTAATTAACACTTCGACTTCAATTCCGAAAGGTCCAACTGTTACTGAAAACAATGGATCAAAGGCACAAAATAGAACATATCAGGATTTATTAAAGAACCCTAATGATGTTTATAATTTTAAGCAACTAAGCCAATCCGAGCTAGTAAAAGTTAATATTAATGGAGAGATAGTAAAATGGTTACCAACTAGAATGTATAAGAATATAGATTTATCTCCAAGCAAGGAATATCTGCTAATAGATTTTATAAAAACTCCTTTTTCGTATATAGTTCCGTACAATAGATTTCCAACTGAAACCCATGTTTATGATAAAAATGCAAAACTGGTTAAAGTCATTAATGATGCTCCACTCTTGGAGGAACTTCCAAAAGGTTTTATGTCAACCACCAGCGGTAAAAGAAATTTCAGATGGAGAAGTGATAAACCTTCAACTTTATATTATTCCTTGGCATTAGATGGTGGTGATCCATCAAATAAAACTGAATTTCGTGATGCTCTTTACCAATGGAAAGCTCCTTTTAATAAATCTTCATCATACTTAACAAAAGTTAAAAATAGAATTAACGGTGTGTATTGGGGAGACGATAATATAGCTATTATAACAGATCGATGGTGGAATACTCGTAATACTAAAACATATATTTTTAATCCATCAGATTCCAAAAAGGAAGCTAAAATTCTTAATGATAGAAACTATCAGGATGTTTATAGTGATCCGGGAAGGTTTGTTCAAAATAAAAATAGCTTTAATAAAAATGTATTACTTATTCAAAATAACAATGCTTTCACAATTGGAAATGGATTTACTGAAGATGGTCAATACCCATTTGTAGATAAAATAAATCTTGCTACAGGTAAATCAATGCAAATTTACAGATCTGCATATGAAAATAAGTATGAAAATATTATCGATTACGATTCAAGAAATAATGAACTAATCGTAAGAATCGAATCACCTAACGAATATCCTAACTACTATAAAAATGCTTTTAAAACTGGTGAGTTAGATCAATTAACATTTTTTAAAAATCCTTTTAAATCTCTTCAAAACATCAAAAAAGAAATAATCAGTTACAAAAGAAATGACGGACTAGACTTGAACGGAGTATTATATGTTCCAAAAAACAATGAGTCAATAATTGAAAAAAAGCCAATGATTTTATGGGCATATCCAAGGGAATACAAGGATAAATCCAGTGCATCCCAAAAGACAAACAACTCAAATCGTTTCACCTATCCTTCGTGGGGCTCCCCAATTTACTGGGCTACTCAAGGTTATGTGGTTTTAGATAGAGCTGCATTTCCTATTATTGGTGAAGGAAAAAATGAACCAAATGACTCATTTAGACCTCAATTAGTTGCAAACGCAAAGGCAGCTATAGATGCAGTTGATAAGTTAGGTTATATTGACAGAGAAAGAGTTGCTGTTGGAGGGCATAGCTACGGTGCTTTTATGGTTGCTAATTTATTAAGTCATTCTAATTTATTTGCCGCTGGAATAGCAAGAAGTGGTGCTTACAATCGTACTCTAACACCATTTGGTTTTCAAAGTGAAGAAAGAAGTTATTGGGAAGCACCTGAAGTATATTACTCGATGTCACCCTTTATGCATGCTGATAAAATGAAAACTCCTTTATTATTAGTTCACGGGGAAGCAGATAACAATTCTGGAACCTATCCAATGCAAAGTATAAGATATTTTAATGCTCTCAAGGGGCTGGGCGCAACAGCTCGTTTAGTTATGTTTCCAAAAGAAAGTCATGGCTATAGAGCAAAGGAAACAATACTCCATCTAATATGGGAACAAGACAGATGGTTAGAGAAATATGTGAAAAATAAACCTAAGAAACTAACTAATAAACTCATGAAACCAAAGGGCTAGACTCATATAAATTAAGTTATTTTATTCCTTCATAGAATGATGCATAAGACAATTGCATCCAGGGTAAAACGAATATAGCACCTATAAATAGGCATAGAATACCTAAAATAGCCCAAGGAATAAATCTTAAACTTAAACCCAAAAGTTTTGTTTTGTTTCCCTTCATTATTTTCCAACTCTCTTTGAGTGTATCTACAACTCCAAGTTCTGGTTTATCAATCATTACATAGTATGCCATCGAAAAACCGAAAGCTAGAATAATACCAGGGATAATTAAAAGAATCATTCCTAAAATAATTAATGCAATCATAAGAAAATAGACTCCCAAGATTTTACCCAGGGACTTGAAACCATCAAAAATATTATTATAATCTGCTGAACCATTTCTAAAAAGGTTCAATGAGTAAATTGAAAAACCTAAAGCAAGAGGACCAGCAACCAGCATTGAAACAAATCCAAGAGAAATATCCTCCATACTACCAGCTTCAATAGAGCCAATTGCTTTTAGGATTTCTGAAATAGTTTGAGGTATCATTACTGTTAAACCAACTAAAAAGGCTGTAGACCAGTTATTATTGAGTTTTTCGCGAGCATTTCGCATGTGGGTTAAATTAGTAGAAGCCATAATAATTGTTTTTTAAAAGTATATTAATATAGTATAAATAAAGGTATTTTAAAGTATTATTACGTCAATTAAAAAATAAAAAACAGATGGACACAAAAGACACCCTATTCCTGTGTAAAATGTTGCAGTGAGAGCCCCGTATGGAACGAGCTTTTCATCCGTTGCTGCCAATCCTGCTGCGACTCCACTTGTGGTCCCTATTAAACCTCCAAAAATCATTGCTGAATTTGGATTATTCAAACCTATTTTAGAAGCGACGAGTGGAGTAAATATTGAAGTTATAATAACCTTTACAACACCAGTAGCAACACTAAGTGCAATAATCTCAGAACTTGCACCCAATGCTGATCCTGTTACTGGTCCGACTATATAAGTGCATGCACCTGCCCCTATCGTAGTTAAACTTATGGGATCTGAATACCCCATGAATAATGCAACCGTTACACCTATAACAAATGAAAAGGACACACCAATGAATAGTGAAAGTATTCCTGAAATACCAGCTTGCTTAATCTTAATAACATCTACTCCCATTGCAGTAGCAACAACAGAAAAATCTCGTAACATAGAGCCACCTAGAACTGCCATTCCTCCCATATACGGTAAATCAGCAACCCCATTATCGTCACCTAAAAATGCTAGAAAAAGAGCAATTATTATTGCTATTGCTGCTCCTGGAACTATATTATTTAATATTTTTTTTGAAAACAAAAAAGACAGAAACATGATAACTCCGACAATGAAAAATGCAAAAACTAATCCATTAGCATCTAATATCTTCTCAATCATTCTGATTTATTTTTTAAATTTCTGTTACTCATTTTGGATAACAAAGGAACTAACACAAAAGCCAAAAAAGTAACTAAAATCCCAACTATTAATGCAAGCCAACCACCAAGCATTGCTGCTTTGACATTTTGACTAGCAGACATTGCAACTACAATTGGGATATACATTGTGCTCCAAAATAGAATTCCATTCTCTGATTTAGAAATATTTATATTCTTTGATTTCAAGTAAGAATTAATAAAAACAAGTAAGAACATTGAAAAACCAACACCGCCAATATCCCCCGACAATCCAATTATAGATCCTAGAAATGTTCCTGTAATTTTTCCAACTAAAAAACAAAATGCTAATAAAGCTACTCCGTAAATATTCATATAAATAGTTTTGAATTAAGTTGCTATTTCATTGGATTAATATTCATCATTTATATGAAACTTAGGAATAATTCTAGCTTTAGATGACTGCTCAAAAGCATAGGAAACTTCAATTAAAGTAGGTTCACTCCAGGCTCTTCCAAAAAACGAAATACCTACTGGTAAACCATGAACATTACCCATAGGAACTGAAACAATAGGATATCCTGCCCAGGCTGATGGAGAGGAGCTAGAAATATGATAATTATCTCCATTGAACCAATCTGTTGACCAAGATGGACTCCCTGTTGGTGCAACTATTGCATCTAAATCATTATCATTCATAACTTTATCAATACCTTCCGTTTGACTTAATCTTTTTAAAGCTAATAATGAATTCAAGTATTTATCACTTTTAACTCCCTCAGTGCTCTGTGCTAATTTAAGATAGGCTTGGTTAAAATATTTTAACTCGATTGAATCATTTTCGTTGAACTCAATTAATTCCTCTAAATTTTTTATTTGTGCTTTACTTCCCAAGGACTTAAAGTAGTTATTTAACCCATCTTTATATTCATGAATCATAACCTGAAACGAGTGAGCTCTCGCTTCAGCCGGAGAAATAGTCTGAATTTCAATAACTTCTGCTCCCATTTTTTTTATTAATTCAACAGATTTAGAAAATAAAGAATCTACCTTATCATTCATTCCAAGAGGTCCTATATAAACTCCTATTCTTTTTCCATTTAATCCATCTTTATTCAAAAACTGGGTATAATCATCATGTTTATTATTTAAACTTGCCGATGTCTTTTTATCATTTTCATCAACACCGGTAAGAAAACCAAGGCATATTGCTGCATCTTGAACACTTCTTGCCATAGGTCCAGCAGTATCTTGAGTATACGAAATGGGAATAATACCAGATCTACTAATTAAACCTACAGTTGGTTTAATTCCTACCACACCATTAACGGTAGAAGGACAAACAATTGATCCGTTTGTCTCTGTTCCAATTGCTAATAAGGTAAGATTTGCAGAAACAGATACTCCCGATCCAGAACTAGAGCCACATGGATTTCTAGTTAAAACATAAGGGTTTTTGGTTTGACCATTAATACCACTCCAACCACTAGTAGATCTTCTTCCTCTAAAGTTTGCCCACTCACTTAGATTTGCCTTACCTAGAATTACTGCTCCAGCCTTTCTCAGTTTTTCAGCAACCTTACTGTCTTTAATCGGTCTCGAACCTATTAAAGCTCTTGATCCAGCTGTAGTGGACATTTTATCGTTAGTATCAATGTTATCTTTTAAAAGAATGGGGACCCCATGTAAATAACCCCTGGACCCTTGGGTCTGTAATTCATCATCTAATGACTTTGCTATTGAAATTGCTTCGGGATTTATTTCAATAATAGAATTAAGTCTTGGACCATTTTGATCAATTTTATTAATTCTGTCGATGTAAGATTCAATGACCTCTTGAATTGTATAATCTTGATTTACATAACCTTTATTTAAGGTCACAATATCTATCTCAAGAAATTTAAAATCGTTTAAATCAGTATTTTTTGAATTAGAAGATGGATTACATCCAAAAAACACAAAAAACATAAAAAGTATGTAAATGTTGAAAGTTTTCATGATTAAACTAATTGAATTTATTACCTAAAAATAATCATCATAAAGTTAATTAATTTAATGAAGGTGGTAAATGTCTTTGTTATTTAAAAAAATTTTAAACTCGACTTAACGATTTGATTGCATTAATAAAATGATCTAACTCTTTTGTTGTGGTAAAAACATTGGGAGATATTCTACAACCATTTACATTAGCATAATTTATTGCTACAGTGAAAATATTAAATTGTTTAAATAATTTTTCTGCTAAATCCTTGGAGGACATATTTGTAAGTCCAACATTAGCGATGGCGCAACTCTTTGTTTTATCTTTGGGTGTATTAATAATCACATTAGGATAGTCTCGTAATTTTCCAGTCCAATAATTTTGAATATATCTTAATCGCTTTTCTTTTCTTTTGATCCCCATCCATTCTAGATAATCTAATGCATCGTTAATTGCCAGGTTGATGTGAACTGGATGTGTTCCAATATGATTAAGGCGGTCTATATCATTTAAATCATTTTTATGATCTGCCAAAAGAGGCCAAATTTTAGAAGTATGTTTAGAATTAACGTATAATAAGCCAGCACCAAGAGGAGTTGCCAGCCATTTATGCAAGCTAGACCCATAATAATCACAACTTAAATCATCGATATTAAAATCAAAATGACCGATACAGTGGGCCCCATCAACCATAACTTCAACACCATACTTATGTGCCATATCACAAATCTTTTTTATTGGTAAAATATGACCAGTTATATTAATCATATGACAAACCATCATAAGCTTTGTTTTTGAAGTTATTTTGGACTCATATAAAGACACAATTTCCTCATCAGACTTGGGATGATTCGGAACAGAAACAACTTTGTTTATGACGCCGTGACGTTTGGAAACCTGGTCAAACATAACCTTCATAGCTCCATAATCTTGGTCAGCATAGATCGCTTCATCTCCCCTTTTCCAGGGAAATCCACCAATAATCAAATCTAAAGACTCCGTTGTATTTCTGGTTATAACGATACTGTCTGAGTTGCAACCAACAAATCTTGCAAGTCTTTGAGTAATTAACTTTTTGTCATTTAAAAGATTATTTCTCATATAATAAGAACCTTCAATATTGATTTTCTTAATATGTTCAATATGTTTTGAGAGTGTTGGTTTTGGAATTATATTATAATAACCACTTTCAAGGTTTATGTAATCTGGTTTTAATTCGTAATGATCTCTAATTTTATTCCAATAATCTGAATCAAAATCCGGGTAATTAATATTTTGTTTAACTAATGAAGATTCATAACTGGAAGATATCAGTATCGGAGAGGCTAATGCAGCTCCAAATGTTTTTAAAAATGCTCTTTTTTTCATTTATATAAGTATCAACTTAAATATATGAAATCATTTTTAAATATGATTTTTATTTAAACACTAGCATTGTATTACTATTTGTGTTTTATATATATTAGCCACATAAAAATTTGATTCTATGAAAAAGTTAAAATTAAATAACCTTTCAAAAACTTATCCAAACGATGTAAAAGCTCTTGACGATGTTTCAATTGAAATTACAAGTGGAATGTTTGGCCTTCTAGGTCCCAATGGTGCAGGAAAATCATCATTAATGAGAACAATTGCAACGCTTCAGGAAGCCGATTCTGGTTCAATCTATTTTGATGAATTAAATGTTTTAGATAATACAAAGGAGTTTCGTCAGCATCTTGGCTATCTCCCACAAGAATTCGGTGTATACCCGAGAATTACAGCGGAACAGTTATTGGATCATATTGCAACTTTAAAAGGAATTTCTATAAAAAGCGAAAGAAAAGAACTAGTGAAATATCTTCTACAAAAGGTCAATCTATACGATAAGAAAAATAAAAATGTTAAGGGTTTTTCTGGTGGAATGAAACAAAGAATTGGAATTGCCCAGTCACTAATTGGGGATCCTAAAGTTCTAATTGTTGACGAACCCACTGCTGGACTTGATCCGGGCGAAAGAAATCGATTTTATGATTTACTTTCAGATGTTGGTGAAGATGTTATCGTAATTCTCTCAACACATATAGTAGACGATGTTAGAGAGCTTTGTACTCAGATGGCAATTATGAATTTTGGAAAAATAGTTTTTAGTGGCGCCCCGGATGAAGGGATCAAATCATTAAAAGGTAGAGTTTTTGAAAAACAGATAAATAAATCTGAACTAGATTTATATAGACAAAATCACCACGTGATTTCAAATAAATTAATAGCAGGAAAACCTATAATTCATATTTTAGATGACAATGCACCAGATAAAACCTTCAAGAAAATTAATCCTTCACTAGAAGATGTGTTTTTTAGTAATATCCAAAAAAATAATCAATAAAATTATTTAATATATGTTCAAGAACTTTTTCTTATCAGAACTCAAGTATAGCTTTAAACAGCCAATGCTTTATTTGTTTTTTTTAATAGTTTTTTTATTGGTTTTTGGTGCTACTGCATCTGACAACGTAACTATTGGAGGCTCGGTGGGAAATGTCTTCAGAAATGCTCCTAATATTGTTACAATATATTCCCTTATAATGTCCCTTTTTGGTTTGTTATTTGCTGCAGCATTTTTCAACAACTCAGCATTAAGAGATCATAAAAATAATTTTCATGAAATTATTTTTTCAACCCCAATTGATAAGTTCGGATATTTCATGGGTAAATTTTCAGCTTCACTATTACTATCAACGATACCTCTAACAGGGGTCTTTTTCGGAATTATTCTTGGATCAAAAGTTGCTCCATTAATGGGATGGGTTGAAGCAGAAAGATTTGGTCCATTTTTTATTGAAACTTTTATAAGTAACTACTTTGTTTTCATTTTACCTAACATGTTCATAGGAGGAGCAATTATTTATTCTTTGGCTCAAGAATTTAAAAATACAATGATTTCTTTTGTTGGAGCAATGTTAATACTTGTAGGATATACAATTTCAGGAGAACTAACATCAGATATTGATAATGAAACAATAGCTTCTTTAGTTGATACTTTTGGCATCAGAACATATAATATATCATCAAAATACTATACCACACTTGAAAAAAACACTCTTAACCCCTCACTAACAGGCCTACTTCTTTACAATAGACTTATTTGGATTGGATTTGCAGCTTTAGTACTTTTCACATCGTATCTAAGATTCAGCTTTGAAATTAAAAAAAGCAAAAAGAATAAAAAGAGCATAAATGAAACAGATAATGTCTTTTTAAAAGCCATCAAAGAGACTCCTAAAGTTCAAATTTCTACAAACTCTACCTTTCTACATTTTAAAAGTTTTTTTAAACTTAACATGAATAGTATTTATAGACATGTAACTTTTAAAATTCTTTTTATTTTTAGTATTATACAACTAGTAGCTGGGTTGGCTTCAGGGTATGAATATTTTGGCCTTAAATCTTATCCACTAACCTACTTTATGATTGATCAAGTCAGTGGATCTTCCGGTTTATTCATTTTAATTATTTTAGTGTTTTTTAGTGGGGAGTTAGTTTGGAGGGACAGAGATGTTCAACTAAATGAAGTTATTGATTCTACACCTCACTCTACCCTTGTTCCACTTTTTTCCAAAACTTTATCTCTATTTTCATTATCTATTGTTATTCATGTAGCACTTGTATTTATTGCCATTATATATCAGTTGATTTCAGGTTTTACCGAAATTGATCTTCTATTGTATATAAAAGACTATATGTATAATATGTTTCCGGTTTATTTTACCATGTGTTCACTACTTGTTGCTATTCAGGTTATTGTCAACAATAAATATATTGGATATCTGGTATCTGTAATTGTTTTATTGGGGTTTGATATCATTTTATTAATACTAGATGTGAATTCCAATATGTTATCTATTGGATCGACTCCTTACATGATATATTCTGATTTAAACGGTTTTGGACCTAGTAATATAGGTGTATTTTGGTTTAGTCTTTATTGGATCCTTTTTTCACTTTTTTTACTTTCACTTTCGGGAATGATATGGAATAGAGGTGCAAAGAAGTCATTTAAAGAAAGACTAAAGAGCATAAACAGCAACACAAGTCGATCTTATTCAATTGTTGTTTTATCAATTGGAACTTTGTGGGTATTAACTGCATCTTTTGTTTTTTATAATACCCAAATATTGAATAGTTATAAATCGAGTGATAAATATGAGGAGTTAGCCGTTTCTTATGAAAAGGATTATAAGAAATTTAAGGATTTACCATTTCCTAAAATTATTGAAGCAAAATATAATATCGATATTTTTCCTGAA
Organism: uncultured Flavobacteriaceae bacterium; assembly: GCA_964432535.1. GTDB lineage: Bacteria > Bacteroidota > Bacteroidia > Flavobacteriales > Flavobacteriaceae > Marivariicella. The sequence goes on along the minus strand of CAYSNJ010000002.1, from coordinate 126,436 downwards.
AAAAAGACAGCAGATGTTTTAGCTTTATTAACTGTAACAAATAAAATAGATATTCCTATTGATAGTATATTGATAAATGTGAGCAAACAGTGGGATCTGAGTTTTGATTTTCCTAATGCATCTCTAATTAGTAAAAACGAAGATCATGGAGTTCATTTTTACTTGATTGATCCACCAATGCTTCCCGGTGATACTTTGATTGTTGAAATTAGAAATAAATACCAAACAAAAGGTTTTTCCAATGGAGGAGAAACGACAAGTATTGTTAAAAATGGATCATTTTTAAATAATTTTGAAATATTACCTGGTATCGGGTACGACCCAGGAAAAGAAATTGGGGATAAAAATAAAAGAAAAAAATTAGGACTACCTCCCAAAGAACGAATGCCAAAACTAGAGGTTGAATGTGGAGATAATTGTGATAAAAACTATTTAACCCAGGGGTTTTCTGACTATATTAATGTTGAGAGTATTATTTCTACTAACATAGATCAGATTGCAATTGCTCCAGGTTCCTTAATTAAGGAATGGGTAGAAAACAATAGAAAATATTATCAATATAAATTAGATCATCCTTCACAGAATTTCTATTCTTTTATTTCAGCAGATTATCAGGTTGCAAAAAGAAAATGGAAAGACGTAGATATTGAAGTTTATTATGATGAAAAACACTCTGTGAATATTGATATGATGCTTAACGCAGTGGAAAAATCTCTTGATTACTACACTAAAAACTTCGGACCATATTATCATAAACAGGCTAGAATTATTGAATTTCCAAGGTTTTCTACTTTTGCACAGGCATTTCCAGGAACAATGCCTTATTCAGAGTCCTTTGGTTTTATTATTGATCTAGAAGATGAAGAAGATAATAATGTTATAGATGCGGTAATTGCCCATGAAATGGCGCATCAGTGGTGGGCACATCAGCTTGTTGGAGCAGACATGCAAGGTGGAACACTAACAAGTGAAGCCTTTTCAGAATATTCATCATTAATGACTTTAAAAAATATATCCAAAACCCCGATGAAAATGAGGGAATTTCTTAAGTACGATCACGATAGGTATTTAAGAGGTAGATCTGGAGAATTAGAAAAAGAACTTCCCTTGTATAAGGTTGAAAACCAGCAGTACATTCATTACGGAAAAGGAAGTGTAATTCTATACGCTCTTCAGGATTATATTGGCGAGGAGAAAGTAAATAATGCCATGAAAGAATTTCTTGAAAAGTATCGCTACAAAACTCCTTATCCAACATCTTTAGATTTTTTAGAAATTCTTGAATCAAAGGTTCCTGACTCGCTAAACTATTTAATAGATGATTGGTTTAAAGAAATTACTTTATATGATAATCGACTAAAAACTGCTGTTGCAAAAAAATTAGACAATGGAAAATATCAAGTAGATATTGAAATCGAAGCTTCCAAAATAAAAGCTGATTCACTTGGAAATGAAAATAAGGTTAGTTTGAATGAGTGGATCGACATAGGAGTTTTTTCTGACGATGATGAGAAAAACTTAATTCATCAAAGAAGAGTTAAAATAAATGATTCCTTGATGAGTTTTACAATGATTGTTGACTCACTTCCAATCAAGGCGGGGATTGATCCTAGACATATTTTGATAGATCGTGTTTTTTCTGATAATATAAAAGCAGTATCATTCCAATAAAAATTATCAACATTTTGTTTATTATTTTTTTAATTTTTAATTAAAAAATAATATCATTTAGAATACATTTGAATAGAGGTTATAAAGTTTTTTTTAATATAAATTCATAATTTAAAGTGATGTTATATGAATAAAGAGTTAATGGAATCCCTTTCCAAACATGGTTTAAATAGTAAAAAAATACACTACCAATTATCTCCTGAAAATCTTGAAAAAATTATAATAAAAAGCAATCAAGGTGTTCAATTATCTTCAAATGCCTTAGCTATCAATACGGGAGAATTTACAGGACGTTCTCCTCAAGATAGATTTATTGTAAAAGATAGTATAACTAAAGATAAAATATGGTGGGGAGATATAAATATTCCTTTTGAATCAAAAAAATTTGATAGTCTTTATACAAAGATTACTGGATATTTAAATGATAAGGAAATATACGTTAGAGACTGTTATGCTTGTGCTGATAAAAATTATAGACTCAATATAAGGGTTGTAAACGAGAATCCTTGGTCAAATTTATTTGTTTATAATATGTTCTTAAGACCAACAGAGAATGAGTTAAATAACTTTTCACCTGAATGGACTGTAATAAATGCACCAGGATTTTTAGCTGATAAAATTATTGATAGCACTCGACAACATAATTTTTCAATAATAAATTTTGCTAAAAAAATCGCTATTATTGGTGGAACTGGTTACACGGGAGAAATTAAAAAAGGAATTTTTTCAGCTTTAAATTTTATTTTACCTGTCTATAAAAATGTTCTTCCAATGCACTGTTCTGCAAATATTGGAGAAGATAATCAAACATCAATATTTTTTGGACTCTCAGGTACTGGTAAAACTACTTTATCTACTGATTCAAAACGAAAACTAATTGGTGACGATGAACATGGGTGGACTAAAGAAAATTCTATTTTTAATTTTGAAGGAGGTTGCTATGCTAAAGTTATAAATTTAAATAAACAAGATGAACCAGAGATCCATGGAGCAATTAAAAAAGGAGCTTTATTAGAAAATGTTATTGTTGATTCTCATGGAAATGTAGATTATAATAATGATTTGATAACTCAGAATACTAGAGTAAGTTATCCTATAAATCACATAAACAATATTAAAATACCCTCAATTGGTAAGAATCCTAAACATATATTTTTTTTAACTGCTGATGCATTTGGGGTATTACCTCCTATTTCAAAATTAACTCCAAGTCAAGCTGCATACCACTTCATATCTGGTTATACAGCAAAAGTTGCTGGTACTGAAGCTGGAATTAAAGAACCAACCCCCTCTTTTTCGGCTTGTTTCGGAGCACCATTTATGCCACTTCATCCATCCTATTATGCAGAACTTTTAATTAAAAAAATGAATGAAACAAAAGTTAATGTATGGCTTGTTAATACGGGCTGGACAGGTGGTGCGTATGGAGTTGGAAGTAGAATAAAATTAAAATATACAAGACAAATGATAAATGCAGTATTGGGAGGGTCTTTAGGTACTTATAATTCTAAAGATTATCATATTCATTCTGTTTTTGGTCTAGCTCAACCAAGAAAATGCCCAGGTATTCCAGATAAAATATTGAGTCCAAGAGCCACCTGGGGAAATGACAAAAGTTATTATGAAACCGCATTCAAACTTGCGAACGCATTTAGAGATAATTTTAAAAAGTTTGAAAATGAGTCAAGTGAAGAAATATTAAGGGGCGGTCCACACAGAACTGCCAATAATTAAAGTTTTTTTATTAGTTTAACCAAAAAAATAAAAATGAAAGCAAATATAGCGAGTTTAGTAAATGCAGTAGCATTAGTTTCGATGGGTTTATGGGGGTATTTTGCTTCCGAATCAAGAGCGGTAACTGCTCTAATACCTGTTTTTGTTGGTATTGTGTTGCTCTTGATTAATAATGGTGTGAAAAATGAAAACAAAGTAATAGCTCACATTGCAGTCTTATTAACTCTTATTATTTTAATTGGACTGATTAAACCTCTTATGGGTTCAATTGAAAGAGGAAATTCTTTACCTATTATAAGAGTTGTTATTATGATTTTAACATCCGCATGGGCATTGAAGGTATTTATCCAGAGTTTCATTGATGCGAGAAAAGCTAGAGAATCTAAAAAATAGCTTTTACTCAACAAGTATTAATTTTAAAAGCCCCTATTCATAGGGGCTTTTTCAATGATTATATATATTTTATTTTCTTATCGATAATTAATCTAAATAAATTTTGATTTAAAAACTTTGCGTTTTATATTTGCTAAAACTTATTTAGAATAAATAAAAATAAAATATTATATTATGAATAAATCTTTAAGTATGTCAATATTATTTTCAATAATGATTTTATTAGGATGTGAAAAAGATCCTACTATTATCACTAAAACTGAATTTTTAACTGAAACTGTTACAGTTGATGTACCTGGCCCTGTAGTTATAGTTCCAGGAGAAACTCAAATAGTCGAAGTTCCAGGAGCAACAATTACTGTTCCTTTACCTCCAGCTGAATATGAATTTACTAGAAATGGTGTTTCTACTGTATATTATAGCGGTCAAACAACTAGACTTAAACAACACGATGAGTTAAAAAGTGCAATGAATAGTAAAACATCAACAAAAGCTGAAATCTTAGCAATGTTAAATGATGGTTCTGGTTTTTCAGATTCTACTTTAGATGGAAGTAAAAAAATAGGTAATAAAACTGCTGTTAACAGCGCAAATAGTGCTACTAATAAGGCTATAATTGAATCTTGGATTACTGAATTTACTGATGTAGTTCAGCCTGCTGTGGTAGCTGGAACAGATGCTTCAGCTGGAATAGCTGGATCCGTATCAGATGCTGGTGGAGGATCAAGAACAGGTACTAAGGTTAACGCTAAAGGTCTTGAAATGAATCAAGTGTTTAGTAAAGCTTTAATTGGTGCTTTCAACTTAGATCAAATTATCAATGAAAATGGATCTTTCGGGTATGTTACTCAGCCTAAACTCAATCCAGTTGCAGCCGACAACGACGCTGGAGTTATGCATTACACAAACCCCTCTGATGGTTCTATAGCTAATGTTACAAAAATGGAACACTACTGGGATGAAGGCTTCGGATATCTCTACGGCCAGGACAATCAATACTCACCTGCCTTAGGTCAAGGTGGTTTATTGAATGATTATTTAGGAAATGTATCTGCAAATTATGCTATTGGAATTGCCGATGACATATATAATGCGTTTAAACTTGGAAGAGCTGCAATAGTTGCAAAAGACTATGTTACACGTGATGCTCAAGCTACTATTATTAAAGTAGAATTGTCAAAAGTAGTTGGTGCAAAAGCAGCTTCCTACCTAAGAAGTGGTGCAGGACACGTTACAAATAATAATATGGCTTCTGCCTTTCATTCACTGTCAGAAGGATATGGTTTCATTTTTAGTCTTCAGTACACACAAAAGGCTGATGGGACTCCATATATGACTAAAGCTCAAGTTGATGCTAAGTTAGCTGATTTAGAAGCTGGTAATGGTCTTTGGGACAGAACTGCTGCTGAATTAACTGCAATGGCTGACGCTATTGATACTGCAACAGGCATTAATACAGACCTTTAAACTATAGTGTGATTATAATAAATTGTTTAACAGTAATACGACAATCGATTGATACCGATTGTCGTATTTAAATTTTGAAAAATTTTGAAAAAAGCTTTTTTTATTTTAATAATTATAACAATTTACTTCTCATGTTCTACTAGTGACATTAATGAAAGTGATCCTGTATTCCTAGAACCAGTAAATACAAATACCACCAATACTTCCTCTTCAACAAGTATTGATAATAGTTCCAATACTACTCAGACCAACTCCAACACATTTAATAGGGAGGCAATGCTTGTATTTTGGGCAGATAGTATTATAATTCCCGCACAACTAAAGTTTCAAACAGACTTAATAGCACTGTCTAACTCTATAGATGACTTTTCATACAACTCAAATCAATCTTCATTGGAGCTAGTTAGAGAGAATTGGTTTATTGCTTATAAATCGTGGCAACACATTGAAATGTTTAATATTGGAAAAGCCGAAGAAATTAATTATGGTGTTAGAATGAATGTTTATCCTGTGAACACCGTAAGAGTTGAAACTAATATAACCAACAGTGTTACTGATATTGAGCATCCAAATGACTATGCGGCTCAAGGACTTCCAGCTCTAGACTATCTTTTGCACGGTATAGGACAGAGTGATTCTGAAATTTTAGAGAAATACACTACAGAAAATAGCAAGTATTTAGGGTACTTAGCAGTACTTTCAAATAAAATGAATGAACTTACTGATTCTATAATCAATGATTGGATTTCGTCATACAGAGACGCTTTTGTTTCTTCAACAGATAACACCGCTACTTCTAGTATAAATAAATTAACAAATGATTTTATTTATTATTATGAAAAGGGGTTTAGAGCAAATAAAATTGGTATTCCAGCAGGATATTTTTCAGGAAGTACATTACTAGACAGAGTAGAAGCATATTACAGAAGAGATATATCAAAAATACTTGCAATTGAAGCTATCAACGGTATTTCAGACTTTTTTAATGGAGTTTCTTTCAATGGAAGTATGTCATCAACAGGTATTAGCTTTAAAGACTATATTGAATTTTTAGAGACTACAAAAAACGATACTCCCCTGGGACAGCTAATAATTGATCAATTTGAATCTGCAAAAAATCAGATAAATAGCCTTAACAACGATTTCACAATACAACTCGAGAATAATAAATCGGATATGCTGGTCACATTCGATGTAATTCAAGTTGCGGTTGTTCTTTTGAAAGTTGATATGCTTCAAGCTTTAAATATAAACGTTGACTATATTGATGCTGACGGAGATTAATTAGCCGAATTATACTAAGTTTGGAAAGACTTGAAAATCAATACCCGACAATATTAAAAATTATTTAAAAAATAGTATTACTGATTCAGCTCCTTTGGCTGTTTTTAGAATTTTCTTTGGGATTCTAATGTTTGTAAGTATCGTTAGGTTTTGGAAAAACGGTTGGATTCAAACACTTTATATAGAGCCAAAATTTCATTTTACATATTATGGTTTTAGTTGGATTAATGATTTTGCGGGATTTACATACATACTTTTTTTTATATGTGCATTATCTTCAATTTCAATATGTTTAGGATACAAATACAGAGCTTCAATAATCATATTTTTTCTATCGTTCACATATATAGAATTAATAGACAAAACAACATATCTAAATCACTACTACTTTATAAGCTCAATAAGTTTTTTAATGTGTTTTCTACCATTAAACTGCTTCTATTCATTAGACAGTTATCTTTCAAATAAATCGTACAGTATAGTAAAAAAATGGACGGTAGACTCCTTAAAGCTTATGCTTTGTATTGTATACTTTTATGCAGGAATTGCTAAAATTAACTCCGAGTGGCTTTTGAAAGCTATGCCCCTATCAATATGGCTGCCTTCAAAATACGATTTACCAATAATTGGTCAGAACCTTATGCAAGAGGAGTGGGTTCACTTTTTTATGAGTTGGGGTGGAATGTTTTACGATTTATTAATTCCATTTTTACTATTATATAGTAGAACAAGATTATTTGGATTTGCTCTTGTAGTCTTTTTTCATGCTTTTACAAAAGTCTTATTTCCAATTGGAATGTTTCCTTATATAATGATTGTTGCATCCTTGATCTTCTTCGATCCTAAATTTCATCTTAGTATTTTAAATTTAATTAATAAATTTTTTATTAATGCAGCTAAATTTTTAAATCAAAATACAGATAGAAAAATTAATATTATTAAAACTCCTCCTATTACGAATAAATCAACTTTAAATATTGTTATAATCTTTTTTATTTTTCAAATACTAACTCCTTTAAGATATTCATTATACCCTGGAGAGTTATTTTGGAATGAGGAAGGGTATAGATATTCCTGGCGTGTAATGTTAATTGAAAAAAGAGGTTATTCAAATTTCAAGATAGTTGACAGCATTAGTAAAAAATATTTTTATGTTCAAAACGATGATTTCTTGACATCATACCAAGAAAAGCAAATGAGTTTTCAGCCAGATTTTATTTTAGAATATGCACACTACCTTGGTGATCATTTTAAGATTCAAGGCCATAAAAATATTCAAGTTTTTGTTGATTGTCATGTCGCATTGAATGGGAGATCTAGTAAAAGATTTGTTGATCCAAAAGTAAATTTGTACAACCAAACAGAATCATTTAAACATAAAACATGGATCATACCATTTGAAGATGAAATTAAAGGATTTTAAATTATTGTTATTTATATTCTTGATCAAAACATCAATTATATTTTCTCAAAAAACTATCGAAATATCAATTAATTCAATAGATGCAGGGTTTGAAAAAGAAATAGTTGAGATTTATGATAAGAAAATTGGTTTATTAGGAATCACAGAGATAGGTAAGGTTTTTAAATTTAAATTAAAGGACAACAATCCAACTACTATTATAGTTATATCAATGAATCATCCTCTCATTGAAAAAGATATAGATCCCAACAAAAATTTAAAAATATCAATTGTATTACCTAGTCGTATTCAAAACTTATCAGAAGTAGTAATAAATGCAAGAAAAAAAAGGATTTTTAAACTACGAAGACTAAAAGACTTTGAAGGAACATCTGTCTTTGCTGGGAAAAAGTCGGAAGTTATAAGTCTTGAAGAATCTTTAGCCAATGTTGCTAGTAATAATTCTAGACAAATATATAGTCAAATTGCTGGGTTAAACATATTTCAAAATGACGATGCAGGTTTACAGTTAAACATTGGAGGAAGAGGACTCGACCCTAATAGAAGCTCAAATTTTAATACCAGACAAAATGGCTATGATATTAGTGCTGATGTACTAGGTTATCCGGAAAGCTACTATTCTCCACCTGCGGAAGGAGTTGACGAAATACAAATTCTTAGAGGAGCAGCATCGCTTCAATACGGTACACAATTTGGAGGATTAGTTAATTTTATAATGAAGTCTGCAAATAACTTCAAACCCTTTGAAATAGTTAACAGAAACACCATAGGGTCAAATAATTTGTATACAAATTTTACTAGCATAAGTTATTCTAAAGAAAAAATAAAAACTTATGCATTCATAAATTATAAAAAGGGAGATGGTTTTAGAATAAATTCAGAATTCAGATCAATGAATCTATTTTTAAAAAGTGTTTATCAAATAAATAAAAATTCTAAGATTAGTGCAGAAATTACATATCTAAAGTATTTGGCAAAGCAGGCGGGTGGATTAACGGATTCAATGTTTGAACAAAACCCATATCAAAGTAATAGATCAAGAAATTGGTTTGGGGTTAATTGGCTACTTTATAATATTGTTTATAATTATAATTTTTCAGAATCATCAAAAATTTCAGCAAGTTTTTTCGGATTAAATGCATCTAGAGATGCCCTTGGGTTTCGAACTAATAGGGTAAGTCAAATAGACGCGATGGAAGAACGTGATTTAATAAAAGGAAAATTTAACAACTATGGATTGGAAGTAAGATTTCTCAATAATTACAAGCTTTTTAATAAAAAAGCAATTTGGGTAATCGGTAGTAAGTACTATAATTCAAATAATACATCTGAACAAGGTCCAGGTTCTAAAGGTATTGATGCAAATTTTACTATTAAAACTGGGGAGTTTCCTTTTTATAATTTTCAATCAAGCTATAGGTATCCTAATAAAAATTTATCTTTTTTTTCTGAAAATATCTTTTATTTAAATGATAAGTTATCCATAACACCTGGAATTAGATATGAATTTATTAAAACTGAAAGTGATGGGTTTTATAAAAGAACAAATCAAGATGCTGCAGGAAATGTTATTTTTGATGAGTTAATAAATAATAGTGAAATACGAAAAAGAAATTTTATATTACTTGGATTAGGATCGAGTTATAAGTTGTCAAATAGTTTTGAAATATACTTTAATATTTCAGAAAATTATAGATCTGTAACTTTTGCTGACATAAGTATTTTTAACCCAGCATACTCTATTAATCCTAATATATCAGACGAAAACGGATCTACTACTGATATTGGGATCAGAGGAACATATAAAGATTTTATTTCTTATGATTTAAGTGGGTTTTTACTAGCATACAACAATCGTATCGGTTTTGTTCAAAGGGTAGCATCAAGTGGAAATGTTAAAAGTGAAAGAGGCAACGTGGGTGATGCTGAAATATTTGGCTTTGAATCTATTATTGACCTTAATCTTGCTAAATTATTTTTGAAAAATAATGATAATATAATCCTCAATTACTTTATTAATTTTTCTTCAATAAGCTCTGAATATATTAACTCAATTGAACCTGGAGTGAAAGGTAAAAAAGTTGAGTTTATTCCAGAATTAAACATAAAAACAGGTGCTAAATTTGGTTTTAAAAATATCATGTTTGGATTTCAATACACTTATTTATCTGATCAGTTTACAGATGCATCTAATGCAATAAAAAGTAATTTAAGTGGAGTTATAGGTATGATTCCACAATATGATGTTTTTGATATTTCAAGTTCATACTCAATAAAAAATTTTAGAATTGAGTCAGGTGTAAATAATTTATTTGATAATAAATATTTTACAAGAAGAGCGACTGGATATCCAGGACCTGGAATCATTCCTTCTTCACCAAGAACTTTTTATATAACACTTCAGTATAAAAGATAGTCTTATTTCAGTGAGTTTTAATCCAATGCACTTTTATAAACTTTTAGACAGCGTTCTCTTGCATATTTATGGTCAATAATAGGTTTCGGATATTTTGGTTGGTTTAACTCAGGTATCCATTTTTTAATATATAGTAATTCTTTATCAAATTTTTTAACTTGCTCATAGGGATTAAAAATCCTAAAATAAGGAGCAGCATCAACTCCAGAACCAGCTACCCATTGCCAATTCCCTATATTACTGGATTGTTCATAATCTAAAAGTTTTGAAGCAAAATATGCTTCACCTAATCGCCAATCTATTAATAAATGTTTACAAAGAAAACTACCAACCACCATCCTAACTCTATTGTGCATATAGCCAGTATTGTTTAACTCCCTCATCCCAGCATCTACAATTGGGTAACCTGTCGTGCCGGAACACCAATTTTTAAAATCATTTTCATTATTTACCCAGTCAATTCTATCATATTTAGGCTTAAAACTTGATTTAATTGTATCAGGAAAATGCCACAATATTTGCATAAAAAACTCTCTCCAGATTAATTCTTTTAAAAAAGTCTTATTATTTACCTTATTTGCCTGATTTACAAGCTGTCTTATACTAAGCAAACCAAACCTTAAATAAACACCAAGTTTAGAAGTATTATCTAGTGCTGGAAAATTTCGAGTTAATTCGTATTCATTTAAAATATTTTCATTGAATTTATAATTTGGAATAATAATTTTCGGTTTCTCAAAACCTAAATCATTAAATGATAAAAATGGAAAAGAATGTTTTGAAGAAAAGTTTTTTAAAAGTTTTTCCGAAGGATTGTCTATGTGACCTTGCAATTCATATTTATTTAACCATAGTCTTGAAAAAGGGGTGTATACTTTATAGGGAGAACCGTCCGATTTAACGACTTCATTCTTTTCGAAAATTACATGATCTTTATAGGAATCGTATTGAATATTGTGGAGTTTTAAAAAAGAAATAATTTTACTATCTCTTTCTCTTGCATAAGGCTCATAATCGTGATTAAAAACAATTTTTTCAATTGAATATTCTTTAATCAGTTTACTAATAATTTTTAATGGATCTCCTTTAAAACAAGCAATATTTGTTTCATAATTTTTTAGAATATTATTCATTGACTCAAGAGCATCATAAATAATTTTGATCCTCGGATCATTATTTGGTAGTTTATCGATAATATTTGAATCGAAAATAAATATTGGGATTACACTTTCACTTTCACTCAAAGCATTAAAAAGACCAACATTATCATTCAACCTTAAATCTCTTCTAAACCAAAATAGTGTATGTCTACCCATAGAGAATGTGTGATGAAAAATAAAAATTTTTTTTTGGTAAAGCTAAATAATAAAATGAATTTTTTCTGATAAATTTATGATCTCTCAAGAGAATTGTCAAAAATTTCTTTACGAATTTTTTTATAATGAGAAACGCTTTTCAAGACTAACTCTTCTGGTGAATTTAATTTAATATCCTTTATCCACTTTATTGAACCAGGGCCAAAATTTTTAGATAAATTTTTACTGCTCCATTTAACCATCTCCATAAGAACAGGGTAAGCATCAATTGCTCTATCTTCCATATAATAAAACTTTACTTTTTTATTTGAAGGACTAATTTTATAATCAATAAGATTGTCTTTCATAAGTGACTTAAGTCGATTAGTCAAAATATTAGAAGCTATCCCTTCAGGACTAGTTAGAAAATCATTAAAAGTCTTTTTACCTAGAAACATATCTCTTATTATGATCAAAGACCATTTATCACCGAAATGTTCTAAAAAATTCGCTAAAGCACAATGACTTCTGTACACAATTTTTATAAAATTAATTTTTAAATATAAAATATTAAATTAACTTTTATACCTGAAAATCAATATTATAGGTCGTATTATTTAGTATATAATAATTCTAAATAATATTAGCTGACCTAAAAATATTAAGAAAATTGTATTAAAAAAAGTAAAAAGACCTCGTCAGTGAGGTCTTTTTTGCTTTACTTTTATTGAATCAGTTTGCTTTAAAAATAAGCTCCATCTCAGCTGTATCAAATCCTTTTCTTGAAGCCATCCCTACTTTAGCCAATTGATTAGAGCTAAAATCTGAAGGAAAATCTATAGTTGCACCTTTGACATTACGGTTAAATATAATATGTGTCAGGTTTTGGTATGCATTCTCAGTTCTATTAATAATTCTATTAAACTCCCAATTCATATGATTTCCTGAAAGAATATTTTTTTCCCAAATTGGTCTATAGTATTCCATTTCAAACTGCTCATAATCTTCATTAAGTTGCTGAGCTGGAAAAACTGTGTAAACATTCCCAACAACATGAGGGTTTGGTTTAGTATAGTATATATTCTCCATTACATAACTTCTGGTATCTTTTCTTGGATTATCATCTGCAGGTATGGATGCCATCATTCTCTCAATTTTCCTTGAAGACATTTTTCCTTTATATGCATTTTTTGCAATTTCTAAATAACCGTCCCAAGTATCGGCTTTCATCTGATCTAGATCCTTGTAAGTACTTAAAATCATGTAATCAACCACCCCTTTATCTTCAATTTCGCTCAAATCTCCTCCACCAATATTTTTTAAAATGTACCATCCTGACTTTTTTCCACTTTTAATAGCTGCTTGTTGAATAGGAACCATAAAAGCCTCAATAGCTTCATAATCTATTTCTCTACCATCTTTAACTTGGATAATATCCATATTCAAAATTTGAGCATTTGAAAATAATGGTATAATAAATAATACTAATAATATATTTCTCATAAGATCAATTTAATTGTTTTTTGAAAGTTATAAAAAAAATAGTTAAGAATTACAAAACCTAGTTAATCAAAACCCTGAATTCCTTGGACTGTAGTATATTTCATAACTACTTTTTTATTTGGATTTATTTTTTTGTAAGCAGATTGAACTGCTAAAGTAGCTTCATGAAATCCACATAAAATCAGTTTTAGCTTGCCTGGGTATGTGTTAACATCTCCAACTGCATAAACACCAGGCACATTTGTTTGAAAATCGAGGGTGTGATCAACTTTAATAGCATTTTTTTCTATATCAAGATTCCAATTTGCAATTGGCCCCAACTTGGGGGATAAACCAAAAAGAGGAAGCCAACAATCTAAATGGTATTGTATAGTATTTCCATCACTATTTTTAATAATAATTGATTTTAAAGAGTTTTTACCCTCTAAGGATATAACTTCAGAATTAGTGTGTAAATCAATCTTACCATTTTCTTTGAGACGATATATTTTTTCAACTGAATCTTTATGAGCTCTGAAGAATTCACTTCTATGGATTAATCCAACAGATATTATAGTGTTTTCAGCAAAATAGATAGCCCAATCTAAGGCAGAATCACCACCTCCAGAAATAAAAATCTTTTTTTCTTTGAAGAGCTTAGGTTCTTTCACAAAATAATAAACACCTTTATTTTCATATTTTTCAATATTTTCAATTTTAGGTTTTCTTGGCTCAAAACTACCCAAACCACCTGCGATAAATATAATTGGAGCGGTATGTTTTGTTCCTTCACTTGAGGTAACTATAAAACTTCCATCTTCATTTTTTGAGATTGATTCTGCTCTTTCACCAAGAGTAAAACCAGGCTTGAATGGCTTGGCTTGTTCCATTAAGTTATTTACTAATTCTCCAGCTAAGACAGATGGGAACCCAGGAATATCATAAATAGGTTTTTTAGGGTAAATTTCTGATAACTGTCCCCCCGGGGAAGGAATAGCATCAATTAAATGACATCTTAGTTTCATTAACCCAGCTTCAAAAACAGCAAAAAGACCAACTGGCCCAGCACCAATTATTATTATATCAGTTTTAATCATACAGTCATAAAATATTATTTACAAATATAAATCTATTAACTTTTATAGCTCAAAATTTTATCCAACTTTTTATATCCTTATTTCATAAATAAAATGGTTTGTTTTAAAATAATACCAAAGAGTATTTTTTCTTAATTTTAAAAAATGATTTCAGAAATAAAAATTTCCCAAACTTTAGATAAAAAGGATCCACTCCGTAGTTTCAAAAAAGAATTTATTAATACTGAAAATGAAATCTATCTTGATGGAAATTCGCTAGGAAAGCTTCCTAAACAATCAAAAATGATATTACAAAATGTTGTTGAAAATGAATGGGGGAATAACCTAATACAAAGTTGGAATGATTACTGGTTAGAAACGGTAGATAGAATATCATTTAAACTTGAGAAACTTTTTAAATCATCTAAAAATGAGATAATTATTGGTGAATCTACCTCTGTTTATTTATATCAAATATTATCTTCTTTGATTAATTCAAACAAATACAATACCCACTTTATTTCTGATAATTTAAACTTTCCATCGGATTTATATGTTATAGATGGAATATGCAAAACAAAAGAAGGTTGTACCTCAACAATTGTTGACTATGATTCTGATATTGAAGCAAATATTGATTTATTAAAAAAATCAATAAAAGAAAAACCTGGGATAGTATGTCTTAGCCTTGTTTCTTACAAAAGCTCTTGGTTATACCCAATGAAAGATCTAAATAAATGGGCTTATGAAAATAATAGTATAATAGTATGGGATCTAAGTCATGCAGCAGGAGCTGTGAATATTGATTTTAAAGAAACAAATACTCTTGTAGCTGTTGGATGTACTTATAAGTTTTTAAATGGAGGGCCTGGTTCTCCGGCTTACTTATATGTAAAAACAAACTTATTAAATTCAATTAATAATCCAATCAATGGATGGTTTGGTCACTCTAATCCTTTTTCCTTTTCAAAAGATTTTGATCAAGATAAAGGAATTAAGAAGTTTTCCAATGGTACTCCTAATATACTGTCAATTGTTCCAATTGAAACTGGCGTTGACATAATATTGAGGGCTAAAATTGCAAATATTGAATTTAAAAGTAAAAAACAATCTGAATATTTGAAAGAATTAATTTTTAAATTTTTAATACCTCTAGGTTTTAAATTTGAAAGTCCTATTAATTCATTAAATAGAGGCTCCCATATTTCTATTTCTCACACAGAATCATGGAGAATATGCAAATCTTTACAATCTGGATCGATTAAAATCATACCAGACTATAGACCTCCTAATTATATAAGACTAGGTATTTCTCCGTTATATACATCATACGAAGATCTTACAAAAACTGTTTTTAAATTAGCTCAAATAGTTAATAATAAAGAATACTTAGAACATACCAAGGCAAGACCCGTAGTTACATAACAAAAACATTAATTATATTTATAAAAAAATATGTTGGACGATCTAAAATATTTATTCGCATACACGATTCCTCTTTCTGCATTTATTGCAGTTTTTTCAAATGGAATCATGACATTTTCAACCCCTATTTATGCTTTTATTTTGATTCCAATACTAGAATTATTAATAAAGGATCACGATATTAATTATAATGATAGTGAAAAAGAAAAAAAAATAACAAATTATCTTTTTGATGTTTTATTATACATTAATATTCCTTTAGTTTTTATTTTATTGTTTTTTGGTTTGTATAATTTAACACATACATCACTATTGATTTATGAAAAGATTGGGATACTCTCTTCTTTGGGTATATTACTGGCTACAAACGCTATAAATGTTGCGCACGAACTTGGCCATCGCATGTCTAAACTTGAAACAACACTTTCTAAATTATTACTTATTCCTTGTCTTTATATGCACTTTTATTTGGAGCATAATCTTGGACACCATAAAAATGTTGCAACCCCAGAAGATCCAGCTACTTCAAAATTCAATCAAAATCTTTATAGCTTTTGGATTACATCTGTTTTTAATCAATATATTAATGCTTGGAAAATTCAAAAAGAAATCTTAAAAAGGAATGGTCACAATTTTTTTTCTTTAAAAAATGAAATGTTATTTTATATTGTAATTCAATTTACTTACCTATTTCTGGTTTTTATTCTTTTTAATCTTTACGGTTTGTTATTTGCTATTATTTTGGGTATTCAAGCATTTTTATTTCTAGAAACGATAAACTACATAGAGCATTATGGACTTCTTAGAAAGAAACTTCCTTCAGGGAGATATGAGCGAGTTCAACCACATCATTCATGGAACTCAAACCATTTAATAGGAAGGATTGTTTTATATGAACTAACCAGACATAGCGATCATCATTTTAAATCTTCTAAAAAATATCAAGTATTAGAAAATAAAAAAAATAGTCCACAACTTCCTTTCGGATATCCTTCGTGCATAATTTTAGCATTCATACCTCCACTTTGGTTTAAAATAATTAATCCAAGATTAAAAAATTTATAAATCGCAATAGAGATTTGCTGATCCATAAAATTAGTTTAACGATACATAATATCCAATTAAGCTAATTTTATTAAACTCACTAAAATTTATCAGAATACCCATTCATGTTTTCTAATCTATTTTAAATCCGTATACTTTTAATTATTTTATGATTAAACTATATTTACTAAAAATTATATTTATTTATAAATGAAGACTCAAAAGACAATTGCTGATGTTGGCCAACTTCTAGAAAACCACATAAATAATAGTGTAAACAAAAGAACAAGTGCTCTAAATCAAATAGCTCCAGAATTAATTGCTGATAAATTAAAACTTAAAGAGCGTATAAAGACAGGCTTTAAATCTAATACTGATATTTTAGATTTCGTGACAAACTATCTTGAAAATTCTAATCATCTCAGTCATCCACACTACATGGGTCATCAAGTTCCAGTTCCACACGATTTAGCTGGGATTCCTGAGCTAATTCATGGAACAATAAATAATCCTAGCTCTTTATATGAAATGGGTCCTTCTGGAAGTACATGCGAAGGGTTTATGATTAACTGGATGTTAGATAAACTTGGATGGCTAAAAAACAAGGATTTTTATGATTTTAAATTTGAATCTGGTCTTCCTAGTGGAGTATTAACTCATGGTGGATCAGTAGCAAACCTAACAGCACTTACTGCTGCAAGATCATCTGTAAGTCCTGACTCTTGGAATGAAGGAAATCCTTCAAACTTAGTTGTAATGGGTTCCGCTTCTGCTCATTATTCAATTCTAAGATCATTATCAATTCTTGGTCTTGGTAAAAAATCTTTTATACCAATACCTGTTGATGAAAATGAAGTTATTGATGTTAGTAAACTTGAGTCCATATATAAAAAGCTTATTCATCAAAAGAAAAAAGTAATGTGCTTAATAGCAAATGCATGTGCCACGTCTACAGGGTTATTTGATCCGCTCGATCAAATGGGAGAGTTTTGTGAAAAATATAATATTTGGTTTCATGTTGACGGTGCGCACGGTGCAGCAGCATTGGTGAGTAAAAAAAATATCAAATTAGTTAAAGGAATTGAAAAAGCCACATCTTTGGTATGGGATGCTCACAAAATGATGAGAGTGCCTTCACTTTGTACCGCGGTTTTATTTAAAGATTTTAAACACCAAGCAGGGGCTTTTCAACAAAAAGGTTCCTATGTTTTTCATAATAATGAAGTTGTTGGTATGGATTCTATGGCATACACAGTTGAATGTACGAAATCAGCACTTGGCACTAAATTATTTTGGGCTTTTGCAATTGAGGGAGAAAAAGCTATTGAAGATTTTATTGACTACACTTTTGATTTATGTTACAAGTTTTATAATATTTTACTAGAAGAACACGATTTTGAAGTTCCATATGAACCACAAAGCAATATTCTTTGTTTTAGATATATAAAATTTTCTAGAGATGATGAGTTTCAATTAAAACTACGTTATAATGTTATAAATAATAAATATTTTTACATTACATCATGTGAAATGAACGGAACTAGATACTTGAGGGTAGTTTTACTAAACCCTTCAACCAATATTACTCATTTGAAAGAATTACTAGTTGAAATTAAAAAAATAGCTAATATCTTGACTAACCAATAAAACTACAATTATGTATTTATTCTTTTTAAATCTATTTAAAAATCAAGGATTAAGCGACTCATTATCAAATTTTTTAAGTTTGACTAGTGTTATTTTAATAATCGCAATTATTACATTAATTCTTTCGGCATTATCAAGAAATATAATAAAAAAATTATTTAATCAAATAGCTAAAAGAACTAGCTCAGACTTTGATGATTCTCTAATAAAAAATAAAATACCATCTCTCTTAGGTTACCTTCCCCCTTTATTTTTTTTAATAATTGAATTACCTGAAGTACTATCTAGTATTCCAAAATTAGTAAAAATTATATCTAATTTTTTAGAGGCAATAACGGCTTTTCTAGCAATATTAATAATACGAGGTTTTTTAAAATCCTTAACAGATCAACTTAGAAAGTATCCGCTTTTAAAAGACAAACCTCTTGAAAGCTACCTTCAGGTTTTTATGATTTTTATATGGTTTATTGGTGGAATAGTAATTTTATCATTACTTACAGGAAAAGAGATTGGTGTTTTTCTGACAACCCTTGGGGCTCTTTCAGCTGTAATACTTTTAATATTTAAAGATACATTATTAGGGTTTGTAGCTAGTATTCAAATAACCATAAATGACACTGTAAGAATTGGAGATTGGATTACAATGGGTAATTCAAATGGAGATGGTGATGTGATTTCAATTAGTCTTTCTACTGTTAAAATTCAAAATTTTGATAAAACAATAACAACAATCCCAACCTATAAATTGATATCTGATTCATTTACTAATTGGAGAGGCATGAGTGAATCTGATGGAAGAAGAATTAAAAGATCAATACTAATTAAAACAACTTCTATAAAGTTCTTAAATGATTCCGAAATTGAACCACTAAGAAAAATACATCTTTTAGAGTCTTTTATAATTAAAAGAGATGTGCAAATAAAAGAATATAATAATTTAAATAATACAGACAAAGAACAACTAGTTAATGGTAGAAATTTTACTAATATTGGGTTATTTCGTGCTTACGTAAAAAACTATTTAGAACATCATTCGAAAATAAATCAAAATATGACAGTTATGTGTCGACAACTATCTCCGGGCCCAACTGGTATCCCTTTAGAGATATATGCTTTTATTTCAGATAAAGATTGGTCAAATTATGAAGAAATTGTATCTGATATTTTTGATCATCTTTTAGCTGCTCTTCCAAGTTTTGAATTAGAAAACTTTGAGTTTAATTCTAAATATTAAACTTATGTTGAAAAAATTTTTAATGCTTATCATATTTATAAATTCAACTTTTTTTTATGGACAACAAAAAGTTAATAAAAAGCCAATTGACAGCATTACAATGAATATGAATGAATCTCTTGGCTTCATAAATACTTATCATAAAAACAATAAACTGTATATAGAAATCAATAAAAATTCATTGGGAAAAGAGCTTTTAATGGTGACTAGATTTTCCCAATATCCAGGTGACTATTCATCATACATAAATGCTGGATCTAAAACTGCTGAAAATGTAATTTCATTTATACTTAAAGGCGATAAAATAGTTTTGAAAAAAATTGCCTACTCAAATGAAGCCTCAGAAGAAGATCCCATTCAAATAAGCGTTATTAAAAACAACTTCCCCCCTATTCTTGCTGTTTTCAAAATTGAAAATAAAGATAAAGACAGGTATTTAATTGATGTTTCAAATTATTTCATGAATGATTCACCTGGCTTTAATTTAATTAGAAAGTCCGATAAGGAAAGATTTAAAATCGGGGGGCTTGATAAAAAAAGAAGTTTCATTGACAATGCACATAGTTACCCCAAGAATATCGAAATCAAAAACACATTAACCTATTCAGCAAATAATCTTTCTAGATCGAATAATTCAAAAACTTTAAGTTTTCAGATAAATCATTCTATAATTTTATTACCTGATACTTTAATGCAAGTAAGATATTTGGATGAAAGAATTGGATGGTTTAGTCTAAAAAAAATTGACTATTCTTCAGATAAATTAAAGTCTGACGAATACAGTATAATCAGAAGATGGAAATTAGAGCCAAAAAATATTGAAGCCTACAACAAAGGGGAACTAACCGAACCTATTAAACCAATTATTTATTATTTAGATCCTGCAACTCCAATCAAATGGAGACCGTACTTCAAAAAAGGTATTGAGGATTGGAATATTGCATTTGAAAAAGCAGGTTTTAAAAATGCAATTATAGCAAAAGACCCCCCAACTAAAGAAGAAGATCCTAATTTCAGTCCTGAAGACATAAGATATTCTACAGTTAGATATGTTGCCTCTAAAACCAGAAATGCAACTGGACCGAGTGTTTCTGATCCAAGGACTGGTGAAATATTAGAAAGTGATATAATTTGGTATCATAATCACTTAAGATCTTATAGGAATAGATATTTATTAGAAACTGGGGCTGCAAATCCTAAAGCAAGAACATTAGAAACTCCAGAAAAAGAAATTGGAGAAATGATGAGAAGAGTTATTTCACATGAGGTTGGACATGCTCTTGGGCTACCCCATAATATGAAGGCTAGCTCTGCATATCCTGTAGATTCACTGAGATCAGGAGATTTTACTCAGAAAATGGGAATTGCTGCAACTATTATGGATTATGCAAGATATAACTATGTTGCCCAGCCAGGCGATGAAAATATTCGTTTTGTAAGGAAACTTGGCCCATATGATGATTATGCAATTGAATGGGGATATAGATATTTTTCTAATAAAAATGAAAATGAAATAAAGAATAATCTGAATAGATGGGTCGGAAACAAAAACTTAAACCCTATTTATATGTTCGGGTCGTATGGAAATGATCCAAATTCACAGACTGAAAATATCGGAAATGATCCTGTAAAAGCAAGTAATTATGGATTAATGAATTTGAAAATTGTTTCAAAAAATTTAGATGAATGGACAACCATTGAAGGTGCAAATTATGAGGATTTAAATGAATTATATGGAGAACTAATAGGCGTTTATAGAAGATATATCTATCATGTAATTTCTGTTATAGGTGGCGTCAATCAAACTATAATTAATAAGGGCCAAGCTGCAACACCTTTCAAAACTGTTACAAAAGATCAACAATTAGTTGCCCTAGACTTTTTGAATAAAAACTTATGGTCCTCTCCAATTTGGCTGTACGATAAAAATATTGTGTCTAAAATTAAAAAAGATGGTGTTTTATCGCTAATAAGTAATCTTCAAAAATCAGCTTTCAATAGAATTTTAAGTGTACCAAAGTTAAATAACATGATTTCAACTGAAAACACTCTTGAAGGCAACGGTTTATATGTATTTGAACTAATTGAATATTTAACAAATAATCTAACCAAAGAGATAACAAAACCTGATATTCTTCAAAGAGAACTTCAGAAAAATATGATACATCATTTCAAATCATTGATGGAAGATGAGAAACTATCAAATGAAGTTAAAGGTTATATTTTGAATAAAAATAAAATCTTAGGTCTCAAAAAAGAACAACTTTATCGTCTCAAAAGATACATTACCAATACTGTTATGAACTTTTAAAATGAATAAAATTCAAATATTTGTAACTGGAGGAACTTTTGATAAAACATACAATTCTATAACTGGTAAGTTATTTTTTGAAAAGACCCATATTCCCGAAATGCTTGAGAGAGCAAAGTGTAGACTTGAGTTAACTATCGATCAAATAATGTTAATTGATAGTCTTGAAATGAATGAATCACATCTTAAATTAATTGAAAAAGCATGTTTAAATTGTAAATCTAAATATATAGTAATTACTCACGGAACAGATACGATGACTAATACTGCAAATTATCTAATTAAAGCAAATATCCCTGATAAAGTTATTGTAATCACTGGAGCTATGGTTCCCTATGCGTTTGGAAGCTCGTCAGACGGGTTTTTCAATTTAGGAGGTGCTCTTTCAATGGTTCAAACACTAAAAAAAGGGGTTTACATTAGTATGCATGGACAAACATTTGATGGAGATAAGGTCGAAAAGGATATAAAAAATGGCATTTTTAAAGAAAAAAATAAAGGCATCAATTAAATAGAGCCCATGAAATATAAAAAAGAGGATATAATTTCAAAATGGGATACAAAATTATATAATGATGAACATTCATTTGTATACGATTACGGTAAATCACTTATAGAAATACTCAATCCAAAAAAAAATGAAAGAATTTTAGATTTAGGTTGTGGTTCTGGTCAGTTAACATTTAAAATTGATAAATTATCAAAAGAAGCAATCGGAATTGATAAGTCTATTGAAATGATAACTGATGCGAAATTAAGGTTTAAAAAAATCAATTTTCAATTAGTAGATGCAGAGAATTTTAGATTTAAAAAAAAATTTGATTCCATTTTCTCAAATGCAACTTTGCATTGGATTACAAATTATAAGAATGTCATTGAATGTATGTATGAGAATTTGAAAAAAAATGGGAAAATTGTTCTTGAGTTTGGTGGAAAAGACAATGTCAAATTAATAATTGCTCAATTAAGGAACTCTCTTAAAATTAGAGGGTATCTAGATCAATCTAAAATAGTTCCATGGTATTTTCCCTCAATTGAACAATATTCAGCTGAATTAGAATCTTCTGGATTTAAAATTGTAACAGCAAAGTGTTTTGATCGTCCAACCAAACTCACTAATCAAAAAAACGGAATGAAGGATTGGATATCAATGTTTGCTGGAAGTTTTTTCAAAGATGTAAATGATGTACATATAGAAGATATTAAATGTGAGGTTCAAGAAAATTTAAAAGAAAAATGTTTTATTGATGGAAATTGGTATGCTGATTATAAAAGAATTCGTTTTGTGGCTACAAAAAATACTTTTTAAATATTATTAAAAGTTATGTTTAAAAAATTTCGGCTAACATACATCTTGCACTCCCTCCCCCTAATTTCTCAATTGTTTCTAAACTAGAGTGAACTATCCTTGCATAAGTTTCAAATTTATTAATCTGATCCATAGATAACGAATTAAATGCTGAAGTACTCATCACCAGTAAGGGTTGATTTGAGTTTTTGACAAGTAGCATATTTCCAGCAAATTGTTCAATTTGATTTTCAGTAAGTGAAATAATTTCTTTTTTGTCATTTTTTAATTCATTATAAACCATTTCTCTTTCATTGACATCATCTATGGTTTTCAATCCTACGGCTGCAAATTTATCCCCAATGCTCATCATAACATTTGTATGATAAATCTTTAACCTCATATTCTTAACATTCTGAAATGAAGAGAATATAATAGGTTTATATTTCATTTTTTTTGAGAAATCTAGTATTATAGATTTATCTGTTCTGTCAGATAATGAAGCATAAATTTTTTTATTAACTCGATCTAAAACCATACTTCCAGTTCCCTCTAATAATATCTGAGTTTACACCCGATAATTTTAGAGAATTAAACACATTATCAGACCTTTCATCCCTTCTATTTTTAGCAAACATAGGGTAAATAATCACTTTATGCCTATTATGAAAAGAGATCCAATTATTTGGAAATAATGAATCTGGGGTCTCAGGTTTACCATTGTCCTGGTGAACTGTAACTTTTATACCATTGTCAACTAAGCATTTAACTAATTGATCAAATTCAATAAGAGCTAATTTATTTAATGTGTTTATGTCTAAACTGCTGTCAGTTTGATAGTAGTTATTCAATGATGTTTGTTCATTCTTTTTAAAAAGATGAGGGCGAACCATTAAAACATGATTAGTTAATCCATTCATTATTTTCTAATTAATGGTAAGGTGACACATCTAAATAAACCTTCTTGTTTTGCAATTTCTCTAAAAGGTACCTCCTCTACTTTAAATTTATTAATAATAAGCCATTCATTAAGTCTAGTAAAACTAGGATCAGACACAACAGTATTTTTATTTATTGAAAAAATATTACTCATCATATCAAACATTTCTTTAGAATTAATAAAAAAACAATTTTCAGAACCAAAATCATTAATTAATGATATCAATTGATTTTGATTAGAAAATCCTTCTTTATGAATTATTGCAGATGTTTTTCCAATTGGCTGAAAACAACAATCAAGATGTAAAATATTTTTTTTTGGGTCTGTATTAGACTTATTTAATTCTAACAAAATAACTTTTTTTTCCGGAAAATGATTTTGAAGAACCTCTAAACCTTTACTGTTGGTTCTTGCAGTTATGTATTTTGAATAATCATTTTTTACATATGCACCAACGTAAATTTTATCATTATGAAGAACAACGTCTCCACCCTCAATATGAGCATCCTCCGGAAAAGAAATTATACAATCTTCGGGAAATGAACCTATAATAGTTTTAAGGGCATCAATTTCTCTTGACCTGATTGGCAAAATGTTTGATCTAATAAATTTATTTTCTATTACAAATCCAATGTCTCTTGAATAAATTTGATTATAGTTTTTTATTACACCTGGTCTAAACACTTTAATTCCATAGGAAATTAATTTTGAAACAAAATTATCTAGTTCACCTATCATATCAATCTCTGAAGGGTATGTTCCTGAAAGTATGTGAACCCTTGATTTTGGGTCATATACATCATCTAAAGAAGGGATACCTCCACTACTGTTGGCAATACCAACAACAACTGATTCAAGAGCTGATGTCTCGTCTACAATATTTAAAAGCATCATTAAATTTTGAAGCTAAAGTAAAAAAATACAAACAATAAATATAAATATGCTTATAGATGTTTAAAGTAAATAGAGGTTTTTTATATTTGAAAAAAAATTCATGTCCAATATTTTTTCAAGTAATTTCAAAAACCGTAATCGAGATCATTTTGCTTCAATAGTAAAAGTAGCTTTAAGTGATAATGTTATAACAGATGAAGAAAGAAAATTCATCAATAGACTTGGCATTCTATTAGAAATTGAACCCTGCGTGGTAGATGAGATAATATTAAACCCTGACTCTTATCATATAAACCCCCCTGCATCTGAGCAAAAGCGTTTAGAAAGACTTTATGACTTGTCTAGGATTGTTGTTGCAGATAAAATTGCAGATCAAGAAGAAATAAAATTACTCAATAAATTCACAATAGCTCTGGGGTTTCCAATTGAAGATGTAAATTTAATAGTTGAAAAATCAATTAAACTTGTACAATCTGGTGTTGACGAAGACGATTTTATTTCATCTTTAAAGTAACTATTTATAGTATTTTCTGTTTTGATAGAATGATATTGATCCTAAAAAAATAATAAACAAAATTGAATAGTATACAAAGTCTGGAGTTATAATTTTATCACCACTTGCGTAAGAATGAAGTCCTACTAAATAAAAGTTTACACCAAAATATGTCATTAAAATACTTGAGAATGCAACAATACTCATCAAATTAAATAGCCACCTACCATTTAATCCTGGAACCAACCTCATGTGAATTACAAATGCGTATACCATTATTGAAATCAAGGCCCAGGTTTCCTTGGGATCCCATCCCCAATATCTTCCCCAACTTTCATTAGCCCACATACCTCCGAGGAAGTTCCCTATCGTTAACATTATTAAACCTATCGTAATAGATAACTCGTTAATTATACTTAATTCTTTAATTTTAGGTTTGATCTTATTTTTATTTTTATTTGTTGTTATAGTAATTAAAAACAAAGCTACAATTCCAAGTATCATACTTATTGAAAAAGGACCATAACTACCTACAATTACAGCAACATGAATCATAAGCCAATAACTATCTAAGACAGGTTGTAAGTTTGCTATAGCTGGATCCATCCAATTCCAGTGTGCTATCATAAGTATCATTGAGGACACAAATGTTGTAGCTGCAATTGTAAGTGATGATTTTCTACCAAAAATTAAACCGAAAAATAAAGTTGCCCATGAAACATATATCATAGACTCATATGCATCACTCCATGGAGCATGACCAGAAATAAATGCTCTAAAAATTAAACCTAATGAATGAAATGAAAAAAGCACTACAATAACACTTATCATTGCTGTTTCAAGATATTTTAATATTTTATTTTCATTAAAAATTCTCAAAATTAAAATCACGAATAATAAAAGGCCAGCATATATATACCAACTAAATAATTTTTTAAATATATCATATTTATTGTACAAAATTTCTGCATTAACTTTTGAAGAATTTGGAATGACCTCTGAACCATACTTTCGCTGATAACCTTTTAAACTCTCTATAAGTTCATCAGCCTGAGTGAAATCTCCGTTAGACTTTCCTATTCGCATAGATTGGAAATAAAGTGGTAAAACATTATTAACATACAATGAATCTGTTCCACTTATGCTGACATCCTTTAATTCTGGAAATGAAACCCATTTATTAATCGAATCCTTTGGAATAGGGAAAATCCTCAAAACCTTCCCCTCCAAGGCTGAATATAACAGGTTAACTCTTTTATCGAGTTCAATAAAATCTTTTTGAAATTGATTTGGTGTTTGAGATCGATATGCGTTTTCTAATTGACTAGCAATTTTATAATTTCCTTTTTCATCAAAGAAAGATACCAAAGGTGCATATTTTGATTGTTTATCTATTCCAGCGATCATCCTAAGACTATCATTGCCCCTTTTTAAATAAATGATTGGGACATTATACCATACTGAAGGATTATTAACTATCGATAATAATACTTGATCTGATGAAAGTCCTTTGTATGTATCGCTTTTACTTACTTTCCTAAGTAATTCTGAAGAAAAAGTATTAGCTGGTTTCATTCTACCACCTAAATCTTGTATTATTAAACTCCCAAACTTATTTGCCTGAGCGTCTGGAAATGCAGTAACTTGAATTAATGAATCAAAATCAAATTGATGCAATTCAAATTTTTTGGTAAATGAATCTTGGGCACTTAAAATATTAAAAAAGAAAAATAGAAATACAATTGAAAAATTTTTATTCTTAAGTTTTGATAGGCTCATAGATAAATTTTTAAATCGAGTTCTACCAATAAAAAAAATACCACACATAGATAGATATAATAAAATATATCCGATATAAGTGATTAACGTTCCCATAAAATCATTATTGACAGAAAGTATAGTTCCCTTTTCGTCTGGATCAAAAGAAGCTTGGAAAAATCTATATCCTTGGTAATCTAAAATGTTATTCATGTATATGTCGTAATCAAATTTCTTTGAATTGTCTTTAACTGTAACTTTACTCATAAAAGATGAGTAGCTTTTTTCTGTGCCTGGATATTTTTCTGCAATAAAATCATTCAGAGTAATTGAAAAAGGAAGATTTAATGATTGCGAACCGTATGAGATATTAAAATCAAGCCCACCTACTTTTATGCTCTTTGGCTCATTAACAACTCCCTTTCCTCCTATTATTCCTATTTCTTTTGTTTCGCCCATGGAGCTGATTGATAAGAATAATGCATCTTGTTTATTAGTCGAATTATTTTCTGACTTAACAATACCAAAGTTTCCCCTCAATGGTGGATCAGGAATTACAAATTGGAAATTTGGAATTGCATACAGGGATCTAAGTAATAACTCTTGTTCAACATTTTCATTAATCTCCCCTTTGAACTGATCAGACATTCTCATAAATGTTCCAGAAAAAGGGGAATCAATATAGTAAAGACCAGATTCGGATCGAATATTAATAGCACCTTCTACCGAATTATTTAATGTAAAAAGAACATTATGAATACTTGCGATTTCACCTTCCTTTAGAAAATGTTCGTGCCTATTTCCATCATTTGCTTCAACAATCTTTAGATATCTTTCACCTTCAGGATCTAAAACAAGACCCTCCGATACATTTTCCATATACTTGACACGAGTAATTGAAAAATCTTGACCATCAAAATTTTTATTCCATTTTAGATTATTTGAAGTGTGTTGGGAAAATAAAACTTCATCAGTCAGCTTCTTTCTTTGAAGAGTACCATTAATCTCTCCGTCAACCAAAACTGTTAGAAAAGTTTTTTCTGATATCATTTTACTAGTCTGATCTCCTTCCCTAATAGGCATTACTCCTTCAAAACCAAAATAACGTGTTATAAATGCTCCAAAAATAATTAATATAAAAGAAAGATGAAGTAACAACACTATCCATTTATCTCTTTTAAAAAGTCTGTATTTAAAAATATTACCAATGAAATTTAACATTAGTAAGGCAATAATAAGCTCAAACCATCGAGCATTATAGATCCAAATTTTGGCAGCTGTTGTAGAATAAAAGCTTTCTAAAAAAGTGCCAATACCCATTGCAGTTGGAAATGCTATAAACAAAAGAGCCATTAGTTGATTTGAAAACAAATACTTAAAAAATTTCTCTTGCATTATCTTGTAAATTGATACTACAAATATACCCTTTGATACTGAATTTTAAAATAGAATTCCTCTTATAAATATGAAATATTTTATGATTATGAATTTTTTAATTTATTAATTTATTGACAACATTATGTACATTTGAAATTATGTTAAAAATAACGATTATTGGGAATGGAAATGTTGGTACAAAACTTGCAGATAAAATAAATAAACTAAAAGATTTCAATTTACTTGAATGGTATGGAAGAGACTGGCAAGATAAAAAAATTCCAAAAAAAGGAATAAATATTTTGAAAAATCTTAAAAAAGCTGATTTGTATATTTTAGCAGTTTCAGATAATTCAATTAATAAAATTTCTAATTTTATTAATACTGATAATTTTATTATTCATTGTTCAGGAGCAACATCCATAGATATTTTTAATAATTATTCTAGATCAGGAGTTTTGTTTCCAGTACAGACAATATTAAAATCAAACTCTAATCCTTTTAAAGGAACACCGTTTTGTATCGAAGCTAAGAACAATAATGATCTTAATGTTTTAAAAAAACTCGTTTTAGCATTGGGTGGCAATTATGAGTGTTTAAATTCAGAACAAAGAGCTAACATTCACTTATCAGCAGTTTGGGTTAATAATTTTGTTAATCATATGATCCATAAAGGAAGAAAAATATGTCTTAATAACAATATTTCATTTTCTATTTTAGAACCTATAATAAAGAATACGATAAACCAAACACTGAATAATGATCCAAAGGAAATCCAAACTGGCCCAGCAAGAAGATTTGATTACGAAACATTAAAAATTCATAATAAACTTATCAAAAATTTAAATGATAAAAAACTTTACAATACAATAACAGAATCAATTCAGGTTAGCTATGATAGAAGAAAATTACAAAAAGAGATTAAATAATATAACCACTTTCATTTTTGATGTTGATGGGGTTTTAACAGATGGAAAACTTTTGATTTCACCAAATGGTGAAATGTTACGTTTAATGAATGCCAAAGATGGCTTTGCCATAAAATTTGCTATAGATAATCAATATAAAGTCATAATCATTTCTGGAGGAACTGATGAGTCTGTAAAAAATCGATTAAAATCGCTTGGGATTACTGATATTTATTTTGATTCACACAACAAAGAAAAATCCTATGAACATATATTGGATAAATATAGCTTGTCTCCAAATGAAATTCTTTATATGGGAGATGACTTACCTGATATCCCAGTCATGAATAGTGTTGGAATAGGAACCTGTCCTCAGGATGCAGCAGTGGATGTCAAAAAAATTGCAGATTATATATCTCATAAAGATGGAGGGATGGGATGTGTCCGAGAAATAATTGAGCAAGTTCTAAGGGTTCAGAATAAATGGACGTATTTAGATAAATTCAAAGAATAATATGATTGAAAAAGAGATAATACTTGCATCTAAATCACCAAGAAGAAAAGAATTTTTTAAACTATTTAATTTCCCTTTTTCAATTAAAACTTTTGATGTGGAGGAAAAGTTTCCAAAACACTTAAAAGGTTTTGAAATTCCAAGATATATTGCTCGACTAAAAGCAGAACCTTTCAGAAAAATTATAAAAAAAAATCAAATTGTAATAACAGCGGACACTATTGTTTGGCACAATGATAATTTTCTTGGAAAACCGTTGACTGCTGATGATGCAAGAGAAATGTTAAGCACTTTATCTGATAGTACCCATAAAGTAATTACAGCCGTAGGTTTTTTAACTCAATCCGATTTTCATTGTATTGATGTAACTACAGAGGTGACCTTTCAAAAGTTAAGTTTGTCGGTTATAGAAGATTACATATTGAATGAAAACCCATATGACAAAGCTGGTTCGTACGCAATTCAAGAATCTATAGGTTTAATGAATGTCTCAAGAATTAATGGAAGCTACACAAATATTGTTGGTCTACCCGTCTATGAAGTTTTAAATGAAATTGAAAAAATTAAAAACTAAAATACTAACTTTAAATCTGTTTAAATAGAATGAAATCATGAAAATCAAAACTTCATTTACCTTTATTATTTTAGTATTGATCACTTTAAATTTAAAATCTCAAAGTAGTTCTGAAATATATTCTAAAATTCAAAAACTTAACGTTTTAGGAAGTCTACTTCATATAGGTGCTCATCCTGATGATGAAAATACAAGTCTTATTTCTTATTTCTCCAATAAACACCATATTGAAACAACCTATCTCTCAATAACAAGAGGTGACGGAGGTCAAAACAGAATTGGAACCGAACTAAGAGATGCACTAGGTTTAATTAGAACACATGAATTATTAGCTGCAAGAAAAATTGATGGTGCTAATCAGCTTTTTACTACTGCAAATGATTTTGGTTTCTCTAAAAATCCAAATGAAACACTAAATATTTGGGATAAAAATGAATTAATGAGTCAAATAGTAAAACATATAAGAACAATTAGACCTGATATAATTGTTAATAGATTTGACCACAGAACAGCAGGAACCACCCACGGTCATCATACCTCTTCTGCCCTTCTAAGTTACGATGCATTTGATTTGTCCTCCGATAATACTTCTTTTCCAGAACATTTAGATAATTTATCTATTTGGAGTCCAAAAAGACTATTTCTTAATGTTTCATGGTTTTTTTATGGAAGTCAGGAGAATTTTAGTAATGTTGACAAAGGTCAGTTCCTGAATTTTGATTATGGAGAGTTAAATACGTTAACTGGGGTAACATATGATGAGATTTCATCAAAAAGCAGAAGTCAGCATAAATCACAAGGCTTTGGAAGATCCCCAAGCCCAGGCGGACCAAAATGGAACTATCTTGAGCTTATAAAGGGAAATCCTATCATATCAAATGATCCTTTTGAAGGAATTGATATCAGTTGGAATAGATTGGAAAATGGCAATAAGGTTGAGACACTAATAGATACATTGCTAAACAATTTTGATTTTAAAAAACCACAAAAAAACGTGTCGTCATTAATTCAAATTTATCAAGCTATTGAAAATGTAGAGGATGGATATTGGAAAAGAAAGAAAATTGAAGAAGTTAAAAACGTTATATCTCACTGTTTAGGTTTAGAAATTCAACTCAACAGTAAAAATGAATTGGGTATACCCAATTCATCTGAAGAATTTAATTTAAAATTTGTTAATCCATCAAAATCAAATGTTCAATTAAACAGCATTATTATTAATGATACCAAATTTAATATTGGCAAAAATTTATCTGATAATGAACTGTTTGAAAAACAAATAAAAATATTAATTGGAGATAAAATATCAACACCATATTGGCTTTTAAGAGATGGTGATATTGGAATGTATCAAGTTGACGAAAATAAACTAAAAGGATTACCTGAAACTCCTCGTGCAGTATCTGCAAGTGTAAATATTGAAATTAATAAAACAAGATTTTCATTGTTAGTTAATGCTAACTATCGTTTTAATGATCCTGTTAAAGGAGAAGTAGTTACTCCTTTTACTATTGTACCTAAAATAACGGTTAATTTAGATCAACCCGATTATATTTTTCCAGATGATAAGGAAAAACAAATTTCAGTATCTGCAACCACCTATAAAGATAATTTTAAAGGAATTTTAAGGCTCTCTATTCCTGAGGGATGGAGTGTGAAACCAGAACAATATATTTTAGATATTAAAAATAAAAATGAAGAAAAAAATTATTCATTTAAGGTCAAACCCAATGAAAAAAATACCTCAGGATTTGTAATACCCGAGGTTAAGTCGGAAGGTAAAATATATAATAAACAACTTGTTAAAATCGACTACCCTCACATACCCAAACAATTCATAGTTAAAACTAGCTCCTCCAAATTATTAAAGATTAATTTAAAAAATAATATAACAAGAGTTGGCTATATTATGGGAGCTGGAGATAAAATACCTGAAAGTTTAGAAAATATTAATATTAACGTAGTTAAAATAGATCCAACTAATATTTCAATTGAAAATTTAAATAAATTTCCAACAGTAATAGTTGGAATAAGGGCTTTTAATGTTTTAGAAGAGTTGCGTTTTAAAAACAAAATTTTGTGGAATTATGCGAAAAATGGAGGGACTTTAATTATTCAATACAATACCAGTAGAGGTCTAAAAACTAAGGATATCACTCCATTTAAATTAGAAATATCACGAGACAGGGTGACAGATGAAAACTCGAATATTAAAATTATTAATAAATCACATTCAATATTAAATTATCCAAATTCAATAAGTCAGTTTGATTTTAATAATTGGGTTCAGGAAAGAGGATTGTATTTTCCAAATAATTGGGGAAACGAATTTGAAGCCTTATTAGAGATGAATGACATTAATGAAACAAAAAAAAGAGGAAGCTTGCTAGTTTCAGATTTTGGTGATGGTAAAATAATTTATACTGGATTAAGTTTTTTTAGAGAACTGCCTGCCGGAGTTCCAGGTGCCTATCGATTATTTGTTAATTTAATTAATTATGGGCATGAATAAGATAAAAAAAAATTTATATACCTTATTGATACTAATAAACATTCTTTACTGGTTTATATTTTATCTGATCATGAAAAATTATAATTAATGTTAGCTATTGATTGGATTTTTTTAGTTGGAACACTTTTATTCATAGCTTGTTATGGAGTATGGAGAAATCAAGATCATTCATCTATAAAATCATATATAAAAGGAGATAATAAAGCTAGATGGTGGACTGTGGGTTTTTCTGTAATGGCAACCCAGGCAAGTGCAATTACTTTTCTGTCTACTCCCGGCCAGGCCTACAACGAAGGCATGGGGTTTGTTCAGTTTTACTTTGGACTTCCATTTGCGATGATAATAATATGCTTATTTTTTTTACCTGTCTACCAAAAACTAAATGTCTATACTGCTTATGAATTTTTAGAAAATAGGTTTGATTTAAAAACTAGAACGTTAACAGCAATCTTATTTTTGATTCAAAGGGGGTTAGCAGCAGGAATAACTATATATGCTCCTGCGATAATTTTAAGTGTTGCTCTAGGGTGGAACTTGAAAATCCTAGTCATATTGATCGGCCTTGTAGTGATATTTTATACCTTAATAGGTGGGACTAATGCTGTAAATGTTACCCAAAAACAACAAATGATAATTATTATCATTGGCCTAATATCTGCTTTTTGGATAGCACTTTTAAAAATGCCTGAAAATATTGATTTTTCAAATGCACTTAAATTGGCAGGTTATAGTGAAAAATTAAACATACTAGACTTTAGTCTAAATCCTAATAACAGATATACATTCTGGAGTGGAATCACAGGTGGATTATTTCTTGCTCTTTCCTATTTTGGAACAGATCAAAGTCAGGTACAAAGATATCTCTCTGGAAAATCGTTAAAGGAAAGTCAAATGGGACTGATAATGAACGGGTTTCTTAAAATTCCATTTCAGTTTTTTATTCTACTATTAGGTGTTATGGTATTTGTATTTTATCAATACGAAACTCCACCTATTCACTTTAATCCTAAAAACTTGACGGAAGTCAAGAATTCTATTCATGCAAATGATTATTATAAAATTGAAAAAGACTATGAGTTAACTCAAAATAAAAAACATGAAGTTTTATCTAGTCCAATGTTTTTTGAAAATAACAACTTAAAGGAGGAATACTTAAAGCTTGATTCAGAAAATAAATCACAAAGAAAGAAAATAAATGATCTTATAATTAAGAACGATAAAAACGCTTCAATTAATGATAAAGATTATGTGTTTATCACATTCATTGTTAATCACTTACCGAATGGATTAATAGGTCTGTTATTGGCAGTAATTTTTGCTGCTGCAATGAGTTCAACTGCTTCTGAATTAAATGCTTTATCAGCAACAACTTTAATTGACTTGTACAAAAGGCATAAGCCAAATTTGTCTCCTGAACACTATGTAGCAATGGCAAAATCATTCACACTATTGTGGGGTGTAATAGCAATTATCTTTGCTTTATTTGGAAATCTTTTTGAAAACTTAATTCAGCTAGTTAATATTATTGGATCTATTTTCTACGGAACAATTCTCGGGATATTCTTAGTTGCAATATTTTTTAAAAAAATTGGAAGTAACCCAATATTTTACGCAGCTATAATTTCAGAATTAATAATTATCTCATGTTACTTAATAGATCGTTATGTGTTTGATTTATTTGGATATCTATGGTTAAATGTATTGGGTTCAATTTTAACAATATCCATAGCTTACATGTTCCATAAGATTAATAATAGAAAAGCTGTAAATTAAAAACCCCACTATGAAGTGAGGTTTTAAAATTAATTTAGTTTTTTTGAATTACTTAGACCATTGCTCTATTGATTCTTTATTCATCTTTAAATAGTCACTATTTCCAGCAATTTTTGCTAATTCATAAGATTTTTTAGCAGCTTCAATTGCCATTTTATTTTCACCCAAACCACCTAAAATTAATGAATATTGTCTTAAATGAAAATACTTATTATTCCCCTTATCAATTGCTGTTTCCATCCAATTCTTAGCTTGTTTAAGATCTAAACCACTAGTTAAATAGTATACCGCAGAGCTATAATAATCACGTGCAGTTGGATTATTAGATAAAGTTTTCTTGATAGATGCCATTACTTTTTTTGGAGTAGGAACTTTTATCAATGTTGATACTTTGGTGTTTTCCCATGAAATGGTAAGCTCAGCATCATTATTTGTTATATTCTCAATCTGAATTGTAAAAGATTCTGTTAAATCCGAAGTAATTTTGACTGAAGATTCAGAAACAACTGCAACTTCTTTAGCATCCCAAGCTTTTGGAAGTGACCAATTATCACTTTTTTTATAGAAAAATACTTCCCACATTTCTTTACCTGGACGAGTATATATGGCATATGTGCCATTTGGTATTTCAACACCACTTATAATAACTGGATCGGAAAAACTAATTTTCGTATTTGCATTGGCACCAGTTCTCCATAGTTCCCCATAAGGAACTAAATTACCCATTACTTCTCGCCCTCGCATTGCAGGTCTAGAGTATTCAATTTTGATGTCAGTTAAACCAACAGTCTGATTAATTGAAGCTGAAGGGCTTGCTTGAGGAGAAACTACTTGAGCTATGTTGTAAAACGGAACAAATAATAGTAAGAATAAAATTTTTTTCATGATTTAAAATATTTTGTTCATCAAATTTAATAACTAAAATTATATGTTTACATGAATTAATGATTAATTAATAATTTATTTAATATTGATGTCTAAATCTCTTTTCAGTTATATTGCTTTTACTTCAGATATTATTTGTTTAATGCTGATTTTATAACTCTTTACTATCTTTCAAAAAAATAAATAATCTTTATGGTCAATAGAGTTATAAAAACAATAAAAAATATAAGTATTTGGAACTTTTCTCAAAAAAAAACATCACAATTTAAAATCCTTTAATCTTGATTATGAAAATGGAAAAAATATTAAAAATCAATAAATACAAATAGTATATTTGAGTAAATTTTTATATGAAAATTTACAGAAAGACTACAACTCAAAAACTTCCCATTTCTCTAGAACAAGCATGGGATTTTTTATCAGACCCAAGAAATTTAAAAACAATAACTCCTGATTATATGGGATTTATAATTCTCAGTGGTGCAGAAAAAGAAATGTTTGCAGGTCAAATTATTCAGTATAAGGTTACTCCTATGTTTGGAATACCTACAAAATGGGTTACTGAAATTACTCATGTCAAAAAAGGAGCATATTTTGTAGATGAACAAAGGTTTGGACCTTACTCTTTATGGCACCATAAACATTTTATTCAAAAAATTAAAGGTGGAGTTAAAATGGAGGATATTATTGATTATAAGTTACCTTTTGGTGTTTTAGGTCAATTATTTCATCCAATAATTGTAAAACCAAAACTTGATGAAATATTTAATTACAGATATAATAAATTAGTTGAACTTTTTGGAGAATACGGAAAATAAGAATCTTACACTAGAAATGAATTATTAAAAAATATAATATGAAAAAAAATATACTTATTATCGGAGGAAGCTCAGGGATTGGGTTTGAGATTGTTAAACAAATACATGAGGTTCATAATGTTTATGTTGCAAATAGAACAAATGACTCACTATCTGACTTCAAACACCAATTTATAAAAGTTGATATCACGGAAGAAACAATTGACTCAACTCTTCTTCCTGATTCATTGGATGGACTTGTATACTGCCCTGGAACGATAAATCTTAGACCATTTAGAGGTTTAAAACCTGAAACATTTATATCAGACTTTAATCTCAATGTCATGGGAGCAGTTAAAAATATTCAAGCAGTTTTGAAAAACTTAAATCAATCAGAACACTCAAGCATAGTTTTATTTAGTACAGTTGCAGTTCAGACTGGAATGCCGTTTCACTCATCTATAGCCGCATCTAAAGGTGCGATTGAAGGATTAACTAGGTCCTTGGCTGCTGAGTTAGCTCCGAAAATATCGGTTAATGCAATTGCACCTTCAATAGTTAATACACCCCTTGCAGATAAATTCTTAAACAATGATACTAAAATGGAAAGAGCCGTGGAAAGACACCCTCTTAAAAAAGTTGGATCACCAAAAGAACTTGCTGAAACAGCAATATTTCTATTGGAAAAATCATCTTGGATAACAGGACAAGTAATTCGTGTTGATGGGGGTATTGGTAATCTTAAAATTTAAATTCGAGTTATTTTTGCACCAATAGCATTAAGACGAGTATCAATATCTTGATAACCTCTGTCAATTTGCTCAATATTGTTAATTATACTAGTGCCTTTAGCTGAAAGTGCAGCGATTAAAAGTGAAATCCCTGCTCTAATATCTGGAGAGGTCATTACAGTTGATTTTAACTGAGATTTGAAGTCATGTCCTATTACAGTAGCACGGTGAGGATCACATAATATTATTTTAGCTCCCATATCTATAAGTTTATCTACAAAGAATAATCTACTTTCAAACATTTTTTGATGAATCAACAGACTACCTCTGGCTTGAGTAGCCACTACTAAAATTATACTTAATAAGTCTGGGGTAAATCCTGGCCAAGGTCCGTCAGAAACAGTTAATACTGATCCATCAATATAACTTTGAATTTCATAACCGTTTTTATGGGC
Source organism: uncultured Flavobacteriaceae bacterium (assembly GCA_964432535.1). Classification (GTDB taxonomy): domain Bacteria; phylum Bacteroidota; class Bacteroidia; order Flavobacteriales; family Flavobacteriaceae; genus Marivariicella. Next base: position 88,635 of record CAYSNJ010000002.1, on the reverse strand, counting down.
CGGAATATATATATCATCATCTACTTTCTCTAGTTGAATTCCTAGTTTCTTAAACACAGATGGAATCTGTCCTAAATGGTTCCAATTGACATTTTTTATTGTCAGTTCACTTTTAGTCATAGCAGCAAGACCGATCCAACTTCCTATTTCTATCATATCAGGAAGTATAGTGTGAGATGTTCCATTTAATTTATCTACACCTTCAATTGTTAATCGATTTGAGCCAATACCTGATATATTTGCTCCCATACATACTAACATCCTACATAGTTGTTGTAAATAAGGCTCACATGCTGCATTGTATATAACTGTCTTGCCTTGAGCCAAAACAGAGGCCATTAATATATTAGCTGTGCCTGTAACGGATGGTTCATCCAGCAACATCTCTACTCCCTTTAAATGAGGAGCCGATACGGTATAAAAATAGTCTTCTTTATTGTAATTAAACTTAGCTCCTAATTTAATAAACCCTTCAAAATGAGTATCTAACCTTCTTCTTCCAATTTTATCACCACCAGGTCTAGGAATACTTCCTGTTCCAAACCTTCCTAGTAGAGGTCCTACAAGCATAATTGAGCCTCTAAGACCCTTACCGTCAATTTTAAATTTATCGGATTTTAGATAGTTAAGGTTTATATTTGAAGCTTGAAATTCGTATTTACCCTTATCTAGTTTATTAACTGATACTCCAAGATTTTTTAATAGAGATATCAATTTGTTGACATCAATAATGTCAGGTACATTGTTAATTATTACTTTATCATCAGTTAATAGTGAAGCACATAAAACTTGAAGAGCTTCATTTTTCGCACCCTGAGGTGTAATAGAACCGGACAATTCGACTCCTCCCTTAATTTTAAAGCTTCCCATTTTGAAAATACTTAGTAACGACTTCTTTTATTTCTATAATTATTTTTTTTAATCGAAGTATTATTTGACTTGGGGCCATTACCATTTTTGGACCTTGCTTTTAAAAATTCTGAAGATTCAGTTAAAGGAAGTAATTCTTCTTTAACTTTTAATTCTCCACTGGATAACTCCTTTAAGTGATCAAAAATTAACTCATCCTCAACTGTATCTTTGTTCCAATTAAGAAAACATTTTTTCATGTGGTTAGCAATTGTAAAAACAAGTGCATCTTTCATTTCTCCTTCTTCCCAGTTTCTAGCAACATTTACCATCTCACTAATATTATTTCCATAAAAGCGATATTTCTGAATACTAACAGGATAAGTGATTCTTTTTGGTCTTGCTTTTAGAACTTCTTCCTGAGGTTTTTCGAAAGGAGAATCTACGTCAAGTTTAAAGTCAGACATTATATGTAACTGATCCCAAAGTTTATGTTGAAAATCAGGAACATCGCGAAGGTGGGGATTTAAATTACCCATCACATCAATTATTGCTTTAGCCAACTTATTTCGTTCTTCACGACTTTCTATTTCAAGAACTTGATCAATCATGAGATGAATATGTCGACCGTATTCTGGAATAATAAGTGGTTTGCGCTTTGTGTTGTATTCTAACACTTCCATATTTATAGAATTTACGTGCAAATTAGTGAAAATTCGTTGATTTACTAGAGTGAAATCACACCTTTAAATTTTGAAACTTCTTTATATATTCTAATTACAGATTCTGGATCCTCCATTATCAGAGTAATAGTTAAACTTGTAAAATTTTTTTTTGATGATTTTTTAATGGAAAAATTAGCATTCATTCCTTTAAAAACAGCTTGAATGTCTTTCTTATTAGTTTCCTTATCTCTTATTATAAATTTAAATAAATAATTACCTGGCCATTTTTGAGAAATTTTTAAGTTTTGTAAAAATCGTGAATAAAATTCTTTATCATTCATAATTTAAAATACGTTCTAGTTTAACTTTGTGTAAAGATAGTTTAAAATAATTCTTTAATTTTGAATAGAATAGTAATAACAGGTGCACCTGGAACTGGTAAAACATCAATAATAAATTTTCTAAAATCAAAAGGATATACATGCTTTGAAGAGTTTTCAAGGACCCTAATTAAATCGAAGTGTGAATATAGAGTTGGCGATTCATTTTTTAAAAAACAAAAAATATTTAATACTAAAATTATTGAAAAAAGAATAATTCAATACAATGATTCAAAAAAAATTACTAACTCAAAGGATAATTTGATTTTTTTTGATCGATGTATATACGATACATATGCCTATCAAAAACTTGAAGACAATTCATTCTCATTTCCACAGGGAAAATACATCTACAAATATCAAAAAGTTTTTATTTTATCTCCATGGGAAGAAATTTATGTTAATGATAATGAAAGATTAGAAAGTTTTAACAAATCAAAAGATATCGATAAGTATATAAGATTAACCTATAATCATTATAACTTAATGCCCAATAATGTTTCAAAAGCTAGTTTAAAAAATAGAGTCGATTACATTCTTAGCAAATGTTTATGAAAGAAATTGATACTTTGTTATTAAAATATTGGGGATATAATCAATTTAAGGATAGCCAAAAATATGTAATTAACTCCATAATTAATGGTGAAAACGCTTTAGTTAGCCTCCCTACAGGAGGAGGTAAATCAATATGCTTTCAGCTTCCATCTTTGATAATTGGTGGAACAACTCTTGTTGTCTCTCCCCTAGTGGCATTAATGGAAGATCAAGTTAAAAATCTTATTAGACGAGGCATATCGTCATTTTATTTTAAATCTAATACTAAACATTTGACAATTGATCAACAATTAGACAATTGTATTAATGGAAATTACAATATTATCTACTGCTCACCAGAAAGATTTGGTAATAATGATTTTTTAAATAAAATACAAAGTGCAAAAATAAGTCATATCGCAGTGGATGAGGCACATTGTATTTCAGAATGGGGCCATGAATTTAGGCCTTCTTATAGAAATATCAAAAAGTTTACAGATCTTTTTCCAAAAGCCTCAATAAGCGCTTACAGTGGATCCGCTAACCCTACGGTGAGAAAAGATATTGTTAGAAATTTAGGTCTAATAAAGTACAATGTTATTGAAGCATCCTATGAAAGAAAAAATATATTTTATGAAATTAAATATGTTGAAGATAAAATTGAAGAATTATTTAAAATTATTAAAAACGAAAGCTGTATCATATATTGTAAAACAAGGAAATCAACTGAATTTATTTCAAGAAAACTTTCAGAAGAACAATATTCGGTAGACTATTTTCATGGAGGAATGTCAGATGAGGATAAAAAAGATAAATTATCAAAATGGCAGTCAGAAGATATTAAAATAATAGTTGCGACTACTGCTTTTGGTATGGGTATTGACAAATCAGATGTTAATAAAGTTATTCACTTAGATATACCTGAAAGCATAGAAAATTACTACCAGGAATCAGGGAGAGTTGGAAGAGGTGGTCAAAATTCAAAAGCAATATTAATAGTTTCGCATGAGGATAAGAACTTATTTATTAAAAATAGTTTGAATAATCTTCCAAATAAAGTTGAACTAGCTCAAGTTTATAAAAAATTGTGTAGCCATTTTCAAATACCAATTGGTGAAGGACAGGGAAGTTCTTTCGATTTTGATCTAAATGATTTTTGTACCAAATATAAATTTAACAAAAGAAAAACATATAATATAATAAGATTTTTGGAAAACAACGACATAATAATTTTGAAAACAATTCTAAGAAATAAAATTAAAATTAGTTTGAGAGTAAGTGTAAATAAAATACGAGAAAGCATTCAAGTTGAAACTCCACAAGGAAAAGTAATTGAATCTTTACTGAGACTCTACCCTAACATAATTCAAGAAAAAATTGAGTTTTCAATTTCTAAGATGAAACAACTCACTAACCTAAAAGAAAAAGATATAAATCAATATTTAAATTTTTATACTAAAATGAATTTTCTAAATATAGAAGAAATTAAGTCTGATCATCAAATATACTGGCTAAAACCAAGAGAAGATAAATATACTATCAACCCATTAATTCCAAAGTTGAATAAAATTAATAGTATTAAGAAAATTAAGTATGAGGATGTTTTAAATTATATTTTTGATAATAAAAATTGCAAAACAAGGCAACTTCTTAAGTATTTTGGAGAAAATAAAACTGAAAATTGTATGAATTGTAGTTCTTTATGTTGCAAATGATTAAATTTATTTTATCAAAATACTCTTTTCAATGAAACCCAAAATTATCTTTTTTGGTACTCCATCTTTTGCTGTTGGTATATTAGATTTAATCTACAGTGAACAATATATTATTGACGCAGTTGTTACATCTCCTGATCGAAAATCTGGTCGAGGAAGAAAAATAAATTTTTCTCCAATTAAGGACTTTTGTATTGATAAAAAAATAAAACTATATCAGCCTGAAAATCTCAAAGATGAATCATTCATTACAAAACTCAAAAATCATAATTCAGATATTTTCATAGTTGTTGCATTTAGAATGATACCTAAAATTGTATGGAGTATCCCTAAAAAAGGAACTTTCAATCTTCATGCGTCATTACTTCCAAACTATAGAGGTGCTGCACCAATAAATTGGGCTATAATTAATCAGGAAAAAATTACTGGTGTAACAACATTTTTAATAGATGAAAAAATTGACACTGGGAAAATTTTATTAAAGGGCGATTACAAAATTCATATTAATGAAACTTATGATTCTCTGCATGACAAACTTCTAAATATTAGTAAACCAATTGTTATTGAAACGATAAAAAAATTACATAAAGGAAAATCAATTCCAGTTAAACAAAATAATAATTCACTTATTAAATCCGCACCCAAACTAACAAAACAAAACACAAAAATTAATTGGAATAAATCAATTAATGAGATTATTTTTTTTATAAATGGCTTAAATAGTTATCCAGGAGCATGGACTAACATAACAAATCAAAAATCAATTCAATCGATTAAAATATTTGAATCTGATTTTGAGTACTCAAAACATAAATACAGAGACAATGAACTTATAGTTTTAAATAAAAAAATTAAAATATCACACAAGGAGGGGTTTTTAATTCTTAAAAACCTTCAACTTCCCAATAAAAAAAGGCTATCTGATATTGAGTTATTAAATGGTTTTACATTTGAAAAGGGAGTTTTCGTCTCATAAAAAACAGGATTATCAACAATAGTGCGCACTTATTAACAAAAAGGAGTTTTTTTTTAAGTATTTCTTTTCGATTCTAGCTAAAGGTTATAATTTGTGTAGTATAAAACATTAAATATTATATAATTATGAACAAAACAGAATTAATAGATGCGATGGCTTCTGATGCAGGAGTCTCTAAAGCTGCTGCTAAGAAAGCACTAGAATCATTTTTAGGAAATGTAAGTGGAGCCCTCAAGGGTGGAAATCGAGTTTCTTTAGTTGGATTTGGATCATGGTCGGTTACTAGACGTGCTGCTCGTGATGGTCGTAACCCTCAAACAGGTGCAACAATTAAAATTGCTGCAAAAAATGTAGTTAAATTTAAGGCAGGGGCAGAATTATCTGGATCTGTAAATTAAATATAATACACATTTATTTCAAAAAGCTCCATTCATGTGGAGCTTTTTTTTTATCCTAAATTTAATAAATGAATAATAGTTATATTCTTGTTTCTTCTCCAAATATAATTGGAGATCCTCACTTTCACAGAACAGTTGTGCTTGTCGTTGAAAATTCTAAAGAATCTCTTATGGGATTTACGATAAACAAAAAACTGGATTATTCTCTAAATGAAGTTAGTAGTGGAATAGAAAAAAAAATTCCGCTATACTTTGGTGGCCCAGTTGACACCGACAGTTTATTTTATATTTATAAATCCAAAATTAAGGTGTCTGGATCTAAATCTATCTCCAAAAATTTAAATTGGGGCGGGAATTTTGATGAAATTAAAAGCTTAATAAATCAGGATAAAATCTCCAAAAAAGATATTAAATTTTTTCTAGGGTATTCAGGGTGGGATACTAATCAACTTAACGATGAAATCCAAAATAAAAACTGGGAGATAATTAATAGTATAGATGATGAAATGATTTTAAAAAACCAAACTGAAAATATTTGGAAAAATTTTTTAAATTCTTTGGGAGGTGAATATTTAATTTGGTCAAATAGTCCAGAAAATCCAAATCACAATTAAAGTTGGGTTGCTTTTATAAAAGATTTAAAAATCAAAGGTAGTCTAGATGTTTCATATATTTTTTTTCTGTATTTAACAACTGGATTTATACCATTTTTAATAGATACTACAGATAATTCATCAGCAACCTGTAGTTCAAAAACTCCAAATGATTCATATGAAAATTCAAAACTATTTTTTTGTAAATATCGAATAAAAAGATCCGATATAACACTAGACTCTCTACCAATACTTGAAGATGGACATATTATTCTTTCACCTTGAAGTATAAAAATATTACCAAGGACAGATCCAATTACATTCTTACTATTATTTAAAATAATATTATCGTTACAATTATTTTCATAAGACTCCACTGAAGCTACCCTTTTAATATTTTTTTGTAAATACGAGATAGATGCAAAACTATGATCACCAATATTGAACTCTTTAAATAATGAGATTTCATTTATGTATGAAATATCATTATCAAAAATTGAATTTACTTTACTGAGGGTTATTAATGTAGTTAAGCTAGGTTGAAAGTTGTCTAAACTTGTAATGCTTTTGTTAGCAAACTTTATGTCAACTATAAAAGATTTATCATCTTCATTAATGATTTTTATAATTTCTTTATTGAAGTAATCAAGTGTAAAATTCATTGGAATGACCAGTCTCAACCTTCTTAGTTGAGCCATCATCATAAAATAATGTTCCTCCCAAAATAAGATATGATTATTCTCCCATCTTAATGTAAACTCAAAAACAGTATTTAATATAAATGACTCAATTTGATTTGAGTCTATAGAATTGAAATTAGAGTATACTTTACCATCGACATTTATCATTGAAAATTAGGTTGAACCTAAAACTTGTTTTAATGAAGAAACTAGATTTTCCCATAACATTTTTGATTCCTCAAGTTCGTCTTCTTCGGAGAAATCCGAAATAATTAAAGAAACATCTTTTGTTATTTCATCAACTTGAATTATAAATTCAAAGTAAACTTTATCCGCATCTTCTTCATCATTTAACCACCGGAATCGTACCCTTTCATTGGTTTTCTTTTGAATCAATTTAGCAGTTTCTTCACTATCATCCCAAAAAAAAGTGAAGTCCTCACCTCTTGAATTAACATCGTCTGCAAACCATTCAGATAAACCAGAAGGGGTTGACAAATATTGAAAAAGTAATTGAGGAGATGCCTGAAAGTCAATTTCAAGTTTAAATGGAATACGCTTACTCATTGATTTAAAATTTTGGTCAATATATAAAAAAGAAAATTGTTTACCCTTTCTATAACTTAAAATTTACTAATCATTGTGTTTAAATAAAGCTTTAACTATATTTGCCCCCGATGGCGAGGTAGCTCAGCTGGTTAGAGCGTCGGATTCATAACCCGGAGGTCGGGGGATCGTGCCCCCCTCTCGCTACTAAATAAAAATATTATTGTTTTATCGCAGCAGAAACAACAGATGTACCTCCACTCGAATTTGTAGCATTAGAAGAAGTACTTCCACTAGAAGAAACAACAGATCTTTTTACAGTTGAAACTGAATTAGTTGAGCCATTTTGATAGTTTGAATTCACATTACTACTACCGCTATATAATCTAGTATCTTTTATACCTCCATTGTTTGGATTATTTGGATTTCTCAAATTATTGTTAAAATCACGTATGTAGTTAGAGCTATATCTACGTGGATTGGGAACAACTTTAAATTTTTTCCCGTTCTTAGCTAGAATAGTTAAAACATCATCTCTGACTGGTTTAGAGTTTTTATCTGCTAATTCAGAAGGTTCAATAGCATTTTTACCCAGAAGAAGAAGTTGATTATTAATGTATCTATTTTCATTAGCCAATCTAATTCCGTATTGAAGACTTTCTGAAACATCCGATCCAATTATATACTTATATTTTGGCTTAAACCACATATAATTTCCAAAAGGAAGAACAAGATCATCTCTCCATTTGTTCCAAGTTAAAAATCTATTATCATAAAGCTCAACATATGAATTCCAACCTGATCTTCTCATCGAGTTTAAATTAAAATAATTAAAATACCAAGATCTGTTTTGATTTGAAACAAAACCAACATAGTCAGAGACCAAATTTTGATTTTTTAAAAAAAGATTTCGAACACTAATTGGATCCTCCGAGATTGTTAAATCGTATTTTAGTTTAAACTGATTTTTAACCATAGCTTCCAGATCGGATTGTGAATAGCCGTTTAAGTTAAAAAAGAATATAAATAGTAAGATGGGTCTAAACATTTTCATGTTAAATGTATTAATATCTAAATTTAACACTTTTTATTTGAATGAAGTTTTAATTTTATTAATATTAAATTTACTTACTAAAAAAACTAATTAATGATTTCAATTTTTAGAAAAAAATTTCTGTTCCTACTTTTAATATTTATCAAATGTAGTTCCGATAAAAGTATAGAAGAGATAGTTATAGAAGAAGAAGTAGAAGAGCCACAATTGTATAGTTGTGTTGATTATACAAATGTTGACAACTCAGACCTAATGACATACTGGAACTTATTCGTAGAGGATGTTAAGTGTTCTCGTGGTGGTCCAGATTATGGAGAAATTAACACAAGCGTGAATTTAAAATTTGATATACAAACACCCGAAGAATTTGCATCCGGAGTTTCACCAGATCATGCAGGTTATTCTACATTTGCAGGCTATTGTAATAGAGATAGAGTTGTAATCGGAGTTATTCTTAATTTTTGGGAAGATTACTCCGAAATACAACAATTGTGGTTAATGTACCATGAATTTGGACACGATGTTTACAGATATGATCATAGCGAAAGCAGAACCGACATAATGTATCCTTCGATTCCAAGGGGGGATGTCAAAATAAATGATTTCATTGATGCTAAAAATCGATTCTTAAGAAGAGATTTTTCAGGAATAACATATCTTAGGTGTCCTGGTGATTAATTTTTATTAAAAAATTTGTAAATAAGATTAAATACCAATCCACCAATGACCATAAAAATTCCTATTAGTGTTAGTAATGAATATTTCTCATCTAAAATCCAAACTCCAAATACAATAGTAAAAACTACTTCAACATATTTAATTGGGGCTACTTTATATGCAAATCCATTTTGAAATGCTTTAGTCATAAAATACTGGCCAAAAAAACCAACAACTCCTAAAAGGAATAAAAATAAAATATCTTCAATATTAATTGGTACCCAATAAAAAAAGACACCTATTAATCCAATTAAAAATGAAGTAATCATAAAATAATTTACAATTACCAAAGGATGTTCTTTTTTCCCAATTAATTCAATAATTAGATAAACAAATGATGAAAAAAATGCAGCGAGTAATGCCATGGAAAATCCAAATAAATTCATTTTGTCATCAAATCCTCTAATAAAAATAACACCAATAAAAGAAATTAAATAAAGAAACCATTCAATAATAGATATCTTTTTTCTAAACAGAATAACTGTAAATATTGCCGCAAATATGGGAGAAACATATCTTATTGAAACTGCAGATCCAACAGAAATATAACTAACAGAAAAAAAGAACGAAAGCATGGCCATAGCACCTAGAGCACCCCTTTTAATCAAAATCATTTTATTTTTTCCAAAAAAAGGAATTTTATAATATATCAATAAACTAGAAGTAATTATAAGAGTCGTTATTGATCTGAAAAAAACCAATTGAAAAGTCCCATAATTGTTTAGGTATTTTAATAAAACATTCATGATTGAAAATGCAAATACACTTATTAACATGTATTTAATTGATTGATATAATTTTTTCAATTTTTCTTCAAATATCCGTCATTTTATTAAACGAAAACTATTAATTTGTTTTTTTAAAATGTAATTTGTATAGAGAATTATCATCAAATGAAAAAAAAATATATTTTAGCAATAGATGCTGGAACTACTAGTTCTAGATCTGTAATTTTTGATAAAAACGGTAACCAGATTGCAATATCTCAATATGAATTTGAACAATTTTTTCCTAAAAAAGGTTGGGTGGAACACGATCCAGAGGAGATATGGGAGACTCAATTGAAGTCAATCAAGGAAGTCATCCATTTAGCAAAAATTAAACCTGGAAATATTGATTCCATTGGAATTACAAATCAAAGAGAAACTACAGTGATATGGAACAAAAAAACTGGAATACCTGTATACAATGCAATTGTATGGCAAGACAGAAGAACAGCTTCAATATGTGATTCATTACAAAAAGAAAATATTTCATCCTTTTCTGTAAAAGAATTAATTCAAAATAAAACAGGATTAATTTTAGATGCTTATTTTTCCGGAACAAAAATTAAATGGATTTTAGATAACATACCTAACGCAAGAAAATCTGCTTTAAATAATGAATTGGCTTTTGGCACAATTGATACTTGGTTAATATGGAAATTAACAAACGGGAAAAAACACGTAACTGATCCGTCAAATGCGAGTAGAACACTGTTATACAATATCCATGAGTTAAAATGGGATTATGAACTTCTGAAATTACTTGATGTTCCTATAAATATGCTTCCTGAACTTTGCGAATCATCAGAAATCATTGGAGAAGCAGAAATTTTAAATCACAAAATTAAAATTGCGGGTATAGCAGGAGACCAACAAGCAGCTTTATTTGGTCAGCTTTGTTTCAAACCTGGTGATGTTAAAAACACATATGGAACAGGGTGTTTTTGTATTATGAACACAGGAAATAAACCAATAAAATCAAATAATAAGATGCTTACTACCATTGCATATCAAATAAACGGTAAAACTACTTATGCCATTGAAGGGAGTGTTTTTGTGGCTGGAGCACTAGTTCAATGGCTTAGAGATAAACTGGGAATCATCAAATCTGCTTCAGAAATTGAAATATTGGCAAGTACAGTAAAGGACAGTGGTGGAGTTACATTTATCCCATCATTATCTGGTCTTGCAGCCCCGTATTGGGACCCTCATGCTACGGGAAATATTATGGGAATAACAAGAGATACATCAAAGGGTCATATAGCAAGAGCAGCATTAGAAGCTATTTCTCTTAGATGTAAAGAAATTGTTAATGCAATGGAAAAAGACTCAAATACAAAATTTGATAATTTAAAAGTTGATGGAGGAGCGAGTTCAAATAATTTATTAATGCAAATTCAAGCTGATATTCTTGAACGAAATGTTATCAGACCAAAAACGACAGAAACAACTGCTTTAGGGGCTGCATTTCTAGCTGGACTAGCTACAGGGTTTTTTAAAAATATTGATTCAATTGAAAATATTTGGGAGAAGGATAAATTGTTTGTGCCTCAAAAAAATTCATTAATAGAAAAAGTGAATTTTTTATGGAATAAAAGGATTAATCAGATAATAGGCTAATGAATCGAAAGAAAAATCTCTCAAAACTAGCATCAGTTGACTTATGGGATATTGTTATCATTGGAGGTGGTGCGTCGGGACTAGGAGCAGCAGTTGAATCAGCTTCAAGAGGTTATAAAACACTGTTATTGGAAAAGTATGACTTTGCTAAAGGAACATCATCTAGGAGTACAAAATTAATTCATGGAGGAGTAAGATATCTGCAAAACGGTGATATATCTTTAGTTATTGAGTCCCTTAAAGAAAGAGGATTATTAATTAAAAACGCCCCTCATTTAGTAAAAAATTTAAGCTTTGTAATACCATCCTACGACTGGTGGAGTAGTCCATTTTACGGTGTTGGATTAAAAATGTATGATATGATGGCTGGTAGCCTAGGAATTGGACCATCTACTTTTCTCAATAAAAAAGAAACTGAAAATTTGATCCCAAATGTTAATAAAAATGGACTGCGAGGTGGTATTATATATTATGATGGACAGTTTGATGATTCAAGAATGGCTTTAAGTTTAGCCCAGACTGCTGAAAACCATAATGGAGTTTTACTAAACTATGTTGAAGTCGTTAAAATAAATAAGGGAAATGATAATATGGTATCAGGAATTGAAGTTAAAGAATCAACGAGTAAATTCATTTATAAAATAAAATCAAAGGTGGTTGTAAATGCAACTGGTGTTTTTTCGGATTCAATTATGCAAATGGATGATCCTAAATCTTCTAAAATGATCCAACCAAGTCAAGGGGTTCACATTGTTATAGAAAAGAAATTTTTAAACAGTCCACATGCAATAATGATACCTCATACTACTGACGGCAGAGTTCTTTTTGCTGTTCCATGGCAAAATTATGTTATTTTGGGTACTACGGATACGGTCGTAAATATTGCTAAATCTGAACCAAAAGCTTTAGATAGTGAGATTGAATTTATTCTTTCAAATGCTGGAGATTATATGAAATCAAAACCTAAAAAAAAGGATATAAAAAGTGTTTTTGTAGGTCTTAGACCTCTTGCTGTAACAAATGATAAAAGTGAATCAACAAAAGAAATATCAAGACATCATAAGATTAAAATCAGTGCAAGTGGTTTGATTAGTATCCTTGGGGGTAAATGGACTACTTATAGGAAAATTGGAGAAGACGCTATTGATTCTGCGATTGCAGTTGGTGGATTATCTTTTTCTGAATCTATCACAGAAAATTTAAAAATTCACGGTTATAATCCAAATCCTGATTTTAATGATCCTCTACATGTTTATGGAAGTGATATTAAGAAAATACTAAGAATAAGTAGTGATCACAAAGCAAATGAATCTTTATCAAAAAAAATAAACATTACTAAAAATCAAATTCTATGGGGAATTAAAAATGAAATGGCTTTAAGTCTTGAAGATATATTAGCTAGAAGGACTCGATGTTTATTTTTAGATGTTTTTGAAACTGAAAAATTGATTGATGATGTTCTTGATATAATGGCAGATGTTTTAAATAAAAACCAAAAATGGAAAACCCAAGAAAAATTATCTTTTTTATCTTTAACAAAAAAATATAAAATATGAATGTGAGCCCATTTATTGCCGAATTCATTGGAACAACTTTTCTACTTGTTTTAGGACAAGGAGTCGTGGCTAATGTAAATTTAAAGAAAACTATAGGAGAAGGTCAAAACCCATGGCTATTAATCACAATCACATGGGGATTCGCAGTTTTTATTGGTGTTTTTATTGCTGGAAGCATTAGTGGAGCCCATTTAAATCCTGCAGTAACGATAGGGTTCGCGATTGCTGGAAAGTTTTCATGGAATTTAGTTCCTTCATATTTATTAGCTCAGTTGGCTGGAGCAATGTTAGGTTCATGGCTAAGTTATATAGCTTATATAGATCATTATCGAGAGTCAAATAATGAAGATGTTGTTAGAGGTACATTTTGTACTGGACCTGCTATTAGAAATTTGAAAAATAATTTATTCGCTGAAATTCTCGGAACTTTTGTTTTAGTATTTTGTGCTTTTTGTATTGTAGGACCGAATATTAAAATTGATGGGGTAGTTGTTGAAAACTTTGGATTAGGTTCACTAGACGCTATTCCTATTGGGATAGTAGTTATGGTGATTGGAATGGGTTTAGGAGGTAATACTGGTTTTGCTATTAATCCTGCCAGAGATTTTGGTCCGAGATTAGTATATTCATTCTTACCTCGTAAAAATAAAAATCCTGATTGGTCATATAGTTGGATTCCAGTCGTTGGCCCCTTAATAGGTGGTGGTTTAGCGGGTTTTTTATATTTAATAATTTCTTAAAACAAAAACCTGTATTAGCCTGTTTTTTGAACAAACTCCAAAAAAACATGTTTAAAGCTAACGAACTGATCAAGGATCTGTATGAAAAAACAGCATGCTTTTACAATAACGACTCACTTTTTTATAAAAAATTAAACGTTGAGTTTGTCAAATAATTACTAATACAGGAATAAGGTATTAAAGAACATCAAAAGTTTTTTAAATGTACATCAATAATATCTATTAACTCAAGTACTTTTTCATTCTCTTTAGATTGATTTGAATGATTGGATTTATTATTTTCAAGTTTGGTTGCATATTGCAAAGCGCACATAGCCAAAACATCCTGTTTATCTCTAACTGCGTAACTTTTTTCTAGTTGTTTTATCATAGCACCAATCTCTTTTGCAGCATTACGTAAAAATTCTTCTTGTTGAGGAATTATTGACAGAGGATATACTCTGTCTGCAATTGTAATTTTTATTTTAATTAAATCACTCATTAAAATTACTTGTTTTTATTTCTGTATTTCTGAAAGATTAAAAATACAGGCATCGACTTCTTTTATCAGTCTATTAATTTTACGTTTTGTAGTTGTTTTGCCATCACTACCTCCCAACATGTTATTTGCAATAATTAATGCAGTATTTTGTTTTTCAATATCAGCCAATTTGATTTTTAGATTCTTCTCACTAGTTTCAAGAATATCAATTTTTTCAATTAACTGGTTTAGGGATAGATAATTTTCTTTAAGTCTGTTCACTAGCTTGATTACTCTTTCTTCCAAAAGTGATATGGTCTTAATATAATTATTCATAAAATCATTTACTTATTCACAAATCTATAAATTATACTCATAATTTATTTAATTTCAATAAAAAATCAATTTAATGAAGATTATTCGAATGATTAAAGTTATGTTTTTAATCATATTACCAACTATGGTTTTTAGTCAAATTAATATATCTCCTCTGGATATTCCATTAAATCTATCCGGTACTTTTGGGGAATTGAGGAGTACTCATTTTCATACTGGTATTGATATCAAAACAGGAGGGAAACAAGGTTTAAAAGTTCGATCTATAAAAAAAGGTCAAGTGGTTAGAGTTAGAGTTAGCCGCGGAGGATACGGTAAAAGTATATACATTAAACATTATGACGGTACTACCTCAGTTTATGCTCACTTAAAAAAATTTTCTAAAAAGGTTGAAGATTATGTTAAAAAAATCCAATACAAAAATAAAACCTATGAAATGCAAAGCTTTCCTAAAGAAGGTCAGTTAAATTTTGATTTGGGCGAGTTAATTGGCTTCAGTGGAAATACAGGAGGCACTTCGGGCCCTCATTTACATTTTGAAATAAGAGATTCTAATAATAATCCTTTGAATCCATTTGAGCTTGATTTTGAAATAACAGATACTATAAAACCAGTTATTAGTGGTTTGTACCTATACAAAGTTTATGATGATGGAAAATATGATTTCATTAAAAAAATAAAAATAAAAAAAATAAACAATAGTTTATACGCAGCATCAAAAATTAAAAATACTGGTAGGCTCGGGATTGGACTTAAATATTATGATAGACAAGACAAGTCATATAGTAAAAATGGAGTTTATTCAATAAATTTTAATTTAAATGCCGATTCAATATTTAACTATAAAGTTGATCAACTTAACTTTAACGACAGAAAATATTTAAAATTATTAATAGATCATAAAAAATGGAATAAAGAAAGAGTTAGAGTCCAAAAACTTTTTACTCATCCAAAATCAAAATATAGTTTTATAAACAAGAGAAAATCTTATGGAGTATTTACAATATCTGATGGTTTAAGTTATGATGGTGAAATAAAAGTCATTGATTTCAAGGGTAATCAGACTAAAATAAAATTAAATTTTGAAGGTATTATCAAAGACTCTATTCAAAATATTTCAAAAAGTGGAAATATAAACCCAGACAAAGAGTATACTATAGATTTAAAAAATATTAGTATTAAGATCCCAAAAAACTCTTTTTATAATTCAATAGATATTAAAATTAATAGTAATAATGATACTCTAGATCTTGGAGAAAACATACATCTAATTAATAAAGGATTTGAAATTAAGTATCAAGTTTCTAAAACTGATAGTGTTTTTTTAAAAAAAGGATTTATATCAAAAATAAATAAATATGGAAATGCTCGATATCTTAAAACTAAAAAAGAAAATAATTTTTGGTCAACAAAAGGATATGCATTAGGAAAATACGCTTTATCAATTGATACAATCTCTCCGACAGTTAAACCTTATAATTTTAAAAAAAATGAATGGATAAGTAATTTAAAATTTCTAAAATTAAAAGTGAAAGATGAATTTTCTGGAATAAAATTAATTGAGGGTTCTATTAATGGTATTTGGATTTTATTTGAATTTGAGCCAAAGTCAAATCTGATTACTTATAATTTTAAAGACCTTACCCTTGAAGATGGAAAACATTTATTAAAAATAAAAGTTGAGGATATGAATGGAAATATAACTAATTATGAATCCATTTTTTTTAAAAAATATTGATTTTTTATTTAATTAAATTCTTTTAGAACATTCATTAAATAATCTACTTCTTGTTTTGAATTATATGATGAAAAAGAGAACCTCAAAGAAGGCCAGTCATTATTTTTTTTATTTTGTACTTCTTTTAAAACATGTGATCCCTGATTGCTTCCAGATTGACACGCACTTCCTTTAGAGCAAGCGATACCCTTAAGATCAAGCTGAAAATCTAATAGCGAAGCCTTTTCCTTGTTAACCGGAATAGATATATTTAAAAGTGTATATGTGCTCTCTTTGGGGTCAGAACAACATCCATTAAACTCAACGTTTGGAAAAATATTTTTTATGGATTTTATAAAATAGTCTTTTATGGATTGAATATATTTTTTTTCTTCATCCAAGTTTTCATAACTCATTGACATTGCTTTTTCCATACCAACAATATTAGGAAGGGCCTCAGTACCTGCTCTTAATCCTCTTTCTTGAGCTCCACCAGATATAAATGGATTAATGTTAAGTTTTTTGTTAACATAAGAAAAGCCAACTCCCTTAGGCCCATGAAATTTGTGAGCTGCAGCGGACAAAAAATCAATATTATATTTTTCAACATCTATATTATAATGTGCAACTCCCTGAACAGCATCAGTATGGAATAAAGCGTCTGACTCTTTACAAATCAAACCAACTCTTTCCATATCAAGAATGGTCCCTATTTCGTTATTGATATACATCAATGTTACAAGCTTTTTAGAGTCATCTTCCTTGAGAAGTCTTTCAAGGTCGACATAATCTACTTGACCTTTGTTATTTGTTTTAACATACTTTATTTCAACCCCATCAGATTTTAAATCATCAAGAGTATGTAAAACTGCGTGATGTTCAATTTTTGAAGAAATGATAGTATTAACTTCCAAATCTTTAACCGCACAACGAATCAACATATTATCTGACTCTGTACCACCAGATGTGAAAATTATCTCTTGTGGTGAAGAATTTAAATGAAAAGCAATTACTTTTCGTGCATTTTCTAACTTTGACTTCGCAGATCTTCCGAAAGAATGAGATGAGGAAGGATTTCCATATGTATCCAATAAACAATTCTTTATTTCATCAACAACTTCTTTTCTGATTTGAGTAGTTGCCGCATTGTCAAAATATACTTCCATTTAAAATAAATTTTAGCTAAGTTAACTAAGATTCAAAATCTTGCAATGTTTTTTTTATAATAGTAATACATTCATCTAATTGGGCTTTTGTTATTACAAGTGGAGGTGCAAATCTTATAATATTCCCATGGGTAGGTTTTGCAAGAAGCCCATTATCCCTTAGCTTGAGGCAAATATTCCATGCTGTTTTACTATCTGGCTTATCGTTAATTACGATTGCATTAAGCAGGCCTTTTCCTCTTACTAGTTTAACGATAGAACTATATTTTATATAGTTATTTATTTCTCTTCGAAAATAATTACCAAGATCTCTAGAATTTTGAGTTAATTTTTCATTTTTAACAACCTCTAAAGCCCTTTTAGCCACTACAGATCCAAGAGGATTACCACCAAATGTACTTCCGTGTTGACCGGGTTGAATTACGTCCATTATTGAACTATCACACAATACAGCAGAAACCGGATATGTTCCCCCGCTCAAAGCTTTTCCTAGAATTAATAAATCAGGTCTAGTATAAGTTGATTTTTGTCTTTCGCAATTCTTTTCACAAGTGCAATTTCCACATACAGCTAATAAAGATCCAGTCCTTCCAATACCTGTTTGAATTTCATCAGCAATAAATAAAACATTATTTTTCTCACATAGTTTCTTTGCTTCAGATAAATAATGCTCATCAGGAACATAAACTCCTGCCTCTCCTTGAATTGGTTCCACTAAAAAACTAACAACATTAGGATTATTCTCTAAAACAGATTCAAGAGATTTAAGATCATTGTATGGCACATGAAGAAAACCAGGAGTATGTGGTCCGAAATAATCTTTTGATCCAGGGTCTGAAGAAAAAGAAATAACAGTTGTAGTTCTTCCATGAAAGTTATTTTCACATACAATTATTTGTGCTTGATTCTCAGGCACACCTTTTATTGTGTGACCCCACTTTCTTGAAATTTTTATAGCTGTCTCAACACCTTCAGCTCCAGTATTCATTGGAAGCAATCTTTCAAAACCAAAATATTTTGTAGCGTACTCCATATATTCTCCAAGTTTATCATTGTGAAATGCTCTTGAAGTTAATGTTAGTTCTTTGGCTTGATTTGTTAAAGCTTCTATTATGTCAGGATGACAATGACCTTGATTAACAGCTGAATATGCAGATAAAAAATCATAATATTTTTTTCCTTCAACATCCCATAGAAAAACCCCCTTTCCTTTGGATAAAACCACAGGAAGTGGATGATAGTCATGAGCACCAAACTCTTTCTCTAACCCCAAATGATGTGTAGAAGAATTGGTATTAATACTATTGGTCTTTGTATTTATTTCCATGATTGTTGTATTTATAACATTTTAATTTATTAATGTTGTAAATGTATTAAATAAATTTTAAGGCTATAACCCATAACTTTAAAAGTTATTAAAATAAACCTTAACATTTAAAATATAAATTATGTTAGTTTTACAAAATGCGTGGAAAAAGAAAAAATATTATTTACGAAAACATAAAAATCATAGATACTGCCAGTAAAGGAAAATCTGTTGGAAAAACAATTGATGGTAAAACGATTTTTATTGAGAAGGGAGTACCGGGGGACATCGTTAATGTTAATGTTTATAAAAAAAGAAAAGGGTTTCTTGAAGGAAGAATCGAAAAGCTAGTAACTAAATCATCAAAAAGAATTGATCCAAAATGTGACCACTTTGGAGTATGTGGTGGATGTAAATGGCAAAACATGGATTATTCAAGTCAGCTACATTTTAAAGAAAAGGAAGTACACGAAAATATTAAAAGAATTGGAAAAATTGAATTAATTAAACCTGAACCTATTCTTGGCTCCTCTGAAGAATACTTTTACAGAAATAAAATGGAATTTTCATTTTCCAATAGAAGATGGTTACATGTTGAAGAAATTGATGATAAAAAAAATGATTTAAATAAAAATGGACTTGGTTTTCATAAACCAGGCATGTGGGATAAAATAATTGATATTCATAAATGCTACTTACAGAAAGATCCATCAAATGAAATTCGTAATTCGATAAGAAAATTTTCTTTTGAAAATGATCTTCCTTTTTATGATTATTATAATAAAAACGGACTTCTTAGAACTTTAATGATAAGAACTAGTTCAAGTGGAGATCTAATGGTTTTAATACAGTTTTTTAAAAACGATTTAAAAAAAATTAACGGTTTACTTGATTATTTAAAATCTGAATTCTCAGAAATTTCCTCTTTAAATTATTGTATTAACATGAAAGATAACGATACTCTTTACGATCAAGAAGTAATATGCTATTCCGGAAAAACATATATTACTGAGACAATGGATGATTTAAAATTCCGGATTACTCCTAAATCATTTTATCAGACTAATAGTAAACAAGCTCATGAATTATATAAAATTACTCTTGACTTTGCAAATTTAAATGGACATGAAATAGTTTATGATTTATATACAGGGACTGGGACAATTGCGCAATTTGTTTCCAGAAAATGCTCTAAAGTTATTGGAATTGAGTCTGTACCTGAAGCAATTAAAGCTGCAGAATCTAATGTAAAAGTTAACACTATAAAAAATGTAGAGTTTGTGGTAGGAGATATGAAAACAGTTTTCAATGATGACTTTATTGCTAAATACGGGAAAGCAGATGTAGTTATAACTGATCCTCCAAGAGACGGAATGCATAAAAAAGTTATTGAACAAATTTTAAAATTATCTCCTAAAAAAATAGTTTACGTAAGTTGTAACAGTGCTACTCAAGCAAGAGACTTATTGTTATTAAAAGATGTTTATGAAATAACTAGATCTAGAGCTGTTGATATGTTTCCACAGACACATCATATAGAAAATGTTGTACTTTTAGAAAAGAAATGAAAAGAAAAATAATACTTCTTTTAATTGTGATATTTTCATCTTTCACCATTTTAGTAAGATGTGAAAGAGATGATATTTGTATTGAAGGAACTGTCGGAACTCCTAACTTAATAATTAGGTTTTTTGACTATGATGATATAGATCAACCAAAAAGTGTTCCTTTTTTTGTGATAAATGAGTTGAATGATGATTACAAAGACTACATCAGAAGATATTTAATTGGAAATGATTCAATCTCAGTTCCTTTGAAAGCAAATCAAGATTTCACTGAATTGAAGTTTTTTTACAACTGGGGTGGTGAAGATGAAAACATAGATACTTTAAAAATTAATCACACTCGAATTGATACATACATTAATAGAGCTTGTGGATTCAAAGGTCAATATATATTTAAGGATAATCCAATTGAGGGAATTGGCACAGCAGGTTCTTGGATTAAATCGTATAAATTAATAAAAGATTCAATATTAAATGAGCAAAGCATGCACTTGGCATTTTATCATTAGTTTTATAATTGTACAAACTCTATCTGCACAATCTAAAAACGATAGTTTGTTTAATGAAAAGATAAAAGCCCCTATAAATCTTCGTTTTGGAATTGACCTCTTTCAACCTATAACATCTCAGTTTGATAAAAATCTTAAGGGTTTTGAGATTGTTGGAGATCTCAGGGTTAAAGAAAACTTTTATTTGAGCACTGAAATTGGTGCACTAGAAAGAACCCAACAATCTGAATTAATAAATTTCACGACATCAGGTAGTTATATTAAACTAGGCTTTGATTTTAACATGTACAAAAACTGGACTGGAATGAATAATCAGGTTTATTTGGGTGTTAGGTTAGCAAATAGCATTTATAATCACAATATTAATAATTATGTTTTATTTAGAACCGAACAATTATTTGATGAAGGGGATTCTGTTGATAGCGGATATTCAACTGGAAAAATAAGTGATTTAAATGCTCAATGGATTGAGTTCTTGGTCGGTATGAAAGTGCAGGTTTTAAAAAATACTTATATGGGTTTTAGCCTTAGACTAAATAGATTGTTAAGTAATTCGCCGGCTGAGAATTTTGGAGTTTTATTTATTCCCGGATTTAATAGGGTAACAGATGAAAATATATTTGGATCATCTTTTAATTATACTCTAACCTATTCAATTCCTTTTAAACGAGGTAAATCCAAATAAAAATTCATAATTTATTTAACTTATGAATTCTTTTTGTTCCAGCATAAATAGGGAAATATAATAACCTAGACTCCAGCTTACCATTAAAAAGTTTTATTTTTCTACTGGGTCTCAATCCAACATATTTTATTGCTTCAAGATTAGAAGAAATTAACCAAGCATTTGTATTTGAGTAATGTTTTTTTAATGTATCTCCAATATTTTTATACAATTGTTCTATATCTCCTTTTATTCTTTCTCCGTAAGGGGGGTTGGTAACAAGATGTAACTTATCTTCGGAAGACTTAGTTGTTTCAAAAAAACTTTTTTTTTCAACTTTTACAAACTCACTTAAACTAGCCTGATTAATGTTTTGTTTAGCTTTTTCAACTGAAGATGATGAAATGTCAAATCCAAAAATACGAATACTGGGCTCTGTGACTTTTTTCAATTGAGAGTTTTGAATTAACTCAAATAATTCAAGATCCCAATCTGGCCACTTTTCAAAAGCAAATTCATCTCTATTAATATTAGAAGGTATGTTGGAGGCCATCATTGCAGCTTCAATTAAAAAAGTACCGCTACCACACATTGGATCAACAAAATCTGTGTTTTTATCCCACCCCGACAGCTTTATTAACCCTGCTGCCAAAACCTCATTTATTGGAGCAATATTTGTTGAAACTCTATATCCTCTTTTATTTAAGGATTCTCCCGATGAATCCAGC
The DNA here is from genome assembly GCA_964432535.1 of uncultured Flavobacteriaceae bacterium. Taxonomy (GTDB): domain Bacteria; phylum Bacteroidota; class Bacteroidia; order Flavobacteriales; family Flavobacteriaceae; genus Marivariicella. The sequence goes on along the minus strand of CAYSNJ010000002.1, from coordinate 66,397 downwards.
AATAAGTTGCAAATATTATTACTGATATGGAGGTGAAATCGAAAATCAGGATGCTTTAAATCAACATTTGGACGTTCTTTATTTTCATCTCTAAATTTGTCAACTAGAGCATCTTTAGATTTTTGAGAAACAAATAATGAATGCGTAAATATCTTTCCTGAAAGAACAGAATCAAATACAAACGTGCTTGATTCATTCATATATTGACTCCAATCATACTTATATAGCTCATTATATAATTCTTCATTTGAGTTTGCTTCAAACTTATGTATTGGCTTTAAAATCCTCAATGCAGTATGCAAGCACAAATTAGCTTTATAAATAAAACCCTTATCTCCGATGAATGAGACTATTCTATTGCCAACTTTAATATTTTGAGCACCGAGCTCAAGCAGCTCATCAGCAAGAACTTGCTCCATTCCATAAAAAGTCTTAGCAACTATTTTAAAATTATTATCCATATTCAATTTACAGATCAAAAATACTTTAATTTTGGTCAAAATATATTTTTTATTATAAATGAAAATAATTAATGTTTTGCTTCCAATAATTGGATGTTTGATTGGATTTTTTATTGCCTTTAAGTATAAATCCAAAAACATAAAGCTAGTTTTGGCTTTTAGTGGAGCATTTCTAATAAGCTTGATTGTCTTAGATATTCTTCCAGTTCTATATACTCAAAACAATTTTAGGCCAGGAATCTGGATTATGCTTGGTATTCTATTACAAATAATTTTAGAATACTTCTCAAAAGGTACCGAACACGGTCATCCTCACAATAAATCCAGCAAAGGTCAAACGCTAATAATTTTAGGAAGTTTATGTTTTCATGCATTTCTTGAGGGAATACCCATAAATAAATTTGATACATTAAGCATGGGATTATTCATTCACAAAATTCCGGTTGCTATGGTTGTATATTTTATTTTTAATAAAAATAAAAACTCAAATATTACAAACTTATTTTTTTTAAGTATGTTTACCTTGGCAACTCCATTAGGATCAGTTGTATCTTTTTACTTACCTCTTTTTGAAAATTTATTATATCCGTTAACAGCTTTAGCAGTTGGTATGCTTTTACATATTGGAACCACTATATTATTTGAAAGTAGCGAAGGACACAAATTTAATCTTCAAAAAATCATCAGTATTGTAGTTGCTATAATAACCGCTACTGTAATATGAAATTAAACTTTACATTATGAGAAATAAATGGTTACTATATTCTGTTGGCGGATTATTACTTTGTGGGCTTGGATTGTGTCTTTTTGGAGAAGCAATAATTTTTAAAATAAATAATGATTTCAATTGGTTTTATCTAGGGACAATTGCACTTGTAATATTTAATTCTGGAATATGTCTAATTGCTGAAGCAACACTTTTATTGGGAAAAATTAGAATCACAAAACTTAATTCTCAATAAACACATATCTATTATGACATTTTTACTAAAATAGTGTCAATATGTCATTTATAAATTCTTTTTTTATGACAATATGTCTATATTTAGGAAAGGCATTGATTTTGAATACTAAGTTTAAGAATGTTTAACTAAAATATAAATATTATGAATTTAATTAGAAAACAAAACACAATACTTCCATCAATAATGGATGAATTTTTTAATACAAACTGGAATAATGAAGCTCGATATTACTCTAAATCTAATCCAGCTGTAAATGTAATAGAAGACGACAAAAGCTTTTTATTACAAATTGCTGCTCCAGGAATAAATAAGAGTGATCTTGAAATAAGTATAGAAAATAAGGTTCTTTCGATTGAAACAATTAAAAACAAAAATGAGGAAAACAATAATTTTACAAGAAAAGAATTTGATTATAATTCTTTCAAAAGAAGTTTCACAATCCCAAAAAGTATAGAAACTTCCAAAATTAGCGCCACATGTATTGATGGAGTATTAAAAATAAAATTACCTAAAAACAAAGAGGATCAAATACAATCTAAAAAGACCATTAAGATCACTTAATGATCTTTTATTGTTGATATAATTTAATTATTTTTAAACCCTCCTATTGGAGGGTTTTTTTTACAAAATCTATTATTAGATAATTGCAAAATTTTAATCGACAAAATACATATGGATGAAATATTTATTATACCCTTATTAGCCGGAGGAATTGCAATACTTACCTTTTTCTCAGGATTTGGATTAGGCACGCTTCTAACACCTGTTCTTTTAGTTTTTTTCCCAACAGAACTAGCTATCACACTCACAGGCATTGTCCATTTAGTTAATAATATTTTTAAATGGTTACTTGTTAGAAATAACATAAATTGGTCAATAGTTAAAAGGTTTGGCATACCAGCTATAATAGCTTCATTTGTCGGCGCTTATCTTCTTTTTGTTTTTAAAGAATTAAATATAAATTATACTTATTTACTATTTGGAAAAGCAGTCAATCAGAGCTTACTCAAAATAACAATATCAATAATGCTAATCACATTTGCAACTATTGAACTAATACCAAAATTCAAAAATCTAAAATTTAAAACTAAATGGCTACCCTTGGGCGGTGTTTTAAGTGGTTTTTTCGGAGGTCTTTCAGGAGTACAAGGAGCTCTTAGAACTGCGTTTCTAATCAAAACTAACCTTTCAAAAGAGTCATTTATCGCAACAGCTGTTACAGTTTCTGCCTTAGTAGACTTCACGAGAATTGGAGTTTACCTATCGAATACGAGCTTCTTAGAAACATCTAAACAGTACTATCTATTATTTTTAACATGTATTGGAGCAATAATAGGTAGCTTAATAGGTAATTTTGGATTAAAAAAAATCACAATAAATTATCTTCAAAAAATAGTAAATATTTGTTTGATAATTTTAGCAATTAGCCTTGCAATAGGCATTATATAAATATTTTAAATAATGTTTTTTTCATTTTAAGTAATTTTTTTAAACATAATTTAAGAAAGACTTTTCTTTTTTATTCTATTAAAAAGATTTTTACCAGAAATTGCACTAGCTGTCAATAAACCCGAAAATAATGCACCTCCTACCCCTGCAGTCACAATATCTTGTCCTGTAAGAAAAAAGTTTTTTATTTCTGTTTTTGGCTTTAAAAAAGATTGATTAAAACGCTCTGGATTATGATCTATCCCGTATAATTCTCCCTTTTTATAATTAACAAAATTTTGAGTAGTTAAGGGACTTGATAACTCATAATGATCGATTTTATTTTCCAAGTTTGGGATTTCCTTAAACAAACACTCCAAGAGTCTTTTAGATATCATTTCTTTTAATTGATTGTACTCCTCACCTCTTTTCATCCATTTCGAATTCTCCCATTTTGAAAAGAGTTCGTAAGGTAAAAGCGTGATTACATCAATAGTGCTTTTACCGGGATATCTTTCATTCCAAGTAGGATCTTTCGATGATGGGAAAGAAATATAAACCAAAGGAAATGGAGCGTTAATATCCTCCAAATAAGCATCTACACAATCATCATGACTTCCGATTTCTGGATAAATCCAAAGATTATTTTTTGGAAGGTTTAGATCTTCTGACGAACCTTTTAAACCAATATAAAGACAACCGTGAGATACAGATGGCTTAACCTTATTTAACTTTGATATTAGATTGTGTTTTTCACGCACACCAGATGGAATTAGTTTTTCATAAGTATTAAAAACTCCAGTACCACTTACTATTTTATTACCAAGAAATTTTTTTCCATCTGCCATCAATACACCAATTGCCTTGTTATTTATCACAATAACTTCTTCAACCTCAGCATTGACTATAATTGTGCCAGATGATTTCTCTATAACAGGATCAATTGTTTCTAAAATTCTTGAAGAACCTCCAACTGGAAAACTACCTCCATCAAAATAATGTTTTACGACAGATGCATGCATTGCAAAACTACTTTGCATTGGAGGGAGGCCATAATCCCCGTACTGTGCAGTAAGAACTTTAATCAGTTCATCATTTTTAATTATTTTTGATAATACAGCATAAGTGGTTTGATTTGAATATTTTAAATACTCTCTTCTCATATATCCACCTATAATTTTATCTACAAAACGAGGCAAAATCTTACTTGAGTAAAATTTACCTGTAGCTCTATTTGAAGAAAAAATAAGATCAATATATTTATTTATTGAGATCTCTTCATCAGGGAAATATTCAACTAATGTTTTTTTAAAATTCTTTACACCTTTTACAAAGTCATACTTTTTTTTTCCAATAATTATCTTATCGTAAACAAAACCCATGTCAGCCCATTTTAGTTTTGAATCAGTTATATAATCAAACAACAACCTTATAGCACTATTTTTTCTCTGAACCTCCCCTATATAATGAATACCTACATCCCACTCATACCCCCTTCTTTTGAAGACATGAGTAAATCCTCCAGCAGTATAGTGTCTTTCTAAAATAAGAACTTTTTTACCTTCTTTAGACAAGATGGCCGCAGCTGACAAACATCCAATTCCTGATCCAATCATTATCACATCATAATGATTTTCTATTTTATATTTTTTTCTATAAGATTGAATCATTTATAAATTTAACAAGTTAAAAGCTGTTCAAAAAATCCACCAATCTCTTTATCTTCATCGACAAAATGAATTTCAAGAATCCAATCTCTTTTATTTCCATTTTTATCTAAAGCAAACATATCAATGTTATTTTCGGGGTGAACATAATTAGTTTTATCTTCCTTTTTCAATTTTTCATGTGGAAAGTGACCAATCAAATGCCCTGCTATTTCTCCTCCAAACTTCCAATTGTATTTCCTTGCAATATTGACAGCGTATTCATATAACTCAGCACCAGTAATATGTTTTTGTGAAATAAAAAAATCTTTACAGTCATTCCATGCTAAGGAAATATCTTGCATTAACTTGATTTTCAACTTGTCATCTCCTAATACATAAGTTCTTCCATAGTCAGCTTCCCATTCGTCAAATATGGGACCAAAGTCAATAAATAAAATATCGTCTTCTTGTATTATAAGATTTTCTGGATTTTCTTTATAAGGTTTAAGAGTATTTTTTCCAGACCTAACAATTCTTTTATGCCAATATTTTTTAATTCCATACATCTCAAATGCTAAATTAAAAATATCATCATTAAGCTCGTTTTCTGACTTACCAGGACAAATTAGACCTTTTATACTAATCTGATTAAACAAAAGGGAGGCTTTTTTTTCAGCCTCTATTAACTGTAATTTAACATCATTCATTGAGGTAATTAATCATTTGCAGGTGCTCCAGATATCCCCGGCATCTCTCTCTTTATTAAATGTTTATTCATCTTTTTTATTTTTTATAAATTATTGGTATTAAAATCTCATTGGTTCTATTAATAAATTTGTAGGGACTATCGTATACAAGGACCTTTGGCTCCCCACTTATGGAGATATCATTATTTTTAAGCTTATGAATAAGTTGATTAGTGAATTTATTTTCTTTATCTGAATTAGTATATCCTCCATATTTTATAGAAGCAAAATACTCTGCCTTAGATTGATATAATTCTAATTTAGTATTATTTGGTTTAGGTGCCGTTTCAGAGGTAAATTTTTTTGGAAGAACAAACTCCATAGAAGACCCATTTTTATTTTGGGTCATATGAACTGGAGTAGTCATTGAAATTTTTTGTTCTAATTCATTTTTTCCTGAAATGTAATTAAATAGGTATCCAAAACCACCCCTTGAATTATTATCTCCAGAATATTTAATCATCATGGAGGGAGAATAGTACCTAATTTCAATTCCATCATAATCGGAAATTAATTTATACTCTTGAGTTTCGTATTGAGAAAACATAAAAAAAGGGACTATTACAAAAAAAAATTTTAAAAAACTATTTTCCATTTTGAATAGGCTCAGTGTCAGGCATCATTTTATTTAGCACAAAATATACTGGGCAAAACTTTGTTACTGGGCTTATTAATTGAAGCACTCCAACCCCAACCGCAAGGTATATCCATTCAAGTGAAAAATTAATTACTAACAACGCACTTGCCAAATATAAGACACCACATATAGCATCATGTCTTCTAACTTTAATTACATCTCGAGTATTTTTCATATATTAAAATTTGAACTAATTTAAATAATTACCAGCAGAATTCAAATATAAAATGTTAGCAAAAATGAAACTATATTTGTTTAAAATACTTTTTAGTTGATTAATTACAAAAATAGTCTTTACCTAATACTTGTGTCATTATTTTTCTTCTGTGAATCATATGTTATAAGTCAAATTAATCCCAAAAATATCACAATTGCCAGAGATGAATACGGAGTACCTCATATATTTACAAAAACAGATGCAGAACTCGCATATGGTTTGGCATGGGCTCATTCAGAAGATGATTTTGAAACCATACAACAGTCCTATTTAGCTGGAAACGCCATATTATCAAAATATTTAGGCCGTGGAGGATTTGGTGCAGACTTTTTAGCTCAATTTATTGGTTCTGATGAAATCGTTGATCGAGAATATGAAAGTAAAATTAGTCCTGAATACAAAGAAATTCTAAAAGCCTACTCTCAAGGTATTAATAGTTATGCAAAACAAAATCCTGATAAGGTTCTTCACCCTGACTTATTTCCAGTAACCCCAAAAAAAATGCTTAAATATGGACAACTTCAGCTTTTTATTTCATCAGAAGGGGATTATTGGGTTAATAAAATAATTAAAAATGATTTAAATTATTCGGTTATTGATCAATCTAACAATCTATTCTCAAACCAAGAAAAAGGATCCAATACTTTCGCCTTCAATAGCAACAAAACTAAAGATGGAAACACATATCTAGCTATCAATACTCATCAACCTCTCGACGGCCCAGTTTCTTGGTATGAAGCCCATCTTCAGAGTGAAGAAGGCACAAATATACTGGGTGGTTTATTTGCAGGAAGCCCAAGTGTTCTTATTGGAGTTAATGAAAATTTAGGATGGTGTCATACTGTAAATAGACCAGATAAGACGGATGTTTTTGCTTTACAAATGCACCCAAAAGATAAGCATAGGTATTTAATTGATGATACTTACTATGACTTAGAAGTTCACAAAGCTAAATTATCCATTAGGCTATTAGGTATACCTATTAAAATTAAAAAAAAATATTATAAAAGTATTTATGGTCCGACTCTAAAAAATAAATCTGGATTTTATTCTATCAAAACTCCATCATTAAATGAAATACGTGGTCTTGAACAGTGGTGGAAAATGGGAAAGGCAAAAAATTTCTCAGAATTTTATTCAATATTAAAGATGAAAGCTCTCCCAGGGTATAATATTGGATATGCTGACAAAAATGATACTATATTTTATATCTCTAATGGATTAATTCCAAGAAGAGCAAGTGGTTATGATTGGAGAAATGTTGTACCAGGAAACACAAAAAAAACATTGTGGTCGAAAACATATGATATTGAAGAATTACCTCAAGTTCTTCAGCCAAAGTCAGGGTATTTTTACAATACCAACCATTCTCCATTTTTATCAACTTCTAAAGATGAAAATCCAAATAAAAATCATTTTTCAAAAGACATGGGATATGAAACTTTTAATAACAACAGATCAATAAGATTAAAGTTTCTAATCGACCAAAATTTAAAATTAGATTACTATGATTTCAAGAAGATTAAATATGACAATACTCTTCCAACTCCACTTTCATATTCATGGATGGATATCAATGCTCTATTTAATATAGATGCAAATAAATACCCTGAAATTAGAGATATTTTATTTGATATTCAAAATTGGGATAGAAAAGCGGATGTTAATTCAATTGGAGCTGGGGCATATGCAATTTTTTATTTTAAACTTGGTAAGTATTATAAAAAACTTACCCCACCAAAAATTTTCCCAAAGACATTTATAATTGAAGCTTTAAAGGATACTAAAGTTCATATGCTACAATATTTTGGAAAAGAAAAAGTAAAGCTTGGGGAGTTTCAAAAACTAGTTAGAGGAGACAAAGAAATACCTATATTTGGATTAAGAGATGTTTTAACAGCAATGGCATCAGTACCTTACAAAAAAGGAATGAGTAAAGTTACAGCTGGAGAATCTTATATCGAACTTGTAAAATTTACATCTGAGGGACCTGAAATTGAATCAATAATATCTTATGGAAGTTCTGATGATCCTAGAAGTCCTCATTATGACGATCAAATGGAGAAATATGCATCTTTCAAAACAAAAAAAATGACACTAAATAAAAAAGAGATTTTATCAAAAGCGATTAAAATTTATAATCCTAAATAGATCTATTTAAAGCCTTATTGTATATAGCTTCATATTTAGGAATAATATTTGAAATATCAAATTTTTTAGCTTGGTTAAAGGCTCCTTCTTGTAATCTACTATATTCCTTTTCATTTTTTAGAGCATTAATCGTATTATTTGCCATTTCTTTAATATCACCAATATTTGATAAATATCCTGAAACCCCATTTATATTAACCTCTGAAAGTCCTCCAGCGTTACTAGATATTACTGGAACCCTATGAATCATTGCCTCTAAAGCTACTAAACCAAAACTTTCTTTTTCAGAAGGCAACAAGAAAATATCACTATAACATAATAATTCATTAATCTCATTACTTTTACCCAGAAACAAGACTTTATTTCTCAAATTATTATTTTTAACGTATCTCTGAACCTTAATTCTTTCTGGCCCCTCTCCTACCATCAATAATTTAGATGGTATCTCTTTTTGAACAATTTCAAAAATTCTCAAAACATCTTCGACCCTCTTAAGAGGTCTAAAATTTGAAATATGTGTTATTACTTTTTCTTTACTATCTGCAACCGAATCCCTGTGACATGGTCTTTCAAGATGAGCATGTTTGTTTACATCTATAAAATTAGGGATAACCTCAATTGGTTTATTGATATCAAACAAACTTTCAGTATCCTCTTTTAAACTTTTGGAAACAGATGTCACATAATCAGAATTATTTATACTAAAGGTTACTGCTGTTTTATAAAACGGATGGCTTCCAACTAGGGTTATATCAGTTCCGTGGAGAGTTGTAACTATGGGAAGAGAAATCCCATCATCTTTTAACATCATTTTAGCCATATACGCGGCATATGCGTGGGGTATTGCATAATGAACATGTAATACATCTATTTTATGGTTTTTAACCACATCTACAATTCTACTAGACAAAGCCAATTCATATGGCTGGTAATGAAATAGATCATATTCAGGAACAAAAACTTCATGAAAAAATATATTTTTATTAAGGGTATCTAACCTTACGGGTTGCTTGTATGTAATGAAATGTATTTCATGTCCTAATACAGAAAGAGCATGACCTAATTCAGTGGCGACAACTCCACTTCCCCCGTATGTAGGATAACAAACAATTGCAATTTTCAACTTTTCTAATTTAATCTATTAAAGCCTCATATACTAGACCTTGAATTCGTGTTCGAATATTGTGACTTACTAACAAACCGTTTTCCATTGAAGGAAAGGTTCTATTTGATAAAAATACAAATACTATTTCTTTTTCAGGGTCTGCCCAAGCATAAGTTCCCGTAAAACCAGAATGACCAAAACTCTGTTTTGAAACACATCCACAAGTAGATCCATTACCCTCGATTTGGGGCTTATCAAAACCTACACCAAGTCTATTCCCATTTTTGCAATAGTAACATATGTTAAATAAATCAAAAGTGTGACTTGGGAATAATTCAATATCGTTGTATACTCCTTTTTGTAAAAACATTTGCATTATAACAGCTACCTCATACGCATTTGAAAAAACCCCAGCATGCCCTCCAACACCACCAAGCATAGCAGCTCCCATATCATGTACATCACCTTGCAAGACAGAATACCTAAAATAATTGTCAATTTCAGAAGGAACAATAAGATCTTTTGAATATTTATTTTTTGGATTATAGGTTGTAAATATTAGGCCTAATGGTTTAAAAATCTTTTTATCTACTAAAACATCTAAAGAACTATTACTTGATGTTTCTAAATATTCCTTTAAAATATAATATGATAAATCAGAATAATTTTTTTTCCATTCATAATTTTCAATATTTGAGATATCTATAAGTTCACTTTCTTTTATTTGATTAATAATTTTTCTTTCATATTTGTTTTTTAGGAATAAATTATCTGTAACTTTTAGACTGTGGGAGTTAGAAACTGAAGATTTATAGAGATTTCGTTTTGGATTATTTTTTCTATCTAGAGTTTCTTTGTAAAAAGGAATCCAGGGCTTAAGCCTCCCATAATGAGAAAGAATTTCTTTTAAAGTAATCTGTCCTTTATTGGATTTTTTCCATTCTGGCAAAAGTTCACCAATTTTAGTTTCTAGACTTATATTACCCAAGGCAACCTCCTGAATTATTAAAGGAACAGTTGCCAATATTTTGGTAAGAGATGCAACATCGTATACAGAGGAGTCGGTTACTTTCTTTAGTTTATTATATGTGTGATAGCCAAAGTTCTTATTGTATATAATTTTACCATTTTTAGCAATTAACATTTGAATACCGGGAGTCATTGAGGAGTCTATCGCAATATTTGCAAGCTTATCTATAGCTTTTAATTTTTCTTTGCTAAAACCTTCAAGTGCTGGTTCAGAAAAACCAATTATTTTTTTTGAACCTATCTCAATACCACTTCCCACAGGATAATTTTTCCCAACGGAAACTGGGATTTTACCTTCAATTTTAGTTACCCCGAACAATGCATCAACAGAAATTTTTTGTGCGATTTCACTATTTTGATAACTAACTATAATTCCATTTATATTCTTTAATTTTTCTATTTGTGAAACAGAGTAAGGATTAGCAAATATGTTTATAACTATGGGTACCTCAGTACTTATTTTTTTTAATAGACCCAGAGTTTTTGAAGATAGTTTACTTCTTGAATATGGATTATCATCATTTACATTTGGATGCCAACCAACTATAATAGCCTTCCATTTCATTTTTATAGCCTCATCGATAATATCTTTGGGCATTAATCCCGTAACATCACTAATATCAGCATAAAGATTTAACTTATCTTTAAAAGCCTTTCCAGACCCCTTATCTATAGATAAATAACCGTATTTTCTTTTTGAAGTAAGGGGGAGGATTTGCCCTTTATTTTTCAAAACAGTTATTGCCTTTTGAAATGCCTTGGAGACTAACAAAGTATCTTTTGAGGAGCTTAAAGGAGATGTCAACGGCTCTACTGGTCGATAATTATCTAATTCAGATTTATACTTCGCTTTAAGAATTTTTTTAACTGAGTATTCGAGTCTTTCCTCTGATATTTTACCTGAAAGATATGCCTTTTGAATTGAATTTATTCCTTCGGAAATGTTTTCAGACATTAATAAAATATCATTTCCAGCTAAAAATGCTGCCAAATCTATATTTCCCACGTTTTTTACACCAGCTACACCTTTCATATCAAGTGCATCAGTAAAAATAAGGCCATTAAACCCTAATTCATTTATTAATAAGTCCGTTACAACACTCTTTGATAGTGTCGTAGGTAATTCTTTGTCTTGAATGCTAGGTATGTTTAAATGAGCAATCATAACTGACGACAAACCTTTTTCAATTAGAGTTTTATATGGTCCTAATTCAACTTCTTTTATTCTATTTTTCGAAAATCTTACGGTAGGGAGTGTTTTATGTGAATCTTTTGATGTGTCTCCATGACCTGGAAAATGCTTACCTGAAGTCAAAACATTAACACTTTGCATACCTTTCATTAAATGTAAACTTTGATTGGAAACAATCTTTGAAGATTCCCCAAATGATCTATTACCAATTATGGGATTATTAGGGTTAGTGTTTATATCAAGAACAGGAGCGAAATTCAAATGAATCCCTAATCTCACTAACTGCTCACCTATACTTTTTCCAATATCAAAAATTAAAATATCATCGTTAATTGCACCAAGAGTCATGTTCCAGGGAAACGACAAAACATTTTTAAGTCTCATAGCAACTCCCCATTCGGCGTCCATAGAAATTAAAAGAGGAATCTTCGATTTTGACTGTAGAATGTTACTCCATTCTATCTGAGACTTAGGAAGACCTTTGGAAAAAATAATTCCTCCAATATTGTTTTTTTTAATTAGTTCTATTGTTTTTCTTAAGTGAGAAGAATCTCTATTTGAAAAAACCATTGGAATAAAAAGTTGACCAATTTTTTCTTCAAGAGTTATTGAACTGAAGATACTATCAACCCATTTTTTTTGAAGTATAATATCATCTGATAATAGTGGGTCTGGTTGTTGAGAATATGTTTTAAAAACGAAAAAAACAAGAATTAAACTATAAAAATATTTCATTTATGACCTAATAAATCGAGAATGCCAACTGTCTTTCATGGGGATTTCCCAATCAGAAAGATACCCTGAAATGTCAGAAACTAAATTGTTAAAAACAATTGTATTAGCATTAACAGAACCCTTTTTGACCATATCCTTAAAATCACTTAAACTTTTATATGTGAGATACTCTCCTTGCTTAAAAGTTACATTCATTTTATCAAGTAAAGTTATATTAAACTGTTTTTCCAATGACTGAATAAAGTGAACTGAAGAATCAATCGAACATCCTGAAGGTAAATTAAAATCATTTTCTAATCCAATAACAATAAATCTATTATATGGAATATCTATTGAAGCCAAAAGCTTATTATTATGCGCAGTCCACTTTTCAGTAAAGTTGTCCGATAACTTTTTAATTTCTATAATCTCATGATCACTCAATCTTCTATTTGAGGGATAAATCCAAATTCTGGCATTATTTGAAAGATTTTTAAAGAGTATTTTCATATTATAAGTCTTCAGCTTCAGCAATTAATTCGGCGATATCTCTAACAGTTATCGAATTCTCTTTATCCTTACTCTTTAAACCATCAGTCATCATGGTATTACAAAAAGGACATCCAGCAGCAATTATATCAGGTTTAACTTCAATAGCCTGCTCAGTTCTTTCAATGTTAATGTCTTTATTTCCATGCTCAGGCTCTTTAAACATCTGAGCACCTCCTGCTCCACAACATAAACCTTTTGATTTACAACTTTTCATTTCTACTAACTCTGCATCCAGCTTCTTAATTAATTCTCTAGGTGCTTCATAAACTTTGTTTGCTCTTCCTAGGTAGCAAGGATCGTGAAATGTTATTCTTTTACCTTTAAAACTACCGCCTTCAAGAGTCATTTTTCCTTCATCAAGAAGTTTTTTAAGAAATTGTGTATGGTGCTCAACATGATAATTTCCACCTAATTCAGGATATTCATTTTTAAGAGTATTAAAACAATGTGGACATGTTGTGACTATTTTTGTAACCTCATAGGCATTCATGGTCTCAATATTTGAAATAGCCTGCATTTGAAATAAAAATTCATTACCTGATCTTTTTGCAGGATCTCCAGTACAACTTTCTTCAGATCCAAGAACTGCAAATGAAACTCCTGAATTATTTAATATTTTGACAAATGCCTTAGTTATTTTTTTTGCCCTTTCATCAAAACTACCAGAACATCCAACCCAGAAAAGAACATCAGGTTTTTTTCCTTCGGCAGTCATTTCGGCTAAAGTGGGTATTTCCATTTCTTAATGTTTAAGGTTTTTCATCATCAAAAACTTCAATCGTCACTTCTTTTTCGACTAAATCAGTAAATTTTCCATTATATCTTGTAGCCTTAACTAAATGATTATCTACCCAATGATAGTTACCACCTCTTGGTTTCCCCATTAAAAGGCTGTGATATTTAAAACCATTCTCCTTTAACCAATCAGATGTAACTTTTCTATGAGATTCTACTCTTGAAGTAAAAAAACAAATTAAATGGCCTTGGTCATACCAACTATTTAGAGTCACCAAAGCGTCAGGATAAACTATAGCAGTAGCCATTCTTTCCGGCTCTTCATTTGGAATATCGTCACATATTGTTCCATCAATATCAATTAAATAGTTTTTAACACCCTCTGGTAAAACTGGACTAACAATTTCTCCTTCTTCTATCTTTTTATGTAAATAATTTTCAACGTCTTCTTTTTTCATAAAAATTTAATTTTCGTTTACCCATGATAACCTATCTTGATTACTAAAGGGCCATGGTGCTCCGTTATTTTCAATATTACTCATCATGTTATTCAGATCTCCAGGAGCTGATGATTTCTCCATAACTAAATACTGACGCATATCCATAATAATAGATAAAGGATCAATTCCAATAGGGCAGGCTTCAACACACGCATTACAAGATGTGCAAGCCCATAACTCCTCTGATGAAATATAATCATTGAGTAATTCTTTTCCATCAGGAATTAATTTTCCCTTATTTTTCCTCAAACCATCACCAACCTCAACTAACCTGTCTCTTGTATCCATCATAATTTTCCGAGGTGATAGTTTTTTCCCAGTTTGATTTGCTGGACACTCACTTGTACATCTTCCACACTCTGTACATGTATAAGCATTAAGTAATTGAACCCAATTCATATCTGTAACATCAGAAACTCCAAATTTTTCTGTTGGAGATTCAGAAGGTAGAACTGAAAAGGGATCAATATTTGGATCCATCATTAACTTTACCTCTTTGGTTACATTGGCGTTATTTGATAGTTTACCTCTAGAATCAAGATTAGCATAAAAAGTATTTGGGAATGCCAGTAATATGTGAAGATGTTTTGAATAGTATAAATAATTTGCAAATATTAAAATTCCTATTATGTGTAACCACCAAAAAGTTCGTTCCAATAGTATTAAACTTGACTGCGAAAAACCATCATATAAGGGATGTAAATATATTGAAATAGGAAAAGCTCCAGCCTTCAGATAGTTGGGGGTGTTTAAGTTCTGTAATAAACCATCTGTTGCATTCATGGATAAGAACAAAAACATCAAAACAATTTCAAAATAAAGGATAAAATCAGCATCATTTTTTGGCCAGCCCTTCATTTCAGATTTCATAAATCTTTCTAACTTCAACACATTTCTTCGAATCCAAAAAAGGACTACTGAAATAATCACCAGAAAGGCAAGAATTTCAAAAGATCCTATTAAAACATTATAAAATTTACCGAGATAAGGAGCAAAAACCCTGTGAGTTCCTAATATTCCATCTACTATAATCTCAAGTAATTCAATATTAATCAAAATAAAACCAATGTAAACTATTATATGTAAAATTCCTGAAACAGGCCTGTGAATCATCTTTGACTGACCTAACGCTAAAAGAATCATATTACTCCACCTCTCTTTAACGCGATCAGTCCTGTCTATATCTTTTCCTAGACTAATATTATTTATTATTTTTTTAATATTTAAAATAAATAAAACAATTGATAAAATAAAAATAATTGAAAAAATGATGTTTGGTATTAATATCATAAGAAAATCTATTAATTATTTTTAGACTTTTCATTCTTTCCAAAAATTGAAAATTGCACGTAACGTTTGGGATTTTCCTTTAAATCTTTTAAAAGAAACTCCAGAGAAGTTGCCGCATCATTTAATCTGTCGTAAACAGAGTCGTTTTTCAAAAACTTTCCGGCTGATCCTTCGCCGGACTCCAAAGAGATAAGTATATTGTTAATATTATTAGCAACAACTTCGTACTGTCTAACTGTACGATTAAAATTAATTGAAGACAGCGAATCAGTTATTGTTGAAAGATTAGAAGAGGTCACAGATAAGTTACTCATAGTAGTCGAAAAGTTATTTTGATTAGAAATTAAAAGATCAGACAAAACAATAGATGCGCTATTAATGTTTTCAAGAGAAATACTTAGGTTTTTAAGAGTATTTTTTAAGTTATTTTGTGTGTCTTCATTTAATACGTTACTAATACCTACAAATAGAGAATCTACACTTGTTAAAGTACTTTCTATTTTTTCTTGTAGAGGAGCAATTTGTCGATTAACAAGTTCTGTAAATCCTGGTTTTACAAAGGATTTTAAAGTATCTCCTGACATTAGAGGTCTGTCAGGGTCGAGTTTAGGTAAAATGGAAATAGCTTTACCTCCTATCAGCCCCGCCTCATATAAAACTGCCTCGCTAGAACTAGAAAAAGGTACATCACCACGAATATTCATAGTAATCAGAACTTTAGTTGAGCCCGGGAGGAAATCGGCTTTGGATACTGAACCTATTGATAAACCATTTAACGTAACTTTTGCACCTGGGATCAAACCCTCAATCTCGGGATAAACAGCATATATTATCTTTTGAGTTTTGAATACAGATTGTCCCTTTAGAAAATTATAACCAAAAACAAAAATCAAAATGCCAATAGCTACAAGTAAAAACGATTTAATTTCTTTTGAATATTTGATCATTTTATAAAATTAATTAAATTAAATTGTGATTTAATATTTTATTCATTTTTTTTTGCTTCCCTCATTGAAATAATATCCCCATTTAAAAATGGAACTACAAAAGCAGATTTATAACCTTTACTTTTTACTTTTTTTAATTCCTTTTTAGCATCTCTATTTTTTTTATAACTACCGAAATAATATCTGTAAATATTTTCACTTTTTATTCTAGTTATCGGATATAATCCATTGAAATTATAGGGCTTGGTGTCAATTTTATTTTTACTAGCAGATATTTGAATTTTATAAGAAACTGTATTCTCAGTATATGATGGAATTACCTCAGTATTAGATGTAATTTTACTGTCCAAAATATTTATTTGTTCTGTGGATTGGTTCAAATTGTTTTTATAATCAATTATTGCAGCTGAAACAGCTTTAGCAATCGACATTTGCCCCCTTAAAGATTTTAAGTATGCTCCCTCCTTTTTATTTGTTAAAAAACCTGTCTCCACTAAAACACTGGGCATATATGTATTTCTTAAAACTAAAAAACCTGCTTGTTTGACCGTTCTGTCTTTTCTTCCTAGAATATCTACAAAACTGTTTTGAATGAATGTTGCGGCAGAGATACTCTGTTGTAAATACTCTTCCTGCATTAGTAAAAGACTTATGACCGACTCGGGATTATTAGGGTCAAAACCATCATATTTTTTTTCATAATCATCTTCCATAAATATTACAGAATTTTCTTTTTGAGCTATTTGAAAGTTTCGATCATTTTCATGTAATCCTAAAACAAAAGTTCCTGCACCAAAAGCCTTAGATGACGTAAACGCATCACAATGAACAGATACAAATAAATCAGCATCAGCATCATTAGCAATTTGAGCCCGCTTATTAAGTTCAATGTACTTATCTTTTTTCCGTGTATAAATAACTTTAATTTCACTGTCTTTAGATAATATCTTACCAATTTCAAGAGTAATTGTCAGTGCAATTTCTTTTTCTAGATAGCCATTCCCATTGTTTCCAATATCATGACCCCCATGTCCTGCATCAAGAACAACAATAAATTCTTTAGATAGAGTTTTTTGATGATTAAACTGAATTAACCAGGGAATTATTAAAACTATAAATAAATTTAGTTGTAAGATTTTCATTTCATTAACGTTAATTTATCAATAGAACTCTAAAATATTCTTAATTTTGAATGTTGGTTCATACAAATTTAAGAGGTTTCATCTTGCGGTCAAAGTTTAGTTATACATCATTATTGTTTATATTTTTATGGAGCTTGGCTTTCTACGGACAGACCGACTCACTAAAGTTAAAAGAAATTTTGGTTGAAAAAACTGAAATCAATGATAGCATTAAAATCAAAGAACCACTCCTACTCGACATTATTACTTATAAGGCTCAAGATTCAGTAAGAATTAATAAGAAAGAAAATAAAATATCGTTGTATAACAAAGCTGAATTATATTATGGAGATATAATTCTAAGATCTGGAATAATAGTTCTTGATTACAAAAAGAAAGAAGTTTATGCAGGAAGAATTATAGATACAAGCGGTACACTTGTTCAATTCCCTTTTTTTAAACAAGGTCCAAATGAAATTAATCCAGACTCAATTCGATATAACTTTGATACTCAAAAAGCACTAATATGGAATTCTAAAACTGATCAAGGTGGAATGAACGTTTATTCAAACTACACCAAAAAACAAAATGATTCAGTTTACTATATTAAAGATGCAAAAGTAACTACTGGAGGAGAGCTAGATGATGCTGATTATTATTTCAGAGTTAGAAAAGGTAAACTTGTCCCTGGAGGAAAAATCGTAACTGGATTCACAAATATGTATATTGCAGATGTCCCAACTCCACTGATGCTTCCATTTGCCTATTTTCCAACAACTCAAAACCAGTCATCCGGATTTATATTCCCTTCGATAGGAGAAAATAATAATAGAGGGTACGCAATTCAAAACGGAGGGTATTATTTTAATTTATCTGATTATTTTAATCTTGCCATAATTGGAGATTATTACACAAACGGAAGTTATGGTTTTAGAGGAGATACACAATATAGAAAAATGTATAATTATAATGGAGATTTGAGTTTTAGATATGAAAATTTAGTTAGTGGAGAAAGGGGTCTATCTGGATATTCCAAATCTACAGTATTTAACTTTAGATGGTCTCACAGTAAAGATGCCAAAGCATCCCCTTACTCGACATTTTCAGCTTCTGTAAATTTTGGGAGTAGTGATTATTATCAACAATCTGTAAACCAATTAAATAACCCCAATTTTCTAAATAACAACTTAAGTTCTTCTATTTCTTATTCTAAAACTTTTCCGGGATCTCCAAGAGTTAATGTATCTCTAACTTCAGCAATGTCTCAAAACTCACAAACTAAAAATGTTAATTTAACCCTACCTACTCTACAAGCAAATATGGAAAGAATTTTTCCCTTTGAACCAAAAGAGGGAGGGAAAAAAGGAATTTTACAAAATATTAATTTTCAATATACTTCAAGAGCAGAGAACAGAATTATTACAACAGAAGATAATCTATTTAAATCAGATATGTTCAAAGAGGCTAGATCAGGAATGGTACATAATATTCCAATAAGCACAAATTTTAAGTTATTAAAACATCTGAGTGTTTCAGTAGGGAGTGCCTATAAAGAAGTTTGGACTCCACAAACAATAAGATATAATTATAACGAAGAAACAGAAACTGCGATCAAGGATACAATTAGAAAATTTGATGCTTTCAGAACATATAATTTTAACTCAAGTATTGGAACTACAATCTATGGTACTTTTAATTTTGGTGATGATAAAAAAATTCAATCAATTAGGCATACTATAAGACCTAATATATCCTACAGCTATAATCCAAGTTTTGAAGACCAATATTATGACACATACATAATAGATGCTGATGGAAATACTGCATCCTACACAAGGTTTGCAGAAGGATTATTTGGAGCTCCAAGTAATTCCTTTTCTAGTAATATAGGCATAACAGTTAACAACTCATTTGAAGCGAAAGTAACCGATAAAGACACAACCAAAACTGATCCAAAAAAAGTGAAACTCCTTAATAATCTAAATTTTTCAACAAGCTATAATGTTGCTGCTGACTCTTTAAACTGGTCTCCAATTCGAATGTCAACTGGATTTACAGCTTTAAATAATAAATTAAACATGAACCTTGGAGCTACTTTTGATCCATATGCTTTAGATGAAAACAAAAGGAGATACGCAGCTTTCAATTTTAAAACAGGTGGTTCTTTTTTAAGAATGACGAGTGCCAATATCAATATGAACTATTCAATATCTAATAAAGATTTTAAAACTGAATCAAAAAAAGATAAAGAAGAAGAATCTGAGGATAAGGAAACAGCTTCTAGTGGAGGAAGAAACGATGGATTATTTGGAAGAGCAGTGAAATTAGATGGAAGAAGAATGAATCAATTTAAAGAAACTCAATCCGAGAGTAAATATCCCTTTTATAAAACTCAAATACCTTGGGATTTTAAACTTGCTTGGTCATTTACATACAATAACAGATCTCAGCAAAGAGAAATATCAAATAATTCTCTTATGTTTAGTTCTAATGTAACATTAACGCCTAAGTGGCAAGTTTCTGCATCATCTGGTTATGATTTTAAAGGGAAAGGATTCACATATACATCCTTGGGTTTTGATAGGGATTTAAAAAGCTGGAGAATGAGCTTTGATTGGGTCCCATTTTCTAATCGAGCATCATGGAACTTTTTTATTGGAATCAAATCCGGACTATTGAGCGATATTAAATATGAAAAAAACAGAGAACCTGATAGAAAACTAAATTAAATAATTATGAAAAAAAAAATTATATTAACTAAAGATGCACCTCTACCAATTGGCCCATACAATCAAGCAGTTAAGGTAAATGGGGTTTTATATTTATCTGGCCAAATTCCATTAACACCAAAAATGGATCTAATTCAAAATGATATTAAAAAAGAAGTAAATCAAGTAATGATTAACCTAAAAGCAGTCTTAAAAGCTGCAAATATGAATTTTGAAAATGTTGTTAAAACATCAATTTTTCTTGATAATATGGATAATTTTCAAAATGTAAATGAAGTGTATGGTGAATTTTTTAAGAATGAGAATGCTCCAGCAAGAGAAACTGTAGCTGTAAAAACATTACCTAAAAATGTCAGAGTTGAGATAAGTATGATAGCTCACGAATAATTAAATTAAATTATCAATTTTTGATTTATGATAACTCAAAAGACCATCTATGGGTCTTTTAACAACACTTCCGATATTCAGGTCATACTCGATTAATGTACTTTTTATCTCATCTTGAAGATAAAATGCTATAGACCCTACAAAATGAATTGGAATCTCTTTACAGTTTTCAAACTGTAGTATCTGATGTTCAATAAAGCGCCTAAGTCCTTTATTTATAATTCCTTTCATAAGGGGATGACTTTTTCTGTCAATAAGAAACTTAGCAAAAGTTGCTAAGTAAGTATTTGGATTTTCTTTTCTATAAATATTTTCTTTTATAATATCTGGATCAAGTTCGAATTCTTTTTCAAATGCTTTTGAATATTCTTCAGACATTTCTTTAAAAAAATAACTCCTAATTAATTGTTTTCCAAAAAAGTTACCACTTGCTTCATCCATTAGAACATAGCCTAAAGAAACTATCCTTTGTTCAACATCAATACCATTATAATAAGAACAATTTGATCCTGTACCTAATATACAAACAATAGAGGGCTCCCCTGGATTAAAAATCGAATATACAGCTGCATAAGTGTCCTCCTTAATGTCTAGATCAGCATTTATAAAAATTTCTCTAAAAATCTTCTCAATCCTTTTTGATGATGAACTAACACCACATCCAGCACCATAAAAAAAAAGTTTAGTGACTAAACTTCTATTTTGATATAAATCGTAGTTGTTAATTATTCTTTCTTTTAATATGGAGTTTGATAAAACTTGAGGATTTAATCCGAGAGTTTGAGTTGAAAACAATACAGAACCTTTATCATTAATAGATATCCAATCGGTCTTAGTTGAACCACTATCTACAACTAAAATCATAATTAAATTTGTTTTATATATCGAGCTAAATCGATGAGCTTATTGGAATAACCACATTCATTATCATACCAGGATATAATTTTGAAAAAACTATTATTTAATTCCATTCCGGCTCCTGCATCAAAAATAGATGTTCTTGAATCACCAATAAAATCTTGAGAAGCAACAGGTTCATCGGTATACCCTAAAATACCTTTTAAATTATTTTTTGAGGCCTTTAACATCTCAGCCTTGATTTCTTCATAGGAAGTTTTATTAGAAAGTTTAACTGTTAAGTCAACAACTGAGACATTTGCAGTAGGAACACGAAATGACATTCCAGTCAATTTACCCTCTAATTCAGGGATTACTTTACCGACTGCCTTGGCTGCACCTGTTGACGCAGGTATAATATTAATTAGTGAACTTCTACCTGCCCTATAATCTTTTTTAGAAGGTCCATCAACCACAAATTGTGTTGCTGTTGCAGCGTGAACAGTCGTCATAAGTCCTTCTTTAATTCCAAAACTATCATTTAACACCTTAGCTATTGGGGCTAAACAATTGGTTGTACATGAAGCGTTTGAAACGATCAAATCACCTGGTTTAATATTTTCATGGTTGACCCCCATAACAAACATTGGAGCATCAGGAGAAGGCGCTGAAATTACTACTTTCTTGGCACCACCCTTAATATGAAGATTAGCCATTTCGATAGATGTAAAAATACCTGTACATTCTGCCACTATATCTGTTTTCATTGATCCCCATGGAATATCTTCAGGATTTCGCTCAGCAGTAATTAAAACGGGCTTGTTATTAACAACTAAACAATTACCATCTATTTCTACGGTTCCAGTAAAATTTCCATGAACAGAGTCATACTTTAATAAATATGCTAAATGATTAATTTCTAATAAATCATTAATAGCTACAATTTCGATATCATCTTGTTCAATGGCAGAACGAAAAACCATTCTTCCAATTCGACCAAAACCATTTATTCCTATTCTTAAAGACATATTATTTTTTTTATTAAAATTTATATAAACTATATGGAAAGTATTTCCGAAACACGAATTAAATTTTTATTTATCTCTGTTTGACCTTTTATAGCTTCTTTTAAAGGACTTAAAACCATAAGGTCATCTTTTATACCAACCATAACGTTATACGTTCCATTTAAAAGAGAGTCAACTGCATGTACTCCCATCCTAGAAGCTAAAACACGATCAAAACAAGAGGGTGCTCCCCCTCTTTGGATATGACCTAAAACAGAAACTCTTACTTCATATTCAGGCATGTTATTTTCAACATAAGAAGCGATTTCAAAAACATTTTTACCTGTCTTATCTCCTTCGGCTATCATTACTATACTTGAAGATTTTCCAGACTTTTGACTTTTCTTAAGAGATTCTAAAAGCCTATCCAGTCCCATATCTTCCTCAGGAATTAAGATTTCTTCTGCTCCGGCTCCAATTCCAGCATTTAGGGCAATATGACCTGCATCTCTTCCCATAACCTCAACTATAAATAATCGATTATGAGATATTGCAGTATCTCTAATTTTGTCTATTGCATCTACCACAGTATTGAGTGCTGTATCAAAACCAATGGTAAAACTAGTACCAGAGATATCATTATCAATTGTGCCTGGTATTCCAATAATTGGAATATCATGTTCTTTATTAAAAAGAATTGCACCAGTAAAAGAACCGTCACCACCAATTATCACTAAAGCATCAATGTCGTATTCTTTAATCTTTTCGTAAGCTATTTTTCTTCCTTCTTTTTCATAAAACTCTTTACATCTTGCGGTCTTAAGTACGGTCCCTCCCTTATTAATTATATTGTTAACACTTCTGGCGTTTAATTTTTTAATCGAACCTTCCATCATTCCTTGGTAACCCTTATATATACCAAAACACTCTATACCGTTATAAACACTCGATCTAACAACTGCTCTTACTGCGGCATTCATGCCAGGAGCATCTCCTCCAGAGGTTAAAACACCAATTTTCTTAATTTTTTTCATTATGTAAATTTAACCATTCTTGATGTCATAAAAAAAACTACTTTTAGTTAAATATCATGGTTCAATTACTATTGTTTTTAATTATAATACTCATCAACTCTTTAAAAGTATTAAAATCAACATTATATGAAATTCCCATTCCCTGAGTGTAACCCAACTTATCTCCAATATAACGAAATTCGTTTTCCTTATTAAAAACTTTTGCCTTTAATGTACCGTCTTCATTTAAAATAAAATCAATTTGAACATCTCCAACAATCATAGTTTCATTAACTCCACCTATAGGAACACCAATTTTTCCATTAATGAGAATTTTATCACTTACCTGCGTTGAAAGAGTTACCCCTAATCTATCTTCAGAATATATATCTAATTCTGAATTTCTATCTCCTTGTAAATAATTAATACCAACTTTAAGTTTTTCATCATTATCTCCTATCATAGAGGTGAAAATATCAGATGCCTTTTCATATAAGTTATTTGTGATTCCCTCGACAGATAGACCTATCTCATTTATAAATATTCCCTGAGAAAGAAGGGATATTGACTGAAGTTGACTTATTTGCGGATCAGCTAATCGATAATTAATTTCAGAAACTAAAGCAGTACTTGTATTAGGGAAAAATATTTCAAAAATTGGATTATCAGGCTTAAGTAAGTTTCCTTGTAAATGAATACCAACTTCAGTTGGGATTTTCTTATTGAAATTTGGATTATCCAACAAAATTGCTGGATTTGCTCCACCAGGAACTTGATATAAAGCATTTAAATCCATTTGAGCTCCAAAAGGATCACCATCCCATACAATTGTCCCACCTTCTTTTAAATTAAATTTTTTATCTAAAAGTCCTAAGTTTTTAAAATTATAAATCCCATCAGAAGTTGTAAAATCACCCCACATGTTAAACTTGCCATTAGTATTAGATTCCATCAATAAATTTCCAACTCCCATACCATTTAAATAGCTTCCAGAAGATTGGTCTATTACAATTTCAACTAATGCATTTTTATTTATATCTAATTCAAAACGCATTTCCAAACCTTTAATTTCTTCAATTAGTGGTTGTTTCTTCCTTAATTCATTCGATTTTTTCTTAGTGTTTTTATCTACAAATTTGATAAAAGAAATATCTGTGATTTCTTGAGTATCCTTTAATGGAATTTTTATTGATGTGCCTTTTGCAGTTGATCCAACCAACTCAAGCTGAAGGTTTTTAATAGGACCTTTAAGTGAAATATCACCAGCTATTAAGCCCTGTCCATAAAATAAAGCGTCAGAAGTTTCTTTTTTATTTAGCAACAAAAACCCTTCTGAGTCAAGAGATAAGTCCATTAGCCATTCTTTGAAATTTGTATGTGAAAATTTAGCTTGAACATCTGCTTCTGTTTCAAAAAGTGAGTCAAATATTTTAGTGGATTGAAACTCAATGACCCTATTATTGAAATTAAGCTGTGTATTGCTAGATAGGTCATAGGTAGTATTTAAGTAAGGAATTGAAAAACTTGCATTATTTAAATTAATTGATCCTGTATTTTGAAGATTATTCAAATCTCCCCAAATATTAAGTTCACCATTTAAATCTCCTTGAATATTAGAAATAGATTTACTACCAGGGGATGAATAAAAAGAAATATCAAAATTTGAAAATGAAATATCCAGATCAAGTTTAGAAGAAATATTATTATATATCAAGTTACCTAACCCTGAAAAAGTTTTAATGTCTTTATTAATTAAATCCCATGACATGGAATACGAATTGAACTTTGTATTTCCTCCTATTTTCAAGTCAAACTCACCAACTAAAACATTATTTATAAATATATCTGAGGATTTTAAATATCCATTTAAAGAGTTGTCGTTATTAGTGTTTTTAATATCCCAATTTGAGTTAAACATGCCTTCAGTATTAAAATTTTGGTTTTGCGGTAAAAACTGACTAAAATTTGTGTTTTTAAAATCAAAATTTAAATCAAAATCTTCTATTCCAGAATAAACTCCATTTACCATAACTTCTGAGACACCCGAGGATATAAAAAAATTATCAACTTTAAAAGAAGTGTCTGAATAATCATACACAATTGGATTATTTTCTGACTCCTTTAATACCCATTTGTTTTTATTGTAAATAATTGAAGATTCCGATAAGTGAAACATCCTTTTATTTTTATTTACATTATCAACAATAAAGTTTAAATTAAATCCATCACTACCATTATTTATCGAATTTAAACCAATATTAAATGATAATTTTTCGTTTATTTTTTTACTACCCAATGAAAATTTTTCCAAATTATAATTTTGGTATATGATCTTGTTAATAAGTAGTTTACTTTCCTTATTACTAGACTTGTTGTTAATATTTATCTTTATGCCTTGAGTAAAAAAATCTTGGAATTGAAAAAAGGGAATTTCAATATCTAAATAAGATTCGAATTGATTGTTACTAAGATATCCGCTAAGCTTAAAATCTTCTGTACTTTGAATATCAGTATTTAGAATGTTTACTAAATCTTTAGATAAAGTAAAATCGAATTTCAATTCCTGATCTGAGAGTAGTTTTAATTTTGGAATAACTGGAAAGGTTTCTGATAAAGCATTATTGACCAAAAGATCTATTTTAGTTATGTCAAAATCACCAATCGCTTCTCCAGATAACCAAGAAGAATCTATTGAGGAATTTATTACGGAAAAATTGCGTAATCCTTCGTTTCTTGTGCTATTTAAATAAAAATCAGGTGAATTCAAAACCCCATTATTGTGTTCCAGCTTTAAGTTTTGAACTGTCAGAAAAATTGAAGCATCATCAACAGATTTACCTTCAATTTTACTTTTAAAAATACCACTAACAATCGCCTTACCTCCTCCAATCTTTTTATTAATATTTGATAAATTATATGACTTCAAATCAATTTCTGAACTTATCTTTTTTATTTTTTCAGAAAGATCGTATTCCAGATCACCATTAGGAATTGACAAACCCGTATATGTGTTAAATGAACTTGTCATCCATGAAATTTCTCCTTTTTCAAAATCCCCTATTCCTTTTGCTTTAAAATTAATATGATTATACTTTTTCTTAAAAAAATATCCTTCATCAATACTCCAATCAAAAACTCTATCTTTTAATTCAACCACTATGCTTGCTGAAACAAAACCTTCTGGTATTAAATTGCTAAATTTTAATAGGTTAAGGTTCTTAACATCTACAGAAATTAAATTCTTATCAACTGCATCATTTTTATTTAATTCAATTTCAAAACTTCCAAAATCACTTTCAATATTTGAATTTAAATTCCATTTATTATTCGAATATAAACCAGTTATATCTAGTGTTTTTATACTTTTATCATTGAAGTATTTCAATTGTGGGATTGTAGTTTTAAAAATATTATTTAAATTTTTTAACTGAAGACTATCAATCCCCAAATATCCCTTGAATGATCTTTTATTATCAGAAAACATATTTAAAATTTGTAAATCAGTATTTAATTTTGAAAACCCAAAATCAAATATTGCATTTTTAATGTTTATTGAATCGAGTGATCCGATTAAGTCTAATTCACCTGAAATTTTTAATGTCGAATCCAACTTGTATAAAGATTTTGATGGCTGAAACTCAAAAATTTTATGCCTAGATATTATTTTTGATTTTTTAAAATAACTAGATAAATTCCCTTCAGAGTTGATATATTCAATATCTCCTGAGAAAGAACCCTTTTTAGATACTAATGAATAATTATCAATTAATATTGAGCACCCTAAATATTTCAATGAATTAGATTTAAAGGAAAATGAATTAATCTGTGGAATATTTAATTCCCCGTCAATGAAGGGTATTTCAATAAAATCAGGTCCATAAATAAAATTATTTGATTTTAGTGAAGCTATTTTATAAGATCCTTCCTCATTTAGGTATCTTATTTCACTATTTATAATTTTTAAAGAAGAAATTGATATAATCGGTGAGAACTTGGATTCATCAATTTTTAAGTTTAAACTTTGTAAAAATAATTGTAAATTATTGATGTCATCATTAGGGTGTTTTATGATTTTAAAAATCATCCCATCTATATCCAAAAAGGAAAACCTAACCTCACTTTCAAAAAATTTTTCAACTGAATTAAAGTTCGTTTTTAATTTATTTATGTATAAGAGTGTATCCTTTTGGTGATCATTTAATAAGATATCACTCATTGTGATACCATTTTCAAATGAAATTTTAGCTGATCGTATACTTATATCTAAATTATATTTTTCTCTTATTTTATTTGTTAAACTTTGTACGATTTTATCTTGAATACTTTCTTTTTTGAGTATATAAAACATAGACACCACTAATAAAATTAGCAAAGTCAACATTCCAATTAAAATTTTATATCTCTGTTTGATGTTAATCGTTTATTTTTGTCAAGTTACTATTTCATTTATGAAACAAACACCATGCTACATTTTAGCAATAGAATCATCATGTGACGATACCGCAGCAGCAATATTGGATCACAACAAAGTTCTATCAAATTGTATAATCAACCAAGAAATTCATAACGAATATGGTGGAGTTGTTCCTGAATTGGCGTCAAGAGCCCACCAAGCAAACATTATTCCAGTAGTTAACCAAGCGTTGAAAGATGCCAAAATAAAAAAAAATCAAATAAGTGCTATTGCGTATACTCAGGGGCCAGGGCTATTAGGTTCATTACTTGTTGGAAATAGTTTTGCGAAATCAATGTCTATAGGTTTAAAAATTCCCTTGATAGCAGTTGATCATATGCAAGCTCATATTTTAGCCCACTTTATATATAATAAGAGTCAAAAATCTCCACATTTTCCATTTTTAGGTGTAAATATTTCGGGGGGTCATACTCAAATAATAATTGTGAGGGATTATTTTGATATGGAAGTAATCGGAGTTTCACTCGATGATGCGATAGGAGAAGCATTTGATAAATGTGGAAAAAAAATGGGTCTTGAATATCCTTCAGGACCAATAATTGATAAATTATCAAAAAAAGGAAATCCAAAAAAATATAAATTTCCAATACCTAAAGTAAAAGGTTTAAATTTAAGCTATAGTGGATGTAAAACAGCTTTCATAAATTTTATAAATAAAGAAAAAAATAATAATTCAAATTTTATTTCAGAAAACCTCAATGATCTTTGTAGTAGTATCCAATCAACATTAATAAAAATAATAACTGATAAAATTGAAATGGCTGTAAATAAAACTAAAATAAGTTCAGTAGCCATTGGTGGAGGGGTGTCAGCTAATAGTTCTGTTCGAGCTTTTCTAAATAACAAGAAAGAAAATAATGGGTGGAAAATTTATATACCCCCTATTGAATTCACAACAGATAATGCAGCAATGATTGGAATTGCTGGCTATCTTAAATTTATAGAAAACAACTTTAGTGATTTAAGTTCCACTTCTAATTCAAGAATGACATTTTAAATGAATCTATTTTTCAATCCAAAAATATCTCAAGAAACAGAAAGTTTTATTTTTTCATCTGAAGAAAGTAAGCATGTTTATAAAGTTTTGAGGAAAATTGAAGGGGATAATATTACTGTCACAAATGGAAATGGATTAAAGTGGAGCGGAAAATTAATTGAGGTGGGAAATAAAAACACCGAAGCTATAAAGATTAAATCTGAAATAATTGAAGACAACCGTTTTGATCTTGAAATAGCAATATCTCCTCCAAAAAGTAATCATAGAAATGAATGGTTCATTGAAAAAGCAACCGAAATTGGTATTAAGAAAATTCATTTTATAAAAACTGAAAATAGCGAACGTAAGAAAATTAATTTATCTCGATTTCAAAAAGTTGCTATTAGCTCTATTAAACAATCAAAACAATTTTATGTACCAGAAATAAAGGAAATTGTTACTTTCAGCGACTTTTTGAAAAATAATGATTTTAAAAATAAATTAATTGCACATTGCGAAAACTCAAATAAGAAACACATAGCCAATATTTCATTAGAAAATAAACCAATAATTGTTTTAATCGGTCCAGAGGGAGATTTTAGTAAAAATGAAATAACTCAGGCTAATATAAATAACTACGAATCAATTAGTCTTGGTAACAATATCCTTAGAACGGAAACTGCTGCCATATATGTAACACAAGCAATATCTGTTCTCTCTTGTTTACAAAAAAAATAAATTAAAGGAGTTTTATATCTTTATAAACATGGAATCTAAAAACATAACTAAAGGAATTTTAAATGCTATTTATAAGTTTTTATTTTTTTCATTGTGTATTTATTTAATTTATAGTCTACAAGAATTAATTATACACTTAGCAATCGCAGCAGTTCTGGCTTTAGTGGGAAGACCTATTGTTTTGTTTTTAGAAAGAAAATTAAAATTTTCTTCACTTTGGGCTGCCATAATTACATTATTATTTTATGTTATTTTGTTTATGGGCATGTTTTCCTTATTTATCCCCTTAATATTAGAACAGGGAGATAATTTATCTCTTTTAGATGTTAAAGAACTTGAGAATAAGTTTATGTTTTTGAGTACTCAAATTAGTGATTTTATTGGATGGAATAATTCATATTTAAATACAAATACAATATCAAATAATATATTCTCAAATATTGGACTTAGCAATATTCCTGACTTTTTGAATAATATTATTGGGACTTTAAGTAATTTCACAATTGGACTGTTCTCAGTAATTTTTGCTAGTTTTTTCCTTCTTAAAGACAGTAAAATTTTAGAAAAAACAGCCTTAATCTTTGTAGATGATAGTTTGGAATCAAAATTTAAAAAAGGTCTTGAGAAAATCAAAGATTTACTTTCAAGATATTTTATCGGACTTGTTTTTCAAATATCGATTTTACTTATAATATACACCTCTGTTTTACTAATTCTCGGTGTTTCAAATGCTTTTATAATAGCCTTTTTGTGTGCCCTATTAAATTTAATCCCCTATTTGGGGCCAGTTATCGGAGCAATTTTAATTAGTGTACTAACTATGACAAGTTTCATCGATGCATCTTTCACAGACGTTATTATTCCAAAAACACTATTGGTTCTTTTAGGATTTACTTTTGGTCAAATAATTGATAACTTTTTCAGTCAACCTTATATTTTTTCAAAATCAGTAAAATCTCATCCTCTGGAAATTTTTATAGTAATAATAATTGCCGGTACACTTTTTGGTACAATTGGATTAATTATTGCCATTCCAGCCTATACATCAATAAAAGTGATGCTTCAAACATTTTTTGAAGAAAATAAAATTGTCAAATCTTTAACTAAAAACTTATAATATGATTTTTAATAGATATCTGTTATTATTATTATTTTTATTTCAAACTTCGATTTACTCCCAAACAAAACTATCTAGAATAGAAAAGAAAATATTAAATCAAGTTCATTTAAATAATGAAGAAGCTATTACTTTTTTAGAAAAGGTTGTGAATATTAATAGTGGAACATTAAATATAAAAGGAGTAAGAAAAGTAGGAAATGTTTTTCAAGATGCTTTTGATCATATAAACTTCAAAACACGATGGGTAGAAATGCCAGAGGAAATGAATAGAGCAGGCCATTTATTCGCAAAAATAAATGGATCTAAAGGTAAAAAATTACTTCTTATTGGTCATTTGGATACTGTTTTTGAGGAAAACAGCCCATTCCAAACTTTTGAAAGAAAAGACTCGATAGCCTTTGCTCCTGGGGGAAATGATATGAAAGGTGGAAATGTAGTTATGTTATATGCACTTAAAGCCCTTGATGAATTAAATTTATTAAAAGATGCATACATAACAGTTGCCATGACTGGAGATGAAGAAAGTACTGGGAAACCAATAAGCATGTCAAGAATGGATCTTATTCAAGCTGCAAAAATGAGTGATATCGCTCTTGGTTTTGAAAATTCAACAGGGTATAACAATGCAACTATTGCTAGAAGAGGAGCATCTGGGTGGAGTATAACAACCCAAGGGGAAAGAGCTCATTCGTCCGGAATATTCGGTGAATCTGTTGGAGCAGGAGCTATTTTTGAAATGGGTCGAATTTTAAATAGTTTTTATGAAGAAGTTAGAGGAGAAGAATTGTTAACCTTTAATCCAGGAAATTTGATTGGAGGTACATTTATCAATTATGATAATAAAAAAAGTGAAGGTTTTGTGTTTGGAAAAACAAATGTAGTAGCTCAAGTTGCAAAAGTTAATGGCGGACTTCGATTTATTTCGGAGAATCAAAAAGAGAGAGCTAGAGAAAAAATGAGGTCAATTGTAAATGAATCACTTCCAAATACATCGGCAACTATTACTTTTACAGACAGTTATCCGGCAATGGGTCCAACCCAAGGAAATATTAAACTTTTAAAGCAGTTAAGCGATGTTAGTTTGTCTCTTGAGCAAGGAGAAGTAGTTTCATACGATCCAGGAAAAAGGGGTGCTGCAGATGTTTCTTTTGTTGCAGATTATGTTGATGCGTTGGATGGATTAGGAACAATGGGAGAAAACGCACATACGCCTCAGGAAACCGTAAATCTTAAAACAATGGAGTCACTAACGGTAAGGACTGCAATCTTTATTTATCGATTAATTAACTCTAAATAAAGTTTTTAAGCAAAAACTTTAAGTAGTTTCTCTTGTTCTTCAATCGAAGATTTAAATTCTTTTTTTAGTTGAGTAACTAAAGATTCAGTTGACTGAACATCGTTAATAGTTGTTACACCTTGTCCAGCAGACCAAATTGTTTTCCAAGCCTGAGCTTCAGCTTTAGCAGCATCTAATTCACTCCCGAAATCAACTTTTTTGGATTTAGACCATTGTTCCTCCGTAATTCCCATAGCTTCTAAGCTAGGTTTTAAAAAACTACCATGAACTCCAGAAACAGCTGCAGTATATACAATATCTTCAGCAGAACTATCAATAATCATTTGTTTATAATCCTCACTAGCATTACTTTCAGTAACATTAATAAATCTAGTACCCATATAGGCGAAATCAGCACCCATTTGAAGTGCACTAGCAATATCTTTACCAGAACTTAAACATCCTGAAAGTAAAATTGTTTTTTTAAAAAATTTTCTAATTTCATTTATTAAAGGTATAGGATGAAGAGTTCCTGCATGTCCTCCAGCTCCAGCAGCAACTAATATAAGACCATCAACTCCTGCTTCCGAAGCTTTTTCAGCATGTCGCTTTTTAATAACGTCATGATAAACTAAACCACCATAACTATGAACTGTATCTACTAGTTCTGGAACCGCCCCCAAGGAAGTAATAATTATAGGAACTTTATGTTTGACACAAACTGCTAAATCAGCCTGAACCCTCATGTTAGTTGCATGCACAATTAAATTAACTCCGAAAGGAGCTGCCTTTTGTCCTGTTTCCTT
Source organism: uncultured Flavobacteriaceae bacterium (assembly GCA_964432535.1). GTDB lineage: Bacteria > Bacteroidota > Bacteroidia > Flavobacteriales > Flavobacteriaceae > Marivariicella. Next base: position 33,595 of record CAYSNJ010000002.1, on the reverse strand, counting down.
TTCAAAAGCATCAAGCTGTTCATTAATTTGAATAACCCACTGCTCAAATCCATCGGTTGTTCTATGGTTGAGTGCAGGAAATGTTCCTACTATTCCACTTTTACAACATGCGATAACTAATTCTGGACCTGAAATTAAAAACATAGGTGCTGCTATAACGGGCAGAGATAAATCATTAAAAAAAGATGGTTTCATTATTTTCTGAGTTTAACAGACCATTCAAAGGAGAAATGAGAAACCATAATGTTTTCTTCATTAAATCCTTTGGAATCGATCCATAGGGTTTGACCATCACCTGTTGTAATGGTTTTATTTATAAGTTTTTTTACTTCTAATCCTTGATCACAGACAAAACGAATTTTTCCTGTTGCTTTTTTAGTAAACTTAGCAGTATTATTAGCAACCAACATGGAAATATTTTTTCCACTTAAATTAATTTCACGAGTTAAGAAGGCACCTGTAGTCATTTCAGCGGCCATTCCCTGAACCGCCCAAAACATGGATTTAAATGGGTTTTGATTAATCCAAGAATGTTTTACTTTAACGATACACTTTTCAGAGGAGATTTCATGTAATCTAACTCCTGACCACCATGCTGATGGGAGTTTAAAAAACATAAAAATATTAAAGCGATTTGGTGTAACCTTCACAATCAAATATAATTAATTTTAATTCAAAAATGCATCAATTGAATGGTATGGTAGAGAAAAAGATTCTGCAACTTCTTTATAAGTAATTTTCCCATCAACTATATTAACACCTTTCATTAAAGAATAGTTGTCATTACAAGCTTTTTTCCAACCTTTGGAAGCTAATTCTCGAGTATATGAGATAGTAGCATTTGTTAAAGCTTTTGTGGATGTGTTTGGAACGGCTCCAGGCATATTTGTTACCGCATAATGAACTATACCATTAATAGTATTAATAGGTTTGTCATGAGTTGTTGGAATACTTGTCTCAAAGCATCCACCTTGATCGATAGCAACATCTACAAGCACAGTACCTTTTTGCATATCATTTAGCATTTCTTTAGTGATTAATTTTGGAGCCTTCGCGCCTGGAATTAAAACTGTTCCAATAATCAAATGTGAAATTTTAATATGTTTACTTATTGTTGATGAATCTGAATAAAGTACGGTTACATTTGGAGGAAGAATATCACCTAATAATTTTAGTCTATCTAAGTTAGTGTCTAACAATGTAACGTTGGCTCCCAATCCAGCAGCCATTCTCGCAGCTTCTGTTCCAGCTACACCCCCTCCCAATATTAAAACATTAGCTGGAGCAACACCAGGAACTCCTCCTAAAAGAATCCCTAACCCTCCTTGAGGCTTTTCTAAATATTTCGCCCCTTGTTGAGTTGCCATTCTTCCAGCAACTTCAGACATGGGAACTAAAAGTGGTAAACCTTTATTTTTTTCTACAGTTTCATAAGCAATACAAATTGCTTCACTTTTAATCATGGCATTAGTAAGAGTTTCACTTGAAGCAAAATGAAAATATGTAAATATTAATTGATTTGGTTTAATCAAAGAATATTCAGGTTTTAATGGTTCTTTTACTTTCACTATCATATCGGAAATAAAGTATATTTCCTGTATTGAACTTAATATATTGCAGCCTGCTGCAATATATTCTTCATCTGAAAAACCACTATCAATTCCAGCACTTTTTTGAATAAAAACTTCATTACTGTCCGAAACTAAAGTTGCTGCTCCAGATGGTGTCAATCCAACACGAGCTTCTTGAGGTTTGATTTCTTTAGGGACACCTATTTTCATAGAATAAATTTGATGTAAAAGTATATAAAAATTTAAAAGATTATTAAAATAAAGTAAAGGAAATCAATCAAGATTTATACTATAAAGAAATAATAAATCTTACTAACCATTTCTTCACATTATTGAGAATGAATACTATAATAAAAGAAGTAAGACAAGTAGATGAATTTTATTCTGGAGTTTCTAAATAGGATTTTCTTAAATTAAAAAAAAATGTAAAAACAGCTATTTAACAAAAAATCCTGACTATTAATGTAAGGTGTGATTTGATCGCGACAGCTTTCGGCCATTTTATTAAATACTGATCAATTCTGTATGTTTTGGCGGTATTGTTGTCATAAATAAGCAAATAAATACATATTTAATCAATAGTTTCGACCCACATATTAGCCTACATAAAAATGAAAAAATCCGTAAAGTATTATAATTAAACACTTTACGGATCTTTGTTGTGATCGCGACAGGATTCGAACCTGTGACCGTCTGCTTAGAAGGCAGATGCTCTATCCAGCTGAGCTACGCGACCTTAATTGCGGAGGGACAGGGACTCGAACCCTGGCAACGGTTACCCGTTGACAGTTTAGCAAACTGCTCCATTACCACTCTGGCACCCCTCCTGATTTGTAATTTGCAAATCTAAAGTTTAAGATGGTAACTACAAATGTTTTTTAAAAAAACATTATTCGGGATACTCAATTCTTATATGATATATGTTTACCAATCTTTTAATTAAAACTTTTTTAACAAGTTCAATCTCATTTAAAGTAATATTTGAATTTTCAAACTGTTTACCATACATATGCTTATCAGTTAAATTGTTTACAAAGTCTTTTATCTTTTCAAAAGTGGGCGTTTTTAAACTCTTGGAAGCAGCCTCAACCGAATCTGCCATCATTAGTATCGCAGTTTCTTTTGAAAAGGGTTTTGGGCCAGGATATTTAAATTTTTTTTTATTTACATTCTCTTCTCCATAAAGTTCAACAGCTTTTTGATAAAAATAATAAACCGTGTTGGAGCCATGATGAGTTCTTATAAAATCAATGACTCTATCAGGAATATTATTTTTTTTGGCAATTTTAATTCCTTCATTGACATGATTAATAATTATTTCAGCACTTTGATCCGGAGTCAAATCTTCATGAGGAGATACGTACGATTTTTGATTTTCTGTATAAAAAGTAGGAGTACTTATTTTACCAATATCATGATATAAACTTCCAACTCTCACCAAAAGGCTGTTTGCTCCTATTTCGTTAGCAGCAGCTTCAGCCAAATTCGCAACTTGAAGAGAATGATTGAAAGTTCCAGGAGCATTTTCAGATAATTGCTTTAATAGTTTTGAATTAGTATCTGAAAACTCCAATAAAGTAACATCAGAAACCAAACCAAATAGTTTTTCATAAACATATATTAAAGGCTGAACAAAAAGAGTGAGTAATCCGTTAACAATAAAGTATACAACAATATTAAAATCAAAAGAACTGAAGTTACCTTCATGAATTATAGAAAAAGAAAAATAACCTACTAAATATACCAGTACTATTTGGCTGACCGAAATAAATATACTAGCTCGCTTGTGAAGCTCAGTTTGTGTTTGAATAATTACTATTCCAGCGATAGTTTGAAGAAAAACAAATTCAAATCCATTGGGAACTATAAAACCAAGAAGTAAAACAGTTAAAACATGGGTGAAGAGTCCCAACCTTGCATCATAAAATGTTTTTAAAGTAAGAGGAAGAATACATAATGGGATTGCATAATAAAAATCACCATTTAAACTGAGTATTATAGTTGTTAAACTCAACAAAAAAAGGATATTAAAAACAATAAAAGTTAAATCTTTATTATTTTTAAAAATATCATTTCTGTAATTTTTTATAAATAAATACAGCATAAAAAACACAACGCTTATAAGAATTGTATAACCAAACAGGATAGTGTATTCTTGACTTTTTGAAATATTTAGAGACATATATTCCTTCTTTAGCGACTCTAATTGAAGGAAATTTTCTCCCTCAACAACCTCTCCTTGAGCTACTATAAGTTTACCTTCAATAATATAATCTCTAGAAGGAGATATAACATCTAAAGATTCTTTCAAAGCTTTTTTTGTAAAATTCTCATCCAAAAAAACATTAGGCTGAATTAGATCAAAAAGAAGGCTGTAAAATTGATTACTATATATATTTAAATTGGAAGCTTTAGTTTTATCTATTATAAAATCATTTAGATTTTCAATAATAAAAAACTGATCAAGGCTCAATGATGCTTCCTCTGTATTTTTAATTAGATACAAATTATTATTATTTGAATTAAAATTGATGGGTAGAACTCCGTATTTATAAATTTCATCAATTAACCCTCTTCCAAATAAAATTAATTTATCACTTAATGCATTATTAGAAAAAACTAATTTAGATTGTGTATCGTATTTTATTAAAATGTTTTCATAAATAGAGTTGTCATATCTATAGTATTTAGGCTGGTTGATCTCTATTTGTTGTTTTTCATCTTTGATTTCTTGTTCTGATTTAAGAATAGTGAAATCAAAAGGCGCATATAAAGTTTGGTGCTGCCATATTTTTCCTTTTTGATATTCAAACTTGAATTGACCTCCTCTAGGAAAAATATATACTACAAAAGCACTACAACCTATAAAAAGTAATATCTTATATAATAAGGATTGTTTTAGGATAAAGTAACTATATAAATTTTTCAAGTTATTTATTTATAATAAAAATACTAAATGTATTTAAATATCCTAAATACAAAACCCCTTCAAATCTTTAGAAAAGGGGGTTTTAGTTAATAAAATTATTATGATTTTATCTCTTCAAGCAATTTTTTCATTTTCATATAACCCTGATTATCTCCTATTGTTCCGTATATATTCATTAAAGTTTGAATTGCCTCAATGTTATTATTCAAGTTTATTAGTTTGTTTAAAAATGGCACACATTCTAGATACAAGGTTTCCCTGTTAGATTTAAGAGTATCATACCTTGCATTATCCGCTCTTGAAGTACCCAATGAATTCATCTCTTCTACTATAGCTGATTCACCAGATAGAATTAGAGATGTTAAATTAAAATATGCAGCTTCATATGTAGGATCAATTTCAATGGCTTTCTCATAAAAATCTCTGGCTGAATCGATATCACCAAGATCATTATTAACAACTCCTAAGTTAAAATATAGAACTGCATTGTTTGGATCTTTTTCAATGGCTTGAGATATTAATTCTTTAAACTTCTCTTTTTCACCTAAATCAATATATATTTCAGCAGCAGTGAGTATCAGGTTTAAATCATCTGGATTTTCAACACGAGCTTCCTTTACAGCTTCAAGAGCTTTATCATTCTTACCCTGCTTTGCGTATATTAATGCAATATTCTTAACTATTTCAGGATATTTTGAAGGGGTTTTTTCTTCTCTAAAATCAGAATAACCATCCGATTTTTGAAAAAATTTATATTGTGTAGCATCCAGAGGGATTTCATTTCCTGTAGCTTTTTCTTTTGCAAAATAATTTATAACTGAACCTGAATATTTTTTTTCTTTTAACTGTAATAAATAATTGAGGCCCATTTCATAATCCTGACCATTTATTGCATTTTGTGAAGCATAAAAAAGAAAATCCATACCCACTTCTTTATCAATGGTGTATGCCATATAAAGTTTCTTGGAGGATTTAATAAATTCTTTTGCTTCACTTTCCTCTATAGCTACAGTTATTATGTCACCAGACAATACTTTTAGACGTTCATTTACTAAATCCGTAAAATCAGGATTACCTTTTAAATCATTATAACTATTTAACGCTAAAGAAAAATTCTTATTCTCATGATCAATCCTCGCAGAAAGGAACTTTACTTGATTTTTTATTTTATCATCTGCTTGAGAAAACAAAGAAGTATTATCTGATAATATTTTAGCAGATAATACTATATCTCCTTTTTTAAAGGCTTTTGCTGCGGATTTAAATTGTTTTTTTTGAGCGAAAATTGAAGTGCTCAATAAAATAAAAAAAAGAGTTATTATTTTTTTCATTATTTATTGTTTTAATGTAAAATTAATAGATTTTATTTAATTATTGGCCCTTCATTTGTTTCAATATCATCAATTTCTTCTATAACCTCATCATCCTTCATAACTTTAGCAACTGCTGCAATTTGATCGGTACTTTTTAAATTAATAAGCTTCACACCCTGAGTTGCCCTACCCATAACCCTAAGATTTAAAACCTCCATTCTTATTGCAACACCAGATTTATTAATAATCATCAAATCGTCAGAATCAGTTACACTTTTAATGGAAACTAATTCTCCTGTTTTCTCAGTAATAGAGATAGTTTTTACGCCTTTACCTCCTCTATTTGTAATTCTATAATCATCTAAACTTGACCTTTTACCATAACCATTTTCAGAAACTACTAAAACATTTGTATCCATATCGTTAACGGAAATCATTCCTATAACCTCGTCCTTCTCATCCTTTAACCTAATCCCACGAACTCCAGAAGCACCTCTTCCCATTGGTCTTGTCTTACTTTCTTCAAACCTAATAGCTTTTCCAGATTTGACAGCTAAAACGATTTGGCTTGAACCGTTTGTTAATTTTGCTTCTAGAAGTTCATCATCTTCTTTAATCGTTATTGCATTTATTCCATTGGCTCTGGGTCTAGAATATTTTTCTAAGGAGGTTTTTTTAACCTGACCTTTTTTTGTTACCATAATAACATAATGACTATTTATGTATTCTTCATCCTTTAGATCCTGTGTACAAATAAACGCCTTAACCCTATCGTCTTGCTCTATATTTACAAGATTTTGCATTGCTCTTCCTTTTGATGTTTTCGATCCCTCTGGAATTTCATAAACTCGCATCCAGAAACATTTACCCTTTTGAGTAAAAAAGAGCATATACTGGTGGTTAGTTCCAACAAATAAATCTTCAAGAAAATCTTCATTCCTCGTTGTAGAAGCCTTTTGTCCAACTCCACCTCTATTCTGAGTTTTATATTCAGATAATGGTGTTCTTTTGATATAACCTGCATGAGATATAGTTATAACTACTTTCTCATCCGGAATCATATCCTCCATACTAAAATTCCCTCCAGCATATTCAATTTCTGAACGTCTGTTGTCTCCATACTTTTCTTTGACTTCCTCAAGCTCAGATTTAATAATCCCCATTCGAATATCTTTATCGTCAAGTATATTATTTAATCCAGTAATTGTTTTTTGAAGCTCATCAAATTCAGAACGAAGTTTATCTTGTTCTAAGCCTGTGAGTTGTCTCAATCTCATTTCAACTATGGCCTTGGCTTGAATCTCAGATAATTTAAAATTATTCATGAGCTTTTCTCTTGCCTCATCTGGACTTTTCGAACCTCTAATAAGTGCTATTACTTTATCTATATTATCAGAAGCAATTATTAATCCTTCTAATACATGAGAACGTTCTTCGGCTTTTTTTAATTCATACTTGGTTCTTCTTACAACTACCTCATGTCTATGATCCACAAAGTGAAGAATCATATCCTTTAGGTTTAACATTTGTGGACGTCCCTTGACAAGAGCTATATTATTTACGCTAAAGGAGGATTGGAGTGAGGTGTACTTAAATAATTTATTTAAAACAATATTAGGGATAGCATCTCGCTTGAGAATATAAACTACTCTCATACCCTTTCTATCAGACTCGTCCCTGATATTTGAAATTCCTTCAATTTTTTTATCATTGACTAATTCGGCTGTTTTTTTAATCATTTCAGCCTTATTAACTTGATAGGGTATTTCGGTAACTATAATGCACTCTCTTCCATTAACCTCTTCAATTATAGCTTTAGCTCTAATAACTATTCTTCCACGTCCAGTATGAAAAGCATCTCGAACTCCCTCATAACCGTATATAATTCCACCTGTAGGAAAGTCTGGAGCTTTTACATGTTGCATTAAAGCATCAATATCACTTTTGTTTTGCTTATTTGTTTTTAAGAGTTTTTCCTCAATACTAATCTCTTCTTTTGAAGGGGAATAATTTTCATCTAAAGATTTCTCAATTAGTGATTGAATTACTTCGTTTTCATCAACTTCTACCTGGTCAGAAAGTCCAGTTTTATCAATAAAAGTTTTATTTATATACAAAATAGTACCATCAACAATTTCGGTTAGATTGTGAGGAGGCATATTAGTTGCCATACCAACTGCAATACCAGAAGCGCCGTTAACCAATAAATTAGGTATTCTTGTAGGTAAAACAGTAGGTTCTTTTAAAGTGTCATCAAAATTAAGCTGATGATCAACAGTGTCCTTCTCAATGTCTGCAAGCATATCTTCAGACATTTTTTTCATTCTTGCTTCAGTATATCTCATTGCTGCGGGGCTATCTCCATCAACAGAACCAAAATTACCTTGACCATCAACCAAAAGATATCTTAAACTCCACTCTTGAGCCATTCGAACCATAGTGTCGTATACAGATGTATCGCCGTGGGGGTGGTATTTTCCTAAAACCTCTCCAACAATACGGGCAGACTTCTTATATGCAGTTGTTGCTCTTATTCCCAATTCATGCATCCCATAAAGAACTCTTCTATGGACTGGTTTCAATCCATCTCGCACATCTGGCAGGGCACGTGACACAATGACAGACATAGAGTAATCTATGTACGCCGATTTCATTTCATCCTCAATATTGATTGGAATCAATTTTTCTTCTGAAGCCATTTTTATATAATTTTACTGTATCTACGAAAATAACCATAAGACATATAAATACTATATAATTAATGGGCTTTTATTTTTAAATTTATTAACATTCAAATTAAGATAATTAATCATAATTTTTACCAATCAGAGTTTTGATAAATGGATTTTTTTTTGTCCTTTTATGAAGTAAATGTGTTTTGGAACATTAATTGCAATTAAACTAATAAATGTTAATTATGGATGATAATTTTTCACCTCGTGTAAAAGATGTAATAGCTTTTAGTAAAGAGGAAGCATTAAGACTTGGACATAACTTTATTGGAACTGAGCATCTGATGTTGGGTATACTAAGAGATGGTGGAGGAAAAGCTATTTCAATTTTAACATCGATGGAAATTAACTTAGAATCATTAAGAAAAAAAGTTGAAATATTAAATCCTGCTACTATTCAAACTAACTCCTCCGTTAATGAAAAAAAGAATCTTCATTTAACAAGACAGGCTGAAAGGGCTTTAAAAACTACTTTTTTAGAAGCGAAACTATTTCAAAGTGATTTAATTAATACTGTGCACTTGTTGTTATGTATACTCAGAAACGAAAATGATCCAACTACTAAGCTTCTTCAAAATTTAAACATAGATTACGAACTTATAAAAGAAGAGTTTAAACTTCTAATATCTAATGATAAAAATGAATACCAAGACCTATCTAGAAGCGAATCTTTTCCTGATGAAAAAGAAAATGAAGATGACGATCTAAAAAAAGAAAATCCTTTTATACCTTCATCCGAGTCTAAATCTAATGTAAAATCTAAAACCCCTGTACTAGATAATTTCGGAAGAGATCTAACTGCTATGGCTCTTAGCGATAAGTTAGATCCAGTAGTTGGGAGAGAAAAAGAAATTGAAAGAGTTTCTCAAATCTTGAGTCGACGTAAAAAAAATAATCCATTATTAATTGGAGAACCTGGAGTTGGAAAATCTGCAATAGCTGAAGGATTAGCCTTGAGAATAATTCAGAAAAAGGTTTCAAGGGTTTTATACAATAAAAGAGTTGTTACCCTAGATTTAGCTAGTCTTGTGGCAGGAACAAAATACCGAGGTCAATTTGAAGAAAGAATGAAAGCTGTTATGAATGAGCTAGAGAAAAATAATAATATCATTCTTTTTATTGATGAAATTCATACTATTGTTGGAGCTGGTGGTGCTACAGGAAGTCTTGACGCCTCCAACATGTTCAAACCTGCACTCGCTCGAGGAGAAATTCAATGTATTGGAGCAACCACATTAAACGAGTTCAGACAAAATATTGAAAAAGACGGTGCTCTAGAAAGACGTTTTCAAAAAATCTTAGTAGAAGAAACTTCTTTAGAAGAAACTCTTGAGATATTGAAAAATATAAAAGATAAATATGAAAATCACCACAGTGTAACTTACACAGATGAAGCTTTAGAGGCATGTGTAGATCTTAGTTCAAGATATATTTCAGATCGATTTTTACCAGATAAAGCAATTGATGCACTAGACGAGGCAGGTTCAAGAGTACATATTCAGAATATGAACGTACCCAAAGAAGTTGTTGAATTAGAAGAGGAGCTTGAAAAAATTAGAAATCAAAAAACATCTGTAGTTAAAAAACAGAAATATGAAGAAGCTGCAAAACTTCGTGATGATGAAAAAAAGATCGAGCGAAAATTACTTTCTGCTCAGGAAGAATGGAATGAAACTTCAAAACAAAACAGAATATTAGTTGATGAAGGAGATATTGCAGATGTTGTTTCAATGATGACGAATATACCTGTAAATAAAGTTGTTAAGTCAGAAAAGAATAAACTGTCTAATTTAACGTCTATAATATCAGAAAAACTTATTGGGCAGAAAGAAGCAGTTGAAAAAGTAGTCAAGTCCATTCAAAGAAACAGATCAGGTCTCAAGGCTCCTGATAAGCCGATTGGATCTTTTATTTTTCTTGGTCAAACTGGTGTCGGAAAAACACAGTTAGCCAAAATACTAGCTGAAGAAATATTTGATTCTGAAGAAAACTTAATTAGAATAGATATGAGCGAATACATGGAGAAATTTGCTATTTCTAGATTAATTGGAGCTCCTCCTGGATATGTAGGTTATGAAGAAGGGGGTCAGTTAAGTGAAAAGGTTAGAACACGCCCCTACTCAGTAATCCTTTTGGATGAAGTCGAAAAAGCACATCCTGATGTTTTTAACATGTTACTTCAAGTTTTAGATGATGGTTTTTTAACTGACAGTTTAGGAAGAAAAGTCAATTTTCAAAATACAATAATAATAATGACTTCAAACATTGGAGCAAGACAACTAAAGGACTTTGGAACAGGAGTCGGTTTTGAAACATCTTCACAAAAATCCCAATCTGATGAAATTCAAAAAGGTGTCATTGAAAGTGCTTTGAAAAAAACTTTTGCTCCTGAATTTCTCAACAGAATAGATGATTTTATAATATTTGATTCCTTAGATAAAAATGCAATATCAAAAATTGTTGAAATAGAATTAAAAAAACTAATGATTCGAGTTGAAAAACTTGGATATTCAATATCACTAACTAAGTCTGCAAAAGATTTTATTGTTGAAAAGGGTTATGATACAAAATACGGTGCCAGACCACTTAAAAGAGCTCTTCAGAAATATGTTGAAGACTTAGTTGCTGAGCAAATAGTCAATAATCTAATAACAGAGGGAGACTCAATTACTATAAATCACTCAAAAAATAATGAAAAACTTGATATCTCCAAAATCAAAACAACTTCGTAGTAACGGATAAACCTATTTAAAGATATTTTTATACTTTTTTAAAAAACCAATAAATGAAAGTTTTAAAATTTGGAGGGACCTCTGTTTCAAACGAAAATTCTATAGATTTTGTCTCTGAAATAATTAAAAAAGATCCAAATAAACTTACTGTAGTTGTTTCTGCACTTGGAGGAGTTACCGATATTTTATCAGATATGATAAAAAAGGCAAGTATTGGTGAATTAAACTACAAAAATGAAATCAGTGATTTAGAGTTACGTCACACAAATTTGATTAAAAATCGTCTTCCTTTAGATCAACAAGGTAGTATGATCAGTTTCATAACAAATCAAATTATTTGTCTTGAAAACCTTCTTGACTCAGTTTTTACCTTGAAAGAAGCAACAGTAAAGTCTTCTGCAACTATTTTGAGTTTTGGAGAGATTTTTTCTTGTTCAATTTTATATAAAATTTTAAAAAACAACGATATTGATATTGTTAAAGCTGATGCTGTCAAATTAATTGAGACCGAAAATAAAAATGATCAAGAGATAATTAATCTAATAAAAACTAAAGAGAAAGTACTAGATTTTTATAAAAAAAACACATCTAAAGCCACAATAATTTCAGGCTTTATTTCATCCAACAAAAATGCAGAGCCTACAACATTGGGTCGAGGAGGCTCCGACTACACAGCTGCTATTTTAGCTAATATTCTAGATGCAAGTGTTTTAGAGATCTGGACAGATGTGAGTGGAATGTACACTGCAAATCCAAAAATTGTGAAACAGGCAGTTCCAATTACGAATCTGACATATTATGAGGCAATGGAAATGTCACATTTTGGGGCTGAAGTGATTTACCCTCCAACGCTTAAACCCATCATTGATAAACAAATACCAATGATAATAAAAAATACATTTAAACCTAGTGACAGGGGTACATTAATTAACCATTCTAGTGTAAATAGTCAGATTGTTAAAGGAATAAGTCACATTGATAATGTATCTATTTTGACTCTTGAGGGAAATGGTATGATTGGAGTTCCTGGATTTTCAAATAGACTTTTTGAGGCAATTTCAAGAAAAAATATTAATATAATAATGATTACTCAAGCTTCATCAGAATACTCTATGTGCATTGGAGTTAAAGATGAAGATGCTCAACAAGCCAAAATATTAATTGATGAAGAGTTTGAATTTGAAATTGGCCTAGATAAAGTTAATTTTACAAGAGTTGAGTCTAATATGGTTAATCTAGCTATAGTTGGAGATAAAATGAAAGATCATCAGGGTATAAGCGGAAAGCTTTTTAGTAGTCTAGGATCAAATAATATCAATATTAGAGCAATAGCTCAGGGCGCCTCAGAAAGAAATATTTCAATAATTATTGATAAAGTCAACATTAAAAAAGCATTGAATACTCTTCATGAAAGCTTTTTTGAGTCTCAGATTAAAGAATTAAACTTATTCATTACGGGTGTTGGTAATGTTGGAGGGAGATTATTGGAACAAATTAGATGCCAAGAAGAATATCTTTATAAAAATATTCATTTAAAAGTTAGAGTTATGGGAATCTCAAACTCAAAAAAAATGATATTGAGTAGTGAGCCGATTAATCTTACCAAGTGGGACTCTTCTCTTAAAAATGGAATTAGATCTGATAGAAAATTATTTTTTAATCATATAAAGTCCAAAAACTTAAGAAACACTATTTTTATTGATAATACTGCCAGTGAAACCATTTCAAAAGAATATTCAAAATATTTAAATAATAGCACAAGTATAGTTACTTGTAATAAAATTGCTTGTGCTGATAAATTAAAAAATTATAAAAATTTAAAATCCATTTCAAGAAAATTCAACACACCATTTTTATATGAAACAAATGTTGGAGCTGGTCTTCCAATAATCAATACTCTAAATAACTTGATTGACTCTGGAGACCAAATATTAAAGATTCAGGCAGTTTTATCTGGTAGTTTAAATTTCATTTTTGATAATTTTAAAAATGGGGTGTCATTTTTAGATATTGTGAAAAAAGCAGAAGAAATGGGTTATACTGAACCAGATCCAAAAATTGATTTGAGTGGTATCGATGTTGCTAGAAAAATTTTGATTTTATCTAGAGAGGCTGGATTAAATATTGAATTAAATGAAATTCAAAACAAATCTTTTTTACCTACCGAATCTTTAAAGACCAAAACAAAGGAAGAGTTTTATGATAATCTGAAAAACAATTCAGAACACTTCAATGAAATTTTGAAAGATGCAGAACTCAGTAATTCTAAATTAAAATATGTTGCCGAACTTGAAAATGGGATGGCAAAAGTTGGTCTCCAAAAAATAAGTAAAGGACACGATTTTTATAATTTGAAAGGAAATGATAATATAGTATTGTTTTACACAAGTCGTTATTCGGACCAGCCTTTAGTTGTTAAAGGAGCTGGAGCAGGGGCTGATGTTACCGCAGCCGGAATATTTGCTGATATTATAAAAATCGGAAAAAGATAGAAATGGATTCAATAAAAATATTCTCCCCTTCGAGCGTTGCTAATCTTTCATGTGGTTTTGACGTACTAGGATTATGTTTAGAGACAGTAGGTGATGAGATGATAATTAGAAAGGCTAAAACCCCTGGTCTTAGCATTATTAAAATTGATGGCGAAAACTTACCTCTAGAAATAGAAGAAAATGTAGCAGGGATAGCAGCAAAATCGTATCTGAATAAATATCCTACTGAATTTGGTATAGAAATAGAAATTTATAAAAAAGTTAAAGCTGGAAGTGGAATAGGAAGTAGTGCTGCTAGTGCAGTTGGAGCTGTTTATGGAATAAATGAATTACTAGAAAGAAGGCATGAAAAAATTGATTTAATCGTCCATGCAGTAGATGGAGAAAAATTGGCAAGTGGAGAAGCACATGCCGATAATATTGCTCCTGCAATGCTTGGTGGACTTACTTTGGTTAGAGATTTAAAATCTTTAGACATTATAAAACTTCCATCTCCTTCAGATCTTGTTATAACTATTATTCATCCAAAAATAGAGCTAAAAACATCTCACTCCAGAGCTATTTTAAAAAAAGAGGTTCCATTTAAAAGCATGGTGAAACAAACGGCAAATATTGCTGGATTAATAAGTGGTCTATACACGAATGATTATGGTTTAATATCTAGAAGTTTAAAAGATGAAATAGTTGAGAAAGAAAGATCTGTTTTAATACCTGAATACAAAACTTTAAAAAACTCAGCTCTTGAGATTGGAGCAATAGGATGTGGAATATCAGGTTCAGGACCATCAGTATTTGCAATATCAAGAGGCATGAGTTTAGCAACAGAAGTAGCAAATCAATTTAAAGATATTATTTCAAAACTAGGAATAGATTCTGATATTTATGTGTCAAAAATAAATCCTAATGGAGTTCAAAAAATTATATAATGTTTTTCAAAAGCCTAAACAATCTATCTAAAAAAGCTACATTTAAAGAAGCAACGATTAAGGGTATTGCTCCCGATAAAGGATTATATTATCCAACAGAAATAAATACATTATCAAAAAGTTTTATAAAAAACTTGAATTCATTAAGTTTAAATGAAGTTGCTTACGAAGCTATAAATCAATTTATAGGAGATTCAATTCCAGAAAACCAACTCAGAAACATAATTAATGAGACTTTAGTTTTCGATTTTCCATTAATCGAAATAGAAAAAAATATTTTTTCTCTTGAACTATTTCACGGTCCAACACTTGCATTCAAAGATGTAGGGGCAAGATTTATGGCTAGATGCTTGAGTTATTTCAATCAAAATAGCGAAGAAAAAATTACAGTATTAGTAGCAACATCTGGAGATACTGGAGGAGCTGTTGCAGATGGCTTTTATGGTGTTAAAGGAGTTGAGGTTGTTATATTATACCCTAAAGGAAAAATAAGTAGTATCCAAGAAAAGCAAATGACAACTCTCGGAAATAATATTACAGCTCTAGAGGTTGATGGTGTTTTTGACGATTGCCAAGCTATGGTTAAAAAAGCCTTTTTAGATACCCAAATAACTGAAAAAATTAAACTGACTTCTGCAAACTCAATAAATGTTGCAAGGTTGCTTCCTCAAATGTTTTATTATTTTGCTGCATACAAAAGTGCTATGAAATATAAATTACCAATAAACTTTTCTGTTCCAAGTGGAAATTTTGGGAATTTATGCGCAGGGTTAATTGCGCAAAAATTAGGATTACCTATTAATCATTTTTTAGCTTGCACAAATCTCAACAACACCTTTTCTTCCTACCTAGAAAATGGTATTTATAACCCAAAACCAACTGTTCAGACAATATCTAGCGCAATGGATGTAGGAAATCCAAGTAATTTCGTTCGAATTCAAAAAATTTTTAATTATGATATTTATAAATTAAAGAAAAGCATAACCGGTTATAGTTTTAATGATGTACAGACAAAAAAATGCATTAAAAAAATATATGATAAATACAAATACATACTTGAACCTCACGGAGCTATCGGTTATTTAGGACTGAAAAATTATTCCAAAAAATATCCTAATCAAATTGGTGTGTTTATGGAAACTGCACACCCATGTAAGTTTTCTGAAATTGTGGAAGAAACCATTAAAATTAAAATAGAAGCACCCTCAAAACTAAACAAAACTTTAAATGGTGAAAAAAAATCTATAGAAATATCTGACTACAATGAAATGAAAAATTATTTATTAAAAAATTAATTTAAAATATTAGGTAAAATAAAATTATCTAATGGACTTTTCATTTTCATTTTTTCCTCAATTAACTCCCATTTTCTTGGAGCAAATCTAGATAAGTTTTCATTGCCGTTTTTAGTTATGAGTATATCATCTTCAATTCTAACACCTATTGACCACCATTTAGGATCGCAATTACTTCCATTTGGGATATATATACCCGGCTCAACAGTTATAATCATATTTTCTGACAACAAACCATAATTACCGGGATCATGAACATCTAAACCAATATGATGAGAAACACCATGAGGATAGTATATTTTTAAATCTTTTTCGTCTTTTAATATTCCTAATCTGATTAAGCCCTCAAGCGCAATAACTTTTGTAGCTTCATAGATCTGACTAAATGAATTACCCTTTTGAGCCATTTGAATTCCTGCCTCTTGTGCGTCATAAACAATTTTATATATGAGTTTTTGTTCTTCTGAAAACTTACCACTTATTGGTATTGTTCTGGTGACATCAGCTGTATAACCCTTATACTCTGCCCCGAGATCCATCAAAACTAGTTGATTTGTAATATTGGTCTTGTCATTAGTTATATAATGTAAAATACATGAGTTTTCTCCTGCCCCAACAATAGAAGGATAACCTTCATGAGCAGCACCGTAACGTTTATATACATATTGATGAATTCCTTGAATTTCTCTTTCACTCATTCCGGACTTTACAGCCTTCATAACCTCATTCTGACCAACTGTGGATATTTTTACTGCTTTAGTTATTAAATCGATCTCCTCTCTAGACTTAATTTCTCTTTGATTTGTGAGAAATTTATTTAGGAAAACAAAGTTAAAGTTGAAGTCTGGAATTACTAATTTAGAATTGAAGCTAGCTTCTTTCAAAAATTCATCTGTTTCGGTAGAAATAAATGTTTTTAAAATTTCATCATTTAAGAGATTCTTATTTTTACCTGAAAAAAAACGAATTTGACTTTTTAATTTTTCAATGTCTTTAGTGTTAACCGATTTTATCATTTCATACCACTTAAAAACTTCAGAATTATATTTCTTAGGATAGTTTAACTTGATTTTTAATTGATTTTGAAGATCAAAAAGATCACTTTCATCATTAATAATGTTTTTTACATCTGATTGAAATGGATTTAATAAAACCATTTCAAAGTTTTCAAAATTAAAATTCATTTTTGAAAACATTTTTTTACTTAAAACTTTATCAAAACCCAATCTTTCTGCTCCTTCTAATCCCATCCTCTTCCCATTCCATTTTTCATCGTATGCATTTTTTTCTCTAACAAATAAAATTTCATTATAATTTCCTAAGGTATCTGTTATAGTATTTTTAAATATTACTAAAACAGAATGTGGTTCTCTCCAACCAGAAAGATAGTAGTAATTTGGATCAGGGTGATATGAATAGTAAACATCGTTTGCTCTTTTTCTAACAGGACTAGAAAATAACACAGCAACGGTATTATCTGACATTTGATCTCGTAAATTATCTCTATTTTTAC
The DNA here is from genome assembly GCA_964432535.1 of uncultured Flavobacteriaceae bacterium. Lineage (GTDB taxonomy): Bacteria > Bacteroidota > Bacteroidia > Flavobacteriales > Flavobacteriaceae > Marivariicella. The sequence goes on along the minus strand of CAYSNJ010000002.1, from coordinate 16,092 downwards.
GATGAAATTCATTTGAAATACCGTATCTGTCTTGAGCAGCAAGTTGTGCATTAAAAATCAATGAATAAATAATTAAAACTTTGTAAAGTGTTTTAGTGTTCATAAATAAAAATGAATTTAATTTTGAAGTTAAGTAAATATAAAAATGAAAAAAACAATTTTAAATAATATTCACAAAAACTTGGGGGCAAAAATGGCACCATTTGGAGGTTATGAAATGCCTATCCAATATACAGGTGTTAAAAACGAACATCTAGCAGTTAGAAATAGTGTTGGATTATTTGATGTTTCCCATATGGGTGAGTTTTTAGTTGAAGGGCATAGTTCATTAAAACTTTTACAAAAGATCTGCAGTAATAATATTGAAAAAATTAAAATTGGAGAAGCTCAATACAATTTTTTTCCTAACGAGAATGGAGGTGTCATAGATGATTTAATTGTTTATCGAGTTGAAAAAAATAAATACTTTTTAGTTATAAATGCATCAAATATTGAGAAAGATTGGAAATGGATCAATAAATGGAATAAGTTATTTAAAGCTAAAATAAATAATATTTCAGATCAAATTTCCTTATTTGCAATTCAAGGTCCTAAGGCAATTGAAATTGCACAATATCTATCAAAAGCTGATATAAAGTCTTTATCCTATTATAGTCATGTCAAAACAAATTTTGCAGGGATAAATGATGTTTTAGTTGCTACTACTGGATATACTGGAGCAGGAGGTGTTGAGGTTTATTGTAAAAATGAGGATGCTATTGAAATATGGAAATTAATTCTTGAAACTGGAAAGAAATTTAATATAATTCCTGTTGGATTAGCAGCACGAGATACTCTTAGAACAGAAATGGGTTATTGTTTGTATGGAAATGAAATAAATGATAAAACTTCTCCTATATCAGCTGGACTTGGTTGGATAACAAATCCTTCTTCTGGATGTATAAGTAATGAACAATTTGAATATGAAAAATTAAAGGGTACTGAAAAAAAATTAATTGGTCTCAAAACTACCGAAAGAGGTATTCCAAGATCAGGATATAAAATTTATAATATACTAAATAATGAGATTGGAGTTATTACTTCTGGAACCCAATCTCCATCACTAAATGTTGGTATAGGGCTTGGATATGTGGATTCCGAATTTTCATCTGTAGGAACAGAATTGTTTATTGAAATAAGAAATAAGAAAATAAAAGCCTCAGTTGAAAAGTTACCTTTTATAAAATAATATTTTGTGAAGAATATATTAATACTGGGTGGTAGCGGAACAATCGGGAGTGCGGTGTATAAAGAATTAGCACCATATTATAACACTTTTTCTACTTTTTATAAAAATGAAAAGTATTCAAATAAAAACACTTTTTACTTTAATTTATCGAAAAGTTCACTAACCTCAATTTTAAAAAAATCTAAACCCAAGTTAATTATTAACTCCTTAAAAGGTTTGAGTGATGATTTATTAGTAGTTCAAAAGATATTGATAAAATTTTGCCTCGATAATGATTGTAGGTTAATGTTGATTTCAGGATCAAATGTTTATGATGCTTTCCATAACTATCCTAGCTATGAATACGATAAAACTTTATCTAAAAGTAAATATGGGAGATTACAAATTAAATTAGAAAATTTAGTATTAAAGCTTCCAATTACAAAGCATGTGATTGTCAGATCTGCAATGGCTTTTGGGTCTAAATCCCCTAGAATTAAAGAGATTGATATTAGTATCCAAAAAAGAACACCCATTGAGATTTACCCTAATGCAATTATTAATTTTAGTAGTTTGTGGAGACTAACTCAGCAAATACACTACATAATAAATCATAATCTCAGTGGAATTTTTCATTTGGGAACTAAAGATTTAATACCTCACTCAGAATTAATAGAAAAAATTGTTGAATCTCGATATTTTATTAAACCAATATATAAAAGGGTTTATTTTTCAAATGAAATTACATATCTAGCTATTCTAAATAAAAAAAATAATTTACCAAGTCATTTATATTACAATATTGAAGAAGGCTTAAATGATTTAGAACTAATTCACAAAAGAATATAAAGTTCTTATTTTTATATTTGTAACTAAAAATAAAATAATGGGAAGAGCTTTTGAATTTAGAAAAGCAAGGAAAATGAAAAGATGGTCAGCTATGGCTAAAACTTTCACAAGAATTGGTAAAGATATTGTTATGGCGGTAAAAGAAGGTGGACCAGACCCTACAAACAACTCTAGACTGAGAGCTGTAATGCAAAATGCTAAATCAGCTAATATGCCCAAAGAAAATGTAGAAAGAGCGATTAAAAAAGCTTCAGATAAAGATAGTGGAAATTATAAAGAAATCCTTTTTGAAGGTTACGCGCCACACGGAGTTGCTATTCTTGTTGAAACAGCTAGTGACAACAATAATAGAACTGTTGCTAATATTAGAAGTTATTTTAATAAAGCTAATGGGAGTCTTAGCACATCAGGTTCAGTAGAATTTATGTTTGAAAGAACCTGTAGCTTCAGGTTAGATAAAGAGCTTTTTAATTCTGACGAGCTTGAATTAGAATTTATAGATCATGGAGTTGAAGAAGTTTTTGTGGATGAAGATGGAATATTATTATATGGACCTTTTGAAAGTTATGGAATAATACAGAAAGAACTAGAAAATAGAAATATTGATATTTTATCTTCCGGTTTTGAAAGAATCCCAACAACCACAAAAAAAATAAGTTTGGAGGAACAGGAAAATGTTGAGAGATTAATTGAAAAGATTGAAGAAGATGATGATGTTCAAAATGTATACCACTCGATGGATCTTTCATAATTTTCAACTCTCGTTGACCCATGAATATTTAGGAATTTTCCCGACTACTCCATCTACTTTGGCTTTCAAATATTTAATATCATTTTCTATGTTATCTGAAGGGTAAAATGCTGGATGAAAAACAATTTGTTTTTTTCCGTAATCAAAGGCAACAAGGCATATTGGAACTTTAGCAGATTTGGCTATATGATAAAAGCCGGTTTTCCATTCCTTTACTTTTTTCCTACTTCCCTCAGGAGCTAGAGCCAATCTAAATACTTTTTTTTGTTTAAAAATTTTAACAATGGCCTGAACTGAATTGGAACTACTATTCCTATCAACAGATGTTCCACCCATCAACCTGAAGAACCAACCAGTTATTGGTCCAAAAATTTCTTTTTTTCCAACAAAATTTATTTCTTCATTTATTACGTTTCGGATCAAGATTCCCATTAAAAAATCATGCCAATGGGTATGGGATATAACCGGTAAAATCATTTTGTCAATTTTTGGTAGTTCGCCTACTAACTCCCATTTAATAAACCTAAAATAAATCCATCTGTAAAACCTATTTATCATTAGTCCAAATTGATTTTGCATACTCTAAATCCTCAGGTGTGTCAATCGAAACTCCCTCATATGCTGTGTTAATCATTTTAATTTTTTGTCCATTTTCGATATAACGAAGACATTCTATTTTCTCAGACTTCTCAAGAGGTGTCATTTTAGAGTTATAAAAATTAATTAAGGCATTTTTCCTAAATGCATATACTCCAATGTGTTTATAACTAATTGATGTATTAGAAACATCACTTCTAAAAGGAAGACCAAAGCGAGAAAAGTATATTGCAAAATCTTGATTATCGACTATAACCTTTACTGTATTTGGATCACTAATTAAATTAGTATCAATTATCTTGGTCATAAGTGAAGCTAATGATATCTCTTTATTTAAATCTTCTTTCAAAATATTTATAAGAGCTGATAATGAATTTTTATTCATAAAGGGTTCGTCACCCTGAATGTTAACAACAATATCAACATCCATATCAATAATAGCCGAGGCAATTCTATCACTTCCACAATCAAAATTTCCAATACTCATTATTGAATTTCCACCGAGATTTTTAATTAATGAAAAAATATTTTTATTGTCGGTTGCAACATATACATTGTCAAAAAGACTTGTTGAAAGTGCGGCTAGATAAGTTTGTTCAATAATAGTTTTATCCCCTAATTTTTCTAAAAGTTTTCCGGGAAATCTTTTAGAACCATATCTTGCGGGAATAACTGCAATAATTTTCATTTATGTGTTAATTATGTAACAAAGATGCAAAGTAAAACAAACCACTAATTAATCAAAATACTCTTTAGGAAAACCAACCAAATACAATCCTTTTTTTGCCCTAGTAATTGCAGTATACAACCACCTAAAAAAATCTTTATTTGGTCCGTTAGGTAAATACGGATATTCTACAAAAACACGATCCCATTGACCTCCTTGAGATTTATGACATGTTATAGAATATGAATATTTCACTTGAAGAGCATTAAAAAAGGGATTTTTCTTAATCTTAATGAATTTCTTGTAAGATGATTTTTCATTTTTATAGTCTTCTTGAACTGATTTATAAAGTAGTTGACTTTCTTCATAGGTTAAAGACGGAGTATTTGAAGTGAGAGTGTCAGTTAAAATTACAGTTTCAAAAGGTTCCATTTCTGGATAATCAATTAATCTGGCTGTGATTTCTGCGAATCTAAAACCATAAAGCTCTTTTATATTACTAATCTTATTGACAACAATTATATCTCCGTTTGCAATAAAACCTGCCTGAGATTCATGTTTTATCCAAAAATAATTATTCTTGACAACCATTAATTGATCACCGACAGACAACGAAGATTCTAAAAATAGAATTCTATTTCTTATGTTTTGATTATATAAATTTGCTCTTTTATTAGATCTTACAATAAAAACAACTTGATCGATTCCAAATTCATTAAATGATCCATCAAGTATATTAAGAAGTTCCTCCCCATCTTCTACCCTGTGTATATCAGTAAAACCGTCTAGTTTAAATATGAATTTATTATATATTTCCTGAAAAATAAACTCTCTTAAATTAGTAGCGTTATACAAAATTCCAGAATCTGAAAGTTGTCTAACAACCTCATTTAAGGTGACTTCAGTTACATTTTTGTTATAATTACTCTCTAGATACTTTTTACTTAGTGCTGGACTTATTTCTAAGTTAACAGGAGGTAATTGTGCTGAATCTCCGACTAAAATAAGAAAACATGAATCTCCACTGAAAACATATTGTATTAGATCGTTTAATAAGGACCCATTTTCAAATAATTTTGAATATTGTTTGTCGTCTCCAATCATCGAAGCTTCATCAACTATAAAAATTGTTTTTTTATATTTATTAGCTTTTAGAATAAATTTCACACCACTACCCTTTTCATTTTTTGTGTAATAAATTTGTTTATGAATTGTAAAAGCATTTTTTTTTGAGTAATTTGAAATAACCTTTGCTGCACGACCCGTTGGGGCAATTAATACACTTTTAAGGTTAAATTTATGCAAACACTGAACTAAATGACCAATCAGAGTTGATTTTCCGGTTCCAGCGTATCCCTTCAACAAAAAAATATTTTCTTTTGAAGGAGAATTTAAAAAATCGGCTATTGTTTTAAACCAAAGGTTTTGATTAGTGGTTGGTTTAAGAGGGAAGGAGGTTGATAAAATTGAATAAACTTCAGATATATTCATTTTAGAAAACTACGCATTATAATTAACAAGCAATTCTTTTATGAATAAAAAAAAATTGTAGTTTTGTTTAAAGTTTAAACAAATTGAAAATGAAAATAGCACTTCAAGTTTTCCTGTGGATTCTTTCAATCCTATTTAGTTACCAAATATATAATTCCATAATGGGACCTATTGATTTTAACAAAGTAAGGGATCAAAGATATTCAAAAGTGATAAATCGATTAAAAGAAATCCGAAAAGCTCAAATTGCTTATAAAGACGTTAATGGAAAATATTCTAAAAATTTTGATACACTAATAAAATTTATTGATGAGGGCTTTTTTACTCTAATTGAAAAAAGAGACTCTTCATATTTAGAATATGATAGGACATACAGAATTGATATGCTAAAAGAAATCGTAGTAATTGATACTCTTGGTAAAGTAAGTGTTAAAGACTCTCTATTTAAAAATAACTCTAATTACATCAATATGGCTAAAGTACCTATCGAAGGAACTGATGCACAATTTTCAATAGATGCAAATAAAATTGAGAAAAATAGTGGAGGTTCTATATCGTATTACGTAAATGTATTTGAGGTAAAAGTATCTAAGGATATTGTGCTTTTTGACCAAAACAGAGACCTTCTTAAGCAAGAAAATGAAACAATTTCTGTTGACGGAGTAAATGGTCCAGAAATAGTTTTAGGTTCAATGACAAATGTTAGTACAAACGGAAACTGGCCTACAATATTTGATGCTTCTAAAAAATAAAAAACTTCTTTCGCAAAAATATTCAATTGTTGTTACTGAGGATGAATATACATTCTGTGGTTTAGTATCACTTTCCTCCTTAAAGATAGATAAAAACGAAACATCCAATAAAATCAATATTAAGAATTGGATAGAAAAAAATTCTATTAAAGATAGTACTCAAATAATTGTTAGTAATTCGCCAGCTTTATTTGTCCCTCACGTAATATATGATGCGGATTTATCAAAGAATTATTACGAAAAATTTGACACATTAAATAGTTCAGATTCACTTAGTACAGACCAATCGACAAACCATATTAACTCCATAATATATAAAATATCGAAATCAATAAATTTATTAAAAGAAGTTTACCTAGTTAATTCGGATGTAGTTCACTACCAAACTATTTTATATGACTATCTAATCCGAAAGAATAAAAATAGTACATCCAAAAAATTATATATCAACATTCACAAATATTCTTTTGATATATTTTTATTTTTTGGAGAACAACTTCAACTTGTTAATAGATTCATTATTAAAGGTTCTAATAGTTTTTTATACTTTTTATATTTTATTATTGAAAAAAACAATCTAAAAGAAAATGAATTTAGTATTTGTTTTCTTGGTAATTATTTGTCTTTTGAACAATATTATAATAGCGCTAAACTTTTTCATGAAAAAGTAGAGTTTATATCTATAGGCAATAATAAAAATGTTATCAGCTCTTCTCCATTTTTAATACAACTTAATGCGAATAATATCAGGAATTCATAAAGGAAGAAAAATAATATATCCAAAAAACCTCCCTGTAAGACCAACAACAGATAGATCAAAAGAAGCACTTTTTAATATATTGAATAATTTTTTTGATTGGGAAGAGATTAGTGTACTTGACCTTTTTTCTGGAACAGGTAGTATTAGTTTTGAATTCGCATCAAGACAGGTTAAAACCGTAACATCAGTCGATCAAAATAAAAAATGTATTCAATTCATTAATGATATTTCTAAAAACCTTAATTTAAGTATAGTAACCATCGAAAAAGAAGTGTTAAAGTTTTTGAGTTACAATTCAAATAGGTTTGATGTTGTCTTTCTTGATCCCCCCTATACTTTTGAAGTAAAAGAATATGAAAAATTAGTATTGAAACTCTTAAAAAATTCTTTAAATGAAGGAGGTTTAATAATAGTTGAACACTTTTCGAAAGTTAATTTAGACGAAATATTTTGTTTTATAGAGACAAGAAAGTATGGAAGTAATTCCTTTTCTTTTTTTAAAAATAAAGCAGGCCGATAAGCCGGATTCTGTCGAGTCTTATCATTTATCTAGACTAAATATTACTATCTAGCTCAAGCCGCCTACCCTTCTACATCGAGCGAGCAACTCTTAATTGCAGATATACTTGGCGTTACACCGTATAGAGTTTACCGATTTCACTACAGCCTAACTGTACATTCTTTCTGTTGCACTGGTCCGCTTTCATAAAAAATGAAAGGACGGGCATTACCCGCTATACTGCTCTACGGTGTCCGGACTTTCCTCTCTATTGTATACAATACAGCGATAAGATAGCCTGCTTTATGCAAATGTACACATTGTTGATAATTAATATTTAAAAATAAATTGAAGATTAAGGCAATTTATATCTTTGATAAATATTATTTGTCAATGGAATCATTTATTGTTTCAGCTTTAAAATATCGCCCTAAGAACTTTAAACAAGTAATTGGTCAGGAACAAATTACATTAACATTAGAAAATGCTATAGAATCTAACCAACTTCCTCAAGCATTATTATTTTGTGGCCCCAGAGGAGTTGGTAAAACGTCTTGTGCAAGGATTCTTGCTAAAAAAATTAATGAACAAGACAATATCACTTCAGAACACGATTTTGCATTTAATATTTTTGAATTAGATGCAGCTTCAAATAATTCTGTAGATGATATAAGGAAATTAAATGATCAAGTACGTATACCACCTCAAATTGGTAATTATAAAATTTATATAATTGATGAAGTACACATGTTGTCCTTATCAGCGTTCAATGCATTTTTAAAGACACTTGAAGAACCTCCTAAACATGCTATTTTTATTTTAGCTACTACTGAAAAAAACAAAATTATACCCACTATCCTTTCAAGATGTCAGATATATGACTTTAAAAGGATATCGGTAAATAAAATTAAAGAGTTTTTAATTAAGATCTGTGAATTAAAAAATATAAATTTTGAGGAGGATGCATTAATTTTAATTGCTCAAAAAGCAGATGGTGCAATGCGAGATGCCCTATCAATTTTTGATAGAATGGTTAGCTTTACATCTGGCAATCTTCTGACTGATAATGTTTCTATAAATTTAAATGTTCTTGATTATGAATCATTTTTTTTACTTTCTGACTTAATAAAGGAAAATCAGATTCCAAATATACTTATTGAGTTCAATGACATAATAAGTAAAGGTTATGATACTTTACACTTCATTAATGGTCTTGCCAACCACATAAGAATGCTTGTTCTTTGTAAAGACTCTTCAACAACTGAATTATTAGAAGTTGGAGATAAAACAAAAAATAAATATATCGATCAGTCACAAAAATTTAATCTTGATTGGCTTATAGATGCTCTCAAAATTATAAAAGAGGCAGAAGTAAATCATAAGTTTTCAATAAATAAAAGACTAAATACAGAGCTCTGTTTAATGCAGTTAGCATCACTTCATTTTAATGGAGAAAAAAAAAAAGTATAATTCCTAGTACATTTTTTATTTATTCAAAAACAAGTTCCAATGAAGAAAATGCATCACCTGTAAATCATAAAGAATCTAAAATTAAAGTTGACATAATTAATACTGAGGAAGGAATTTTAAAAACAGACAACTCTAATTTAAATTCATCTATCGGAGTTTCTGGATTCTCTTTAAAAAGCATTAGATTAAAAAAAGAGATAATCCATAAAAATAAAATCAAAACCAATTTAGACATACTTGATAATGAATTCACAATTGATGATTTAATGATTCACTGGAATAATTATTTAAAAATTATAGAGTCTAATGGTAATCAAAATATGTTGGCTATCTTGAAGATGGATTTACCAGAAATAAAAAGTGGATTTAATATAAAATTTAATGTTGCAAACTCAATAAATAAAGTTGAGTTGAATAAAGAGTTAGAATCGATGCTGCCTTATTTAAAAACTAAATTAAATAATCACAAAATTAATTTTATGGTTAATATTAGTGAAAGTAATAAGAGCTATGTATATACAACAGAGGAAAAATATGAAAAAATGAAGACAATTAATCCTTCAATCACAAATTTGAAAAGAGCTTTCGATTTAGATATTTGAAAATTTACTAAATCTAATTTTTTAAAATACAACATTTAAATTATAATAGTATATTTTTAGTTTCTAGACTAAAGATTTAAAATATTTATAAATCTCCCACTGGGATCTAATTTTTACTTTTTGTGATTCTTTAAAATTATTTTGTTTTCCCTTATTAATAATTCTTGCTTTTACATTATCATTCCATGCTATCTCAAAAGTATCAATAATATGTTTTTTTATATCTAAATCATATATGGGACATCCGACTTCGAGTCTTTCTGACATATTACGAGTCATTAAGTCTGCTGAGGATATGTATATATTTGGACTTTTATTGTTTTCAAATATCATAACTCTAGGATGTTCTAAAAATCTATCAATTATACTTATCACTTCTATATTCTCACTTAAACCCTTAATTCCAGGAATGAGACAACATACACCACGAACAATCATTTGGATTTTAACTCCTTGTTGACTCGCATGATAAAGCTTATCAATCATTCGATAATCAGTAATATTATTAATTTTTAATTTTATACCCGATTTTTTTCCTTGATTATGTAATAAAATCTCGTTATCGATTAGCTTATTAATTACATTAAAAGTAAAATGAGGTGAAACAATTAAGTGTTTGTATGCTTTTAATTTATAGCTGACATCAATAAAATTAAATATTTTATTTACTTCTTTAAGAATCTTTTGATTTGATGTAAACAAGGTGTAGTCAGTATATACTTTTGCAGTAGTTTCATTAAGATTACCTGTACTTACAAAACCATATCTTTTAATTTTACCCGCTTCCTGTCTTTCAATCACACATATTTTAGAGTGAACTTTAAGTCCAGGTATTCCAAAAGATATTTGAATTCCAGCAGATTCTAAACGGGTTGCATACTCAATATTATTTTTCTCATCAAATCTAGCTTGAAGTTCAATTTGAACAAATACTTTTTTTCCGTTTTTAGCAGCGTTAATGAGTGAACTAATAACTTGAGATGATTTTGAGAGTCTATAAATTGTAATTTTTATTTTTTGGACCATGGGATCAAGTGCAGCTTCTCTTAAAAATTTGACCAAATATGAAAAGGGATGATATGGAGTGAAAATCATGTAATCCTTTTTCGAAATACCTTCTAAAATATTTGCACTTAATGGTAATCCTGGAAGTGGAAGTGGGTTTTGTTTAGGAAATAGCAAATCAGAACGGTTTAGACTTGGAAATTTCATATAATCTCTTCTGTGATGATATCTTCCACCTGGAATAATACTTCCCTCAGGGTTGATTTTAAGTTTTCGCATTATAAAGTTCAACGTGTCGTCAGATATATTACTATCATAAACCATTCTTACAGGCTCACTAAACATTCTATCTTTAACACTTTCAGTTATTTTCTCTATATAGCTTTTAGAAGCATCACCTTCAAGATCTAGTTCGGAATCACGAGTAATCTTAATCATATGACCTTCAATTGAATCATATTTAAAAAAACTAAATATTTTATCTAGGTGATATCTAATTAAATCATCAACCAACATGATGTATTGAACTTCATTAATTTTAGGAATAACAATAAATCTATCTAAATCATTTAAAATTTCGATTATAGCATATTGTTTTTTATTACTCTTAGATGAATTAAACTCCATTTTAATTACAAGAAAAGCAGTATTATCAGTAAAATCCTGATCAATATTTTCATTAAAAACAATTGTAACAAGAGCAGGACTAATTTTTCTTAAAAAATAGTCTCTTAAAAATAGTTCTTGATCAGGAAGAACTTCTTTTTCGTTGATAAAATGAATATTCTCTTTTTGGAGAGATTTTTCAATAGAGGTTAAAATTTTATTACTTTTTTCTTGAAGATTAATAACGCGATTTGTTATCTCTTCTAATAAGTCATCAGCATTTGTTCCACCCAAAACTTTTTTTCCACTCTTTACTGATTGTGCAATTCTTTTGACTGTTGCATATCTGACTTGAAAAAACTCGTCTAAATTGTTAGAAAATATTCCCAAGAACCTAAGTCTCTCAATAATTGGGACACTAAAATCGGAAGCCTCTTGAAGAACTCGTTCATTAAAATCCAACCAACTATGTTCACGGTTTAAAAATCTTTTAGAGCTCATCATAGAAATTATGTAAATTTTTACTAAATATCACCTTATTTTCTGACACCTCAGACCATTTATTTTCATTGAAAACAATTTTTGCCCAAGATGCAGTTGGTAAATTATCTATTTTCTTATTAGTTATTTTGTTAATTAATTCAGTGAATGCTGGATTATGTCCTACAAAAATAACATAATCATATTTATCTGAGGTAGACCTCATAGCAATTTCAACTAATCTTGATGAAAAAGTATATAGAGATTTGTCAATTGAGATTTTATCATATCCTAGATCAATTTCACTTGCCAAAATAATAGCTGTGTGAAGAGCTCGATTTGCTGGGCTGGTAAAAATAATATTAGTTTGAGAAAATAAATTTTTATTTTCTTCAGAAACTTTTATTGCTCTATTAATTCCCTTTAATTTTAAAGGACGGTCTATATCTTTTAATGGATAATTCCACGATGATTTTGCATGACGAAATAAAATAAGAGTTTTCATTTCAGGGTGCTAATCTGTTTACTGACCATTTATTTAATACTTTATTAAATATAATTCTATCGTGAAGTCTGTTTGGTCTTCCTTGCCAAAACTCAAATGAAATAGGAGAAATCTTGAATCCACCCCAGTTTTTAGGTCGATTTGGCGATGCTTTTAAGTAAATTTTCTTTAAGTTTTCAAGTTTATTTTCTAAAAGAATCCGATTTTTTATTACACGACTTTGATTAGATGCCATCGCTCCTAGTCTACTACCTAGGGGTCTTGAATTAAAATATTTGTCAGAAATATCTTCTCCAACTTTAGATGCTATTCCTTTAATAATTATTTGTCTTTCTAAACAGGGCCAAAAAAAAGAAATACAAACTTTAGGATTATTTAAAATATCTTTCCCTTTATCACTATCATAATTAGTGTAAAATGTAAAACCAGAAATATCATATGATTTGAGCAATACAATCCTTGATTTTGGAAAATCATCCTTACTAACTGTTGAAAGACTAAAAGCGTTTGGCTCAGCTATAGTTTTGGAAGATTGAGCTTGATCAAACCATTTTTTAAAAAATAGTAAAGGATCTAAACCTACAGAAGACAATTCTAATGATCCCGCTTCGTAAATTTTTCTTAAATGTCCTAAGTCTTTTTTCATTTTTGCAAGTTAATAAAAACACTAATTCATAGTTTATAAGTTTTACCTTCTTTTGCTAATATAACATTTTCAAAGAACGCATTTGCTTCGTTAATAAAGGAGTTTTTTTTCTTATATCTAGATGAAAAATGACCCAGCATTAATTTCCCAACTCTAGCTAGTGAAGCAATTTTACCAGCTTGTTCAGCAGTACTATGTAAAGTTTTAATTGCTAATTCTTTGTGTTCATTTAAAAATGTTGACTCATGATATAATAAATCAACATATTTTATTTGACTCACAATTTCAGGATAATACGACGTATCACTACAAAAAGCATAACTCCTTGGTTTATCTGGAGGAAGGGTTAAATTATTATTTATAATTTTTATTTTTTTTTCATTTATGTAATCTTTACCGTTTTTTAAATTTTCATAATCACAAGTTGGTATATTATATTTTATAACTTCTTCTAAATCTATGTTCCGAAGACCTTCTTTCTCTTTAAATAAAAAACCATTAGTGTATACCCTGTGATTAAGTGGAATTGTTTCAACTCGAACAACAGAATCGTCAAAAATTATTTCAGAATTTAAATTTTTTAATTCATTGAAAAAAAGTTTAAAATTTGTCCAAGAGTTTGATAATTTTATTTGAAGCATTATAACTTCTTTTATACCCTTTGGCCCAAAAATTGTTAAATCTGATTTTCTACCTAAAAGCTTAAATGTATTAATCAAACCTATTAAACCATAAAAATGATCACCGTGTAGGTGGGAAATAAAAATATTTTTAATTCTAGAAAATTTTATTTTCTCTTCTCTTAGACGAACCTGAGTCCCCTCCCCGCAATCAATTAAAAACAAATGTCCCTTTATCTCTACCAACTGAGAAGTTGTATGAGAATTACTTCTAGGACTGGCCGAATGACAACCTAAAATTGTTACGTTCATATATTATAAACTAAGATCCTTATTTATTCTTTCAAGCTGAATATAATCAACTGCCTCTATAATGGATGGAACAAAAGCTAAATATTTATGCTTCAATAAATGAGCTTCATTAGAGTCAACAACTATCAATAAATAATTATTATTTTTTTTTAATTCAATTGTCCAATTATTTAGACAATTAATGCAATTAGAATCAATTAAAAAATCAATTACCAAAATAATATCCTGATTTTTGAATTCTTTATTAAATTTATTGAAATTAAACGATTTAATAAAAATATCATTCTCAGGTTTTATTTGAATTATTCCATCATTTTGCTCAAAAGTCATTTGGTATTATTGGTTTTTTTAATTTTTGAGGCTAATAAATATATGATAGCCATTCTTATTGCAACTCCATTTTCTACCTGATCTAAAATAATAGCATTTTTTGAATCTGCAACTTCTGAAGTGATTTCGACACCTCTATTTATAGGGCCAGGATGTAAAATTAATATAGGTTTTCTAATCAATTTTAATTTCTCAGCTGAAAGACCATAAAGTTTTGAATATTCTCTAATTGACGGAAAGTAATTTACACTCATTCTTTCGTTTTGAACCCTTAACATATTTGCAGCATCACACCAACGAAGAGCTTTAATTAAATCTGTTTCAACATGAACTCCTAATGATTCGGCATATTTTGGAAGTAAGGACTTAGGACCACATAGCATAACTTCAGCACCTAAAGCTTTTAGAGCAAAAATATTTGAAATTGCTACACGACTATGAATTATATCACCAATTATTGCTATGTGCTTTCCTTTTAAGCTGCCCAATTTATCTTTCAACGAAAAACAATCTAGTAAAGCCTGTGTAGGGTGTTCGTGAGTTCCGTCACCAGCATTGATTATTTGAGAATTCACGTTTTTGGATAAAAATTCTGCGGAACCAGGGTGTGGATGCCTTATCACTATCATATCTACCTTCATTGCAAGAATATTATTGACTGTATCAACTAAAGTTTCTCCTTTATTTGTTGACGATTGAGAGGCTGAAAAATTAATAACATCTGCACTCAATCTTTTTTCTGCTAACTCAAATGACAATCTTGTTCGGGTACTATTTTCGAAAAATAAATTTGCTATTGTCAAGTCTCTAAGACTAGGAACTTTTTTAATTGGACGATTAATTACTTCTTTGAACTGTTTAGCTGTATTAAAAATTAGATCTATGTCCTTTTTAGATAAACTTTTAATATCTAAAATATGATTTACACTAAGTTCATCCATTAGTTTTCATTTTCAATATAAACACAATCATTTTTTGAGTTGTCGACAGTAGAGCTGATGCAAAATGGATATATACACCTACAAACATTTTCTTCTGAAAAATTTGCCTTAAGGTATGTTGAGTCAATAGTTAAACTCGGAGGGTTTGTTAAAAATGGAGGAAAACTTCGAAAGTCATGCTTTGCTCTAGACAAAACAAGGTCCGACTGCTTCCTTGTATGAAACAAAAACTTTATATCAATTCCTTCAGAGCGTAATAATTAAAAAGGCTTGTGTCATTGTTTTAAAATCTCGTCATTCAATCCAGGTCTAAGAAACCCAAGTTCGGCAACCACCTTATTTGACTGAGACAACTTAAATATCATTTGTATTAGGGAGACAATTTCATCTGTCTGTTTTGCAGTTTGAGTAAGCTCAAAGTCAATCCGCCTGCCAGAACCAACATCTAAACTACTATTTGATTGTTTGATTTTTCTAATTAATCCAGTAAGACGTCTCATAAACAATCCAACATCTGATTTTGCATGCCTTTTTGGTAGCATCGTATAACCAAGCTTTGGCCACACGTAGCTATACATCAAAGTCGAGCCTGACTTAAAGTAACCTGGCACTATGATTAGCTGCTTCACAAACTTTTGGTTTTTTTCTATTAAATCAGCCATTAAAGTAACCTTTTATAAGTTTTTATTTGTATAATATTGGAAATTGCTTAACCAATGACTTTATTAGATTGAAATCTTTTCTTAACGAGGGCACCGTCAAGAGTAATTTCGCAAACTCAACTTTCGAAAAAAGCACATCTAGAATCGAGCTTTTATTCTGTTTAATTTCAAGTGCTCCACTTGATTTTAGAAAAAAATATTCTACTGAAGCTCGATCTTCAGCAGACAATTGATATTTTTTTTCTAAATTTTTATAAATATCTTCTTTGAACTTTTGTTCAAAAACCAGATTTGTCTTTGGCGTTTCGACATTTTGAAACAGGTGTGATGCTAGGTTCAT
>CAYSNJ010000001.1:115494-180384 GCA_964432535.1 uncultured Flavobacteriaceae bacterium | reverse complement strand
ACCAAAAACATATTTCCAAAATTCTTTTTCCATACTTTTTGACCAGTCTATTTGCTTTATCTCCATTTTACTCATCCAAAATAAATTATAAGAATCTAATGTTCCGTTTAATATAACTTGCTTTACTTTCCATCCGCATTTTGTTAAAAGTAAATCTAAGTTTTTGGGTGAAAATAAAAATGTATGCCTGGGAGTGTGGTATCCAGCCCAATTGTTTTTATATTTTTTTCTGGAAATGGAATCATAATTTGGGACTTCTAAAAATAAAAGAGTTTTTGATTTAGAAATGGAAGCTAATTTTTTAAGAGTATTATTTGGATAATAATCGTGTTCCAAATAATGCCAGAGTGATATTACATCAGGTTTTAAAGTATTATTTAAATCATCAATTCCTCCCACAGATAAATTTATTCTTTCAAATCTTTTCGGTTCTTTATCCCATCCTTTACTTGAAAAATCTAGACCATATAGCTTACACTTAAATAACCTATCACATGATTTTAAAAAAGTGGGCTTGCCACACCCAACATCCAGAATAATACTAGATTTATTTATGATTTTAAATTGAGTAATAAGTTTAGCTCTTCTAGTGTCAAGATTTCGCTGACTTAAATCAACTAATTTTGAGTATTTTCCCCAGGCAGATGAACCTCTGTATGGTAAATAATTATCCGTATAATAGTTTTTTATTTGATCCAATGGGACTCTCGGATTAAGGAAAACTAAATCACATTTTGGACATATATAAAACTTAAATAAATTTAAATCAGAATGCATCATTGATTTACTAGAAAACAAATAATGCGTTCCATTATCTTCACAAACAATGCATCTTGAAATATCCAAACTGAGTAATGTAATTAAAATAAAAGTAATGGTTATTATTGTAATTAATTGTTTTAAAATTTAGATTATTAAATCTATCATATCATCTTATATAATTAACTTTATAAAAAAATATATAATATGAATGATAGATCTGACAGCTTATTGTATGTGCGAAATAAAATCAAGAACATAAAGTCATTTACCTCTGTCAGTATCCAGGAGCATTTTCAAAATGAAACATTACGACCAATCTTAAAATTTCAGAACTCACTATTTATAAACATATTCAAAGATTATATAAATAGACGAAAAGGTTTGTTCTATACCTTGAATAATACTGAAAAACTAAATTATATTGAGAATGCATTAATTAAAGACCATAAATTCAATAATCTAATTAAGGGTGTAATTATAGGACATTTTACAATTAATGAATACAAATCTTACCAAAGCAATATTTCTGATTTAAAAAAAAGAATTACGACTATGGTAATAAAAAGACTCAAAGATCAGATTCATCTATTTGAAAATAATCTATGTTAAATAAAATTGAACCAAACGAAATGTGGAACGTTATAACTCATGCTTTTGGATTATTACTTAGTATCATTGCTTCAACTTATTTTTATACCTATTTTACATTTGAATCAGCAAGAGTTTTAGTTGCATTAATTATTTATTGTTTTTCTCTTGTTTTTTTGTTTTCAGCTTCAACAATATATCACTCCACCATTGGTGCAAGAAAAATAATTTGGAGAAAGGTTGACCATATTGCCATTTTATTTTTAATAGCTGGAACCTACACCCCAGTTACCTTAACTTTACTATATGAAACTTCCGGAATCTTAATTCTATCAGGGGTTTGGATTATCACTGGATTTGGTATTGTCTTTAAAGCTTTTTACACAGGTCGATTCGAAAATATTTCACTGGTAATGTATTTACTAATGGGTTGGTTTATTTTGATAGATATTAAATCTGTTTTTGAATTCTTTTCTAATACAGCTTTAACTTTTCTTGTGCTAGGAGGATTATTTTACACTTCAGGGATATTCTTTTATAAGTGGGGAAAGTTTAAAGAATCACATGCGATATGGCATGTTTTTGTCTTGGTAGGAGCAATCTGTCATTTTTTTATGGTTCGAGAAGTACTGATTTTAAACTAACAGAATAACTGTAGATAGTAATAGGAGAATTATAAATTTTTACAAATCCTACATTTATTATCTAAACCATCAATTTGAGTTTTATTTTTAGAGTATTCCTTAATCTCTTTAAACTCTTTACATTTAGAGCATTGCAATTCCATCAAAACTCCTTCACTATTAAACTTTCTTCTACTTAAATATAGAGGGGTTTTCTTACTATACTTTATAATTTCATTTCTATTTTTTTCGTTCATTTAAAAAAATTTATCAGCCTCTAATTTAAGTTTATTAATCATATCTACATATCCAGTTAATTCACTTTTAAGTAGTTCAAAAACTTCAATAGACCCTTTTGTCGGGAGACCATCTCCACTTTCAACACTTTTTCTCAAATATGCCAATCTATTATTTACTTTGATAGGAAAATTCAATGGATCTTGACCACTTTGATTTTTTACTTGATATATATTAGCTTCAACATCCTCAAAATCTGATATTAAAGTTTTTAAATTTTTGGAAATCGAACGATCATATCCTTTCGAACCAGAAACTGAAGAAACTTTATAAATACTATTCAATTTTTCTTTAATTGAACGAATTTCAATTACACTTTTATTCGCAAGATCAGTTTGCATCATTATACTCATTGCAAAGTCAAATTGTTTGTTAATAACGGTGTCTGAAACAGCTATTCTTGGATCTTTTCTTACTTCAAAAACAGTTTCATACATTTTATCATCTATGATTAGCTGAAACCTATATTGTCCAGGAGGAGCAATTGGCCCAAGTGTCGGTTTTGCAGACCAGATTACCATACCCTCAAAATCTCTAGCTCCTTGATATCTTAGATTCCATTTGTAATTGTTTAATCCGCTATTCATTGTTGGGTTTTTATTATCCGCTCCAAACCATGAAGAAGATTCCTCCTTTGTTTGATCATCAGTAACACCCTCTTTTTCTAATACAATTCTGTTTTTACTATCAAGTATTTTAATTGATAGTTTTTTGGGTTTAGATGGAAGGTAATATTTAATTTCAGCGTCTTGAACTCTTCTGGTTGCAAAATACACATCATAAAGATGTGGCTTTTGTTTGTCAACTTTTGACATTTCTCTTATTGGCGAAATATCATCAAGTATATAAACTGACCTTCCATGAGTACCAACCACTAAATCTTTTTCGGTAACTATCAAATCAGAAATTTGAGTATCAGGAAGATTTAAACTTATTGACTCCCAATTATCTCCATCATCATACGAAACCCAAACCTGATGTTCACCACCAGCATATAGGAGTCCAGGGATTTTTAAATCTTCACGAATCACATGCAGGAAGTCATCATTTCTAATACCATTTATTATCTTACTCCATGTCTTACCATAATCGTGTGTTTTCCATAAATATGGTTTTCTATCATCCATTTGATATCTTTTTCCAGCTATATATATAGTCCCTGGATTATGTTTAGACTCCTCTATTATACTAATTCTGGTATCTTTTGGCATATCTGGAGGTGTTATGTTTTTCCATGACTTTCCATGGTCTTGAGTCAGATGGACTAATCCATCATCAGACCCAGCCCATAATGTGTTTTCATCATAACTTGACGGAACTAAGGAAAATATAGTGGCGTAAATCTCTGGACCATTCATATCATTTGTAATCACTCCTCCGGTTTTTCCAAGTGTTTTAGGATCGGCATAAGTAAGATCAGGACTTATTTTTGACCAACTTTGTCCATCATCTTCTGATACCCAAACATGTTGAGAACTGGTATAGAGTTTACTTGAATTTAAGGGTGAAAAAATTATTGGGAATGTCCATTGCCATCTCTCTGGTAATTCACTTGCAGGTTCTCCAGAAAAAAATCTTGGGTAGACCTGAATATCTCTTTTAAATCCAGTTTTTCTATCAAATTTTGTAAGTAATGCTCCCTGACTACCAGCATAAAACCAGTCAAGATTTGATGGGTGTTGTGTAATATAACCAGATTCACCTCCTCCTACAGGATAATAATATTGTTTATGTGGACCACGTGCTTGCTTAAAATTCCAACCCTCGGAAGGAACACACATTGTGGAGTTGTCTTGCTGAGCCCCACAAACATAATAAGGGAAATCTTTTGTTACCATAATATGGTATAGCTGAGAAGTTGGAAAATCAAGATCGGTCCAAGTCTTTCCCCCATTAACAGAAACACAACCTCCCCCATCGTTTGCATTTACCATTCGAGATGGGTTTTGAGGATCTATCCATAAATCATGGTTGTCACCATGTGGCACAATTATTCTTGTATCAAACGTTTTTCCACCATCAGTAGACTTATAAAATCCAGTATTCAACGCATATACTGTATTTTCATCCTTTGGATCAGCGTAAATTCTACTATAATAGAAAGCTCTTTGCCTTAATTTACGCTCATCATTAACTAAACTCCATGATTCACCTGCATCTTCAGATGAATAAACTCCCCCATTATCAGATTCAACCAAAGCCCACAACTTATTGGAATTAGCAGGTGAAACCGTAATTCCTATTTTACCTAGTGGTCTTTTTGGAAATCCCTTATTTTCTGAAATATCTACCCATGAATCTCCTCCATCCTCAGATTTATATAGGCTACACTCGGGACCACCTCCTAGCATTTTATAAGGGGTTCTGTATACTTGCCAAAATGATGCATATAATATATCTGGATTATTAGGATCAAGAATCATATCGATTGCTCCAGATTTAGAACTTTTGAATAATATCTTTTTCCAATTCTTTCCTCCATCAACAGATTTAAAAACTCCCCTTTGCTCGTTTTCCCCATAAGGATGTCCTAATGCAGCTACATATAACACATCAGGATTTGTTGGATGTATTCTGATTTTTGAAATAGCCTGGGTCTCTTCAAGTCCTATATGATTCCAAGTTAAACCAGCATCAATTGATTTATAAACACCATCCCCTTGCATAATATTTCCTCTTAATTCAGTCTCACCCATTCCAATATATATAATGTCAGGGTTAGACTCTGAAACTGCAACTGCTCCAACTGAAGAACTTTTAATTTGTCCATCCGTAACTGGATTCCATGTTTGCCCACCATCGGTAGTTTTCCACAAACCACCTCCAACTGCTCCAAAATAATACTCATTAATTCTTGATGATCCTGCAACAGCTAAAGACCTGCCACCTCGGTCGGGTCCTATATTTCTCCAATGAAGAGAGTTTGTAATACTGTCATTAGAAGTATTCGGAGTTGCTTGAAGACTAATAGTAATAAATAAAAAGAATGCTAATTTAATTTTCATAATAGTGTAAATTCAGATCCTTTAATTTAATCAAAAAAATTAGAACTTAATTATTTTAACTTTATTTGGTAATATTATTCAAAGCAAAATGACAGAAAAAAAATTATTAAATCGATCTGACTATAAAAAATTCTATTCAGTTACTTCGCGCTGGATGGATAATGACATATACGGTCACATAAATAATGTAGCTTATTATTCATACTTTGATACGGCTGTAAACCAGTACTTAATTGAAAATGCCAGTTTAAAAATTAAAAGCTCACCTGTAGTTGGTTTTGTAGTTCATTCAAATTGCAACTATTTATCTTCTATTTCACATCCAGAGTCAATAGAAGTCGGAATATTAGTTAAAAAAATCGGAAATAGCTCAGTAACCTATGGGATTGGTGTCTTTAAAGAAGTGGAGAATGAAGTTTCTGCCTATGGAGAGTTTGTTCATGTTTTTGTAGATAGGTCTAAAAATAAGTCAGTATCAATTCCAAAAAAAATATTAGAATCTTTAAAGAAAATACTTATTTAGTTTTATAAATACTTATTTAGCCATGCTATATGCTGCTTTATTAGTTCATTTCTAGGAACATAATGCCCTGATTCATAAATAAAGTGTTTTTTATTTGCCTCATCAACATCAATCAATTTATACATCGGAATTTGGGAAGTTTCATATGGAAAAAACTGATCAAACTTTCCATTCAACATAATTGTTGGAATTCGAATTCTTCTTGTGTAATAATGAGCATCAACTTCTTTTTTGCATTTTTGAAATTCCAATCCTGCAACTAATAATACAGCTGACTTAACTCTTTTATCTATTGGTAATAAAATATTTGCCATAAATCCTCCCCAACTTACACCATGATATGATAATTTACTTGAATCAAAGTCATCTCGAGTAAATATATAATCAATGCTTTTTTTATAATCTTTACCCCACATTATTACATGCTCTTTATATTGATCAGACATATCTCCATAATCAGACCTTTGATCATCTTGCCTACTATAAGTGCTTTTATATATTGGGTGAACTAAAGCATACCCCTCTTTTAAAAGATAAAGCATTCTTGAAGGAAAACTTTCAACCAAATTAATTTCTTTTGAACTGTGCAGGGCATTTGAACCAGGAAAATAAATAATTGGCTTATATTTATTTTTGATGTTTTTGTCATAAAAAACATAGCCTGATAAAATCTCTTTACCATCTCCGTAAGCAGCTGGCATTTTGTATTTTTCAATCACTATTCCGTTAGATAAGGAATCTATATGTTCAGTTATTATATTTTTATTAGAATATTCATAATCATACTGGGATAAATAATATCTAAAAACATCATCTGAAACATCCTCTACATTAACAAAATCTCTAACATCTACACCAAAAGAATCACTATTTACTTGTGGATCCTCATTTGGATTAAAAACTAATCTAATTCCATTCCCAATAGACCTATCAAAAGCATCTTGAGAATAATAATCATTATAAGAATATGTTTCGTCTAAAAAACAACCCCCAAGAATAGCTCTATTTTTATTAGATTCATTATTAGGGTTAGACATCCACTCACGAACATTCCCGGCTAAATTGTTGATACCGTAAACGTTTTTTGTTTTAGGATCATCGTATTTAATTAATTGTTGTTTACTGAAATTACTTCTCTTAATAAGGTTTGTGGAGCCTGATAAGTTTGCAGCATTTTCCCATTGATAGATATTTGGCAGACTTAGTCCTTTGAATTTAGCATAAGCATATGCTTCAAACCATGAAATTCCAGTTACTGGAAGATCTTTTTGACCCTCTGGAAAATTTCCATAACTCCAATTTGATGGTCCTGGAGAACCGTACTGGTCAGTAAAAACTGATTTAACACCAATTAATTGAATAGTCTTGTTTTCAATAGTAATTGGAAAGGGCCAATTATTAGATTCATTATATTCTTCAGAATTTAAAAAATCATAATACTCACCATTAGTTACTTCAAACTTCGATATTGAGTATGGATTCATGTTTATTGGTTCCAAGTGATCAAGTCCAGGAAGGGATAGTGAGTTCTTTACTCCAGGGAATAAAACATGATTTTTAGGAATATTTTTATCACTTTCAGGAAAAATAAAAGAGATATTACCTTGTTTCAAAAAATAAGTGTGATTATACAATGAAACAAAAACATTTTCACCATCAACAAATTTTAGATCTAATCTAGCATAAGGAACTCTTTCGAGATTAGGACTCCTACCTATACTCTTCCACTGACTTAAACTATCATTATTAATTTTAAAAAAGATGTCATAATTTTTATCACCAGTATTTATCGATATGGAGTCTGTTACGTCCTTGTAATATTTTGATATAATTTTATTTTTTGGAAACTTTTGTTTTAAAACAAGCGTTTTTTTATACACCTTTAAAACTTCATTATTTTCAAATAATTCTATAAGTTCAGGTAATTCTTTTTCAATTAAATCGTTTTTACTGCTATTCATGAAAGCATAATATCCAAAAAGAGAGAAAAGAGAAATAATCAAAAATATATTTATAATCTTATATTTTCCATTGGGTTTTGTATGATTTTTAACTTTTTGATTTGCTTTACTTTTATTATAATAAAATATGAAACCCCCAACAACAAAAACAATTATCAAAAATAAAAGTATGTAATTAAAATAATCCCCTTCAATTTTTAATTTTTCAATAAAAATATCACTAGCCTCAAATACGGTAATACAAAAGGCAAAATACCCACCTAAAATACTTTGAATATTTTTAAAATTTTTCATTGATTTAAATTTTATTAAATATTAAAAAAGCCCCGATATATTGGGGCTTTTTTAATATTTAGTCTCTTAATACATCAGGTGCTTTCATTGCCTTTAATTTAGATTTAATCGAAGGTAATGTTTTATCATGCATCTTAATTACTTCTGGCATAAGATCAGCAAGCATTTTCTTCGCTATACTTAAACTTTTTTTATGCAATCCAGTGGGACCATATGTGGTTCTCATTCCAGAACCAGCAGCTCTTAAATGAGATTGTATAGTTGGTGGGTTTCTTTCTCCAATTTCGGATCTAGATGAATTACCTTGAATTTTAGTGTCTAATATATTTAAAGTTTTTTCAGCAGTATTTAGTTCATTAGATAAAGTTCCCGGTTCACTTAAAGATTTATTTGCGGATGATTTGTATGCATTTAACATTTTTACATTTTCACTCATCATTTTACTGACTAAAGCAAGATCACTTTGGAATGCTGAATACTCGTTTCTATAGGAATCGTATGAATCGTAATCTGCACCTTTAAGAATGCCATCTCGAATTGATTTTACATCAAAATCAATTGGTCCATCTAATAATTTGTAATTACCATTTACTTCCAGATATATACTAGCTGAATATTTTCCAGGAACGACCATAGGACCTCCCCAGCTTCTCCATCTTCTTCCCTGTCCACTTGAAACACGATCTGGATCGATTGGACTTGTAGAAGAATGTCTTAAATTCCATGATATTTTTTGAGTACCACTTTTTGCTGATTGACTTACATTATTGATTATGTTTCCATCTGAATCCCTAATATTTAGCCATACCAAAGATCTTTTTTCGTTTTTTTCGTTTTCCAAAGCTTCCCATCCTGGAAAGGGAATATTAGAGTTTGATTTATTTAACAGAGCCTCTTTTTTCATTCTTTTCTGCTTATTAGTTGAAAAATCTCCATTTAAGTGATATGTGAAAACAGCTCCAAAAGTTGGATTTTCAGCAAAATAATAATCTGCACCGGTATTCCCTGTTGTACTTTTTGGATTGTACCACTTAGCTGGTCTTGGGCTATATAACTTAGCTTCCTTTTTTAGATTATCAGGAGTCATTTCTCTTAATGCACTGTAGTCATCAAGTACATAGAATCCTCTTCCAAATGAAGCAGCAACTAAATCATTTTCTCGTTTTTGAATAACTAAATCTCTTATTCCCATATTAGGCATTCCAGGAAGTTTATTCCATGAATTACCTGAATCTAGGGAGGTGTAAACTCCAGATTCAGTGGCAACAAACAGTAGGTTTTTAGCAACTGGATCTTGAACCATTCTCCATATTAGGGTTCTGTCTGGCAGGTTTCCTTTAATGGATTTCCAAGTAACACCCTTATCTGTACTTTTAAAAATATAAGGGTTGAAATCACCTTCTTTATGATTATCTAAACTAACATAGACAGTATTTTCATCAAATAGATCGGCTTTAATATCGTTAACAAAACTTCTTGAGGGTATACCTAATTTGGTAACTGAAATTTTCATCCAACTTTCTCCACCATTAGAAGTTACTTGAATGAAACCATCATCCGTTCCAGCATATATAAGACCTTCTTTTACCGGAGATTCTGATAAGGAAGTTATTGTATTATAATTTGACATCGCTCCAACATCCCAAGCATTATCCCAACTCTGTTGACGTCCCATAATAGGTAAAGTTATTCTCTCTTCATTTCTTGTCAAGTCTTCTGATATTGGGATCCAATCATCTCCCCTATTTTCAGATTTCCAAACTCTGGAAGATGCAAAATAAAGCCTTGATGCCTTGTGAGGACTAACCAAAATAGGTGCATCCCAATTAAATCTTTCAAAAGGATCCCCTAGATCGGGCTGAGGCTGAATCATTACTTGGTCACCTGTAGTTAAATCTACTCGATGAAGACCCCCTTGTTGAGTTTCAGCATATATAATATCATTAAATTCAGGGTCGGTTGCGGATTGATGACCGTCTGCTCCAAGAGTTTTATACCAATGCTTATTACTTATTCCTTCCCTTTCATCGGTAGCAGAAGGACCACCAGCAGATCCATTATCTTGTGTTCCTCCAAAAATATGATAAAAGGGCTCATAATTATTAACCGCAACTTTATAAAACTGAGTCAATGGTAGGTTTTTAATATATCTCCACGTATCGGCTAAATCAAAACTCTCATAAATACCAGCATCTGTTCCTAACATTAGGTAGTCTGGATCGTCTTGTTTAAAAACCAAAACATGGTTATCAGAATGCTTTTTTTGTTCTTTTAATTGATTGAATGTTTTTCCACCGTCCTCGGATTTAAGAACACGAACATTCATTAAATATAATCTGTCAAATTTATGAGGGCTAGCATATAACTCCTGATAATAGTGAGGTCCAGTGGCTCCAGAAACAGTATTTGACATTTTTTTCCACGATTCTCCTTTATTTTCAGATCTAAACACGCCTCCTGTTGTTCTGTCTAATTCTATAGCAGCATATACAACATCAGGATTCTGAGGAGAAATTGCCAAACCAATTTTACCTTTATTGGATTTTGGGATACCATTATTTAATTTTTTCCAGTTATCCCCTCCATCATCTGAGCGATAAATTGCAGTTCCTGGTCCTCCACCCATTAGTGCAGCAACAGTTCTGTGTCGATCCCAAGTTGCAGCATATAATGTGTTTGGATCTCTAGGGTCAATTAACATATCTGTAACTCCAGTCCATTCTTTATTACCCAAAGTTTGAACCCATGATTTTCCACCATTTGTTGTTTTATATAACCCTCTTTCACCACCTTTACTCCAAAGCGGACCTTGTGCAGCCACCCATACAGTATTTGGGTCTGTTGGGTGAACAATTATTTTTGAAATATGTTCAGATTTTTTTAATCCCATATTTTTCCATGTTTTTCCCTCATCATCTGACTTGTATACTCCATCTCCGTAAGCAACATGACGACCACCTACATTTTCCCCTGTACCTAACCATATAGTTGAAGGATTATTAGCGTCAATAGTAACACACCCGGTTGAATAAGATGATTGATTATCAAAAAGTGCTGTCCAGGTAGTTCCAGCATTTTCAGTTTTCCATAAACCGGCTGAACCAACTGCAACATACCATGTGTTTTCTTTATTTGGATGGATTGCTATATCAGCTATTCTTCCCGATAAAAATGCGGGACCTATATTTCTAAACTTAAAAGCTGATACGTCTACCCTGTTTAGTGATTGAGATTCTTGTGATTTCTTACCTCTTTTTCTTTGGGCATTAGTAAATGAAGAACTAAACACAAATAGAATACTGAAGACTAATAAACTTAGTCTTTTCATTTTAATTTTTTTTAAAAGTTTCATGGTTGTATTGATATTAAATAGATGAATTTGATTTAAAAAGGTATTGAATATTTAAACTAAAAATTAAATATATAAAATTTTTATGTTTATTGAATCTAATTGATTGTTAGTAAATTGAAAAAAAATATTGATATTTGTTATCAATGGAAATAATAATTGAATATTTTAGAACTATCCCTACACTAGATAGGGCAATAATCATAATAGGAGGTATTTCATTTTTTTGGTTTTTAGAAGGTACTCTACCTCTTTTTATGTTTAAATATAGAAAATGGAAACACGCCATTCCTAATTTATTCTTTACCGTAACAACAATTTTAATAAATGTTTCGTTGGCATTTTTACTTTTAAGTCTCTCGGATTGGGTTGTAGAGAACAAATTTGGCTTCATATATCTTTTTAACGAATTGCCATTACTTGTTGAAGTTTTATTTGCAATTCTTTTACTTGACTTTTTCGGAGCCTTCCTTGCCCATTATGTTGAACATAAGTTTAATCCTTTATGGATGATTCATCTTGTTCATCACTCAGATCACAAAGTAGATACAACCACAGCAAACAGACACCATCCACTTGAAAGCTTGATCAGATTTATTTTTACTTTATTGGCAGTAGTAATTGTTGGAGCACCAATAGCTTATGTTATGCTTTATCAATCTTTATCTGTTGTTTCAACTCAATTCAATCATGCAAATATTAAACTCCCTAAAAAAATTGATAAAATATTAAGTTTTATTTTGGTATCCCCTGATATGCATAAAGTTCATCATCACTATCGTCTTCCCTACACTGACGCAAACTATGGAAACATTTTTTCCATATGGGATAGGCTTTTTGGAACTTATTTGTATTTAGATAGAGAGAAAATAGTTTATGGCGTGGATGTTTTTCCAAATGAGAAAAAAAATTCTCAAATAAAAGAACTTTTAAAACAACCATTTCAAAAGTATCAAAGACCCACAAAATCTGTTGAAATCTAAATATTGAATATCTTTCTCAATATTTTAAGCATATCTACCATTGGAAATTCGTTTTGTTCTCCAGATGACATATTCTTGAGCGTAAACTTTTCCTTTTTAAGTTCTTCATCACCAATAATTAAAACAAAACCAATATTTTTCTTGTTAGCATAGTTAAGCTGTTTACTCATTTTAATTTCAGAAGGATAAATTTCACTATTGATATCAATAGATCTTAATTCGTTAAGTTTTCTAAGAGCAATATTAACGCATTTAGTTCCTAGGTTTAAAAATAAGATTTGCGTGCACTTCTCAATGTCTTTAGGAAATAATCCTAATTCTTCTAAAACAAGATAAATTCTATCAAAGCCAAAAGAAATACCAATTCCACTGACTCCCTTCATTCCAAAAGAATTAGTCAATTCATCATACCTCCCTCCAC
Organism: uncultured Flavobacteriaceae bacterium; assembly: GCA_964432535.1. Taxonomy (GTDB): domain Bacteria; phylum Bacteroidota; class Bacteroidia; order Flavobacteriales; family Flavobacteriaceae; genus Marivariicella. The sequence continues at coordinate 167,578 of CAYSNJ010000001.1, read as the reverse complement.
CTCCAAGTGATCCCATTTTTACCGAGGAAGGGCCAACTACTTCAACAATCATCCCTGTATAATAATTCAGACCTCTGGCAAGAGTCAAATCAAAAGATAGTTTCACAGACTTTAATCCAAGAACTTCGAGTTTCTCAAGAATGAATCTTAATTCCTCAATACCTATTAAACCTTCGGGCGTGTCAACAAATAAAGATTCTAAATTCTGCAAAATTTTATTTGGGTCACCCTTTAAACTAATAATAGGCTTAATCTTTTTGATAGAATCCATAGAAAAACCCTTTGATAATAATTCATTCTCAACTCCTTCTATACCAATCTTATCGATTTTATCTATGGCGATAGTAAAATCTGTTATTTGATTATTGTCACCTATTAATTTTAAAATTCCTTCTAGAATTTTTCTATGATTAACCTTAACGGTTACACCCTCTAAGTTTAAATCCGAAAAAACACGATCATAGAGGGATATCATTTCAACTTCTTGTAATAAAGATCTCTCTCCTACTACATCTGCGTCACACTGACAGAATTCCTGAAACCTTCCATGTTGTGGTCTATCAGCTCTCCATACATTTTGAATCTGATACCTTCTAAAAGGAAAAGTTAAATCATTTTGATTTCCAGCAACATATCTAGCAAAGGGAACAGTTAGATCATATCGAAGAGCTTTATCACTTAACGAATTAGAAAATTCTTTTAATGCATTTTTTTCTAAAGCAATAAGATCTGCTTTTTTAAGCTTATCTCCAGAGTTAAGAATTTTAAAAATCAGTCTATCCCCCTCTTCTCCGTATTTACCCATTAAAGTTGAAAGTCTCTCAAAAGATGGAGTTTCAAGTGGTTCAAATGCAAAAATTTCGAAGGCATTTTGTAAAATCGTTTTAAGATAATTACGTTTAAATAATATTTTTGAAGAGAAATCTCTTGTACCCTTAGCGGGAGTTGATTTTAATGACATAATATTTATCTACTAAACAAATATCTTACTTTTCGTTTGATTTTGAAAGTCTTTCATTACACATAATAAATAGTTGACCTTCAGAAATGTGAGAACCTCTTGAAATTAAAGAATAAATTTCATTATTTCTTTCGGAATCAAATTTCTTTGTTGACTCTAATAATTCTATTTTACTAGAGTGTAAATTATTTGAAAGCCACAGTTGTCCTTGAGAAGAATTTAAATTAATTTTTGGGTCACTTGATTTAACTACTATTGAATCAATTGAGTTTTTATGACACTTGAAAAGAAAAAGGTGGGTTGAACTAATATTTTCAATAAATTTAACTTTATCAAGAATATCATCCCATACTAGATCACTAAACATATCTAATATATGTTCAACACTTTCAGCTGAATTTGTTTTAATCTTATCCCACTGTTTAATATCAATAGAATTTGAGGATAAGAAAAGAGCAAATTCTTCACCGAGAGCTTCAAACTGCTCTTTTGTTAGTCTAGAGTACTTCAATATTATATAAATAAAAAAAAACCCCATAATATGAGGTTTTAATTTGATAATTTAGAAATTATGCTTGAGCAATAATTTCAAATGGAAACTGAATGCTAACATCTCTATGTAAACGAATGCTGGCTTCATACTTACCTGTTCTTTTAATTGATCTCCCGGGAATACTGATGAGTTTTTTTTCAACTGTCTCGCCCTTAGAATCAAAAAAAGAAACTAAATCTTGAACAGTTACGGATCCAAAAAGTCTATCACCAGTTGATATTTTGGAAGGAAGTTTCATTTCAATCTTCATTAATTTATTTCCAAATGACTTTGCTTCTTTTATAACTTTTTCTTCTTTAAAAGCTCTTTGTTTTAAATTCTCTTTTAAAACTTTTTTAGCAGAGATAGTTGCTAAAACAGCTTTTCCTTTGGGTATCAAAAAATTTCTACCGTAGCCATTTTTAACTTCTACAAGATCATCTTTGAATCCTACGTTTTGTATATCTTCTTTTAGTATAATTTGCATGATATCAATAATTTATTTTAACATATCTGCCACATAAGGCATTAAAGCTAGATGACGAGCTCGTTTTACAGCAACTGACACCTTACGTTGGTATTTTAGTGAAGTTCCAGTTAAACGTCTTGGTAAAATTTTACCCTGTTCATTAACAAACTTTATTAAAAAGCTAGGATCTTTATAATCAACATACTTTATACCAGTACGTTTAAATCTACAATACTTTTTTTTGGTTGTAGTCTCAATGTTTAAAGGAGTTAGATACCTAATCTCTCCTTCTTTTTTACCACTATTTTGTTCTTCTATTTTTGACATAAATTAAGCTTTTACGGTTTTCTTTTTCCTTCTTTTTTCGGCCCATGCTATAGAATGCTTGTCTAACTTGACAGTTAAATATCTCATTATACGCTCATCTCTTCTAAAAGAGACTTCTAATTCATCTATAGTATCGCCAGTAGCCGTATATTCAAACAAATGATAAAAAGCACTTTTTTTATTTTGAATTGGATAAGCTAATTTTTTTAAGCCCCAGTTTTCTTTACTGGTTATGCTTCCACCTTTGGAAATCAGAAATTTTTCATATTTCTGAACTGCTTCCTCAATCTGAATTTCAGATAGAACGGGATTTAGTATGAAAACAGTTTCATAATGATTCATAATTTTTATTTTAGTCTGCAAAAGTAGTAGAACTCATTTGGACCACCAAGTATTTAGGTTTTTTTTTCAATATTATTTTTAAAATATTTTGCTAATATGGATCAACATCAATAATAAATTTTGTGCTTTTAAATGAAGCTATACTTTCAAAGCTTTTTTTGGTTTTCTGTAAAACTTTTTTAAAGTGAAGTCTGGAGATCTTTGAATCTAGCTTTACAAGTAATTGCTTATGATAATAATTTCTTACTCTAGAAACTGGAGGAAAAACAGGACCTAATATTTTTCCATCATAAGACTGACTTAATACATTTAAAAACCAGTCACTTGCAATCGAAAGAATTTCTATATTTCTGTTTTTTAAGGTTATTCTTACCAATCTCACAAATGGAGGATAAAGATGGAGCTTACGATCTTTTAATTCAGTTTCAACAAAAGATTTCATGTTATTTTCTATAACATTTTTAATAACTGGATGAAAAGGCTGATATGTTTGAATTAGAACACTACCCCTTTCGTCTGATCTTCCAGATCTACCAGCTACTTGTGTAAGCATCTGAAAACTTCTTTCATAAGATCTAAAGTCGGGGAAGTTTATCAGATGATCCGCATTTATAACTCCAACTAAATGAACATTTTTAAAATCTAAACCTTTGACAACCATTTGTGTACCAACTAATATTTTTATTTTTTGTGACGAAAATAAATTTATAATTCTATCAAAGTCATTTTTACCTCTTGTAGTATCCCAATCCATTCTTGCAATAGTAATATTTGGAAATATATCGTTTAATTGTTTTTCTATTTGTTGGGTACCAGTTCCTTTGGTTATTAGGTTTGGAGATCCACAAGAATGACAAACTATAGGAATGGGTATATTATAACCGCAATAATGACATTGTAACTTGCCACTATTTTTATGATGAGTCAATGTAACGTCGCATTGAACACATTGGGGCATATGACCACAGGTTAAACATTCTAAAATTGGAGCATATCCTCTTCTGTTCTGAAATAATATTACTTGCTTATCAGATTCTATAGTTTTAGAAATTGATTCGATTAACTCTAAAGACAAATCACCTTTTATTTTCTTCCTCTTGTGAGCATCTTTTAAATCGATAGTTTTAATTTCAGGAAGCATTACTCCTCCATACCTATTTTTAAGATTTACAAAACCATATTTTTTATTTTTAACATTAGTTAATGTTTCTAAACTTGGAGTTGCAGATCCTAAAATAACTTTTAAATTTAAAATATTCGCCATATATATAGCCGCATCTCTGGCATTATATCTTGGAGCAGGATCAAATTGCTTGTAAGACGTCTCGTGTTCTTCGTCAACTACAATTAAATCAAGTTTTTTAAAAGGTAAAAAAAGAGAAGATCTAGCACCAATTATAACTTTTGAATTATCGGTACCGTTATATACATTTCTCCAAATCTCAGTTCTTTCATTTAAACTGAATTTAGAATGATAAACTTGAACTAAGCCTCCAAAATAATTCTGAAATCTGACAACCATCTGAGAAGTAATTGAGATTTCTGGAAGTAGAAATAATACTTGACCCCCTTTTTCTATAATTTGTTTAATATATTTCATGTAAAGAGCAGTTTTTCCTGAGGAAGTTACCCCTTGAAGAAGAACTACACTTTTGTTACAAAACTCCTCTTCCAATGAAACAAAAGCCTTCTCCTGATCACCAGAAAGCTTTTGAAGAGACTTTTCAATACTGCCTTTGTACAAGTTTCTTTCTATTTTAATGATTTTTTCTTCAATTACGAACTTCTTCAAAAGCGCTTTTGATATTGAACTTCCAGTATTGGATTTTTCAAAAATAGTTTTAGATCCTATCCATTCATTTTTATTTTGTCCTAAGGAAATCATAGACATGAAAAAATCCCTTTGTTTTTTGGATCTGTTTAGAGAAATTAATATATTTTCTATTAAATTGTCATGTATAATTTTGGGATTTATTCTAAAAACTTTTTTAGTTTTAGACTTGTATCTTTCATTAATCTTTTGATTTATAATAACTGCTCCCATGTCAACCAGAGGCTGAAGTAATTTTATTACATTTTTTTTTCCGGAAATTTTTATGACATTATCAATATTTAAAACTGATTTCTCTAAAGCCTCATAAATTAGATATTCATCATCTGATAAAACACTTTTATCAATTAAAACATCTGGATTTTTTATAATATTAGTTTCACTTTCTAAAAGTAGTGTAGTAGGGATGGAAGCCTTCATTACAGATCCAACTGAACACTGATAATAGTCAGCTATCCATTCCCAGAATTTAATCTGATATAAATAAACACAAGGTTCGTCATCTAAAACTGATTCTATATACTTTGCTTCATATGTTTGTGGAGAAACATTATGCTTGCGAACAACTATTGCCGTGTAAATTTTTGATTTACCAAATGGAACAGCAACTCTAAAGCCTGGAGAAATAAAATTATAATCTTCTTCAGATACTAAATAAGTGAATGGTTTTGGAAGAGCCAGTGGTAAATAAACATCAACAAAAAAATACATGATCAAAAATAATCAAAGTTCATGTCTTATTGCTTTTTTGGAGCTTCATTTTTTAAACGCATCAGAGTAGCATTTAACTCGAAACCCAAAAGAAGAACGTTGGAATTTAACCATATATAAAGCATAAAAACCAAAAGAGCACCGATTGACCCATATAGTTGGTTATATGTGGAGAAATTTTCAATATAAATTCCAAAAAGCCAAGTTGTAAGCATTATTAAAAATGTTGTCATCAAAGCACCAGGAGAAAAAAACTTTGACTTTCTACCTTCAATAGTGCCAAAATAATAAAGTATGGAAACTGACAAATAGGTTAAAACAACATAAAAAAATGTCTGTCCAAGTCGAATCCAATCTAAAGTATTTTGTAGAAGTTGTTTAATATTATTATAAATATAAATCTCAAAATAAACGGCAAAAATTACTGCTAACAACAATGTAAATGCTAATAATATTGCAACTCCTACAGAATATAAATATTGTTTAAAAAAGTTTCTTGAAAATTCTATATGATATGATTCTTCAAATCCGGAAAATATAGCACTAACTCCGTTAGCGGTAAGAATTATGGATAGAATAAAAACAGATGACAATAATCCACCTCGGGGTTTATTCTGAATGTCTTGAAATATTTGAGAGAAAAATCCCTGACTATCAGCTGGAACCAAAATCTCTATAAAATTTAATAAAATTGAATCAAAGTTATTAATTGGTATAAATGGAATAAGATTTAGAATGAAAAGAAGAAAAGGAAAAATAGCCATGAAAAAACTAAAAGAAATACTTCCAGCTCGAGCTGTGAGTGCCCCTTTTAAAATCCCTGAAATATACATTTCTATTAAATCAAAAAAAGAAAGACCATTAAAACCAGGTAGCTTTATAGAGTCTATAATTCTAATTATAGATTTTAATATTGGAATATTTTTAAATTGATTTCTCAAAATTTATATTTTTCAATCAAATATAGGTTGGAATTATATAAATTATATGTGTTGGTAATTTAATCTCTGTTATTTTTACAAAATGGAGATAATACTTTTGTCAGTAAATAAGACTAAAAATCAAAACATAAAAAACTTGTTAGATGACTATAAAAGTAGAATTAGTCATTATGTAAAATTTTCTTTTGTTGATATTCCAGATATGAAAAACTCAAAAAATATTTCTCCGAAAGAGTTAAGAATAAAAGAAGGAGCTCTAATTAAAGAAAAAATAAAAATTGGGGATTTATGTATACTACTTGACGAATCAGGTGTAAACTATAGCTCTATTAATTTTTCAGAATTTTTAAATAAAAAATATAACTCAAATCACAAACGAATCGTCTTTATAGTTGGGGGTGCATATGGGTTTTCAGAATCTATTTATTTATTAGGAAATGAAAAGATATCTTTATCCAAAATGACTTTTACTCATCAAATGACTAGACTATTTTTTTGTGAACAACTCTACAGGGCCAATACAATTCTTAGAAATGAAAAATACCACCACATATAAAATGAAGATCGTATTTGCAACCAATAACGAAAACAAGATTAGGGAAATAAAAGCTCTAGTTCCAAAATCTATTAAAATATTGAGCTTGAGTGATATTAGATGTTTTGAAGAAATTAAAGAAACAGGAAAAACAATTTCTGAAAATGCATTAATAAAATCAAATTATATTAAAAATAATTACGGTTATGATTGTTTTTCAGACGATACTGGTTTAGAAGTAAGTTGTCTTGGTGGTGAACCAGGTGTTTTTTCAGCTCGCTACTCGGGAACTCCGGTTGATTCAAAGAGAAATATTGATTTGATTTTAAAAAAAATGGAATTACAAATAGATCGATCTGCTCAATTTAGGACGTGCATATCATTAATTATAAACAAGAAAAAAAAATTATTTGAGGGAATTGTAAAAGGTGAAATAACATGTTTTCCCATGGGAGAAATGGGGTTTGGTTATGATCCTATTTTTAAATCTCTTGGATCAAAAAAAACTTTTGCTGAATTAAGTTTAAATGAAAAAAATAATTTGAGTCACAGAGGGATTGCTTTAAAAAAACTAATTAAATATTTATTAAAATTAAATATCTAATTTTAGCAATCAAAGAACTTTGTATTTGCATGAATCTTGTTTAATTTAGGGAATTAATTCTATGAAATATATTTTTTTTATACTGTGTTTCCTCAACTATTTATCAATTGAAGCCCAAAAAGAGTCGATAATTTTTCAAGGAACAGTTGAAAATGAAATTACCGAGTCTCCTATGCAAAATGTCCATGTTATAAATCTAAACAAGGTAGTTGGAACAATAACAAATAAAAAAGGAGAATTTGAGATTGAGGTCTCACCTATGGATACTTTATATTTTTCTTATGTAGGTCACAAACCTTTAAAAGTTTCTGTAACAAGAGATATGATAAAATTTGGAAACTCCAAGTTTAAATTAACTGGCTTAGCATTTGCATTAGAAGAAATCATCTTACGCCCCTATGAACTTACTGGTTATTTAGAAATTGACGTGAAAAATGTACCTATTAATTCTGCAACTAGGTATAGTATATCTGGACTTACTAATTCAGGATACGAAGCTGGAAACAGAAATAAAGGTTCTATTGCTAGGGCATTAGGTGCATTATTTAATCCTGCAGATTTTTTAAATAATTTATTTGGAAAAAATCCAAAAAAACTAAGTAAACTAAAGCAAATGAGGGCAGATATTGAAATTAAAAACTTACTAGTCTCAAAGTTTGATAGAGAGGTTCTAGTTCAACTTCTTGGAATAAAAAGAATTGATTTAGAAGAAATTATTCGAAACTGTAACTATTCTGATGCTTTTATTAAAAACTCTAATGATTTGCAAATTTTAGAAGCTATTAGTTCATGTTATGAGGAATACAGGATAATGCAAGGAACTCAATAATTTATTTAAAAGAAATGTATCTTTGTAAAACAATTTATATTTAACATGTTGTTAACGACTTTAAATGCTATATCCCCCGTCGACGGGAGATATAGAACGAAAACAAAGGTTCTTTCAAGTTATTTTTCTGAAGAAGCTTTGATAAAATACAGAGTTCAAGTTGAAATTGAGTATTTCATTTCTCTTTGTAAACTTCCTTTACCTCAGTTATCTGAATTCAATCACTCGTTATTTGAAGATCTTCAGAGTATTTATAAGCATTTTAGCATTGAAGACGCCCTGGCAATTAAAGAGATTGAGAAAAAAACTAATCATGATGTAAAAGCTGTAGAATATTTTATTAAACAAGAGTTTGACAAACTTGATATTCAGAATTACAAAGAGTTTATCCATTTTGGATTAACTTCTCAGGATATAAATAATACTGCAATTCCTTTATCGATTAAAGAAGCAATCGAAAAGGTTTATCTTCCTGAACTAGATGAAGTTTTGACCAAAATGCTATCTCTTTCAAATGAATTTAAAGAAATTCCTATTCTCACTAGAACTCACGGACAACCTGCATCTCCTTCAAAATTAGGAAAGGAATTCATGGTCTTTATAAAACGAATTGAAATTCAAAAAAACTCTCTTAAGCAAATACCTAACTCTGCAAAATTTGGCGGAGCCACTGGTAATTATAATGCCCATCATATAGCTTACCCAAATATTGATTGGAAAAAATTTAGCACAAATTTATTAGAACAAAAATTTGGACTAAATCATTCTTTTCCAACAACACAAATAGAGCATTATGATTCATTTGCTGCTCTGTGTGATTCTTTGAGAAGAATAAATACAATTTTAATTGATTTTAATAGAGATATTTGGTCATACGTTTCGATGGATTATTTCAAACAAAAAATAGTAGAAGGAGAGGTTGGCTCTTCCGCAATGCCCCATAAAGTGAATCCAATAGATTTTGAAAACTCAGAGGGAAACCTTGGAATCGCAAATGCAATTTTTGGATTTTTTTCAGAAAAACTCCCAATATCCAGACTTCAGCGTGACCTAACCGACAGTACTGTTTTAAGAAATATTGGTGTCCCGTTAGGTCACACAATAATTGCCCTTAAGTCCACAATAAAAGGATTATCAAAATTATTAGTTAATGAAAATAAAATACGTGAAGACCTTCAAAATAACTGGGTAGTTGTAGGCGAAGCAATTCAAACAATATTAAGAAGAGAAGGATACAAAAACCCTTATGAAACATTAAAAAATTTGACTAGAACTAATCAAAAAATTACCAAAGAAAGCATATCAAATTTTATAGACACATTAGAAGTAAATGATTCTATAAAACAAGAACTTAAATTAATAAGTCCTTTTAATTACACAGGAATTTAAAAAAAATGAAAAAAATAAAATACATATTATTTTTTGCTGTATTTATAATTTTGAGTTGCTCAAAAGACAAAGATGACAATTTAATAGAGTTAAGTGATAATCTTGAAATCAGTGATTTTATATGGAAAGGTTTGAATGATTTTTATTATTGGCAATCCGATGTCCCTAACCTTGCTGATTCGATGGTTGAAAATCAAAATACATATTCCCAATTTATATACAATAACTCTGAACCTGAATCATTTTTTGAGTTATTATTATACTCAAATGATAAGTTTAGTTGGATAGTTAGTGATTATGTTGCTCTCGAAAACTCTTTACAGGGAATCGTAGCATCTAACGGTTTAGAGCTTGGCTTAACTAGACAATGTAGCGGATGTAATGATTTGGTCGCTTACGTTAAATATGTTCATCCAGAATCAGATGCTTCATTAAAAAATATCTTAAGAGGAGACTTATTCACTGTAGTTAATGGTTTTAACCTTACGATGGACAACTACAAGGATCTTCTTTTTAATGATAACCTAATGACATATACAATTAGTCTTTCTAATTATGAAAGTGGTTCATTTACTCCTATTGGTCAAAACATAACACTAACTAAGAAAGAAAATTTTGAAAAAAATCCAATATATGTAAATGAAATTGTGGCAGCAGGATCTTTAACTGGAGCAGTAACTGGAACTTACAAGATTGGATATTTAATGTATAATCAATTTGTTTCTAGCTATGAAGATGAGTTAAATGATGTTTTTGCTGAATTTAGATCTGAAAATATAACCGAATTAGTTCTTGACCTCAGGTACAATAGAGGCGGATCAATTAATAACTGTATAGTCTTATCAAGTCTAATTACGGGTCAGTTTAACGGTAAGGTATTTTCTAAACAAAATTGGAATTCTAAACTTAACAAATACTGGGAAGATAAAAATGAAGATCTTAATGACTATTTTGTTGGTTCATTATCAAATGGTATGTCTTTAAATAGTCTTAATCTTCAAAAATTATATGTATTAACTTCAAGTGAAAGCGCATCGGCAAGTGAGCTTTTGATAAACGGTCTAACATCTCACATTCAAGTAATACAAATTGGAGATACAACTGTAGGGAAGAATGTTGGATCAATAACAATTTATGACTATCTAGATAACGATGGAAATAAGAATCCAAACCACAAATATGCGATGCAACCAATTGTTTTAGCTATTGAAAACAGTGAAGGGTTCTCTGACTATACAGAAGGTTTAAAACCAGATCATGAATCTAAAGAAAGTGTTTCTCAATTAGGAATTTTAGGTAATCCACAAGAAACTTTATTTTCAAAAGCAATTGAATTAATTAATGGTTTTGATATTATATCTCGCTCTTCTCGTAGCGATAAATTAATTGAAAATAGAGTTTTAGATCCAGAAATGTTGAGAGAACAAAAATTAATAATAGAGATACCTAACTTTAGAATACTTGAAAATAATTAGAATTATTTTGTTAGGTACATTTTTCTTCTTGAATATAAATCGTAGAATTCGTCATCTTTAAGATCATCAATAAATAATATACTTTCTCCTGTACTTTTCATTTCAGGTCCCAATTGTTTATTAACATTATGAAATTTGTTGAAAGAAAAAACTGGCTGTTTTATAGCATAACCCTTTAAAATGGGATTGAATTTAAAATCTTTTACTTTTTTATAACCCAACATTACTTTAGTTGCATAATTAACATAAGGTTCGTTGTAAGCTTTAGAAATAAAAGGAACTGTCCTAGATGCCCTAGGGTTAGCTTCAATTATATATACTTTGTCATTTTTAATTGCAAATTGGATATTGATTAAACCTTTTGTTTTGAGAGCTAATGCAATTTTACGAGTATGATCTTTAATTTGCTGAAGAACATATTCACCTAAATTAAAAGGAGGTAGAGTCGCATTAGAATCTCCTGAATGAATTCCACAGGGTTCAATATGCTCCATAATACCTATAATATAAACGTCTTCTCCGTCAGAAATAGCATCGGCCTCAGCCTCTATAGCTCCATCTAAATAGTGATCTAATAAAAGTTTGTTGTTTGGGATCTTTCTCAATAAATCAACAACGTGGGCTTCTAAATCTTCCTTATTAATTACAATCTTCATTCCTTGACCACCTAAAACATAGGATGGTCTAACTAAAATTGGGAAATCTAGCTCCTCAGTTAATCTAATTGCATCTTCTGCATTTTCTGCAACTCCAAAATCAGGATATGGAATATTATTTTCCTTAAGAAGAGTTGAAAAACTTCCTCTGTCCTCAGCTAAATCAAGAGACTTATAACTTGTTCCAATTATTTTAATTCCATATCGATCTAGTTTTTCTGCTAATTTTAAAGCTGTCTGACCACCCAATTGAACAATTACACCTACCGGGTTTTCATGTCTAATAATATCATATATATGTTCCCAGAATACAGGTTCAAAATATAGTTTATCAGCTACATCAAAATCAGTGGAAACTGTTTCTGGATTACAATTAATCATAATTGTTTCATAACCTGCCTCACTCGCAGCCAAAACACCGTGGACACAACAATAATCAAATTCAATTCCCTGGCCTATTCTATTGCGGCCTGAACCAAGTACAACGATTTTCTTTCGATCACTCACAGCACTTTCGTTAACACTAAATTTTTTATCCGAACCTGCGAGTTGCATTTTTTCTTCAAAGGTTGAATAATAATAGGGAGTTTTAGCCTGGAATTCAGCTGCACATGTGTCAACTAACTTGTAAACACGTTGAATACCAAGTTTATCTCTTTTATTGTATACCTGACTTTCCAAACAATTTAACATATGGGCAATTTGTCTATCTGCAAAACCTTTTTGTTTGGATTCCAGAACTAATGAAGAGGAAATTGTTTCTATTGAGTGATTTGAAATTTCACATTCGAGTTTATAAAGCTCTTCATACTGCTTTAAAAACCACATATCAATTTTAGTAATATCGTTTATTGTGGTAAGAGGAACTCCTATCTGAATTGCATCATATATAACAAAAACTCTATCCCAACTTGCGTTTTTTAGTTTATTTAAAATTTGATCATAATCAGTATATCCTTTACCGTCAGCTCCAAGACCGTTTCTTTTAATTTCTAAGGATTGTGTTGCTTTGTGAAGTGCTTCTTGAAAAGATCTCCCAATCCCCATAACTTCACCAACAGATTTCATTTGTAATCCAAGTGTTCTGTCAGATCCCTCAAATTTGTCAAAATTCCATCTAGGAATTTTTACTATTACGTAATCAAGGGTAGGCTCAAATAATGCTGATGTAGATTTTGTAATTTGATTTTCTAATTCATTTAAATTATATCCAATTGCCAACTTGGCTGCTATTTTGGCTATCGGATATCCAGATGCTTTTGATGCTAAAGCTGACGAACGAGAAACTCTAGGGTTTATTTCTATTGCTATTATATCTTCTTTCTTATCAGGGCTAACTGCAAACTGAACATTACAACCCCCAGCAAAATCTCCAATACTTCTCATCATCTTAATTGCCATGTCCCTCATTCTCTGAAAAGTATTATCTGAAAGTGTCATTGCAGGAGCAACAGTAATTGAATCTCCCGTATGAATACCCATTGGATCCATGTTTTCTATTGTACAGATGATTACAACGTTATCATTTTTATCTCTTAATAACTCGAGCTCATATTCCTTCCATCCTAATAATGCTTTGTCTATAAGAACCTCGTGTATAGGTGATGCCTCTAAACCTCTTGATAGAAGTTCGCTGAAATCTTGTTCATTATGAACAAATGCAGCACCTGTCCCTCCTAATGTAAATGATGGTCTAATTACTAGAGGGAAACCAAATTTTTGAGCAATTTCTTTTCCTTTTAAAATTGAGTTTGCAGTTTCAGCTGGAGCAACAGGAATATTAATTTTTTTCAATAATTGTTTAAACTGTTCTCGATCCTCTGTAATTTGAATTGCATCTATATCAACGCCAATAATATCAACATTATAATCCTTCCATATCCCCTTGTCATCTGCTTCTATACAAAGATTTAAAGCAGTTTGACCTCCCATTGTAGGTAGTACAGCATCTATAGCGTGAATTTTTAAAATTTCAATTATGGATTTAGTTGTCAGCGGTTTTAAATAAATATGATCTGCCATAGAGGGGTCAGTCATTATAGTCGCAGGGTTGGAATTGATCAAAACAGTTTCAATTCCATCTTCTCTAAGTGAACGAAGTGCTTGAGTTCCTGCATAGTCAAATTCACAAGCTTGTCCAATAATTATAGGGCCTGATCCTATTATTAATATACTTTTTAATTTATTGTTTTTTGGCATTAATTTATGATTGCATTACAAATTCAATATAAAAAAAAAGGTGCTACTTAAAAAAAGTAACACCTTAAAAATTTTAATAATGTAAAAACATTATTTTTTATGTCTAGGTTCAGATGAAACTGATATTTTGTTTCTGCCTTTAGCTCGACGACTAGATATAACCTTTCTACCGCTAGGACTAGCCATTCTCTCACGAAAACCGTGCTTATTTCGTCTTTTTCTTTTTGAAGGCTGGAATGTTCTTTTCATATTTCTAAACTTTATGGTAGTATATGTTCCATTAAAGCTGCGCAAATATATAACATCTTTTTATTTAACAAAACCTTTAGTTAATAATTCCAAACCTTTTTTTTTACCTTTGAAATTAAATATAAAATTATGTTTCCAAAGATTATCAAATTATTTTTTGCTTTATGTTTATTTTCATATTCAATTTATCAATTTATTGAAAATTATATTGGAAATGGAATATTCTGTATGCTTATTGCTGGAATGTTTATTCTTTTATATTTTAAAAATGAGATAATTTTTTTAGCATTTTTAAGATTACGTAAACAGGACTTTGTTGGTACTGAAAAATGGTTGAATAAAATTAAAAATCCTGAATCAAGTTTAGTAAAAAAACAGCAAGGATATTTTTACTACTTGCATGGAATAATAAAATCCCAAACCAATTTAACAATTGCAGAAAAAAATTTTAAAAAAGCAATTGTTCTAGGACTTTCTTTTAATCATGATTTAGCAATGGCCAAGATGAGTTTAGCTGGAATATCGATGCAAAAAAGAAGAAAACGAGAAGCTACAATGTTGCTTGCTGAAGCAAAAAAACTAGATCGACAAGGAATGCTTAGTTCTCAAATGAAATTAATGCAACAGCAATTAAAAAAAATATAATTTTTTAACTCAAGATAAGTTTGGGCAAGTTATTATTGAACCAATTAGCTTGAGTCAATATGATAGCATGGGAACCCTTGATTTTAATAAACGGTTTTTTAATTTTACGTATTGGAAATATATTATCTTTCATTCCATGGATATGAATAATAGATTGATTATTACTTTCTTGCTCCCAATTAACTAGCGCATTGTAAGCCCAACTCAAATACTCGGGGTCTCTATGTGATAGGTATTTCTTATAAAGGTCTACTCTTAATTTAATGGAATCTCCAAAAACAAAAAGAGCTAAATTTTCAATATTTCCAATCCATTTGAAAGGAATAAATTTATGAACTTTAGTGTGTTTGGTTACTTTCATATGAATTGGTAATTCTTTATTTGATTTTAAACTTGAAATAATTATAACTTTTTCACAATTAATCACTTTTGAGACTTCCTGTACTAAAATTCCTCCAAAAGAAACACCAATAAGTATTGGGTTTTCGTGTTTTATCAACTTGCTCATTCTAATAGCATAGGAGGATAATTTTTCATTTTTAAAAGGAGAAATCCACGATAAATGTTTAACTACAAATGAATTTGGAAACTTTAACAGTTCGAAAATTTTTGGACTAGCTCCTAGACCTGGCATTAGATATAAATATTTATTTTCCATATTTTAACTTTCATACACTAGATGATCAACAAATTTTTTGTAAATTTATTGCCCTTTAAAAATCCAGTTATCTCTGGATAAAGTTACAATTAAAGGGATTATTTTAAATATAAATTTTTTTCAATATGGCAAATATAGTTCTCGAAAACAATGAATTCCTTAGACAATTTGAAACTACTGTTGAAAACTCACTTGCACGTATTGAGTATGCAGAACAAGAAAGAAAAATATTTTTAACAAAAATATTTGTACCAGAGGGAATTAGTGATAAAAATTTTGAAGAAAAATTTATTCGTTGTGTTCTAGAGGTTTTATCTGACAGAAACATGAAAGTCGTTCCTACATCTCCAAAAATTGCTGGTTTTGTTCGTAGAAATAAATCTTACAAATCTCTTTTACCTGTCGGTATTAAACTTTAACACCTTACATACCCTTCATTATCTATTTTTTTCAAATTCAAGGGTATTATCTTATTTATATAATCTGGATTCCATGGTGATTTAACTTTTATATAATTTTCTGTGAAACCGTACATATAACCTTTTTTATTTTCCCCCTCGAACAAAACATTTAATTCTTTCCCAAGCTGAGACTCATAAAAAGCTCTACGTTTTTTTACAGATAATGTTCTCAACATTTTACTTCTTTTGCTTCGAATATTGATGGGTATTGTATTTTTCATTAATGCAGCTTCTGTATTTTTCCTTTCCGAATAAGTGAAAACATGTAAATAGCTAATAGGTAAGTCTTTTAAAAAATTATAAGTGTCAATAAAACTATCATCAGATTCACCAGGGAATCCAACAATAACATCGACACCTATACAGGCATTTGGAATTAATTTTTTAATTTTCAATACACGATCTAAATATAAAGGAGTTAAATATCTTCTTTTCATTTTCTTCAATATCATATCACTCCCACTTTGTAGTGGAATATGAAAATGAGGAACAAAACAATGGCTTTTAGATACAAAATCAATAATTTCATTTTTAAGTAAATTAGGCTCGATTGAAGATATTCTTATGCGTTCAATTAATTTAAGATTATCTAAAGCATTAATTAGTTCTAAAAAAGTGTGTTTATGATTTTTATTATTATTCTCACCTTTACCGAAATCCCCAATATTGACCCCTGTTAGAATAATTTCATTAACTCCTGTTGAAGAAATTTCTTCAATACTGGAAATAATACTCTCCAAACTTGCACTTCTTGAAACACCTCTTGCATTGGGTATGGTACAATAAGTACATTTATAATCACATCCGTCTTGGACTTTTAAAAATGATCTTGTTCGGCCATTTAAAGAAAAACTGCCAACATATTCATTCACCTCATCAATCTCACAAGAATGAATTTTTCCAATTTCTATTTTATTAAGATCATTTAAATAATCTGGGAGATTAAATTTTTCATTTGCACCCAAAACTAAATCAACACCCTTAATGGATAGTAACTCCTTAGGCTGAAGTTGAGCATAACAACCTATTGCAGCCACAAAAGCTTTTTCGTTTAATTTAAGAACTTTATTAACTAGTGATTTAAATCTTTTATCTGCATTATCAGTAACTGAACAAGTATTAATAACATAAACATCCGCAATCTTATTAAAATCAACATGCTGATATTGATCACTATTAAAGCCTCTAGATATTGTTGATGTCTCGGAAAAGTTAAGTTTACACCCCAAAGTATGGAATGCTATTCTTGTTTGGGGAATACTTTTTGAATTGTTATTTGAGATGTTTCCAGGATTGAACAAAACAATAAAATGTTTTTGAAAAAAAAAGTAGTTTAGTTACTAGAATACTACTTCTTAAACTTGGAATATTTGTTTTTAAACTTGTCAATTCTTCCTGCAGTATCAACTAACTTAGATTTACCAGTGTAAAATGGATGAGAAGTTCTAGAAATTTCAAGTTTTACAAGAGGATATTCAACACCCTTAACTTCAATCATTTCTTTTGACTCAACAGTAGACTTAGTTATAAAAACCTCTTCATTGGACATATCTTTAAATGCAACAAGTCTGTAGTTTTTGGGGTGAATATCGATTCGCATTTTTTTTATTTGAGATAACAAATTTACTTTTTTTTTTAATACATACAAAACACAAGAGATTATTTTAAATTATTCTTTATAAAAGTTAAATTGCATTAAATATTTCAAATGGAAAATTCTAAAATTCAAACATCAGCCTATGCTATAAACTTTGGAACTATACTCGGGGTGGCTAGTGTGTTTTTTCAATTAATGCTTTTTCTTCTTGACGCTCATTATCAAGGAGACACTTTGTCTTCTTTTGTTCCATTAATTTTAAGTGTATGTTTTATAAATTATGGTATCTATCAATATAGAAATGACAACGATGGATTAGTATCACTTTCACAAAGTCTTAAAGTTGGGGTTGGAATAGCCTTGATTTCTGGAGTCATAGGAACATTATATGCAATAATTTTGACCGAATTCATGGATCCCCAGTTTATGGATAAAACATTAGAAATTGCTAAACAAAAAATGCTAGATGGAAATCAAGAAATGTCAGTTGAAGATGCAAATCAAGCAATAGAAATGTCAAAGAAATTTACCACTCTCCCAATAAGAATTGCTGGTGGACTTCTTGGATCCATTTTTATGGGCTTTTTAATTTCTTTATTTGGCGGTTTAATTCTAAAAAAAACAAATCCTAATTAAATTTCAATTTTCGTAGATTTGTTATAAATATTTTACTTTGGATATTTCCGTTGTTGTCCCTTTATATAATGAAGAAGAGTCTTTGATAGAATTACATCAATGGATTAAATCTAGCTTAAATGATGCCGGATACTCGTTTGAACTTATATTTATTGATGATGGGAGTTCTGATGATTCATGGAAAATAATAGATGATTTGTCATCTAAAAACCATAATGTATGTGGTTATCGTTTTGCTAAAAACTACGGTAAGTCTCAAGCTTTAAATGCAGGATTTAAGTTTGCTGAAGGAGAATATATCGCCACATTAGATGCTGATCTTCAAGACTCCCCCGAAGAACTTCCATCTATGATAATTAAGCTAAATAAAGAAAAACTTGATATAGTTTCTGGTTGGAAAAAAACAAGATATGATAATTTATTTTTAAAAAATATACCTTCAAAGCTATTTAACTTTGCTGCTAGAATAGTCTCTGGAATTAAATTGCATGATTTTAACTGTGGAATTAAGGTTTATAAAAAAAACGTAGTAAAAACTATAGATGTTAGTGGAGAAATGCATAGGTATATTCCCGTTTTAGCTTCTCAAGCAGGCTTTAAAAGAATCTCAGAAAAAGAAGTTAAGCATCAAGCAAGAAAATATGGAATAACAAAATTCGGAGCTGAAAGATTTATTAATGGTTTTCTTGACTTATTGACACTATGGTTTTTAAATCAATTTGGAAAAAGACCAATGCATTTTTTTGGACTTCTTGGTACTTTTATGTTTAGTATTGGCATGGGCTTTACGCTATATTTAGGGATTGACAAATTATATTTCAATGTTAATTCTCGACTAATAACTGATAGACCTCAATTTTTTATTGCCCTAGTTACCATTGTTATAGGAGTTCAGTTTTTTATTTCTGGATTCATAGGTGAACTTTTATTAAGACAAAAAAATAATCCAAAAAACTATATAATCTCTCAAACTACTTCTGGTGAAAGAAATTAAAGAAAGAGCGTTAAAATGGTGTAAATCTCCTTTTGATAATGAAACACAAAATCATGTAAAAACACTTTTTAATTTCCCTGATCAATTAGAAGACTCCTTTTATAAAGATCTAAAGTTTGGAACAGGAGGCATGAGAGGGGTCATGGGTGTTGGTACTAACAGAATAAATAAATATACTTTAGGAAAAGCAACTCAAGGACTTTCGGATTTTCTTAAAAATAAATTCCCTAAAGGAAACATTAGAGTTGTTATTGCATTTGACTGTAGAAATAACAATGATATTTATTCAAAAATAGTTTCAAATGTATTTTTAGGTAATGGCATAGAAGTTTATCAATTTTCGTCATTAAGAACTACTCCACAGCTTTCATATTCTGTTAGATATCTTAAAGCAAATTGTGGAATTGTTTTAACTGCATCTCATAATCCATCAGAATATAATGGATATAAAGTCTACTGGAAAGATGGCGGTCAACTGGTCCCACCTTATGATCAAGAATTGATGGATCAAATCAATTCGATTAATTATAGTGACATAATTTTTAGGGGATCAACGGACAAATTTCATCTTATATATAAGGAGTTAGACGATGCTTTCATAAATACTTGTTTAGAGCTTGGCAAACAAGATCAAGTAAAATCTGATAATCTCAAAATAGTATTTACCCCTCTTCATGGAACATCAATCATTTCAATTCCAGAAGTATTAAAAAAAGCAGGACATAAATCTTTAATTGTAGTTAATGAACAATCAAAACCTGACGGAAATTTTCCAACGGTTAAATCTCCAAACCCCGAAGAGCCTGAAGCACTTAAAATTGCTATTAAATTAGCTGAAAAGGAAGATGCAGAGATTGTGATAGGTACAGATCCGGATTCGGACAGACTTGGGATCGCCGTTAAAAATGAAAAAGGTAAATTTTATATTCTAAATGGTAACCAAACTATGCTAATAATGGCTAACTTTTTACTAGATAGAAGAAAAGAAATGGGACTTTTAAAATCTGAAGACTATATTGCTTCTACTATTGTTTCTTCTCCAGTAATGAATAAATTAGGACTTCATTATGGAATACAGTGTCTATCAACATTAACTGGCTTCAAGTGGATTGGGAAAGAAATTGAAGAAAGAAAAACTCAAAATTTTATATTTGGAGGTGAAGAGAGTTTTGGATACTTAATTGGGGATAAAATTAGAGACAAAGATGCCGTAACATCAGCGCTTTTAATATGTGAAATTGCGGCAATACTTAAGTTTAAAAATAAGAATATCTTCGATTATATGATTGAATGTTATAAATTATATGGTCCCCATAAAGAACGTTTGATAAGTTATAAACTGGACGGTATTAGCGGAGAAAAAAAAATAAAAAAAATGATGAAGAATTTCAGAGATAATTCTCCAAAAAGTATAAATAATCAATCTGTAAATTCAATTAAGGATTACTTGACTTCTATTGAAATAGATTTAAAAAATAAAATGAAACACAAGATCGACCTTCCAACATCAAATGTAATTATATTTATTCTTGAGGACGGTAGTGAGATTGCAATCCGCCCTAGTGGAACTGAGCCGAAAATTAAGTTTTACTTTAGTGTTAATTCAAAAACCTTCAAAAACGATAATTGGGAATTAACCGAAAAAGAATTAGACAAAAAAATTGACTCAATTATTTTTGATTTAAATTTATAAAATGGAGTTTTTTAAAAAAATATTAAAATATGCAATACCATACAAAGGGTATGCTTTTTTAAATATATTTTTCAATGTTTTATATGCATTTTTCAGTGCCCTTTCGATGATAGCTTTTATTCCGTTACTAGAAGTGCTTTTTCAAGACACTAAGAAAAATACTACAGAGCCAGTATATTCTGAATTTAATTCTTTTAAGTCATACATTGAAGACTGGTTAAGTTTTCAAGTGAATTATCAATTAGATAAAAACATTGGAACTACTCTAATATATGTTGTTAGCTTAGTAATAGTTTTATTTCTTCTTAAAAATCTATTTAATTATTTAGCATTATTTTTTATAACATATCTTCGAAACGGGGTGTTGAAAGACATCCGAAATGCAATTTTTGATAAAATAATTAATTTACCAGTTGCTTTTTTTTCAGAAAAAAGAAAAGGAGACTTAATGGCAAGAATGTCTGCAGATGTTCTAGAAGTTCAGGTGTCTTTCTTGTCAATTCTAGAGCTTTTAATAAGAGAACCACTAACTATTATATTTACAATAATTGCAATGTTCACAATTAGCTCTCAGCTTACTTTATTTGTAATAATATTTATTCCTATTTCTGGTTTTTTCATTTCACTAATTGGAAAAAAACTAAGAAAAGATTCTGATCTAGTACAAAAAGAACAAGGCTATTTTTTATCCATCATTGATGAAACCATTAATGGTCAAAAAATTATAAAAATATTTAGAGCTGGTGATTCATTCATAAATAAATTTCAAAATTCTACAAATAGATTTTTTAATTATTCTAATCGTTTACTCCACAGAGCAAATTTAGCTGCCCCTAGCAGTGAATTTTTCGGAATCTCAGTCATTGGAGTTTTACTATGGTACGGAGGACAAATGGTTTTGATAGATCAATCCATTAAAGGAAGTACTTTTTTAGTTTTTATCGGATTAGCATATAATATACTCACGCCAGCAAAGGCAATAAGTAAATCTATTTTTAGTATTAGAAAAGGAGATGCTGCTGCAGCCAGAATTATTGAGATACTTGAAGCTGAAAATTCACTAAAGGATAAAGTTGATGCCATCGATAAAACATCTTTAAATTCAAAAATAGAATTTAAAGATGTTAAGTTTTCGTATGACAATCAAATTATTTTATCAAATTTGAATTTAGTAATCCAAAAAGGTGAAACAGTCGCATTAGTTGGGCAATCAGGAAGTGGAAAAACAACAATAGCAAATCTTTTAGCTCGTTTTTATGATGTTCAAAGTGGATCAATAAAGATTGACGGTGTGGAGCTTCCAGAAATCAAAAAAAAATCCCTCAACAAAATGGTTGGAATTGTAACTCAAGATTCGATACTTTTTAATGATAGTATAAAAAATAATTTAATTATTGGAAAAAAAAATGCATCTGATTCAGAGATAATCAAGGCATCAAAAGCTGCAAATGCCCATGATTTCATCATGCATATGGAAAATGGGTATGAAAGCAACATTGGGGAGAGTGGGAATAAATTATCTGGAGGTCAAAAACAAAGAATTTCTATAGCTAGAGCAATACTTAAAAATCCTCAAATTTTGATTTTAGATGAAGCTACATCATCCTTAGATACAGAATCAGAAAAATTAGTTCAAGAAGCCCTAGAATATATAATGAAAGGTAGAACAGCTATTGTAATTGCCCATAGACTTTCCACTATTCAAACAGCAGATCTTATAGTTGTTATGCAAAATGGCAAGATCATTGAAAGTGGATCTCACAGTCAACTTCTTTCTAAAAAAGAAGCTTACTATAACTTAGTTCAACTTCAACAAATTTAAATTTTGATATAATGAAATGGCACCATAACCTACTAACTGGAGTAATTAGTGGTTTAGAAGAGATTTTTTTAGGTAATAAACGAGCAATAAAAGTTGTTGATAAACTAATTGATGAAAATAAAAAATGGGGTGCACGTGATAGAAAAATCGTTTCATCAACGATTTATGATATTGTAAGGTGGATTAGAAAGTATGGATACTGTTCAAATATTGAAGAGTTAACATCCAAAAAAGATTTATGGAAAATTTTGGGTTGTGCCATAGTTTTAAAAGGTCAAACTATTCCAAATTTTATAGAGTTTTCAAATATAAATTCTGAAGAAATTTTAAAAAGGGAAAATGAAATACTTGATAATAGAAAAATTAACGAATCAATCCCCGATTGGTTAGACGAAATGGGGCTTAATGATTTTGGTGAGAATATATGGAATAAGGAAGTAAATGCTTTTAACAAAAGATCATCGCTAGTTCTAAGATGTAATTCATTGAAAACAAACATTTTGGAATTAAAAAAGATTCTCAAAGATGAAAATATAGAAACCTTATCAAAAAAAGAATATCCAGAAGCCTTGGTTTTATGTGAATACAGCAAAGTGACTAATCTAAAGTCCTATAAATTAGGATATTTCGAAATTCAAGATGCAAACTCGCAAAAAGTTGCTTTTTTATGCGATTTAAAGCCAGAGATGACAATTATAGATGCTTGTGCTGGAGCTGGAGGAAAAAGTATACATATGGCTGCTATTATTGAAAATAAAGGCAAAATTATAGCCTTTGACAAACATGATTTTAAATTAGTAGAGTTAAATAAAAGAGCCAAAAGAAATGGTGTTAAAATAATTAAAACATTCAATATTACTGAGATGAATAATCTGACAAATTTGATTGGAAAAGCTGATAGAGTTTTAATTGACGCTCCTTGTAGCGGGCTTGGAGTTCTTAAAAGAAATCCTGATACTAAATGGAAAATGAATCCAAAAAAAATAAAAAAACTGAATAATACTCAGCAGTATCTAATAAATTATTGGTCAAAATATGTTAAGCCTGGAGGTCAACTTATTTACGCAACATGTTCAATATTTAAACAGGAAAACAAGATTCAAGTTGAAAAATTTTTAAACACTAAGGCTGGAACCAATTTTGTTAACATAAAAGAAAGGACATTTTTTTCTCATTTAACAGGATTTGACGGCTTTTATGTAGCTCAACTTGAAAAAAAACTGTGAATAAATTTTAAAATATATTTTATTCAATACAATGTATTAGTTTTTTAAAAAAGTATTTTTACTGGCCTATACATTATAATATGATTCGTTTTTTTGGAGATAAAAGTAAAGTAATTTATGCCGTACAGAGTACCTCTATTTTAAATCAAAAAACGCAAGAAAAATTAAGTTGGTTGTTTAACAATAGTTCTCCATTATTGGAAAAAATCGTTGTTGGAAATTTTATAGGTCCCAGAGCAAACATGTTAACACCCTGGAGTACAAATGCAGTAGAAATAATCCAAAACATGGGGGTTTATAATATACTCAGGATTGAAAAATATTTTTTAGATAAAGTTTTAATAAATTTTGACTCGATGGTTCAGCAAAAGTTCATTAACCTCGATCAAAATTTATTCAAACTAAATGATAAACCAGAGCCTATTTTAAATATTAAAAATATAGATCAATTCAATCAAAAAGAGGGTTTAGCATTAAATAAAAATGAAATTCAGTATTTAACAAATTTAGCACTAAAATTAGGAAGAGAATTAACTGATTCAGAAGTTTTTGGTTTTTCTCAAGTTAATTCCGAACACTGCAGACACAAGATTTTTAATGGCGAGTTTGAAATTGATGGAATATTAAAAAAAGATTCACTTTTTGATTGGATAAAGAAAACATCTAAAAAAAATCCGAATGGAATCATTTCTGCTTACAAAGATAATGTTGCATTTATTAAGGGGCCAAAAATTGAGCAATTTGCTCCCTCAAGTGGATCTAAACCGAGTGTTTATATAAAAAGAGAAATAAATAGTGTGATTTCATTAAAAGCTGAAACTCACAACTTCCCAACAACTGTAGAACCATTTAATGGAGCAGCAACCGGATCCGGAGGTGAAATAAGAGATCGTATGGCTGGTGGACAAGGATCAATACCTTTAGCAGGAACAGCTGTTTACATGACACCTTATTCAAGAGCAACAAATAATAAGGCCTATGAAAATCAATTTCCAGAGAGAAATTGGAGATATCAAACTCCACTTGATATCTTAATAAAAGCTTCTAACGGTGCATCAGATTTTGGAAATAAATTTGGACAGCCATTAATATCAGGATCGTTATTGACTTTTGAACACGAAGAAAATGGTATCAAAATAGGATATGATAAAGTAATAATGCAAGCTGGAGGTGTTGGATTTGCGAACAGTGATCATTCAAAAAAATACACTCCCGAAAAAGGAGATATAATTGTAATTTTGGGTGGTGACAATTATCGGATTGGAATGGGTGGTGCCGCTGTGTCTTCTGCTGACACTGGAGCCTTTGAAAGTGGTATTGAGCTAAATGCCATTCAACGCTCAAATCCTGAAATGCAAAAAAGAGTTGCAAATGCAATTCGAAGTCTATGTGAACAAACTAAAAATCCAATCATTTCCATTCATGATCATGGAGCAGGAGGTCACTTAAATTGCTTATCAGAACTGGTTGAAGAAACAGGAGGTGAAATTATAATTAATAATCTCCCTATCGGAGATCCTACTTTATCAGATAAGGAAATAATTGGGAATGAATCTCAAGAAAGAATGGGATTAATAATTTCTTCCAAAGATTTAGAAACACTAAAAAATATTTGCTTACGTGAAAGAGCCCCTATGTATGAGGTTGGAAAAGTTACTGGTGATGAACATTTCTCTTTTATTAATAAAAAAACAAATGAAAAACCAATTGATTTAAAATTAAATTTCCTTTTCGGAAACTCTCCTAAAACAAAAATCAAAGACAATAATAAACTAACAGAATTTAGTGAAATTGATTTAAGCGGAAATCCAAAGACAGTTTTATCTAGGATATTAATGTTAGAGGGTGTTGCATGTAAAGATTGGCTAACCAATAAAGTTGACAGATGCGTCACAGGAAGAGTTGCTCAACAACAGACTGTAGGAGCTATTCAATTACCGCTAAGTAATTGTGGAGTTATTGCCTTGGACTATAAAGGCAAAGAGGGAATAGCAACTAGTATTGGTCATTCTCCTGTAGTTGGTTTAATTGACCCCTCTAAAGGGAGTTTAAACGCAATTGCTAAAGCCCTAACTAATATTGTTTTTGCTCCTCTTGAAAATAAAATAAACTCCATATCACTATCTGCAAACTGGATGTGGCCTTGTAATAACCCTGGAGAAGACGCTAGACTATACAAAGCCGTAGAGGCTTGTTCCAATTTTGCTCAAGAATTAGGTATTAATATTCCGACTGGTAAAGATTCATTATCAATGAAACAGAAGTATGCAGATGGAGATGTTACTGCTCCAGGTACAGTGATAATTTCTGCAACAGCACATTGTTCTGATATTAAAAAAATTGTAACTCCTAATATTGATATTAAGGGTGGGTCTTTATACTATGTTGACTTTTCATCTGATAATTTATTTTTAGGTGGAACCGCATTTGCGCAAATTCAAAACAAAATAGGTAAAAAAGCATCTACTATCAAGGATACTTTGTATTTTAAAACTGCTTTTAATGCTGTTCAAGATTTAGTAAAAGATGGTAAAATTTCATCAGGTCACGACATTAGCTCTGGTGGCTTTTTAACTACCCTTTTAGAAATGTTTTTTTCAACTCCAAAGACAGGAGCAGCTGTTAAGCTTAACAATTTAAATATAATTAACGAAAATCTGTTTTTTGAAAATCCAGGAATCATTATTCAGTCAAATTCAGATTTAGTAGTTTATTTCAATAAATTAGGGATTAAATGTTTGAAATTAGGAGAAATTAATTTATCTGAAAAAGTTACAATTGAACATAGTAATAGTATTATCGAATTTGACATAAATCACTACAGAGATTTATGGTTTAAAACATCTACAGATTTAGATAGTCATCAAACCTTAAATGATCTTTCGTTAGAGAGATTTAAAAATTATAAAAAGCAAATTTTAAACTTCACATTTCCAAGTTTATTTACGGGTAAAATGCCTACAAATTCATCTGAGAAAAAAATTAAAGCTGCCGTAATAAGAGAAAAAGGAAGTAATTCGGAGAGAGAGATGGCTTATGCAATGCAAATTGCTGGTTTTGAAGTTACTGATATTCACATGACAGATTTAATCAATGGTTATTCTGATCTTTCTGAATTTAAATTTATTGTGGCTGTTGGTGGGTTTTCTAATTCAGATGTTCTAGGGTCTGCAAAAGGATGGGCAGGATCCTTCATTTATAATGAAAAGGCTAAAAAAAGTTTAGATCGTTTTTTTAAAAGAACAGACACTTTATCACTTGGAGTTTGTAATGGATGTCAATTATTTATTGAATTGGGTCTTTTAACACCTGAATTAGAAAACAAACCTAAAATGCTTCAAAATGATTCTGGAAAATTTGAATGTGTATTCACTTCTGTTGATATTCTCGATTCTCCATCTATTATGTTAAAAGGGCTTGAAGGAAGTACGTTAGGAATCTGGGCTGCTCACGCAGAAGGAAAATTTCATCTTCCTGGATCAAAAAATAATTATCAAATACCAGGAACCTATCACTATAAAAACTATCCAGCTAACCCAAACGGATCTGACCATAATGCAGCTATGCTAACTAATAATGACGGAAGACATCTTGTTATGATGCCTCATTTAGAACGCTCAACTTTTCCATGGAATTGGGCATATTATCCCAAGGATCGTAAAAATGATGAAGTATCTCCCTGGATTAAGGCTTTTGAAAATGCAAATTACTGGCTTAAAAAAAACAAGTAAAATCATTTTTTTTAATTTGATATAATTAATTTGTACTTTACATGTGAAAAATAAACACATGAAGCCTACTAGAATTTTTGATTTTTTAGAATATGCTAAAATTAATCATCCACTTGATAATATCTTAAATACAAAAAATAATGGAAAGTGGGAAAGCATTTCAACATATGATTACTTAGAAAAAGCTAATCACATAAGCTCTTCTCTATTAAAATTGGGAGTCGAACCTGGTGATAAAATTGCTATGATCTCTTCAACAAATCGATCAGAATGGTCGATTATAGATGTTGGCTTATCTCAAATTGGAGCCATAAATGTTCCTCTTTATCCTACCATCTCATCTAAAGACTATTTATATATTTTAAATCATTCAGAATGTAAATTTTGTTTTGTCAGCGACATAGAAGTGTATAAAAAAGTTTATGCAATAAAAAATGAAGTTAATAGTCTTGAAAATATATATTCTTTTGACAAAATTGATAATTGTAGTAATTGGAATGAATTAATTGATTCTGGTAATATAGATCTTGATTTTATTAAAATACAAAAATCAAAAGTAAAACCTAATGATCTCGCTACAATTATATATACTTCGGGTACAACTGGAGTTCCAAAAGGTGTAATGCTAAGTCACAATAATATTGTTTCAAATGTCCTTTCAACCTCAAATAGATTTCCATTTGAAGCAGGAAAAGAAAGCGCTTTAAGCTTTTTACCTATATGCCATGTGTTTGAAAGAGTTGTACTCTACAGTTACTTATATAACGGTATCAAAGTTTATTTTGCTGAATCGTTAGAAACTATAAGTGATAATCTTAAAGAGATTAAACCTGAAATAATGACAGCAGTTCCTCGTCTTCTAGAAAAAGTTTATGATAAAATTTATTCTAAAGGCGAAGAGTTAGATGGCCTAAAACAAAAGTTATTTTATTGGGCCGTAGATATTGCATTAAAATATGAACCCTATGGAAAAAATGGCCTACTCTACTCCCTTAAACTTGCAGTTGCTCAAAAGCTGATTCTTTCGAAATGGAAAGAGGCCCTAGGAGGAAACCTAAAACTTATAGCTTCTGGAAGCGCAGCTCTTCAGCCAAGATTAGCAAGGGTATTTACTGCAGCCGGAATGACTATTGTAGAAGGGTACGGCTTGACCGAAACTTCACCTGCAGTTTCTCTTAATGACATGAGAGATGGCGGTTTTAAAATTGGAACTGTTGGTAAGTTAGTTGATGGAGTTGAAGTAAAAATTGCAGAAGACGGAGAAATACTATGTAAAGGACCTAATGTAATGATGGGTTATTACAAAGAAGATAAGAAAACAGAGGAGGTTATGTCAGGAGATTTTTTCCATACAGGAGATATTGGTATTATTGATTCTGAGGGGTTTTTAAAAATAACAGATAGAAAGAAAGAAATGTTTAAAACTTCTGGAGGTAAATATATAGCTCCAGCTGTAATTGAAGGAGAAATGAAACAATCTTTGTTCATTGAACAAATAATGGTTGTTGGTGAAGGTGAAAAAATGGCAGCGGCATTAATTCAGCCAAATTTTGAATATCTAAAAATATGGGTTAAAGAAAAAAACATAACTGAGTCTTTTGATAATATTTGTGAAAATCTAGATTTGATTAATGCTATTCAAAAAGACATTGATTTTCACAACCAAAAATTCGGTCAATGGGAAAAAATTAAAAAGTTTGAATTAACACCTAAAGCTTGGACAATTGAAAGCGGATTACTTACGCCAACCATGAAACTAAAAAGGAAAGTTATTAAATCAAAATATCTACATCTAGTTGAAAAAATTTATTCTTAGAGCAAGCGTGATTTCCTTCGGCTGATTCAACTAAACTTTATTAAAAAATATTAAATTGATAAAAATCAATAGAGGCTTACGTTTTTTAAGCCTTAAAATTATTAAATGGACATTTCATTTACATAAATTAAAAAATAAAAATTACTAAATTTTTATTATGCACGCATAGTAATTTTTATTATATTTGAATTTAATAAATGGAAAAAACAATCACTTTTGATTATGCTCTTAGGTCCACTTGGCAGAGTGTGAGTAATATGTACAATAAAACCGCTTGTAAATTTGATTCTACAATGGCAACAGGTTTTGCATTACTCAGCATTGAACCAGATGGAACCCCTTCAACTGCTCTTGGTCCAAAAATGGGCATGGAGAATACTAGTTTATCTAGATTACTGAATTCATTAGAGGACAGAAGTTTTATCGAAAGAAGAATTAACCCAAAAGATGGTAGAGGTAGGTTAGTTTACTTGACTAAACTTGGATTAGAAAAAAGAGAGATATCAAAAAAATTTGTTTTAGAGTTTAATAAATGCATTTCAAAACAACTAACAAGTACTGAGATTATTAATTTTTTTAAGGTTACAGATATAATAAATACAGAAAGTCAAAACATATTAATACAACATAAGAATGGAAACTGATATAACAAAAGAAATAGTTAAAGGTGGAGGGTTTATAGTCCAAAAAACTAGCGCTAATGAATCAATTTTTACCCCTGAAGATTTTTCAGAGGAGCAACTAATGATGAAGGACTCCGTTAAAGAATTTATTGATCGGGAAGTATGGCCGCACAAAGAACGTTTTGAAAATAAAGATTACGAATTCACAAAAGAAATAATGGAAAAGGCAGGCGAGCTCGGATTCCTTGGAGTTTCTGTTCCAGAAGAGTATGGAGGTCTTGGAATGGATTTTGTTTCAACCATGTTAGTTTGTGATTATATTTCTTCAGCTACTGGTTCTTTGTCTACAGCTTATGGCGCTCACACAGGGATTGCAATCCTTCCAATTACACTTTACGGAACAGAAGAGCAAAAACAAAAATACATACCTAATCTTGCATCTGGAAAATGGTTTGGCTCATATTGTTTAACTGAACCTGGAGCGGGTTCAGATGCAAATTCAGGAAAGACAAAAGCTGTACTTTCAAAAGATAAAAAAAATTATTTGATTTCTGGACAAAAAATGTGGATTAGCAATGCTGGTTTTGCTAGTATCTTCATAGTTTTTGCTAGAATAGAAGATGATAAAAATATAACAGGCTTTATTGTTCCAGCAGATTATGATAACGGAATTACTCTTGGAGAAGAAGAAAAGAAACTTGGTATCCACGCTTCATCAACTAGACAGGTTTTCTTTAACGAAACCAAAGTTCCGATTGAAAATATGCTGGCAGGAAGAGGAGAAGGTTTTAAAATAGCCATGAACGCTCTTAACGCAGGTAGAATAAAATTAGGAGTAGCAGTTATTGATGCCCAAAGAAGAGTAATAAACGGTGCTGTAAAATATGCAAACGAAAGAGTACAATTCAAAACCCCAATTTCTCAATTCGGTGCTATAAAAGAAAAAGTTGCTATAATGTCAGCAAACCTCTACGCATGTGAATCTGGGTGTTATCGTGCTGCCTCGGATATTAAGGATCACATTGAGTTTTTAAGAGACCAGGGGAAATCTCATCAAGAATCAGAACTAAAAGGATTAGAAGAATTTGCAATAGAATGCTCTATGGTAAAAGTTTTCTGTTCGGAATCAATGCAGAATTGCTCTGATGAAGGAATTCAGATTTTAGGAGGGATGGGGTTTTCAGCAGATACACCAATGGAGGCGGCTTGGAGAGATTCAAGAATTGGAAGAATCTATGAAGGAACAAATGAAATCAATAGAATGGTTTCTGTTGGAATGTTATTAAAAAAAGCAGCAAAAGGTCATTTGGATATAATGAATTTAGTGATGAGTATTGTTGAAAAAGTAAAAACTAGTTCTTTTGAAAAGCCGTTACATGATTCAATTTTTTCTCAAGAACAATTACTAGTTCAAAATATTAAAGATAAATTTTTACTTTTGACTGGTGCTGCTTTTCAGAAGTATGGGTCTGATCTTGAAAAACATCAAATGATTCTTTTGGGACTATCTGATATTTTAATTGAATCCTATTTTTCTGAATCAATACTTTTAAGGACAATCAAAAATTGTAATAGGAATAATAAAAATTATAGTGAAACTCATAGAGAGATGACTCAATTATTTATATTCAACTCAATAGAAAAAGTAGGTAATAAAGCTAAAGAGATAATTTTAAGTATTTCAAATGAAAAGGAAAAAAATGGATTACTTAAAAGTATTGACTTGATGACTAGATACGAGGAATATCCAAATATTGTTGAATTAAAAAACAAAATAGCTGATTCAGTTATTAAGGAAAATGAGTACAAGTTATAATGATAAAATTCTGGACGGTATACTTAATTAGGTTTGTATCAATATATTTTATTGTTAGCGTTTTTATAGCAAGTTTTTTATATCCCGGTGGAAATATATTTGACCCCAATCAAGTTGGGTATTCTTTTTCAAAAAACTATTTAAGTGATTTGGGAGGATATATGAGTAGATCTGGAGAAATAAATTTTCTTTCTTCTTTTATTTTCAATACATCAATGTTTTTCTATGCCGCATCTGGAATTGGGTTTTTATTTGTGCCTCGTCTTTTTAAGGATGACAAAATGCTATACCCTCTATCTTTAGCTGGAAGTTTTTTTTTTTTTATTGGCTCTTTTTGTTTTGCCGGCGTTGGATTGACTCCTCACGATCTTTTCCAAGAGCTTCATGGGTTTTTTGCTAAAAATGCTTTTAGACTTATGGTTCCAGCGTCTATTTTGTACGTCATTCTTTTATTTAAAAGTACTGTTCACAATAAGTATACATTGGTTACTCTCGGATATTTATTATTCACTTTTTTATATGTATTTTATCAATTTTTTCTTGAAGATGCGATGAAAAGTCCAGAAGCGTTATCAGAATCAGTTACTATTCAAAAAATTATAGCCATTGTAAGCACAATTAGTATTTTTTCTCTTACCTATGCTTTCTCATCAAAATTATCTGAGAATATTAAAAACTGATTTTATATTTTGGCTTATTTAAGACTATAAGTTTTAATGTTTTTTTGTATTTTTTAAAAAAAATTATGAGAAAAACTCTAATAATATCATCTTTCCTTTTTTTTAACTTTTCAAACGCTCAAAGCGAAAGTGATTTTTACAAAATAATAAATCAGGTTAGTGTTGAAAGAATAAAAAATGATATTACTGTTTTAGCAAATTTTGGAACCAGACATACTTTAAGTGATACTATCTCAAAGTCACGTGGAATTGGAGCTGCTCGAAGATGGATAAAATCAGAGTTTGATGCTATTTCAAAAAGTTGTAGTAATTGTCTAGAGGTTTTTTACCAAAAAAATTATTATACTAAAAAGGATGGACCAAGAATCATAAATCCTACATGGATTAATAATGTATTAGCAATCCAAAAAGGAAAAAAATATCCAAATAGATATATTATTATGAGTGGGGATAT
Source organism: uncultured Flavobacteriaceae bacterium (assembly GCA_964432535.1). Lineage (GTDB taxonomy): Bacteria > Bacteroidota > Bacteroidia > Flavobacteriales > Flavobacteriaceae > Marivariicella. Next base: position 134,676 of record CAYSNJ010000001.1, on the reverse strand, counting down.
TGATTCAAGGATTTCTGACCCCACAAATTATATGGATGATTCTCCTGGAGCAAATGATAATGCTTCTGGAATGGCAGGTACAATTGAAGCTGCTAGAGTTTTATCAAAATATCAATTTGATAATAGTATAATTTATGTTGGTTTATCTGGGGAAGAGCAGGGTCTTTTCGGTGGAAAAGGACTTTCCGATTATGCTAAAAAAAACAAGTGGGAGATTATAGGTATACTAAACAATGATATGATAGGAAATATTGAGGGAGTTGATGGTGTGATTGATAATAGAACTTTTAGAATTTTCTCTGAGCCAACTCCTCCAACTGAATCTGAAAAAGAAAGAAAAGCTAGACGATTTTACGGTGGAGAAGTTGATGGGATATCAAGACAGCTAGCAAGATATATTCACAAAACAGTAAAAAAATATATGCCAGAAATGAATCCTCTTCTAATTTACAGATTAGATAGGTTTGGAAGAGGTGGTCATCATCGTCCTTTTAACGATATGGGATATGCCGGAGTAAGGATAATGGAAGCTCATGAGAATTATAATCGTCAACATCAAGATATTAGAACTGAAAATGGAATAAACTATGGTGATGTATTGGAGGGAGTAGATTTTAAATATACTGCTAAACTTACGGCAGTAAATGCTATAAACCTTGCAAGTATAGCATGGGCTCCTCCATCTGTGAAATCACTTTCCATAGGAGGAGTAGTCGAGCCTTCTGCAAAATTGAAGTGGGAAAAAATTGATAATATAACTATTGAAGGTTATAAAGTTTATTGGAGAGACACAACAAGTCCTATATGGCAAAATAGTCGGTATGTAGGTGATGTGTCTCAATATACCCTAGATGGGATTGTAATTGATAATTTCTTTTTTGGAATCTCAACAGTTGGCAAAAACGGAATTGAAAGCCCTGTTGTATTTCCAAATAAAGTTTTTAGAGATTAGTAATAATTATCAATACTTAACCTTCTATAATCCCCTCTCCTATTTCTCAGGTATGGACTGAAATCAAAAGTTAGAAATACTTCAAATGTACTTGGAGAATATGCTTTTGCTGGATCTTTCCTTGATGGGAAATTATATAACGTACCAAATTCAAAATTTTCATATGATAATGCGACTGAAATTCCAACATTCAACATAGAAAAGCTTTCTGTACTTTTCATTACTTCATTTAAACCAACAGAAAATTCCCCAAATTGAAATTCTTGTGAAAGATATATATCAGTACTATATGCGGATTTTGAAATATTAGTAAACGCATAGAGTGTTGAATATCTTGGTAAAAATCCTTGATCGTATGGGTTTATGTCAAATTCATAACCTCCTTGTAAAGAAAAACGTATTGGCATTTTATACTCTTCATTTTCTTTGTTAAAAGATATATTTGGCTGATTAAGATGTTGGGCACTAAACCCTACAATATATTTATCTGAATGAATTATAAATGATGCTCCCAAATCTAAATAACTAGCATCTCCAATTAATGGTGCAAGAGGGTCATTTGAAAGTGCTTGAAGATAACCTGAAACAAGAGATAATTGGTCTTCAAATATTAACTTACTAGTATCTAACTTGGAGCTTCCCATCCCCAAGGTGATTGAGGGTAAGAAAAAGTCTTGATTATCCAGTTGTATTTTATATATAAAACTTAGTGAAGGTTTGGTGTATACTAAACCAGCGTTATCCATCGTATATGAATACATGTCAACTCCCAAAGAAAAATAATCTGAATCAAATGAAAGGGAACCGAAAAAATATCTACTTTCTATACCTTGATTTGAAACTAAACCAACACTATTATATAATACACCTGTTTTATTCATATTATTTAAACCCATAAAACTAGGATTGGATTTTTGCATAAACCTAGAATGGCTTATAATCAAATCATCTTGGGCTGATAATTTAAAAATAAACAGCAGAACTAATAATATGTAGTTAATCTTTTTCATATTATCATCTTAAAAGTATAAATGTTCCATCTCTAAAAACTTCAACATCATCTATTGTTTTCCCTTCAAGGGTATAAATAAAATATGGAGTTACTATTTCTTTACCATCGTCTGAAGATAAATCAGGACCACACCATCCAGTTAGAGTTAATGCATCTTTTGTTGGATCTACTGGAGGTACACCTATTTCTTCATAAAGGATAGCTCCTTGAGCATCATAAACTCTAAATGTAACTTCAACTAAACCGTTAAATAACGGTTTGAAACATTGATTGTATATATCGCCGTTAGGTGTAAATACATTTGGAGATAAGACATTATACCCTTTACCTATTTTAATTGTTTGCGTTATCTCAGCTACACATCCAATTTCATTAAAAATTCTTAACGTAGCATAATATGTTCCTGATACAGCATATTCATGTGTTATTGGATCCGGTTGATTTCTTTCTAACCGCTCAGTTTGAGTACCATCTCCAAAAATAAACTCAAATGAATCATATTCGTTTTCTGATAAATCTCTAAAAGTAATATCCTCTCTCGCAATATATTGTGAAGATTGCTGAAAACTAATTGAGGTGAAATCAAATAATGGATCACCTATTCCAACATTAATTTGTCTTGCAATTCCACAGCCAGCATTGTTTAATATTTCAAGTCGAGCAGAAGTAACAGGAGCATCAATTTCAAGATTGTACTGATCTTCACCAACTTGTTGACTAACCACAAGGCTACCATTATAGAAAAATGATAATGGACCTGTTGCTCCATCAAAAACATCAATAAAAATAGTACCAGGTTGACCGCTACATAATTCAGGACTAACATTTGGTCCTTGACGAATTTGTAAAACGTTCTCGTCTAATACCGAAATAACTCCTCGAATCTCATTATTTTGGGAAAGATTAGAACCTACACAGTTAGAAAGACCTGCTGGGGTAATTGTATATCTGTAATTTCCTTCAGCTAAATTATTTAGACTTGTATATCCAGTGTAATTAATCGAACCATTAGTTCCATCCAAAGGAGTCCAGTTAGCAGAACTAACCGACGAATTTAACATTTGAAGGCGTGTGCTTTTTGAAACAATCTCTAGGGTAATTGAAGCACCTGAAACTGAATTTATTCTGATCTGTACATCTTGAGGGGTTATTCCTCCATTTGGAGCAGATTCAACAGAAGTACTGTACTGAGGAGAATTATCAATAACCTGAGCCATTTCTTGAACTACCGAAACAATAGATTCATTTGGTGTTTGAGTTGTATACGTAAATGGAATATCATTAATTAAAACTGAATAAACCTCTAAACTATCGACGGATGCTGAAACACCCTGGAACAATAAAATTGCTTCATTATCATTTAATTCTGCACCCTGAATCTCCCAAGTTATTTCGTAAGGTGGAGCCGATGAACCGTCCTGATTTTGAACAGAAACAGCTATAGTTCCGTCTGCAGCATCTAACTGACAACTTACCGGAGAACTAAAAGCACCTGTAGAGTCTGCAACACCAGAAACTAAAATATCATTAAATTCTGCTACAAAACTAAATTCAACATTTGCAGTATTTCCATTTTGATCAACTATAGTACAACCGTTTTTATCTTTAATACCCAATTGATATACTCCAGGTAATGGATAAAAATCAACATTATTACTTAAACTACTAAATACCGTTGAATTTGCTGTTGAATTAGGATCAGGGTAGTATGTCCAGGTCAGACCATAATATGGCTGCCCAGATGAGTCCAAATATGGAGTTCCTCCACTTACAAGGAATTGATCAAAAAATGGATCTTGATAGCTGTCATAACAAGCGCTTATTGTAAAGTCTGTTACTCCTGAGTATTTAATAGGAAGTAAATCTTCAATAGTAAAACCAAGTAAAACTACACAACCTGTTTGTGTATTTTTAACTTCCAAATTGTATGAGTTAGGTTGAAGATTCTGAATCAATACAATATTTGTAGATAAATTAGGGGTGTATGTGTTTCCAGAAAGAACGTTTGTAACTAAAGAACTAGAAGGAGTTAGCGATATAGAAGAACCGTTAGATATAGTACTTTGAAGAGGGTTTCCATTTAAAGTAAATTCAAAAACTGTCGGATCAGGTATCAAATCAAATTGTCCGTTACCTAATTTGAAACTTATCGAAGCTGTACTTTTAACACAAGTAATATCCTCAAATTCAACATCCTGAATTTGTAACTTACTAGGATCATCAATTCCAAATACATAACCTCCTTGAGTCAGATTTTCAACTAAAACACTTCCCCCACAACCAGAAGAGTCAGAAATAATCCCTCTGTAGTAACCAATATTTAGTCCTGTTAGGACTTCTTGACCGGCAGTGTTTGAAACTTCATTCCAAACTGTTTGAGCTGTTATTGTTATTGGAGACAAACTCATTCTTAAACCGTAAACAGATACAATTGATAAAGCTTTAGCAGAATCAATTGTCTGAGATCTAACTACAATACTCGACCCACTTATATAAGCTTCCAACGTGGGATCGTTATTAATTATAACTGCTAAATCAACTGCTAAATCTAAAATACTGGTTGTATTATTTACTGTAATTGACGAAGTATAGGTAGTACCATTTATTTCTACTCCAAAGTTTCCTGTCTCAGTTGAAGAAACCGATCCAGTAAAGGAAATTGAAAATGTATCCAACTCCAATTGTGATCTTCTCTCCCACTTAATAGTATAAGGCGCAACACCTCCACTAATTCCACCATTTAGTTTAATTACTGGACCGTTTGCACTAGGTGTTGAAGAAGAACAATCTTGAACTCCAGTTAAGTCTGCGCTAGCAGAAAGATCGGAAGAAGCAGCAGAAGTCATTGCAACAGTTATCGATGCATCGGGAACACATCCAGATTCATCAATAACGGATACAACATAATTCCCAATCCTTGGAACATTTTCTACAAGTATATCTTGACCAGGACTTATAGAAGTATTTATAATGAATAATCCATCTGTTGAAACTATTCTTACAGGGAAGGTAGTTGTAGTAACAGATCCTGAAAAATAACCTCCATCGGCTTCAACAATAAATTGTCCCGTACCGCCCTCGCACGGAATTGGTGTAATCGTACCCTCGGTGAGAACTAAAGGATTTCCAGGAGGGTCGGTAAGGACAATTGTTGGTATTGTTAAGTAATTTGCAACGACATCACAACCTGATGAATCGGAAATCACTATATCATAGGTACCTGCAGGAAGGTCGTCTCTTAAAAATGTTGAACCAGTAATAGCTTCGGTTGGCTCACCACCTACTAAACTGTAAAAATATGGAGCTTGCCCGCCTGATAGGGCAATTTGAATAGATCCAAGTAAAATATCATTAGGAGAACATGCAAGTGGAGGTTGTGTTACAAGTGGTTCATTAGCTCCACTTAATTCAGCTATTGAAACAGGAGATGGCTCTGTTATAACAAAATCTTGAGACACATCAGCACAAGGATTAACAGAAGGGTTCGTCAAATAAACCTTAACTCTGTATACCCCAGCTGGAAGATTTTGAAAGGATGAAAAACCTCCGGTAGGATTTAATTCTTCATTAAGAAAATTAGCAGGTAGAAGGTTTCTTCTATTAGGTGTTAAAGTTGAGCTACTTAAAGAAGAGGAAACCACTCCTAAACTTGTTGTAACTAAATATTCCCATTCTATCCAGGCAGTATTTGTTCCAGCAACATCTATTTCGATTTGACCATCAGTTCCAGATACACATTCGTTAGCTAAAACATTCAAACTAGATGGAGTTATTGTTATTGGAGAATCTGTCCCTTTAATTTCAACTAATCCGACGGTAGTGACTGTACAATTTGCAATGTTAGAATCTGTAATAGTCAACTCATAAAAACCAGCAGATACTCCATTTAGATCTTTAACATTGTAGGTTACTTGAGGATTTGGAGAAAGTCTTGTCCATTGGTAATCATAACTTCCTGAACCACCAGTTATGGCACCTAAAGGAACACTTATAGTTCCATCTGCTTCACCAGCACATATTTCATCAGTAGTTACTATAAGGCTTTCATCAATTTCTAAAATAGCAGATATAGGACCAAAATTTAAAAACTCTGGTTCAGAACAAGTATTAGTAATAACCTCTACTCGGTAGCTTAATCCAGGAGTTAGTCCTGTAAATTGTAGGTTTTCAGTAAATGTCTTGGTAAGAGAACCAATAACATAGCTTGTTGTATCAAACAAAGAATAACTAGGAGCAGCTCCTGCAGTTCCTTGATAGAGATTTACAGACAATATATTTCCAGTTCCAGAAACCTGATCTGTAGTTAAGGTACCTGATATTGGAATATTTACGGTTCCACCACAAGTTTCAACTACAGTTCCAATTGTTATAGTTGGTTTTTCAATAATAAAGGGACCTGCTGATGCTTGACATCCATTACCAAGACCTTTAATTGAAACTGTAAGATTATATTGACCTTCAGATAAACCTGTAATTTCAAGATTATTATTGGTAAAACCAACATCTCCAACTTTACTCCACGAATAAACAAAAGTAGATTCAAAGTTTTGTTGAATTGTAGATTTTGTAAACTCAGTAGATCGATCATCAGTTGAAATGGTCATAGCTGATGAGGAAACTGTAGAAGAGAAGTTAACGAAAGAACCAACGGCTAAAGTTCTAATATCAATAGTTGCTCCTGTGGCAGTTGCAGTTACAGTGGAGCTAGACGCCATAAGTGTGGCTAAACTAGATGCAACATTTGATAACGTATTTCCACCCGCTACAGTATAAGAGTAAGATGAACCCCCTGCTGTTATAGTAACTACATCCGATGCGACTATATTGTTTGCAAAAGTAACTCTTATTATATTGTCCGTTGTATGGGTAACTGAAGAAGTAAATGCTACTCCAGGAACGTTGGCAGTTATATCTAAAGATCCTAAACCTCCAATATTTGAAGCTGCAGTAACACTTGGTGATCCTCCGGAAATTTGATTAGCAAGCTGAGTTGCAATTTGCTCCTTAGTTTGATCTGGATTGCCGTCAGAATTAATATCATTGGTTGTAAAAGAATAATCAGCTCCATCTACAGTGACGGTATAAGTATCGAATACTCCATGATCTTCATTCGTTGACGCTCCTATAATAAATACTCGATCAACCTGAGCAGTATCCTGAACCCCACCGGTTACAAACGAAGATAATGTGTTGGAAACTGGATGACCAATTTGACCATCAGGAGTAAAGCCTGCTGTAGAACAAGAAACATCTTGAACTGCAGCTTGTATTCCAGCGGAATCAATTACAACATTTGGAGCAACTGTTACTTTTCCAATCATAATTGTTTCGCTACAAGTTGCATTCCCAGTAGTTCTAAGTGTGTACTGAAAAATTGTAGTCTGACTAACTGTAACTGTTGGAGTTCCAATTATCTGTACAGTATTTGCAGCCGCTCCGTTTCCTAAAACGAGACCAGTTGGTAAAGTAAGAAGTGGATCGGAATTTGAAAGTAGTTCTACACCAGTTGCACCACCACCATATGTATATATAATTGGCACAATTGCATTGTTTGCACAAACAATTTGGTCAATAGTATCTAACCCTGAACTTAAAACAAGAGTTGATTCCGGTGTTAATGTAATTGTACCATTTGCTGTGTCAACTGGTAAACAACCAGCTGTACCTGAAGTGGTTAAGGTAAAAGTATAAGCTACAGTAGTGGTAATAGGAGTTACTGGATTAGGTGTTCCAGTAACTGTCATATAGTTTTCATTTGCAATATTTCCTGAAGAAGCTAAAGATAGAGCTCCTCCTCCTGCAATAGAATTATTAAAAGAAAAGTCGAATAAAGTACCTTGAACATCCGCTCTTATTTGAATTGAAGAAGCTCCTGTGATGGATGCGGTTGGAGCACTCTGTCTTACACCAGAAGCGGTATTAATTTCTGAGACTAGTTGTTGAGCAACATTAAGGGCGGTATCCCCAGTAGTAGATGTTGTATAACTGTATGTAATTCCATCAATTTTTATCCAAAATTGTGCTCCAATTGCACTCGAAGCAGTGATATCAATAATATTCAGTTGTCTTACAGATACTTGGTTTAATAAAACTCCTGGAGGCAGTCCTACGACTCCAACTAATGCTGGAGTTGTAGCAGTTAAAGCGGTCCCAGTTAAATTAAACTTAATGCCTTCTATCTGCTGACCAACACATATTTGTTGTGCATTGTCAGATCCTGAGAAGTTAGAATCCGATGAATCGTAATTTATAGCTTCTAGGGGGTTAACCTTAATTGATCCCTGAATAAAATCTTCACCACAACCAAGAAGATTATTAGTTGTCTTAATTCTATAAAAATATGTTGATGGGAAAGTGACTCCAACATTGGGAGTTCCAGATATTGTAACTCTATGAGATCCAACAGAATTGACACTCGTAATAGTTGGTGTTACAGAATTAGTAAATTGTGATAAGCCAAAGGGCGTTCCGGCATTATTTGCTGTGAGGGTAATGTCTGCTCCTCCAGGTCCAGCAGATGCCTGAACTCTTCTTCCAGGCGTTGTGTTTATTTTAGCTATGAGTGCATCTCTAACATTTATTGCAGATAAACCGCCTCCAACTGTTGTGTGAGAATATGTGGATGTTGTTATAGGAGATCCTCCTGTGATATAAATAAACACATCTTCACCAGCAACAAAAGTTCCGGTAATACTAACTATATCCACTTGTTGTTGTGAAGCTATAGTGTGAGAAATTCCATTTGGAAATATACGGGTAGAACTAGGTGTTATGTCCGTACTTGTAACGGTTCCTGTAGTAGTTTTTAACTCCAAACTATATGCTGCTCCATCAACGGAAGATTTTAAATAGATAGCATCATTTGCAAGATCCGGTATTGCATTAATTACAGACGACCCACTCATTCCTGTAACTAAGTTTGTAATAATGTTATCAATTCCTGTTGCACCTGATGGCACAGTGTATTCATAATCCGTTTCATCAATAGTAACAGTTACCTTATCGTTTGCAGCGAAAACCCCGGAAATATTAATCCTGTCTTGCTGACCAAAATCAGCAGATTCTAAAGCAACAGCAGTAGCTCCATTGGATAATTCATAGGTGATATCAAATCCTAAAGCAGAAGAATCACAAACCTCCTGACCGTCTGTTCCAGAACCAGAGGTCAATGTTATTTTAGAGTTTGGTAAAATACTTATAGAAACGGTTTGTTTAGCATGCGGAGTACAACTTGTTCCCGAACTTACCACATCAAAAGTATATGTCTTGGTGCTGCTAACAACCTCAGATGGAGAGCCTGTAATGGTTACATAATTTAAATTCTCTACATCACCTGCAACATCGTCGTCTAATTCAAGAGTGTTAGTGGTAGTAGATGTTGTATAACTAAAAGATTTTCCTGACTGGTCAGCAGTTAAAGTTATTATTGATCCTAAAGCACTAGCTGTTACAGGACTCAATCTAATTCCGGAAGCAAGATTAATTACATTGCTCAAATTAGTAGCTACAACACTGTCTGAATCACCAGTTTGAATTGTATATGGATAACTTATACCATTTATTTTTATTGTAAAAGTTTCACTTACCGTTAGTGTTCCAGAAACCTTAGTTGTTTGAACCTGAGATTGCTGAAAAGGAGAAGATAAGGTTACACCAGGAGGGATTCCATTTTGACCAACTAGTGCAGCAACGGTTGCCCCTGTGGCGGATCCACCGATTTCGATTCGTATTCCATCAATATCCCCACCCTCACAAACTGCTTGGGAAAGTTCGCCGTTAGTTGTAGTTGATACAGTAGCACCTGAAAATAGGGTGCTTGTAATGGTTCCAGCATAAATCAATTGTTCAGCTGGAATTACTGTTAATGTAGCAGATTGAGTAGTCGATGAAACGGAACAAGAAGAGTAAATATTACCCAGTGTTTGTACTATATAAGTAAAGGTCATTGGCGCATCAGGCAAAGGACTAATTCCAGTGAGATCGGGAGCTCCTGATAAAGTTAATAAACCGGTTCCACTAATATTTTCTTGAGAAAGAGTATAACTTGATGTTGCTGTCAAAGAGAAAACTGTTGCAGAATAACCTTGATAGGGTCCAGAGGCGTCCGCCTCTAGAGTTAAAATATTTGCATTTGTACTTGCACTAACATCCAAGCTTATATCGGCATTAATACTATTTCTAAGCCTAGTAAGAAAAGTATTAATTGTTTCACCCACAATCGTAGTTACTGAGTAGGTACTAGTATTAATCTGAACACCATAGGTTTCTGTAACCGGGGCTGTTGCAGGACCAGCCCAAGTAATTTGGTCAGACTGTTTAGTGTTAGTGAAATTCTGAGAGATTCCAGTTGGAAGTTGATCAAATCCACCGTTTAACTGCACTGTTAAAGAAACTGCTCCTCCGTATACTTTAAATGAAACATCTGTAATGTTTTGACCTTCACAAACTTCTTGTGCATCTGTTCCAACAACTGTTGCTGTTGCAACAGACGGGGTTGGCAGAATAGTAATTGTTCCAGAAATTGTTCCGTGAGGCAGACATGATGTTCCGTTGGTTTCAATGGTATAGAAATAAGTAGTTGCAGAGGTTACAGGGTCCGGATCTCCAGTAATAGTTACATAATTATCGTTGGCTACATCTCCGGCAACAGTTAGATCCATTAAAGAAGCATTTGTTGATGTAGCGGTGTAAGAGAATGAAATTCCAGGAACTTTTGCTGTTAAAACTAAAGTTGTTCCTGAAGCCGATGCAGTAACAGGACTCAAACGGATTCCTGTGGCAGAATTAATTTCTTGAACTAAATTATCTACTACGTTTTGATAAGTAGGAGTAGCAACCGATGAATAGGTATATAATGTTCCGTTTATAGAAGTACTGAAAGAAATATTTTCAGACATCGTTCCGGTTACATGAGTTGTATTAACTTGAGCTGTTGAAAATGGAATTAATTGAATCCCATTAGGTAATCCGTTAAATAAGGTTAAAGAGGCAACACCTGCACTAATTGCAGAACCGGATAAATCAAATCGTATTCCATCCAATTCGCTCCCATCACAAACTTGCTGAGATAATAATCCATTGGTTGAAGTGCCACTTGCAAAAGTTGAAGTTGCAATTGAAGTTGGATGAGTTATTATTTCAGGGGGTTTTAATCTAAATGCTCCAGTAAAAGAAGTTTCTTCACATGAATATGCATTTCCTGCAGTATTAACAGTATAAGTGTAAACATTCATGTTATTCAATGTTACAGAAGGAGTTCCAGAAATAGTAAAAACTCCTGTCCCTTTGACTGGAGTTACAGTAATATTAATTGTAGGGGCTGAAACCACTACAACTCCCTGAGGGGTTTGATTTACTTGTGCAGTAACCTTTATCGTACCACTTGCGGTATTTGTAGCAGTCATGCTAGAGGTTATATCTAATGTTATAGGTCCAGATATATTCCCTGTTCCTGAAACAACATGTGAAATAGTATTTATCGAAACACCTATAACCTTTCCTAGAAGTTTTAGTTTACCACCCCCTATATCGACTGCTTCAACTACATCTTTTATTCCAGCTGTATTATTAACTTCACTGACTAACCCTGTTACAATTTGTTCTTTCGATGTAATAGTTTGAGTGGCTGTAAAAGTAACGGATCGCGCAATATCGGTTGTTACAGTAACAGTCCATGAATCAGTAATTGCAGTACCTTGACCTGTTACTGTCAACTGTTTTGCATATTGATTTATTGCATAAGTTAAACCAGCTCTTACAGTAGCTACAGTAGAGTTTGGAGGTGCAGTAAAAGAAACTACGTGGTTTCCTGCTCCTGGAACCGATAGAATTAAACTATATGTTTCTGTTGTTGATCCTGTATTAGTTGCTCCAGAAAAACTAATATCATCCTCTGTAAATTGAGGAGTATATGTAGTGGTAAGTCCAGGAGGTAGACCGTTTAATCCATTTAATGGGGCAACACTAGCTGTGGTTGCTCCATTAAAAACTTCAAGCTCAACATCAACTATTGTTTCTCCAACACAGAGTTCTTGATTTTCTGTTCCTACAGCAGAGTTTTGAATAAGTAACGAATTCGGCTCAACTGTTATGTATCCGGTTGCAGTTCCTGGACTACATGCCCCAGAGGTTGTAAGAGTGTAAGTATATCTCGTTGGAGTAGAAACTGGTTGGGTTATTAACCCAGATATTTGATACTCTCCTACCCCTTGAACAGGATTTGTAGAAGTACTAAGAGAAAGAGCAGCAGAAGTTTCTAGAAGAGAAGTAGAGAAAAATGTTCCTGTAGTTACACCTGTAATTCTTATAGTACCACTAACTGTATCTGCATCCGCAGTAATAACTTGAGGATTAGGGAGATTATTAATAACAGTAGCTAATTGTTTAGCTACTACGTCCTTGTTAACAGTTCCAGTAGCAACATATTCTCTTTCTGCTCCATTTATATAAATTTTAAAACTTTCACTAGCAATAGTATTTCCTCCACCTGTAACTAAAATATCACGAATCATTTGGGATGGAACAACCCCTGATTGAACCCCAGAAGGTGTTGACGGAGACCAGCTTATTGTAGCTTGTGGTGCAGATCCAATCAGATCGTAGGTTATAGTTACCAAAGAAGTGTTCACACAAACATCTTGCACTTCAGTTACAGGGGCAGAAGTTCGAGTAAGTACTGGTTTTGGTGGAACGTCAAAAGGTACTTCAACGAAGGGTGCACCGCAACCTGTTGAAGTTGCTTTAATATTTACTGTTCCTGAAAACTCTGGATTCCATGTTAAAACTCCAGTATCACAGTTAATCACCCCAGCATTGTTATTATTAATAGACCATGTTACACTATTACCCGATCCAGGATCACTGTAAAACGTTGTAGTATTGGTTCCTCCTGGACATGTAGGAAGTGGAGTTGTAACAATAATCGAAGTTGGAGTTACAGCTCTACTTTTAATAACGATTTGTTTGGTTGAAACTTGGGATGTTGTAACCCCATCACAACCCATTGCAGTTGCATTCAAAGTAAAGGTTCCGTGAAACCCTGTACTCCAATCAATAATACCTCTTTGAGTAAATGTAGCTGCAGATAAATTATCTCCAGGAACATTGGAAATAGCTCCAGTTCCAGGACTCACATTGGATAATGACCAAGTGATATACTGATAGTTTTCAGATTCTGCAAAAAATTGAGTTGAACGAGTGGCTGCTGTGATTTCACAGTTCGGCAGTGCCCCGGTTATTATGTCAGGTCCACAAATTTCTTGAGTAATGCCTCTTTCTGTAAAAAAACCAATATCATATGCCGGAGAACCATTATTACCAGGTACGTTTTGAATGTCTTTATCAAACACAAACATCGTTCCGTAATCACTGTATCCTAAATAATCAGCCTCAACATATAAACTTGAGTCAGCATAAGGAGCAGTTGAAGCGGTTACACCAAATTCAGATCCATTATCAAACTTTCTAAATTTGTGAGTAGCTCCATTAATTTGACTTAAAAAACTATTTCTTATTTGATCATCAGTGGTACCACCTGCCTGAGTAATATAATCATAACAACGTCCATTTATAGTTACTTTGTATATTTCACCCGCTGGAACCATTGAAGTATTAGTCACTCGATTGGTAACAATTCTTATAACAGACTTTTGTTTTAATTCAAGTACGGCCGGTTCCGTGGGGGTGGAAGGAACTTGAAGAGTTGTGCTAACAGAGTTAATAGTAACTGCAGTGACAGAAGTGGTGGTTGAAGAAGCGGTTACTGTAAGTTCAAAAGCAGGACTTCCAGCATCATTGGTTACAACCTGTACATATGTGTTGGCTACTGCTGTTGCTGCAACGTTATAAGGTGCTCCATTGAAATTAGAATTAATTAGTGCTGTTATAGATGCAACTGTGGAAGTTATGGTTAAAGGGGCTCCAGTCACTGAATAGCCATGAGTTTGTCCATCGATCGTAACACTTACAACATCACTTACTGCTACAACACTAGATACGTATATGTGTTCCTCAATAGGATCGGCTGCATATATTTCAAAAGATGCATTTTGAGTATTTGAAGGACCATTACATCCGTTTGCTGCAACTGAAATTGTAGCAGTTCCAACAAAATTAGGATTCCAAACCACTGCACCTGTACTTGAGTTAATAGTACCTGCCCCTGCAGTAATTGACCATTGATAACCAGCAATATTTCCACCCCCACAAGCTTCAAAAGAAGCTATTTCAGGAGTATCACAACTTGCCCCATTATAAATTCTAGTACCATCTGTATCAACGATAGTTTCTTGTTGTAATTGAGAGTTTCCAACCGAACCCAAGGCATAATTAGCTAATATGTACTGGGGTGCCCGAACTTGAGGTGCCCTGGTAATGGATCCATCTAATTGGGGATCTATACAATCAAAACACCTAAATGGGGTCAGTGTAAATATGGATCCAGTAGAAGTAGTTGCAGATTGAGTAGCGGTGGTTGTAAAACCAATTTGTGGTGTTGTCCCTGCGGCTACAGTTGAAATAACTAGCGGAATACCTCTTTTTTTGGCTTCTATTGTTATTGTTCCTGCATTAACAGTGGAGGAAACTAAAGCAGAGTTATTAATTAACAAACTAAATTCAGTAGCAATTGTAGCAGCCGTTACTCCTGTTCCATATGTTTTGATATAAGGAATTCCGTTTATAATAATATTATAAACTTCACCGGCAGAATTCGTAGTTCCTGTTAAAGCAATGGTTGAAATTGCTTGAGCCTGCTCGTTGGAAAACCCGATGGTATGTTTTGTGTCTTCCCGACGACCCGAAATCATTATTGTGCCAGAAGCAGTACTTAAAGCCCCAACTCCTAGTCTTGTCGCACTTCCGTCGTTGGTTCCGTTGACTCTTGGATCTGCATTAATTGCTGTAACCAATGAGTTTATTAAATCATTTCTTGAGGTAGTCGCTGCTATTACTGATACTGTAAATGTATTAATAATCACATTATACTTTTCTCCAATTTTCGGATTACCAGAAATATCAATTCTATCTTTTTGATAAGATTCTGTTAGAATATCAAAATCAATCGTACCAACACTAGGAATTCCACTAAAGGTATAAACCCCATTTAAACGTGTCATTGTAATGTCATTTTGACTGTTAGTGGCTGCATTAGGATAATAATTAAAGGCATCTGTTCCTAATCTTGGTTCCACTGTATCGGGAATTACAGGGTTTGCAGCTTGCTCATTGTCACCACCAAGCTCTGTGTCCCCATTATCAGTTATATCATATGCTATTGTAGGAAGAATCTGAAGATCTGCGGCACCACCTCCAGCTTTGAATGATACTGGGGTAATTGCTTGACCTTCACAAACAGTCTGGTTTAATGGACCTGAAATGAGTGTGATTTCTTCTAAAGGGCTAACGATTACAGTGGTAACCTCCGAATCGGTAGTACATGTAGCAGTTGTTGCTTTAAGAACAGATAAACCAGATACATTGGCAGTACCTGTGACTGTTCCTGCAGTAATATTTATTGCAGTTCCCGCGACTTTACCTCTAATATCAATAATACCACTTTGATAATCGTACGCTTCGATTACCGTATTTAAGGGGGCTGTATTATTTATTAAACTAACTAGTTCTGAAGTAATTGTGTTTCTAAGTGTAGTAGTAACAACTGTTGTATAAGTTACCGTTGTAGCTCCATCCGATAAGGTATACGCCTCACTAATAGCCGATCCATTTCCTGTTATAGTAAATCTTTGTACTGGATAAATTGGATAGGTATTGGTTGTTGTGAGTTTAAAATATGTGGTTTGAGTCAAAGCTGTTTGAGGATCTAAAACTGCTGTTGTGACTCCATTATAACCTGCTCCTAAAGCTGTAAATGAAGAGTTGTCTGTTGATCCATACCACTGATATGTTATGGCTCCAATGTTTGGAGCTGGTGCAACCGGGGAAAGTCCGGTGGCTGAAATATCAACAGGGGTAGTATTGAAACAAATTGCTTGATCATCATTTGTGTTAGCCTTTAGAATTTCATCAACAACTTCAATTTTTACAGATGGTGAATTCCTAGGGCAAGATGCTGGAGTTGAATCGTCAACAAGAGTAAATGAACCCGGACCAGCAACCAATGTAAAAGGAGTCCCTGGGGTATTGTGAACTAAATCAATTACTCCGGAAGCAGTTTGAGAGGCAGTAACAGGTATGGCTCCATTGGCATTAATTTGATCAATTAAAATATTTGCATACGTTCCAGTTGAAGTCCCAGTAGTTACAGAAGTAGCAATCCCATTAATACTAATTGTTATATTGTTTGGATTATTTGGACTCCCTGTAATTGTTACTCTATTTAGTTGACCATCAAGTGAAGAAATTACTTGACGCCTATAATAACTAGTTGCAATTAAAGCTCCTGATGGAGTGTAGGAAGCTTGTGTTTCATTTGCTATATCAAACCAAACAGCATCATCAGCAGAATATTGCCATTGATAAGCTATTGTTCCACTTGAAGTAGCATTTCTTACACTTACAAGTTGATCTGGTACGGTTCCATAACAAATTTGAGTCGGCATGCCTATTTGTCCAACATCAACATTATCAACCGTAATTATATGAACGGATGAAAATGCTGTACACTGTGGGTCACTTGGGGATCCGTTGACTCTCATGATCTTTCTTCGGTAATGGGTGGTAACTGCGATAGATGGAACTGAATATCCAACGGAAGTTTCTCCAGCAATATCTACCCAATTACCAACGGCAGGTTTACTTTGCCACTGATATTGAATTCCTGCACCAGCAGCAGTACTTCCAGTTACAGCAAGTGCTGTTGGAACTATTGCAAGATTTGCTGCATCACGACAAAAGATCTGATTGACTCCACCATTTACTACTCCACCTTCCAAAGGATCTACCGTAATGGTCCCAGATATAGTTGCCGTTGCACATCCACTAATAACATCTGCAGTTAAAACTGTATAGGTATAGACTGTTCTTACAAGATCCGACGTAGCGGGTGTCCCAACAATTGACAAAATACTAGTTCCAGCGTCAAACGAAAAAGTAATACCGTTTGGAAGACCGTCTGTTAATAAACCTGAGGGAGGTATAACTGTTGCGCTAGTTGCTCCAGTAATTAAATATGTTATTGTCGAAACAGCAGAAGAATTATTACATACTATCTGTGAAGTCGATGTCACAACCGAGGTAAGTGTTATAGATGAAGAAGCTGAAACATTAATTGTCCCTGTTTCAATATCTGTTCCTGTACACACAACTGCCCCAGTGGTGGATACTGTATAGGTATAAGTAGCTGATGGGGTTCCTGCCGCAATTGTTCCACCAATAATAATTCGATTGGTATTGACTGCTGTTATTGCGTTAGACATATTACCTGCCCCTGCGCTTCCCCCTATTTGAATACTAAATGGTGTTCCACTAACTTTTGCTGTTATTGATAAAGCATCTGTTCCAACATCAGCAGCAAGTACAACATTATTTATTGTTGCATCCCCATTTATTGCATTCTTTAATGCCGTTCTAATTATTTGATTAGTATTTCCTGTAATATAAGTGTAAGAGACAACCGATCCGTTTACTCCCACAATATAGGTTCCTGTTACTGCTCCAGTTATTGTTACCGTGTTGGATTGTTGTGTTTTAGATTCAGCGGCACTGATCCCAAGAGGTAAAGACAAAGGTTGTGATGGACTTATCGTTAAAGCACTTCCTTTAATATCATATATTATATCTGTAATTGTATCTCCAACGCATAAATTTTGATTATTTCTTACCGCTGCAGACGATACAGGAACAATCAGTTCCTCTGGTTCCACAATAATACTTCCATACATAACAACTTCTGGACATCCCGAAGATCCAACACTACTAACTATATAATTATACGTAGTTGTATACGAAGTCGTAACGCTTGGGCTTCCATCTAATGTAATTGTTTTTATAAGAGATGAAACTGTAGCAGTTACACCTGTTGGTAAACCATCGACTACCATTGTTGGATTAGCAACTGTGGCATTGGTTGCTCCGCCACCATAAGTATAAGTGATAGAGGTGATTGCAGTGTTTACACATACTGTCTGAGAAGCGGTAGCAGCAGCAGAAGTAAGTGCAAGAGTAGAAGATGTTTTAAGAGTTACGGAGCCTATTTCCGTATCAGAAACAGCACACGTAGGACTTGCTCCTGCGTAAGTGTTTAAAGTAAACGAATACGTTCCAGCGGTAACACTAGCCGCTAGTGTTCCTGTAATCTCAATTTGATTTGTGTTAGGTGTAGTAACTGTATTGGAAAGATTTGCAACTCCTCTATATCCTCCAAAGTTTACCTCAAAAGGAACTCCTGCAACATCAGCAGTTAAAATTAATTCTCCAGAACTAGCCCCATTACTAGCAGTAACAATTGCACTACTTGCATTGATTGCAGCAATAAGACCATTTCTAATCTGCTCAGCAGTACTACTAGCTGCACTACCAAAAGTGAATACTTCACCATTAATCGCGATACTATGAGTTCCAGTAGCGGCTCCAGTTACATTGATAGTGTTTCCTTGGGCAGGGAGTACTTTTTGTGTTGCACTAAGACCCGCTGGAAGAGCAGCAGTAACTGTAACTGTAGAAGGACTTATGGTTGAGGCGCCAGTTATATTATAAATTATAGGGGTAATAGCAAGAGACGGATTACATACATCTTGAATTCGGACGGATTGAACAGATACCGGTGTGATCTGTTGAGCAGGAGCAACAGAAATCGTTCCACTTACTGTACCTTCAGCGCAAGAAGCTCCAGTAGTATTTATTGTGTAGGTAAAAATAGTTTCAGTTAACACCGTTACGGTAGGAGTTCCAGAGATAGTGAATACATTCGCGGCGTAATTACCTGTAACACCTGCAGGTAAACCATCAACTACTAATGAGGTAGGTGCTACTTCACTTGCTCCTGTAGCACCAACGACACTGTAGGTAATAGGAGTTATAGCTGAATTCACACATACTGATTGACTCTCAGTTGGAGCCGCAGAAGTTAGTGTAACTGTTGCGGAAGGAATTGTAATTGTTCCTATTTCAATATCTGTTCCTGTACATACAACTGCCCCAGTAGAAGAAACAGTAAATGAGTATACTCCTGGAACAGCATTTGCAGCAATTGTTCCACCAATAGTTATTCGATTGGTATTGACTGCTGTTATTGCGTTAGACATATTACCTGCCCCTGCGC
>CAYSNJ010000001.1:103373-115394 GCA_964432535.1 uncultured Flavobacteriaceae bacterium | reverse complement strand
CAGATACCGGTGTGATCTGTTGAGCAGGAGCAACAGAAATCGTTCCACTTACTGTGGTTTCAGAACAACTACCTGAATTTCCAGATGTAACTATTGAATAGGTGTAGGTTGTCTGGGTAACTGGAGTTAAAGTAGGAGTTCCAGAAATAGTAAGTACTCCTGAAGAAAAACTAGCGCTTATGCCTTGAGGTAATCCATCAAAAAGCAAAGTTGAAGTTGTTGTAACACTTGCTCCACTTGCTCCTCCACCAATATCATATGTGATATTTGTAATAGATGAATTAGCGCATACCGCCTGACTATCGGTTCCTGCAGCGGATGTCAAAGAAACTGTTGAAGCCGAATTGACGGTTATACTTCCTGAGACCGAATCATGAGTTGTACATGCAACAGCTCCCGTGGTTGATACAGTGTATGAGTATACTCCTGGAGCGGCATTTACAGCAATTGTTCCACCAATAGTTATTCGATTAATATTTGGTTGAACATTACTAGTTGTCATACTAGAAGATCCTGTTCCTCCAAGAGTAACTCCTGAAAAAGCTAAACCCGGTTCGTTCGAAGTTATATTTAATCCAGTTGTTCCACTTGTCGAGGCAGTAAAAGAAACTAATGTATCATCATTTATTGCTGAAATTAATCCATCTCTAATAACTGTTCTATCTGTTGACGACGATGTATAAAGATAAAATCTACTGTCTATAAATAATTTATAAGTTCCAGGTCCACCGGAAGTCACATCAACTGAATTTATTTGAAATGCTGTAGTTTGATTTAAACTTAAACCGGCCGGAAGAGTAATTGATGGACTAATTGTGGTTGCACTTACAGTTCCACCACTTAAATCAAAAACTATATCGGTTATTGGTGACCCTGCACAAGCGATTGGCGTAGCATCGCTTCCAGCTCTTAAATTTATATTTTCAGGAGATTCAACTTTAATAAAAATTGGGTTGCTGGCTTTTTCACATATCTCACCATGAAGAGTTGCTATAGCAACTCTTCTGAAATGAGTACTGGAAACAGTATTTGATGGCGGTTGATAATTTTGAGTTGAAGCTCCGGCAGGTGAGTAGTTTTCACCGTCTGTGGATTTCTCCCATCTATAAGATAGAGCAGCTCCTAATGCTGAAAGAGTTGCAGTAGTTGCGGTCAAATTAGCAGGAGTTCCATCATAACAAACAGTTTGATCTGAAGATATTGTTCCGGTATTTGAAATTCCATTTACTTCAACCGTTACATAAAGAGTTGAAGAACATCCTACAGCTCCAGATCCTGTGAAACCTGTGAATTCAAGTATTTCACCGTCATCATAATTAGAAATATGACTAACTGATGCTACAGCTCCACTTAATGTTCTTGGACCTCCTAATTTATCCTTTAAAGTATAGGAAGTTGCTCCAGAAATTGTTATTGCTTGTGTGGAACCTTCACATACCACTATACCTTTACTAGCTGTTAACATTACCTCACCAATTGAAGCTCCGCTGTCTGCATCAGCTCTTGACGTTGAAACAGAAAATGAGGTTCCAGCAAGTGGAGAAGTTATAGTTAAAGATGCATCTGTTCCACTCCCTCCATTATTAGTTATGTTAAATCCACTACTTGCAAGTGCTGTTACTAAATCACTAATTGCATCAGCGGCACTGGTTCTTGTATTTGATGAAGTATAAGTTGTTCCTGTTGTAGTAATAGAATAGGTGTCTCCTGCGTCTAAAGCACCTTGAATACTTACTCTCCATGATTGATTCAGATTATAAGCCGAAAAACCTGTTCCAGTAATTGCAATTGGTGAACCGGCATCTTCAGGGGTTTGTGTTACGTTTAATGAAATAGGAAAAGTTTGGTTAACGCAACTTCCTGATCCTGATGTTATAACTCTTGCAAAGACAATATCTCCATTTGTTGGATTTGCCATCGTAAAAGACTGAGGAGTCTGCTGTCCAGTAGCACTTGCATTGTTAATGAAAAAATTATATCCGTTTGCTCCAATACCTCCAGAGGAATTAAAAACTACAGGTTGATCACTACAAACATCAATAGACTTTGAACCTGCAGTAATTCTTATGGGCCCAAAACTCATTGTGGATGACTCTGTTGTAGATGAGTTAAAAGCAACTCCAGACTGTGCTCGTGTAATCCGTATTACATTTTTATTATTAGAATTTATATCCCCAACATTTGCAGCGGCATAATTGGTATTTGCATTAATATTAGCAGCAATGGCTGTTGCAACTTGAGCAACTGAATTTACTGTACCCGAAGCAACCGTTGTGAGGAAGGAATCTGTATTAAGAGTCACAGTGAATGTAGATGTTGAAACACCAGTGACAGCCCCAATATTTCCTAATTCAATTTCAACTATTTGTTGTCTATTAACTTGGGAAAAACTAGGAGTGAGAAGATCATTTGAAACAGTATTTGGATTTACAATGATATTTGCAAAATCTGAATCTATTATTGTTCCTGGTGAGGCATCTAAATAAACCTCAACAGCAAAACTGTTGGATCCAGGATTAATCATATTTATAGTTTGCGTAACGGCAAAAGATGCTGAATTTGCAATATTACCGCCTGGAGCATCTAAAACATAAACAGCATTATTTGCGCCTGAAACAGTTATTCTTATTTCAGCAGCCGATGCATTTAGTTGAGCTCCTGTATTATTTGTTAAAACAGCAGAAAAACTATACGATGATGTTGGACATACATTAGATATTGTAGGGGAAGGCACGGCAACTCCTTGAAAAGAATTAAATTTTATGGATTGAGAATACAGGAGGTTTTGACATAATACAAATGCCAAAAACCCTAACCTAAATATGTATTTAAATAAACTTTTCAAATCTTTCTCACCGATACTGTCCCCAATAAAACGTTGAAATACTCATTAAAGTATTATCAGGGAGGGTTTATTACTTAGTAAAAATACACAATTTAGATAAGGATTAAGACTTAAATACCGCTGAATTCATTATTATTAATAATATTGTATTTTTACATTAATATGAAATTCCTCTTTTATTTATTGATTTTAGTGATTTTTTTTGTGGGCTGCTCCCGATTAGAAAAAAAAAATGATCAACAACTTCTGAGACTTACCATTGAAAATACGGTAAAAGATTCCAAACAAGAGATCAAGGATATTATATACAATTCTGCCCCTTCGAATTTTAAAAATTTGACTTTAGAGTTTGATTTTTTTCAAGTGAATTATATTAATGAAAAAACAAGTCAATACACCGAAGTTAAATACTTTACAGTAAATAATGGAGAAATATATAGATTAGGAAAAGGTCCGAATTGTTTAATTATTTCTAAAGAATTAAGATGGGATATAAAGGGTAAACCAATTTCTAATTTTAAAAAGTGGTTTGAAGAAAATGAAAGTGAAACAAAAATCTACTTTAAAAACCCGAAAAACACACCGCGCAATAATATTACAAGTAGAGATAAAAAAATTAATCTTGATAATTTACCCCAGGAAATAAAAAAAATTACTTGTCTGTAGTTAAATAAAATTTTTACTTTTCATCCATTCATCATTATATATTTTCCCAATATAGCGGCTCCCAGAGTCATGAATTAAAACTACTACTAGATCGTCTTTTTTAAGTTTTTTCTCTAATTGCAAAACACCCTTTATAGCAGCTCCACATGAGTTTCCAGCAAAAATACCCTCTTCTTTCGCCAACTTTCTTGTATAAACTGCCGCATCTTTATCTGTTACTTTTTCAAAATGATCAATCAAGCTGAAGTCTACATTCTTAGGTAGAATGTCTTCTCCAATTCCTTCGGTACTGTAGGGATAAATTTCATTCTCGTCAAAAACTCCCGTCTCATGATATTTTTTATATACAGAACCATAAGTGTCTATTCCCCAAATTTTTATGTTTGGATTTTTTTCTTTTAAAAATTTTGCAACTCCCGATATTGTCCCTCCAGTTCCAACTCCAACAACAAAATGTGTGATTTTACCATCTGTTTGACTCCAAATCTCAGGACCGGTTTGCTCGTAATGAGCTTGTCTATTGGATAGGTTATCGTATTGATTAACATACCACGAATTCGGTGTTTCTTTTCCTAATCGTGCAGAGACACTGTAATAGGATTGAGAATCACTAGCCGGAACATCTGTTGGACAAACAATCACTTTTGCTCCCATCGCTCTGAGAACATCAAATTTTTCTTTTGACTGTTTGTCCGTAGAGACACATATTAATTTATAGCCTTTTACTATTGCTGCTAACGCCAATCCCATTCCTGTATTACCAGAGGTGCCTTCAATAATGGTGTCTCCCGGATTTAGGAGGCCTTTTTTTTCGGCATCCTCAACCATTTTTACTGCCATTCTGTCTTTAGTAGAAGCTCCTGGATTAAAAAACTCTAACTTAACCAAAACCTGTGCTTGGATTTCAGATGTTATATTATTGAGTCTAACCATGGGAGTATTTCCAATAGTTTCCAAAATATTATTTGATATTTTTTTCAATTTTTATTATTAACGTTTTCTAATATTTATACTGGGAGACATACCACTTATTATTTTTGTTGGAAAGTAAAGTAATAAAAGACAAACAAAAATAATACTTAAATTAGTTAAAAACCATTCAAAAAAATTTAATTCTACTGGAGCTGTACTCACATAATATATCGTAGGGTCTAGCTTTATCCAATTAAAATATTTTTGAGAAAAATAAAAGGCCAATGCAAGCCCGTTACCAAACAAAACTCCTTGGAGTATAATTTGAAATCCATTCCATAAAAATATTTTTTGGATTTGGTAGTCAGAAGCTCCAATAGTTTTAAGAAGTCCAATCATAGAAGATCTCTCAAATATTAATATCAAAAGCGCAGTTGCTATGTTTACAACTCCAACAAATAACATTATGATTAAAATGATTAAAATATTTAAATCAAAAAGAGCGATCCATTGAAAGATGTTTTTAAACTTACTCCTCAAAGTAATAACGTCTATATCATATGGGAGAAATTTATATAATTCATTTGCCGTAAATATATCTTCATCGTTATTTTTAAGAAAAACTTCAATTGCCCCCACATCATCTACAGACCAATTATTCAAAACCCTAATTTGATTCAAACCTCCTAAAATATAAATTTCGTCAAAATCAGAAAAATCAGACTCATACAAGCCAACAACTTTAAATTTTCTTTGATTGGGAATTTTTTGGGCATTGTTTTTTTTAAAATATGCAACAGGTTCATCGCCCAGACTTATATTTAATCTCTTTGCGGTATAATTTGATATAATTATCTCGTTACTATTGATATCATCTAGGTCAGGAAGTCTCCCTTCTATAAGAAATTCTGAGAAAATTGATTGATTAAAACTTGAATCTATACCCTTAAAAATAATCCCTTCATAGTCATCTATAAACTTGATTAATCCTGCTTTATATGCAACTTTTTGATAACTGTAAATATTATTTAAATCATTTAATAGTTTGAAATATTGTTTATCTAACGTAAAGGGATTTACGGAAACCTGTGAGGTATTGTTTTCAAAGGTAGATATGACTATGTGCCCATTAAACGCTGCTGTTTTCTTAGAAATTGCTTTTTGCAGACCCCTTCCAGCAGCAATTGAAATAAGTATAGACGCAATTCCAATTGTCACAGCTAATATTGCAATTTTTATTATACGAGCTGAAACATTACTTTTGGAAATATTAGATTGCCTTATTCGGTTAGCTAATAAGTAGGTTATATCCAAAATTTATTTATTATGACTTTATATCCCAAAAATACGGTTTTATTATTTGTATTTATTTTTAGTTTTTCTGTTTGTTTTTGTCAAGATAAAATTCGTACGGGTGCAGATCAATATGAGAAATATTTACCGCTTTTGAAAAATAAAACAATTGGAATTGTAGCTCATAAAGCAAGTATGATTGATAATTCTAAACATTTAGTTGACTTTTTAGTAGAAAATAAAATAAAAATCAAAACAATATTTGCCCCAGAACATGGATATTATGGAAAACAAAACGATGGGGATTTATTACCGGATAGTAAAGACGAGTCTACAGGATTAAATATAGTTTCTCTATATGGTAAAACTAAAAAACCATTACCTGAACATCTGCAAAACATAAACCTGATTGTATTCGATTTACAAGATGTAGGAGCAAGATTTTATACATTTTTATCTACACTACATTATGTAATGCAGGCTTGTGCAGAAGCTAATATTCCATTATTACTTTTAGATAGGCCCAATCCAAATGGGCACTATGTAGATGGGCCAGTTTTGGATATGAAGTTTAAAACATTTGTCGGAATGCATCCTGTACCTATTGTTCACGGCATGACATTAGGAGAATATGCTACTATGATTAATGGTGAAAATTGGCTTGGAAAGAATCTTAAATGTGAATTGAAAATAATTAAAGTTGAAAATTATACTCATAAGACTAAATATGTTTTACCGGTCAGACCTTCCCCCAATTTACCAAATAGCCAGTCAATATCTCTCTATCCAAGCCTATGCCTTCTTGAACCAACCACAATAAGTATTGGGAGAGGCACTGAAAAACAATTTCAAATATATGGTCATCCAAAATTTCCAAAATCTGAATATGAATTTCGACCGTCTCCAAATTTTGGTTCTAAAAATCCAAAATGGAATGGAGATTTGTGTTTTGGTGTTTCACTAGAAAATATTGAAGTACAAAATGAAATAAATTTATCTTGGTTAATTGATGCATTCAATAAACTTCCAAAAAATTATATTTTTTTCAAAGATAGTTTTGAAAGAATTGCAGGAACAGATAAATTAAGAAGACAACTGAAAAATAAAACACCTATTGATCAAATTAGAAAAAGTTGGGAACCCGAGCTTGAAAATTATAAAAAATTAAGAAAAAAATATCTTATATATCCCTAACATGATTGATCTACTTGGAAATGCAATATATAATTACCATTTTGAAAATAGTATGGATCCACTAACTACATGGACCAGTTACACAGATAAAGAAACTTTAAGTTGTGACTATTTTTTTAGAAAATATAATGAAATGCCCATTATAGAAAAAAAAGCTCTCGATCTTTCGGAAGGAGAAGTTTTAGATGTTGGTTCGGGTGCAGGTTGCCATAGTTTATATTTACAAAAAAATAAAAAAATAAAAGTTACATCCATTGATGTCTCTAAAAAGTGTGTTGAAGTTTCAAAATCCATTGGTTTAAAACACACTATAAACAAATCCTTTTTCAATCATAATAATTTTAAATATGACACCATTCTTTTTTTAATGAACGGTGCTGGTATATGTGGAACCATAAATAGGCTTAAACTACTTTTAGATCATTCCATTTCATTACTTAAAGAAAATGGTCAAATATTATTAGATAGCTCTGATTTAATTTATCTTTTTGACAAAGATAAAGATGGAGGTGTATGGGTAAGAGGTGATAAATATTATGGAGAGCTTAGCTATAGTTTAAATTATAGAAATCAAGAAGAAAGCTTCCCATGGCTTTTTGTTGGTTATGAGAAACTAAAAGAAATAACTAAAAAATCCAACTTAAAATGTGAGAAAATAATTGATGGTCAGAATTATGATTATTTGGCAAGAATAACTAAGGAATATTGAGGTATTTATGGGTCTGAAGAGATACTTTCCATTTTGTATTCTTCATTACATAATTTACTATTTCAGGAATTATTTTTTCTCTCTTACTCCACTCGGGTTGTAAAAACAACTTACACTTATCATTAACTTTTTCTGCTTGAATTTCAGCAAATTTAAAATCGTGTTTATTGTAAATTATAACTTTTAATTCATCTGCAATTTCGTAGGCGTGATTTTTAGGTTCTATATTTTTTTTTGGGGAAAGACAAAACCAGTCCCATTTACCACTTACTGCATGAGCACCAGAAGTTTCAAGGTGAATTTGAAGTCCTTTTTCTTTAAGCAAATCAGTTAAAGGATCCATGTTCCACATTAGAGGTTCTCCCCCTGTTATTACAATAGTATTGGATGATTTATGTGCTTCTTCTACAATATCAATAATATGGGTCGGCGGATGTAGTTTTGCATCCCAACTTTCTTTGACGTCGCACCAATGACAACCAACATCGCACCCACCAATTCGAATGAAATATGCAGCACTTCCTTTATGGTAACCCTCTCCTTGAATAGTATAAAAAGCTTCCATAAGGGGGAGCAGTTCACCAGAATTTAAACCATCAATATTAGTGTTATTATTCATGTTAACAAAGATAGTCTAATGTTATTGATCACATCAAAAAAATATATAACTTTAGTCTATGAAATTAACCCCGTTCCATCTGGCAATTCCAGTTAATGACCTTTCAAAAGCCATTAATTTTTATGAAAATGTTTTAGGCTGTATACCAGGAAGAAAAAGTGATCATTGGGCAGATTATAATTTTTTTGGTCATCAATTAGTCGTTCATGTTGACTCAACTCCTAAATCAAAAAAACATCACAATGAAGTTGACGGCAAGTCAGTTCCAGTCCCACATTTTGGAGTTGTACTTCCTTGGAATGATTTTGATGTTTTTGCAAATAAGTTAGAAAAATCAGAAGAAATTGAATTTATAATTTCTCCATATCTTAGATTTGAAGGTTTACCTGGTGAACAAAAAACTCTATTTTTTTATGATCCATCAGGAAATGCTCTCGAATTTAAAAGTTTTAAAAACATGGATCAACTTTTCGAAAAATAAATATGACTTGGCTCAATTTTCTTGATAAAACTTTTGATAATATTTTTTCTAATACCAACAGAAAAGTTGTTGAAAAGTATATTCTCTGGACCTCAATAATTGGATTCACAATCCACTTATTGTTAATTTATTTAAATAATTATGATCTCTTAAATCTAGGGTTTTCAGGAAATTTATTGAAGGATCCGATTTCTGCAATATATACCCCATTTTCAATAATACTATTTTATGAAACTTATTTATTGATATTTTATTTACCAAGATCCTTTACTACAGCAATATCAAAGCAATTCGAAATAATTTCGCTAATAGTAATAAGGAAAATTTTTAATGACATTCCAAAAATAAATCTTGATGTGAACTGGTTAGAAAGTTCTGCTAACCTTCAGTTAATTTATGATCTTGTTGGAATATTAGTTTTGTATTTTTTAATATATCTTTTTAATTTTAGAAAAGAAAAAATTGAAAAAAAACCACTTAGTGAGGCTATTAAAAGATTTATAAGTACAAAAAAAGGAGTGAGTATAATTCTTTTACCATTACTAATATTTATGTCAATTTATAGTATATCTAATTGGATATATGAGCTTTATCTATTAAATGAAAATATAAGTGTTGGCATATCTGATATTAATTCTATATTTTATAATGAATTTTTCACCATCCTTATTCTAGCAGATGTTTTTATTTTACTATTGTCTTTTCAATACACAGAAAAATAC
Organism: uncultured Flavobacteriaceae bacterium; assembly: GCA_964432535.1. Lineage (GTDB taxonomy): Bacteria > Bacteroidota > Bacteroidia > Flavobacteriales > Flavobacteriaceae > Marivariicella. The sequence continues at coordinate 105,953 of CAYSNJ010000001.1, read as the reverse complement.
AGTCAACTTATAAGAAATACTGGTTTTGTTATTTGTACAATTTTAATAAGATTATCTTTTGCTTCAAAAGGATTGACTAATATTCTTTTAATTGTTTCAAGCGTACTTTTTGGGCTTGCTATTTTAAGAATTTATCAAGCATTTGAAAAAAATAGCTAGTCTTTTCTTTCGCATGCCGTTAAAGTATTTTTTAATAACATAGCTATTGTCATAGGACCAACACCACCCGGAACTGGTGTGATATAGCTAGATTTTTTTGACATATTTTGAAAATCCACATCGCCTTTAATAACATAACCCTTAGGCTTGGTCTTATCTATAACTCTTGTTATTCCTACATCAATAATAACAACATCCTGCTTTACCATATCTTCTTTTAAAAATTCTGGAATCCCTAAAGCAGAAATGATTATGTCAGCCTTTAAACTCAAGCCTTTGATATTCTCAGTTCTACTGTGAGCAACTGTAACGGTGGCATTTCCAAAAGATCCTTTTTGACTCATTAATATACTTATGGGTCTTCCAACTATGTTACTTCTTCCAATAACAAGGCAGTTTTTACCAGAAGTTTTTATATTATATCGTTTTAACATTTCCATTATTCCAAATGGAGTTGCAGGAATAAAAGAAGGAAGTTCAAGTACCATTTTACCAAAATTAGTTGGATGAAATCCATCAACATCTTTTTCGGGATCTACTTCCAACAAAACTCTTTCTTCGTTAATGTGCTTCGGTAAAGGTAACTGAACTATATATCCATCAATATTTTTATTTTTATTCAGTTTATTTATTTCATGTAAAAGAGTACTTTCGGTTACTGATTCTTCTAATCGAATTAACGTTGAATTAAAACCAACTTGTTCACAAGACCTGACCTTGCTCCCAACATAAGTGAGACTTGCTCCATCATCACCAACTAAGATAGCTGCAAGATGCGGCTGTTTCTTTCCAGATGTCAATCTTATATCAACAGATTCTTTAATCTCTTGCTTAATTGTATTCGAAAGATTTTTTCCATCTAAAATTTTCATTTTTTATTTCTGGTTTTGAAACATATTTAACATTTGCTTTCCCTTTCCTCCTTGCACCATTTTCATCATTTTACTCATCTGATTAAATTGTTTTATTAATTTGTTTACTTCAGAAATATCATTTCCTGAACCACTTGCAATTCTATTTTTTCTACTAGAGTTCAAAAGATCCGGAAAAGATCGCTCTTTGGGGGTCATTGATGATATGATAACTTCTATATTCTTAAACGCGTCTTCATCAATTTCTTCGTCACCTAGCATTTTATTTGCCCCAGGGATCATACCAACGAGATCTTTAATACTCCCCATTTTTTTTATTTGATTTATTTGACTTAGAAAGTCGTCAAAACCAAATTTATTTTTAGCAATCTTTTTATTGATTTTTCGAGCTTGATTCTCGTCAAATTGATCTTGGGCTCTCTCAACTAGAGAAATAACATCTCCCATACCAAGAATCCTATCTGCCATTCTTTCAGGATAAAAAATATCAATAGCATCTATTTTCTCACCTGTTCCAATAAACTTAATGGGTTTATCAACTACATATCTGATTGAAAGAGCGGCTCCACCTCTTGTATCGCCATCTAGTTTTGTCAAAACAACACCATCAAAATTTAACTTGTCATTAAATGATTTTGCAGTATTTACTGCATCTTGACCCGTCATTGAATCAACAACAAAAAGAGTTTCACTTGGAGTAACAGTTTTATGTATATCTGAAATTTCCTTCATCAAAACTTCATCTACAGCTAATCTTCCAGCAGTATCAATTATTATTGTATCAAGTTTCTCGTTTTTAGCAAATTCTATAGCTTCTTTAGCAATTGTAACTGGATCCTTTGAATCAATATTTTTATAAATGGGAATCTCAATTTGATTTGCCAGGATTTCAAGTTGATCGATAGCAGCTGGTCTATATACGTCACAAGCAACAAGGAGTGGTTTTTTGGATTTCTTTAATTTTAAATATTGAGCAAGTTTAGCAGAAAAGGTGGTTTTACCTGAACCCTGAAGACCACACATCAAAATCACTGACGGATTTATTGATAAATTTATATCGACAGATGATGACCCCATTAACTCAGTTAACTCATCCTTAAGGATCTTAACCATTAATTGTCCTGGATTAAGACTTGTTAAAACATCTCTCCCTAAGGCTTTTGATTTAACCGAGTCAGTAAAATTTTTTGCTATTTTATAATTAACATCTGCGTCTAAAAGTGCTCTCCTTACTTCTTTAAGAGTAGCTGCAACATTTATTTCGGTTATTTTTCCCTGTCCTTTAAGTACCTGGAAAGCTTTATCAAATTTTTGACTAAGATTATTAAACATTTTATAAAGTTATGTAAAGAATTTATTTACATGAAGCGAAATCAATAGATTTTTCAAAAAATTTAAATGGTTTTAACTTACATTCTTTCGGGAGATTCTATTCCTAATAAAGAGCAAGAATTAAGGATAGTATATCCAACTTTTTGAATTAAGGTTAATCTAAAGTTTTTTATATTTTCATCGTTCTCCCCAAGTATAGATATATTTTGATAAAAGG
>CAYSNJ010000001.1:0-103363 GCA_964432535.1 uncultured Flavobacteriaceae bacterium | reverse complement strand
AAACTTTAACTAGATCGTAAACATAATTAGCAATTAATGATGGACTATAAGTAAGTCCTGCTTGCTTAACGACATCTGGATATATTATTAATTGTTTTAATATATTCTTCTCTCTAAAGTTAATTTCCATTTCAACATCCTTATTCCAATTAAATTTACCTGAACTTCGCAAAATTGACTGAATTCTGGCATAAGCATATTGGATAAATGGACCAGTATTTCCATTAAAATCGAATGATGCCTTTGGATCAAATAAAATTCTTTTTTTTGGATCTACTTTAAGAATAAAGTACTTTAAAGCTCCCAAACCTATCTGACTAAAAAGCTTTTTAGGATTTTCAATTCCCTCAATTTTTCCATGTTCTTCTGATATTTTCTTCGCAGAATTATACATAGTATTGATCAAATCATCAGCATCAACAACAGTCCCTTCTCTACTTTTCATTTTTCCAGTTGGAAGATCAACCATTCCATAACTTAAATGAAAGAGATTATTTGACCAATTATAACCAAGTTTTTTTAAAATTAAAAAAAGTACTTTAAAGTGATAATCCTGTTCATTCCCAACAGTATATACAACTCCACTGATTTTAGGGTAGTCCAAAAGACGCTGAAAAGCGGTACCTAAATCTTGAGTCATGTAAACTGAAGTTCCATCTGATCTTAAGAGTAATTTCTCATCTAATCCATCAGACTTTAAGTCTACCCATATAGATCCATCTTTTTTTGGGTAAAAGACTCCTTTTGAAATTCCTTCATTAATTATTTTTTTTCCTAGAAGATAAGTATCACTCTCAAAATAATTGAAATCAAAATTGACCCCTAGTTTTTTGTATGTTGTTTCAAAACCATCGTAAACCCATTTATTCATTCTACTCCAAAGCTCTTTAACATCCTTATCGTCAGCTTCCCATTTTCTTAAAAATTCTTGAGATTGTAAGAAAATTGGTGCATTTTCTTTAGCATATGCTTGTGTTTTACCCTCATTAATTAATGATTTAACTTGATCATTATACTCCTTATTATAAAGAATATAAAATTTACCAACAAAATGATCACCCTTCATTTTTTTATCAGATGGTGTTTTATTTTCGCCAAAAAGCTTCCATGCAATCATTGATTTACAAATATGAATACCTCTATCATTTATTATTTGAGTTTTTAGAATTTTTTTACCATTTGCTTTAAGAATTTGAGAAACAGAATATCCAAGTAAATTATTCCTAATATGCCCTAGGTGAAGTGGTTTGTTTGTATTAGGGGAAGAGTATTCAATCATTATTAATTCAGAATCATTTGTTGACTCGATATGACCAAATTTTAAATTATTTTTTTCTTTATATAAAAAAGTGGTGTAATATGACGAATGTAGAGATAGATTTAAAAAACCACTAACAATATTAAAATCTTTGACAATATTTAATTTTGATTTAAGCTCGGAGCCAATAGATTCCCCTAATTGATTTGGATTTGTTTTCAGTCGATTTAATAAAGGGAAAAGCACCAAAGTAATGTCTCCTTCGAAATCTTTTTTTGTAGCCTGAAATTCAAAACTCTTGACAGAAATATCATAAGTTGTATTTATAAATTTTTCAACGATTTGGCCTATTTTTTTTTCCATATCTAAAATATGAGTAAATATAATTAAACTCATTTTATTGATCGCACGCATGCCAATAAAGTACTATCTTTATTTACGATGTTAGTTAATTTATCATACAAAGACCTTAAAATAAAAAATAAGGTTGACTCGGCTGTGGGGCCTCCTTTTTCATTAACAGAAAGGTTTATGAAAAAGGGCGTAGGCTCTCCAAGGTTATTAATTGAGGAAACATCAATAGATATTCACAATTTATTAGTCTTAGATCAAAATTTAAATTATTGTAATATTGAGATGCGACCGTATGGAATAATAATCAGGTTTAGAAGTTTATTGGAAACTTTTGGCTTGGTCATTCCTTACTATAAATTGAATATTTATAAAGGTAAATCAAAGCAATACTCATTATACATTGACAGTACGTTTATTAAAATTGATGCCTCTAAAAAAGAAATACATCTTTTTTTTAAAAAAATTATAAACGATAAAATAAAGCTTATTTCAGAAAGACCTAATCCTTAGATGTAATTTTTCTTGAAATACTTCCATTGTAAATTTGACGGGGACGACCAATAGGTTCCTTGTTTAGCCTCATTTCTTTCCATTGCGCGATCCACCCAGGCAATCTTCCAAGCGCAAACATCACAGTAAACATTTCAGTTGGTATATCTAGAGCTCTATAGATGATTCCTGAATAAAAATCAACATTAGGATATAATTTTCTATCAACGAAATATTTATCGTTTAAAGCTTCATGTTCTAGTTTTTTGGCAATATCAAGAATAGGATCTACTATACCAAGATCCTTTAAAACATCATCAGCAGTTTTTTTAATAATTTTTGCTCGCGGATCAAAGTTTTTATAAACCCTATGACCAAAACCCATTAGACGAAATGGATGATTTTTATCTTTGGCCTTTATCATAAATTTACTTGTGTCTCCTCCATCTCTTTTTATCAGCTCTAACATTTCAATAACTGCTTGATTTGCTCCTCCATGAAGTCTACCCCACAAAGCAGAGATACCAGCGGAAATAGATGCGAATAGTCCAGCTTCAGATGAGCCAACTATCCTCACAGTAGATGTAGAACAGTTTTGTTCATGATCTGCGTGTAAGATTAAAAGTTTATTAAGTGCGGATGATATTACTGGATTATTTTGATATTGCTCGTTTGGCTTGCTAAACATCATCTGAGCTAGATTTTCAACATAAGGAAGAGAATTATCCGAATAATTTAAAGGTAAACCTTTAACTTTTCTATGTACCCATGCAGTAATTACTGAAAATTTGGCAATTAGCTGGACAATGGCTTGATACATTTTTTCTTCAGAATTAACATCAACAGATCCAGGGTTAAATGAAATAAGTGCTGAAGTTAATGAGGCTAGGACTCCCATAGGATGAGCACCGTGAGGAAAACTCTTTAAAATACTAGTAATATCTTCATGAACTAAGCATTCTTTTTTTATGTCCTTTTCAAATTTTTTGATTTCAATTGATGATGGCATTTCTCCAAAAATTAACAAATAGGAAACTTCAATAAAACTCGAATTATTTGCTAGTTCCTCTATATCATAACCTCTATATCTTAAAATTCCATTTTCTCCATCCAGATAAGTTATCTCACTAAGACAAGATCCTGTGTTTTTATAACCAGGATCTAAAGTTATAAGTCCTGTTTCTTGTCGTAATTTTTTTATATCAATTCCTATTTCTCCTTCTGAACCTTTTACAAGAGGAAATTCATAGTCTTTATTTTTGTAATTAAATCTTATATTTTTTTCCATTATTTATAGTACTTTAAATTTAAAAACCAGTCCTAAATATCTATTTTAAAAGCTTTAGAACCTGGATAATATGCTTTTTTTCCTAATTCCTCCTCTATTCTAAGAAGTTGATTATATTTTGACATTCTATCGCTTCTTGATGCTGATCCAGTCTTAATTTGACCAGTAGACAAAGCTACTGCAAGATCTGCAATAGTATTATCCTCTGTTTCCCCTGATCGATGGGACATTACTGATGTTAGTCCAGAATCGTGAGCCATATTAACAGCAGCTATTGTTTCGGTTAGGGTTCCAATTTGATTTACTTTTATCAGTATAGAATTGGCATAATACCCATCAATTCCCCTTTTTAATCTTTTAACATTAGTAACAAATAAATCATCACCCACTATTTGAATATTATTTCCAATCATTTCTGTTAAATATTTCCAACCATCCCAATCATTTTCATCCATTCCATCTTCGATAGAAATTATAGGATATTTGTGAGCTAATTCCGATAAATATTCAGCTTGCTCTGCTGAGTTTCTAATTTTAGCATCTTTACCTTCAAAGATTTGATAATTATATTTGCCATCTTCATAAAACTCTGAAGAAGCACAATCCAAAGCAATTTTTACATCTAGGCCTGGATTATAACCCGACTTATTTATAGCTGAAATTATAGTATCAAGCGCATCCTCAGTCCCTTGAAGTTTGGGAGCAAAACCTCCCTCATCACCAACTGCAGTACTAAGGTTTCTTGATTTTAGTACTTTTTTTAAATTGTGAAATATTTCAGTTCCAATTTGTAAAGCATGAGAAAAGTTTTTTGCTCCAATTGGTATAATCATAAACTCCTGAAAAGCAATGGGAGCATCAGAATGTGAACCACCATTTATAATATTCATCATAGGAACAGGTAAAGTTTTAGCGTTTTCTCCTCCAATATATCTATACAAGGAAAATCCAGATTCTTTAGCTGCAGCTTTAGCAACTGCTAAAGAAACTCCTAGAATTGAATTTGCTCCTAGGTTTGATTTGTTTTCAGTTCCATCAAGATCTATCATAAGTTGATCAATTTCCTCCTGACCATAAACAGATAATCCGATAATTTTTGATGAGATAGTTTGATTAATAATATCAACTGCTTTTTTAACACCTTTACCCATATAATCCGATCCACCATCTCGTAATTCAACAGCCTCATGCTCACCAGTTGAAGCACCTGAAGGAACAGACGCTCTTCCTATACTTCCATTTTGCGTAATTACATCGACCTCAACTGTAGGATTACCTCTGGAATCAAAAATTTGTCTTGCAATAACTTTATCAATTTTACTCATAATTATGATTTAAAATTTTTTATTAGTTTGATGAAATCATCAAACAAATAATTTGAATCGTTTGGGCCTGGAGCAGCTTCTGGATGATACTGAACCGAAAAACAATTTTTAGATTTAATCCTTATACCAGCAACAGTTTGATCGTTCAGATGCGAGTGCGTTATAATGATGTTCTTATTTGATTCTGCTGCTGCTCTTTTTATAGCAAAACCGTGATTTTGAGATGTTATCTCACCTTTTCCTGTTTCGTGATTAATAACAGGGTGATTTATACCTCTGTGGCCATTAAACATTTTATAGGTAGGAACTCCATTTGCTAAAGCAATAATCTGGTGGCCTAAACAAATTCCAAAGAGAGGAAAGTTGTTTTTAATAATCTCTTTTGCAAGATTTTGAGCCTGTATTAATGGTTTAGGATCTCCTGGTCCATTTGAAATAAAATATCCATCAGGGTTCCATTCAGAAAGAATTTCAAAAGACGAGTTGAACGGAAAAACCTTTACATAAACATCTCTTTTAATTAAGTGGTTTAATATGTTTTTTTTAACGCCTAAGTCTAGTGCTGAAACTTTAAATTTCGCATCTGGATTTCCAACAAAATAAGGTTTTTTGGTTGAAACTTTAGATGCCAATTCCAAACCATCCATATTAGGAAGATTTTGCAATTCGATTATTAGATCATCTATACTATCTAACTTTGTGGTTATTAATGAGTTCATAGCACCATTATCTCTTATATAACTAACCAAAGCTCGGGTATCAACGTCACAAATACCAACAATTTTGTTATCCTTAAAATAAGTGAGCAGATCTGATTCGGCAGAAGGTCTAGTTTGGGTAAAACTAAAATTTTTACAGATTAGTCCTGAAATTTTAATATTATCAGATTGTGCATCATTATTTAAAACTCCATAATTTCCAGTATGAGCATTTGTTGCAACAATTATTTGTCCGAAGTAGGAAGGGTCTGTAAATATTTCCTGATAACCAGTCATACCTGTATTAAAACAAATCTCACCGAAACCTGTTCCGTCTAACCCTATAGATTTTCCAAAAAATTTAGTACCATCAGCTAGGACAACAACTGCTTTCTTTAAGGCTTTGTATTTCATATATTTTATTTAACAAAATAAAAAAAAAAAAGGATAATCTAAAATGATTATCCTTTTCAATTGTAACACTAGAAAAGGTTAATTTAATTACCTTCTTTAGTAGATGAATCATTTTTATTAGAATCGATATTAACAGAAGATGATTCAGTCGATTTCTTAGACTTTCTTCTTCTTGTTGTCTTTTTCTTAACTTCAGAATTACTTGAGTATATATCATTAAAGTCAACAAACTCTATAAGAGCCATGTCAGCATTATCACCTAAACGATTTCCCATCCTAATTACCCTAGTATAACCACCTGGGCGATCCCCTACTTTATCAGATACAACTCCGAATAACTCTGTGACAGAATCCTTACTTCTCAATTCGCTAAAAGCAAGTCTTCGATTATGGGTTGTATCATCTTTTGCTTTAGTAATAATTGGTTCAATAAAAATCTTTAGAGCTTTAGCCTTTGTGACTGTTGTGTTTATTGATTTGTGCTCTATGAGAGAACAAGCCATATTTGAAAGCATGGACTTACGATGGGCTTTTTTTCGGCCTAAATGCATTACTTTTTTTCCGTGTCTCATAATGTTTTATATAAAAAATGTAGATTAATCCTTATCTAATTTATACTTTGAAAGATCCATACCAAAAGAAAGACCTTTTAAAATTACTAGTTCCTCTAATTCAGTCAGAGATTTTTTACCAAAATTTCGAAACTTCATTAAATCATTTTTATTGAAAGATACTAAATCGCCAAGAGTATCAACCTCAGCAGCCTTTAGGCAGTTAAGTGCTCTAACAGATAAATCCATATCAATAAGTTTAGTTTTCAAAAGCTGACGCATATGAAGGGATTCTTCATCATAAGTTTCAGTTTGAGCGATTTCATCGGCTTCAAGTGTAATTCTTTCATCTGAAAATAACAAAAAGTGATGAATTAAAGTTTTTGCAGCCTCAGTAAGTGCATCTTTTGGATTTATAGAACCATCAGTAATAATTTCAAATACTAATTTTTCATAATCAGTTTTTTGTTCTACTCTAAAATTCTCAATAGTGTATTTAACATTTTTAACTGGAGTGTAAATTGAATCGATAGCAATTACCCCTAAGTCCGCAGATGAATTCTTATTTTCTTCTGCAGGAACGTATCCACGTCCTTTCTCAATAGATAATTCCATGTTTAGTTGAACACCTTTTTCAAGATTACAAATAACATGTTCGGGATTTAAAACTTGAAAACCTGAAATAAATTTTTGAAAATCAGCAGCTTTTAATTGGTCCTGACCTGCAATATTAATAGTAACTTTTTCGTCATCAACATCATCAATCTGACGTTTAAATCGAACTTGTTTTAGATTTAAAATGATATCTGTAACGTCTTCAACAATTCCTTGAATTGTTGAAAATTCATGATCAACACCCTCAATTTTTACCGAGGTAATTGCAAATCCTTCAAGAGATGATAGAAGTACTCTTCTAAGTGCGTTTCCTACTGTTAAACCATAACCTGGTTCAAGTGGACGAAACTCAAATTTACCTTCAAAATCTGAAGAATTTATCATGACAACTTTATCGGGTTTTTGAAAATTTAATATAGCCATAGTTATTACTTATTTTTTTATTTTGAATATAGTTCTACTATCAATTGTTCTTTTATATTTTCAGGTATTTGAAGACGCTGAGGAATTGTTACAAATGTACCCTGAAGGGTATCTCTGTTCCAAGTCAACCATTCATATACACTTGAGTTATTATCTAAAGAATTAATTATGATCTGTAATGATTTTGATTTTTCTCTTACTCCTATAACATCGCCAGGTTTGAGCTGATAAGACGGTATATTTACAATATTATCATTAACGGTGATATGTCTATGTGATACGAGTTGGCGTGCACCACTTCGAGAAGGAGATAAACCTAAACGAAAAACAGTGTTATCCAAACGAGATTCACACAACTGAAGTAAAACTTCACCAGTTACACCCTTAGATCTATTAGCTTTTTCAAATAAATTTTTAAATTGTCTCTCTAAAATCCCGTAGGAGTACTTTGCTTTTTGTTTCTCCATTAATTGGACAGCGTATTCAGACTTTTTACCACGTCTACGGTTATTACCATGTTGACCTGGTGGATAATTTCTTTTTTCAAAAGATTTATCTTCACCAAAAATAGCCTCACCGAATTTTCTAGCTATTTTAGTTTTTGGACCAGTATATCTTGCCATTTCTTAGTATTTAAGCATTTGTAAGTTATGAATTAAGGTCTTATCCTTCGATAACATTACAAACACGATTAATATATTAGACGCGCCTTCTTTTAGGTGGACGACATCCGTTATGAGGTAATGGAGTAACATCAACAATTTCTGTTACTTCAATACCGTTATTGTGAAGGGTTCGAATAGCAGATTCTCTTCCATTACCTGGACCCTTAACGTATACTTTAATTTTTCTTAAACCAGCTTCTTGGGCTACTTTAGCACAATCTTCTGCAGCTGTTTGAGCTGCGTAGGGGGTGTTTTTTTTTGATCCTCTAAAGCCCATTTTACCAGCTGATGACCATGAAATAACTTCGCCTTTTAGATTTGTGAGAGATATAATTATGTTATTGAAAGAGGCATTTATATGAGCTTCACCCGTAGCCTCTACAATGACTTTTCTCTTTTTACTTGTTGTTTTTGCCATTGTTAAATATTATTTAGTTACTTTCTTTTTATTTGCAACAGTCTTTCTTTTACCTTTTCTTGTTCGAGAATTATTTTTGGTCCTTTGACCTCTTAAAGGAAGACCAGATCGATGACGAATACCCCTGTAACAACCTATATCCATTAATCTTTTGATATTAAGCTGAGTCTCTGATCTTAATTCACCTTCGATCTTAAAACTTGAAACAGAATCACGTATACGCCCTGTTTCTTCATCTGTCCAGTCCTGAACTTTTGTATCCTGACTTACTTTTGCCTGTAATAATATTTTAGCAGCTCTACTGCGTCCAACACCATATATATAAGTAAGTGATATAACTCCTCTTTTTTGTTTTGGAATATCAACTCCTGAAATTCTTGCCATAATTTATCCTTGTCTTTGTTTGAATCGAGGATTCTTTTTGTTAATAACATATAAAGTACCTTTTCTTCTTACAATTTTGCAATCGGCACTTCTTTTCTTAATAGACGCTCTTGTTTTCATAAAATAACTATTTATTAAAATCTATACGTAATTCTTGCTTTTGATAAGTCATATGGACTCATTTCTAATTTTACTTTATCACCGGGTAAAAGCTTAATATAATGTAATCTCATTTTACCTGAAATATGGGCAGTGACAACATGACCGTTCTCTAATTCAACCCTAAACATTGCATTTGACAATGCTTCTATAATATTACCCTCCTGTTCTATTGATGCCTGCTTAGCCATAATTATATTGTTGGAGTTATTGTTCTACGGTTTTTCCCTGTTTTCATTAGTCCATCATAATGACGATTTAATAAATACGAATTGATCTGTTGAATCGTATCTATCGCAACACCAACCATAATTAACAGTGATGTCCCTCCATAAAACAACGCCCATCCTTGCTGCATTCCTATTAACTTTACAACAACGGCAGGAAAAACTGCAATTGCTGCTAGAAATAGAGAACCCGGGAAAGTTATATGAGACATAACTGTGTCTAAATAATTTGATGTTTCAATTCCGGGCTTGATACCGGGGACAAAACCACCACTTCTTTTTAAATCATCAGACATTTTATTAGTAGGAACAGTTATTGCAGTATAGAAGAAAGTAAATATTATTATCAACAAACCAAATAAAATATTATACCATAAACCAAAAATATCTGAAAATTCAGCCTGCATCCAAAGTCCTATATCCGAATCACCTAAAAAGCTTCCTAAATAGACTGGAGCAAACATAAGGGCTTGAGCAAAAATAATTGGCATTACACCAGAGGCATTTAGCTTGAGAGGTATGTATTGTCTTGAACCAGCTATATTTTGTTGGGACGTCCCACTAGTAGTTCTTCTAGCATACTGAACTGGTATTTGACGAACAGCCATTACTAAAAGTATTGAAAATAAAATAATTACTATCCATAAAACAAGCTCAATTAGAACAAGCATGAGACCTCCATTATTTTCACTGACTCTTGAGATAAATTCTTGAGTAAAAGAAAGTGGAAGATTTGCAATAATTCCAACCATTATTAATAATGAGATCCCATTACCAATTCCTTTATCAGTTATTTTTTCACCCAGCCACATTGCAAAAATAGTTCCAGTAACAAGAATTGTTACTGATGTGAAAATAAATAACGGACCTCTCCCTAGGATAAAAGCACTATCAGGAACACCTAAAGCACTTAAACCAAATAAGTATGCTGGCGCTTGAACAACACAAATAGCAATTGTCAACCACCTTGTAATTTGATTAATTGTTTTACGACCACTTTCGCCTTCTTTTTGAAGCTTTTGAAGGTAGGGAATTGCAATACCCATTAACTGTACAACAATTGAAGCCGAAATATAGGGCATAATACCTAATGCAAATACAGAAGCATTAGCAAAAGCTCCTCCAGTAAACGCATTTAAAATTCCCAAAAGCCCACCAGCATCTGATTTTTGAGCTAAGGATGCAAGCTGAACCGAGTCTATTCCGGGAATAACGATTTGAGCACCCAAACGATAGACCAATAATAAAAACAAGGTGACTCCGATACGCTTTCGAAGCTCATCTATGTTATATATATTTATTATGGTTTCTAAAAACTTTTTCATACTATTCAATACTTATAATTTCACCACCTACCTTTTCAATCGCTGCTTTTGCAGTAGCAGTGAATTTATGAGCTGAAACCTTTATTGAAGATTTAATTTCTCCTCTTCCTAATATCTTTATGAGATCATTTTTTTTCGCTAAACGCATGGAAACAATATGATCGATAGTAAGGTCTCCTTTTATTTTTTTTAAATCGATTAGTTCTTGAATGGTATCAATATTAATACCGGTATATTCTTTACGATTTATATTCTTAAATCCAAATTTTGGGACTCGTCTTTGTAATGGCATCTGACCACCTTCAAATCCTAGTTTCTTTGAATATCCAGAACGTGATTTGGCACCTTTATGACCTCTTGCGGCGGTCCCACCTTTTCCCGAACCTTGACCTCTTCCGAGTCTTTTGCTATTCTTGTGGGTTGAACCACTTGCAGGCTGTAAATTACTTAAACTCATTTTTTTTTATTTTTAAGCTTCAACAACTGAAACCAAATGTTCTATTTTTTTAACCATTCCTAAAATACTCGGAGTAGCATTGTGAATAACCTCTTTACCAATACCTCTTAAACCAAGAGCTTCTAGAGTTCTTTTTTGAGATTTAATTCTTTTAATACTACTTTTTACTTGTTTAACTTTTATTTTTTCCATTTAAATAAATTAACCATTAAATACTTTATCGATAGATACTCCTCTTTGGTGAGCAATCGTTTCGGGGCTTCTTAGTTGAAGTAAAGCATCAAAAGTTGCCTTTACAACATTGTGTGGATTAGAAGATCCTTGGGATTTTGAAAGAACGTTATGAACACCAACTGCTTCTAAAACCGCTCTTACAGCACCTCCTGCAATTACTCCAGTACCTTCAGACGCCGGTTTTAAAAAAACTCTAGCCCCACCATATTTACCTTTTTGTTCATGAGGTAAAGTGCCTTTTTGAATCGGAATTCTAACTAGGTTTTTCTTGGCATCTTCAATAGCTTTTGATATTGCTTCAGCTACTTCTTTAGACTTACCTAAACCTTGTCCTAATACACCATTTTCGTCACCTACTACAACAATAGCAGAAAACCCAAACGCCCTTCCACCTTTAGTTACCTTTGTTACACGTTGAACACCAACTAGACGATCTTTTAGATCTAAGCCTGCAGGTTTAACATATTCGATATTACTATAATTTTGATACATATATTTAATCAATTAAAATTTAAGACCTGCTTCACGAGCTCCATCAGCAAGAGATTTTACCCTTCCGTGATATAAGTAACCTCCGCGATCAAACTTGACAGCATTAATACCCACTGCTATTGAACGTTCCGCAATCAATTTACCAACCATTGCTGAATTTTCAATTCTTGATGAACCGGCAACATCTTTTTCTCTTGAAGAAGCAGTTGCAAGAGTCATACCATTTTTATCATCAATCAGTTGAGCATAGATTTCTTTATTACTTCTAAAAATAGCTAATCTGGGTTGTGTTGAACTACCTGATATAGTTTTTCTAATTCTTTTTCGGATTCTATCTCTACGTTGTGTCTTTGTTAGTGCCATATTATAAAATTATGCTGATTTACCTGCTTTTCTTCTAATTTCTTCTCCCACAAATCGAATACCTTTTCCTTTATAAGGTTCAGGTTTTCTAAATGATCTAATTTTAGCAGCTACAAAACCAATTAATTGTTTGTCATATGAAGTGAGTTTAATTAATGGGTTTTTCCCTTTTTCTGAAATTGTTTCAACTTTAACTTCGGAAGCAATATTTAATACAATGTTGTGCGAATAACCAAGAGCTAAATCAAGAAGCTGCCCCTGATTTGATGCTCTGTAACCAACACCAACCAATTCTAATTCTTTTATGAATCCCTTAGATACTCCTTCAATCATATTATTGACTAAAGCTCGATAAAGACCGTGTTTTGCATTAGAATCTTTTGTTTTAAGTGGATTTATAACATTTATAACTCCATCATTATATATAAAGTTTACATCAGAATAAATCTGAGACAACTCACCAAGTTTACCTTTTACGGTTATTAGTGCATCTTGGATGTCAACAATAACTCCTTCGGGTACTACTATTGGATTATTACCTATTCTAGACATTTCTTTTCAATTTCCTATTATTAATATACATAGCAAAGCACTTCGCCTCCTACATTTTGTTTTTCTGCTTGTTTTCCAGTCATTAAGCCGCTCGAGGTAGAAATAATTGAAATCCCTAATCCATTCAAAACTCTTGGAAGGCTGTCACTACCGGAGTATTTACGAAGTCCTGGAGTGCTAATTCTTTGCAACTGTTTGATCACAGGATCTTTAGTGTTTAAATCGTATTTTAGTGCGATCTTTATATTTCCTTGATTATTTTTTGTTTCCTCAAACTTATAACTCAGAATAAAACCTTGATCAAATAGGATTTTAGTCATTTCCTGTTTTGTGTTGGATGATGGTATATCTACTACTCGGTGCCCAGCACTGTTTGCGTTACGAATTCGAGTTAAATAATCTGCAATTGGATCTGTATTCATATCTTTTTTTTTTACCAGCTAGCTTTAGTTACACCGGGAATTAAACCTTGATTAGCCATTTCTCTGAAAGTGACACGTGAAAGTCCAAACTGTCGAATGTAACCTTTTGGACGTCCAGTAAGCTTACATCGATTGTGAAGACGAACAGGGGAGGCGTTTTTTGGAAGTTTTTGAAGTCCTTCATAATCTCCCGCGTCCTTTAGAGCTTTGCGCTTAGCGGAATATTTTGCGACTATTTTAGCTCTTTTAACTTCGCGAGCTTTCATTGATTCTTTTGCCATATTAATTCTTTTTAAAAGGAAGACCTAACTCATTTAACAATGATTTTGCTTCTTTGTCTGTATTTGCATTGGTGACAAATGTAATATCCATTCCACCTATTTTATTCACTTTATCAATATTAATTTCAGGAAAAATAATTTGTTCTGTAACCCCAAGATTATAATTTCCTCGACCATCAAAACCAGTAGACTTTACACCTTGAAAATCTCTAACTCGAGGTAAAGCGACGGTTACGAGTCTATCTAAAAACTCATACATTCTTTCTCCACGAAGTGTCACCTTAGTCCCTATGGGCATACCTTTTCTTAACTTAAAGGAGGCTACATCTTTTTTAGATAAGGTTGGAACAGCTTTTTGTCCAGAAATTTGTGTTAGCTCATCAACAGCATAGTCAATTAGCTTTTTATCCGATACAGCTGCACCTACTCCTTTACTTATAACAATTTTGTCAAGCCTCGGGACTTGCATTATATTTGAATAACTATACTCTTCTTTCAAGGAGTTAATTATTTTCTCGTTATATTCTTTTTTAAGTCTAGGTTGATAGTCCATAATTATAAAACTTCATTTGATTTTTTTGAATAGCGAACCTTTTTACCGTCTTCGGTTCGATAGCCAATTCTAGTTATATTACCATCAGTGTTAAGTATTGAGAGATTTGAGATATGAATTGGAGATTCTTTCTCAACTATACCACCTTGAGGACTTTGAGCGCTAGGCTTAGTATGTTTTTTCACTAGATTAACTCCCTCAACAATAACTCTGTTGGACTCAGAAATAATTTTAACAACTTTTCCATCGCTACCTTTTTGAGCACCAGCAATTACTTTTACGTTATCTCCTTTTCTTATTTTAAATTTTTTCATTATATAAATTTATAACACCTCCGGTGCTAATGAAACAATTTTCATAAACTGTTTATCTCTTAATTCTCTCGCTACAGGACCAAAAACTCGAGTTCCTCTCATTTCACCAGTTTCATTTAAAAGCACACATGCATTATCATCGAAACGAATATATGATCCATCTGCACGTCTAATTTCTTTTGTAGTTCTAACTACAACAGCAGTAGAAACTTGTCCTTTTTTTACTGTTCCTGACGGTGTAGCATCTTTTACAGTAATAACAATTTTATCACCAACAGAAGCGTAGCGTCTTTTAGTACCTCCCAAAACTCTAATAGTTAGTACTTCTTTTGCTCCCGTATTGTCAGCAACCTTTAATCTTGATTCTTGTTGTAACATTTTATTTTGCTCTTTCTATTATCTCAACCAACCTCCAGTTTTTTGACTTACTCAAGGGGCGAGTTTCCATTATTTTGACCGTATCACCGATATTACAATCATTTGTTTCATCATGTGCAGTATACTTTTTAGTCTTTAAAACATATTTACCATACATTGGATGTTTAGTTCTTTTTACTTCAGCAACAACAATAGATTTCTCCATTTTATTACTGGTAACAGTACCAATTCGTTCTTTTCTTAGGTTTCTACTTTCCATAATAATTGTTACTTATAGGTTTATTTTTTTGCACTTTTAGCTGTTAATAAACGTGATATTGTTCTTCGTACATCTCGAATCTGAATTGGATTTTCAAGTGGCGAAATTGAATGAGTCATTTTGAGTTCATTTAATTTTTTTTTAAACTCCTCTAACTTATCGTTAATATCATCTGCCGAAAATTTTTCTACTTCTGATTGTTTCATCGTTATTCATTTATGGTTTGATAGTCCCGAGCGATAATAAATTTAGTACGAACTGGAAGCTTTTGGGCTGCAAGCCTGAGGGCTTCTTTTGCAATATCTAAGGAAACACCTGCTACCTCAAACATTATTCGACCTGGTTTTACAACAGCTACAAAATATTCTGGAGCTCCTTTACCTTTTCCCATCCTAACTTCTAATGGTTTCTTTGTTATTGGCTTATCTGGAAATATTTTAATCCACAATTGACCTTCACGTTTCATATGGCGGGTAGCAGCAATCCTAGCTGCTTCAATTTGCCTTGATGTTATAAAATGAGAATCATTAGATTTAATACCAAACATACCGTTTGACAATTGATTACCTCTTTGAGAAAGACCTTTCATCCTTCCCTTTTGTGCCTTCCGAAATTTTGTTCTTTTAGGTTGTAACATATTCCCTACAATTCAAATTATTTTCTTCCGCGGCGCTGTTGACGACCCCCAGATTTATTGTTATTTTTTGAGTTTAATCCTGACTTTTTTTGCATTCCAACAAGAGGGGATAATTCTCTTTTGCCGTAAACTTCTCCCTTCATAATCCATACTTTGACTCCCAAACGACCATATGTAGTATGTGCTTCAACTAAAGCATAATCAATATCTGCTCTAAAAGTTGATAGTGGGATACGACCTTCTTTGTATGACTCACTTCTTGCCATTTCTGCACCATTTAAACGTCCAGAAATTTGAACTTTAATTCCTTCAGCATTCATCCTTATGGAGGAGGCTATGGACATTTTAATTGCACGACGGTATGAAATACGATTTTCTATTTGACGAGCAATACTTGAAGCAACAAGCTTTGCATCAAGTTCTGGTCTTTTGATTTCATGGATGTTGATTTGCACATCTTTATCAGTAATTTTCTTAAGCTCTTCCTTTAACTTATCAACTTCGGACCCTGCTTTGCCAATGATAATTCCTGGACGAGCAGTTGTTATAGTAATTGTAATTAATTTTAGAGTTCTTTCAATAATAACGTTTGAAACACTAGCCTTAACTAATCGAACAAAAATATATTTTCGGATTTTATCATCCTCGGCTAGTTTATCTCCATAATCCCTACCACCATACCAATTCGAGTCCCAACCTCTTATAATTCCTAATCGATTTCCAATAGGATTTGTTTTTTGTCCCATAATTTAGTCTTCAATATTATTTGCACCCAAAACGAGTGTTACATGATTTGATCTTTTTCTGATTCGATGAGCACGACCTTGAGGAGCAGGACGAAGACGTTTTAGCATACTTCCACTATCAACCTTAATTTCTTTGACAAAAAGCTCAGCATTTTCAACATCACCTTCTTCATTCTTAGCTTGCCAATTTGATATTGCAGAAAGTAAAAGTTTTTCTAATCTTCGAGATGCTTCTTTAGGGCTAAATTTCAAAATCGATAAAGCCTTATCTATTTTTTCCCCTCTTACCTGATCCGCCACTAACCTCATTTTTCGTGGAGAGGTTGGACAATTGTTTAATTTTGCAAATGCAAGATTTTTCTTACTTTCTTGTATGAGTTCAGCGCTCTGCTTTTTTCTATTTCCCATATACTATCTTTTTCCTTTATTTTTAGCACCTGCATGTCCTCTAAACGAACGTGTTGGTGAAAATTCTCCTAATTTATGACCTACCATATTCTCTGTAATATATACAGGAATGTGGGTTTTTCCATTGTGAACACCTATTGTCTGACCAACAAAATCAGGGGTAATTAAGGATGCTCTAGACCATGTTTTGATAACAGTTTTCTTATTATCTTCAATGTTTTTGCCAATCTTAGCATTTAAGCTGTGATGAACAAAAGGACCTTTTTTAAGTGAACGTGCCATATCTTATTTTTTTCTTCGCTCAATGATGAACTTATTACTTGCTTTTGTTTTAGTACGTGTACGAAATCCTTTTGCAGGTATTCCATTTCTTGAACGAGGGTGGCCACCCGAAGCACGTCCTTCTCCACCTCCCATTGGGTGATCAACAGGATTCATTGCGACTGGTCTAGTTCTAGGGCGACGACCTAACCATCTTGAACGCCCAGCTTTACCTGAAACCAACAATTGATGATCAGAATTAGACACTGCTCCAATTGTTGCAAAACATATTATTTGAATAAGTCTAGTTTCACCGGAAGGCATTTTAATAGTAGCAAACTTACCATCTCTAGCCATTAACTGCGCAAAGGAACCAGCGCTTCTTGCAATAACAGCTCCCTTCTCAGGTTGAAGTTCAATACATGAAATTATTGTTCCAAGTGGAATTTTTGAAAGTGGTAAAGCGTTTCCTATATCTGGAGATGATTTATCACCTGAGGAGACTGTTTGTCCCACTTTTAATCCATTTTGTGCAATTATATACCTTTTTTCACCGTCTTTATATTCTACAAGAGCAATGAAAGAACTTCTATTTGGATCATACTCAATGGATTGAACAGTGGCACTGATATCAAATTTATTTCTTTTGAAATCAATAATTCTATAACGTTTTTTGTGACCACCTCCACGATGACGAATAGTCATTTTACCTTTGTTGTTTCTACCCCCACTTCGCTTTTTTGGTTCCAACAAAGTTTTTTCAGGTTTATCAGTAGTAATTGCATCAAAGCCATTTACTACTCTAAATCTTTGGGCGGGCGTTACTGGTTTTAATTTTCTAACTGACATCTATGTGTTATTATAAATTACTATAAAAATCAATTACATCACCGTCTGCTAAATGAACAATAGCTTTTTTTAATGCATTAGTTTTGGCTTGTTGAATACCGGTCTTAGTATGTTTTGTTTTTCGTTCGGGGCCATAGTTCATAGTTCGAACTTTCTTAACACTAACACCATATGACTTTTCAATTTCTTTTTTTATCACAACTTTATTAGCTTTTGGGTCAACAAGAAAAGTATAACGATTATTTAGTTCGCTATCAGATGTTGCTTTTTCAGTGATAATTGGTTTAATTATAATGTTCATATACCTAAACTTTATTCAAAATTAATTCTAATTCGACAATAGCACTTTCAGATAAAACCAAGTTTGACGAATTAGATATCTTGTAAGTATTTAATTCTGAGTTGGTTACGACTTCAGAGTTTTTTAAATTGCGCGATGACAAATATACATTTTTATTTTGCTCTCCTAGTACCAGTAAGGATTTTTTATCATCCAGGTTTAGTGCTTTTAAAACGTTTAGATAAGAAGAAGTTTTTGGCTCAGAAAACTCGAAGTCTTCTAAAACAATAATTGCTTTTTCTTTAGCCATGATACTGAGCGCAGATTTTCTAGCTAAACGCTTAACTTTCTTATTTACTTTTTGGCTATAATCCCTTGGCGAAGGACCAAAAACTCTCCCTCCCCCCCTAAATAACGGATTTTTAATACTACCAGCTCTCGCAGTTCCTGTTCCTTTTTGTTTCTTAATTTTTCTAGTTGAACCAACAATTTCAGCACGCTCTTTTGACTTATGCGTCCCTTGTCGCTTGTTTGCTAAATGTTGTTTAACATCTAAGTAAATAGCATGATTATTTGGTTCTAATCCGAAAACTGAAGGATCAAGCTTTACTTTTCTTCCAGTCTCTTTTCCTTTTATATTTAGAATAGCTATTTCCATCATTTACTTATTATTACGTATGAGTTTTTGTGACCTGGAACACATCCTTTTACAACAAGAATATTTTTTTCTGAAACAACTTTAACAACACGAAGATTTTGAACTTTAACAGATTCATTACCTGTTTGACCAGCCATTCGCATACCTTTAAATACTCTAGCTGGGTATGAAGCCGCACCAATAGAACCCGGTGCACGAAGACGGTTATGCTGACCGTGAGTAGCTTGTCCTACTCCAGCAAATCCATGTCTTTTAACTACTCCTTGAAAACCTTTTCCTTTAGACGTTCCAGAAACATCCACAAATTCTCCCTCGATAAAATGATTCACATTTATTTGGTCACCCAATTTAAAATCTTCACTAAAATTTTGAAATTCAATAAGTTTTCGCTTGACAGGAGTATTAGCTTTCTTAAAATGCCCAATAGCTGCATTTGAACTGTTCTTTTCAGACTTGTCATCGAAACCTAACTGAAGAGCTTCATACCCATCAATATCTTTAGTTCTGACTTGGGTAACCACACAAGGACCAGCTTCTATAACTGTACATGGAATATTCTTTCCATTTACATCGTATAAAGATGTCATTCCTATTTTTTTTCCGATTAATCCAGACATGATTACTTTTGTTATTTAATTATACTTTAATTTCTACTTCAACACCGCTAGGCAATTCCAATTTCATTAACGCATCAATTGTTTTGGAAGATGAGCTGTAAATATCTAATAAACGCTTGTAGTAGCAAAGTTTAAATTGCTCACGAGATGTTTTGTTTACGTGTGGCGATCGCAATACAGTGAATATTTTTTTATTTGTAGGGAGTGGGATAGGCCCAGTAACTACAGCACCAGTTGTTTTTACTGTCTTTACGATTTTATCAGCAGATTTATCTACTAAATTGTGATCGTATGATTTTAATTTTATTCTAATTTTTTGACTCATCGATCGTTTAATTAAACATTTTTACCTTTTACTTCAGCAATTACAGCTTCAGATATATTTGATGGTGTTTCTGCATAATGAGAAAATTCCATAGTTGATGTAGCTCTTCCTGATGAAAGAGTCCTTAGTGATGTGACGTAACCAAACATTTCAGATAAGGGAACCTCAGCTTTCACAACTTTTGCACCTGCTCTATCGTCCATAGCATTGACTTGACCACGTCTACGATTTAAATCCCCAACAATATCTCCCATATTAATTTCTGGAGTAAGAACTTCTAACTTCATAATTGGCTCCATTATAACAGCTTTAGCAGCTTTAGCAGAATTTTTAAAACCTAACTTAGCTGCTAGTTCAAAAGAAAGTGAATCTGAATCAACGGCATGAAAAGATCCATCTTTCAAAGTTACTTTCATTGAATCAACTTCAAAGCCAGCTAAAGGACCGTTGTTCATTGACATTTTAAATCCTTTTTCAACAGAAGGGATATACTCTTTAGGCACGTTACCTCCTTTTATGAGGTTAACAAATTCAAGTCCTGACTTACCATCTTCAGCAGGCTCAATCTCAAAAACAATATCAGCAAATTTACCTCTACCTCCAGATTGTTTTTTATAAATTTCTCTGTGTTGTGCCTTAATAGTCAAAGCTTCTTTATACTCAACTTGAGGCTTACCTTGATTAACTTCAACTTTAAACTCTCTTCTAAGTCTATCAACTATAATATCAAGATGAAGTTCTCCCATCCCAGATATAATTGTTTGACCAGAAGCCTCATCAGATTTAACTTGGAAGGTAGGATCTTCTTCAGCTAACTTAGCTAAAGACATACCTAATTTATCAACATCTGCTTTCGTTTTTGGCTCAACAGCAATTCCAATTACTGGATCAGGAAAATCCATACTTTCTAATACGATAGGATGTTTTTCTACAGTAAGCGTATCACCAGTTTTAATATCTTTAAACCCAACTGCAGCTCCGATATCTCCAGCTTCAATAAAGTCGATAGCATTCTGTTTATTTGAGTGCATTTGGTAAATACGTGATATCCTTTCCTTGTTACCAGATCTATTGTTTAAAACGTAAGAACCCGCATCAAGTCTACCTGAATAAGCTCGAAAAAATGCTAAACGACCAACGTATGGGTCAGTTGCAATTTTGAATGCAAGAGCGGCGAAAGGCTCTTTTACACTCGGCTTTCTTGAAATTTCTAATTCTGTATTTGGATCTGTACCGATTATAGCTTCTTTATCTTCAGGAGATGGTAAGTAACGACAAACAGCATCTAGCAGGAATTGAACTCCTTTATTTTTAAAAGAGGAACCACAAATCATTGGGATAATACTAATATCCTGTGTAGCTGCTCTTAGGGCATTATGAACTTCATCCTCAGTAATACTTTCAGGATCATCAAAAAATTTCTCAAGTAAAACTTCATCGTATTCAGCGACCGCTTCAATTAATTGGTTGCGTAGCATTTCGGACTCTTCTTTTAAGTCAGCTGGAATATCAACAACATCAAAGGTTGATCCATAATTGTCATCGTGCCATACTATCGCCCTATTTTTAACTAAATCTACAATACCTTTAAAATCATCTTCATCTCCTATATTTAATACAATAGGGACAGCATTTGACTTAAGCATATCTTTAACCTGCTTACAAACTCCTAAAAAATTGGAACCTTGACGGTCCATTTTATTAACAAATCCTATACGAGGAACTTTATAGTTGTCTGCTAAACGCCAATTAGTTTCAGATTGGGGTTCAACTCCATCTACAGCTGAAAAAAGAAAAACAAGACCATCAAGAACCCTCAGTGATCTGTTAACTTCAACTGTGAAATCAACGTGACCAGGAGTATCGATTATATTAAAATGATAATCATTGGCATCGGACTCGGGTTGACCTTGCTCGGAAGGAAAAGACCATGTACATGTAGTTGCGGCTGAAGTAATAGTTATACCCCGCTCTTGCTCCTGTTCCATCCAATCCATCGTAGCAGCACCATCATGAACCTCACCAATTTTGTGACTTACCCCTGTGTAAAAAAGTATTCGTTCTGTGGTTGTGGTTTTACCTGCATCGATATGAGCAGCTATTCCTATATTTCTTGTATATTTTAAATCTCTTGACATTTTAAATAATATTTAAATAAATTAGAATCTAAAATGTGAGAATGCCTTATTAGCTTCAGCCATTTTGTGAGTATCTACTCTTTTTTTAACAGCGGATCCTTCTTCTTTTTCAGCGGCAATACATTCATTAGCTAGTCTAAGTGCCATTGATTTTTCATTGCGCTTACGAGCTGCAGTAATTAACCATTTCATGGCTAAAGAGACCTTTCTGTCTGCACGTATCTGCATTGGAATTTGGAATGTTGCTCCACCCACTCTTCTACTTCTTACTTCTACATGAGGCATGACGTTTGACAGTGCATCTTTCCATATTTCAACGGCAGTTTTTTCAACATCCTCTTGCTTTCTCTCGTCAATTATATTAATCGCATCATAAAAAATGGTATACGCTGTGGACTTTTTTCCATCCCACATGAGGTTGTTAACAAACCTTGTAACCAGTTGATCCTTAAACTTTGGATCTGGCAATAATGGACGTTTTTTTGCTTCTCTTTTTCTCATTGTAAATAGTTCAAGAAATTTTTATTTTTTTGGTCGTTTAGCCCCATATTTTGATCTCCTTTGAAGGCGGCCTTCAACTCCCGCCGTATCGAGGGCTCCGCGGACTATATGATAGCGAACTCCTGGCAAATCTTTTACCCTTCCACCTCGAACTAAAACAATAGAGTGTTCTTGAAGATTATGACCTTCTCCAGGGATATAGGCATTTACCTCTTTCCCGTTTGTTAATCGAACACGAGCAACTTTTCTCATGGCTGAGTTCGGTTTTTTTGGAGTGGTAGTATATACTCTTGTACATACCCCCCGGCGTTGTGGACATGATTCCAAAGAAGCGGATTTACTCTTCTTTGTATTTGTCACTCTTCCTTTTCTTACTAATTGTGCAATAGTTGGCATAAATGTATATCAATTTTTATTATTGAAATCCCCTTTTTGGGCGTGCAAATGTAGAATTTTTTTTTTGTCTTTCAAATCCATAAACGGTGTTTTTTAAAAAAAAATGATATTTAGTGGTTAATTACAACCAGTGTTTTCAATAATTTTTATTTTATATTAAAAAAACGAAAAAGTTATATTGTTGATTTAACAATATTTGTAAGAAGATCTTTCAATTTAATTTTTTAAATTTACATTCTTAAAAATCCTATCATGGTAAAACATTTTATTGCATCATTATTTTTGATTTTGTCTAGCAACTATTTATCTTCTCAAGCTACACCTAACCCATCAATGGGACCTGCAGGTGTATTTGATAGAACAGATTCCAGAATGATGGATGCAATGAGAGATTTAAAAAATCGTAGAGCCAGAAAAGCTGCACCACCCACAGGAGTAAAAGGATCCTACTATTTTAATGAAAAATTTCAGCTATCAACAGTAATATATTTTGATGAAATACTTAAAGACAAAGCTTTCCTTAGATATAATGCTGCGAATGATGAAATTGAAATGGGAAACAACGTCAATCAAAAAGATGCAGAAGAAGTCCTTTTAAAAAGTGCAAAAGTAAATGCAATAATTGATAACGAAGAATACAAACTTTTACCTCATCGACTAAAAGAAAGTAATTATCCTGTAATTGGTTATTTAGTTGTCTTGGTCGATAATGAAAAATATTCGTTATTTCTTAAACGTAAAAAAGTTTTCATGAAAGCAGTCGAAGCAAGAACATCCCTAGACAGGTCTTTTCCTCCTAGATTTGTAGACGATGTTTCATATTACTTCAGTTCAAATGAAAATACACCCATTCCATTGAGAGTAAGTAAATCCAATCTTCGTAAAATCTCTGAGGAAAATGGATCTAAAGTTAAAAATTTCATAAAGGAAAATAATATTAAAATTAAATCTTCAGAAGGTTTAATTAAGGTATTTAACTTCATGAATTCCTTGTAAATCAATCAAAGTCAATATATGGTAGGAATTGAATCGAAACACATCCATTTCACATATTAACTAACTGAAAACTAGTTGAAAACATAAATTTTTGGTTTTTCTTAACATTTGACCTATATTTATAGCCACAAATTTTTTTACAAACAAATTATTAATTAATCAAACTTTAAAGTATGAAAAGCTTATTTAAACTGATAATGGTTTCTTTGCTTGTGACGCAAGTTGCGTTTGCACAAAAAACTGTTACCGGTGTGGTCTCAGATGACCAAGGTATGCCGCTCCCAGGAGCTACAGTTCTTGAGCAAGGTACTAGCAACGGTGTTTCAACCGATTTTGATGGTAATTATTCCATTGAAATAGCTGAGGGCAATGTTCTTGAATTTAGTTTTGTTGGATATGAAACTTCAGCAATAACTGTAGGATCTGACGATCAAATTAATGTATCGTTAGCTCAAGGCAATGAATTAGAAGAGGTTATTGTAACTTCTCTTGGTATTAAGCGTGAGAAGCAAGCCTTAGGGTATGCGGTATCGGAAGTTGAGTCAGATCAACTAGAGCAGCGTGCTGAAGGAGATATTGGACGTGTACTGGCTGGTAAAGCATCTGGTGTTCAAATCACCAATGCATCTGGTGTTTCTGGATCTGGAACAAGTATCGTTATTCGTGGATTCAATACGTTTAGCCAGGGTAATCAACCTCTATTTATAGTAGATGGTGTTCCTTTCTCAAGTGACACAAATGCTCAAGGTAGTTTTGTCGATGGAAACAGTGGATCTTCACGTTTCTTAGATATCGATCCGAATAACATTGAGAGTGTTAACGTTTTAAAAGGTCTTGCTGCATCTAACTTATATGGAACTCAAGGTCGTAACGGTGTAATCTTAATTACTACTAAATCAGGAAGTGCTGGTTCAGGAATTAAGAAAACTGAAATAACTGTTAACACATCTTATTTCAATGTTGAATTAGCATCTAAACCAGATTACCAAATGCAATATGGTAACGGTTTTGACCAATCCTTTGGATGGTTCTTCTCTAACTGGGGTCCTAGCTTCGATGAAGGTGGTCCTGCAGGTTGGGGTGGTCAATCCTCTATTAATGGA
Source organism: uncultured Flavobacteriaceae bacterium (assembly GCA_964432535.1). Taxonomy (GTDB): domain Bacteria; phylum Bacteroidota; class Bacteroidia; order Flavobacteriales; family Flavobacteriaceae; genus Marivariicella. The sequence continues at coordinate 78,550 of CAYSNJ010000001.1, read as the reverse complement.
TCCGGAACATGGGATTCTGCGTTGATTGGTCCTAATGCTGGACAAAATGTTACCAAAGGTTATTTAAAACACCCGTATGTAACTCAGAGTTCAGCTACTGGAACATATGATATACTTGAACTTATTGGTTTAAATCAAACATCTGAATACAAATGGCAACCGTACGACAGTGTTGGTGGCTTTTTTCGTACTGGTCACACAGCATCTACCAACATGAACATGCGTGGAGCAAGTGATGATGGATCAGTATCTTATAACATTAACTATGGTAATCTTGAAGACCAAGGATTTACTCCTGAAAATTCTTTAAGAAGAAATACATTGAGTTTTGGTGGTCGTGCTGCTTTAAGTAATGGATTTACAATAAATGGAACATTAAACTACACAAACACAAACTTTAAGTCTCCTCCAGTTGCTGCTGGATATGGATCTAACGTAGGTGGTGAAGGTGCTTCTGTTTTTGCAAATGTATTTTATACTCCACGTTCTGTAGACTTAGTTGGTCTTCCTGACACTAATCCTGTTACACAAGGATCTTTATATTACCGTAATAATAACGGTATACAAAATCCAAAGTGGACTACTAAAAATGCAGCTAACACTCAGTTAGTAGATCGTGTATTTGGTGGTGCTAACATTTCTTACAACCTAAGTGATAACTTGAGTGCATCTTACCGATACGGTCTTGATGTTTACTCTGAGAATAATGTAAACTATGCTAATAAAGGTGGTAAGACAGGTAGTTTAATTAACCAAAATGGTGTATACGAAACTTGGAATAACAGAAAAAGTATAAGTGACCACAATCTATCTATAGCAGGTAGTTATAAATTAGGTCCTCTTGGAATGGACTTCACGGTTGGTTATACGACTCGTGGGGATGTTTTTGATCAAAACGGAACTAGATCAATTGGTCAACAAGTTTACGGAGTGCTTCGTCACTTTAATTATGAACAACAAGATGAATTACAATATTACGAAGCTCGTAATATTAAAGGTTTGTATGGACAAGCTTCATTTGATTACAACCGTTTTGCATACTTAACAGTATCAGCTCGTAAGGATGAAGTATCCAACCTTTCAATAGATAATCGTTCAATCGTATATCCATCTGCAAGTGTTTCATTCCTTCCAACTTCAGCTTTACCATTTCTTAAAAGTGATTTGGTAAACTTGTTAAAAATTCGTGCTAGTTACGGTACATCTGCTAACTTCCCAACTGGATATCCAATTGCTGCAACTTTAAATCTTGACACTCAAGATTTCTTGACTGATGCTGGTGGACAAGTAATTACAAATACTTCTGGATCACTATTAGGTAACCCTAATTTAAAACCAGAAACTATTAGTGAGATCGAATTTGGTCTTGAAGGTAGATTCCTTGATAGTAGATTAAGTGTTGATTTTTCTGTATACAGTAAGTCAACTGAGGACTTAATAATAAGACGTCCACTTGATCCATCTACAGGTTATACTGCAACTCAAACAAATATTGGTGAAATAGAAAATACAGGTGTTGAATTAGACTTAGGTATTGACATCATAAGAGGTGAAACTATAAACTGGAGTACTTTTATTAACTATTCTGCGAATGAATCTATAGTATTAGACCTTGGTCTTGATACAGAGGAAATTGTTTATTCTGGATTTAGTAATCTAGGAAATGTTGCGAAAGTTGGTGAATCTTTAGGTTCAATTGTTGGATCAGCAATTACTAGAACTGATGCAGGAGGTAGACTAGTTAATAACCAAGGTAGTTACGATACTACTTTTGGAACTAACATTATTGGTGATGCCAATCCTAACTTCTTACTTAATATAAGTAATAGTATTTCAGTAGGTAATTTCTCTTTTAACTTTTTAATTAACCATGTAAATGGTGGAGATATTTACTCAATGACTGTAGCAACAATGCTTGGTCGTGGTTTAACAACTGATACGTTAGATCGTGAACTTTCATTTATTTTACCTGGTGTAAATTCTGCAGGAGAAGTAAATACAAAACAGATCAACAACTCAACATTCTACTTTAGTAATGTATTGTATGGTCCAGATGAACTTCAAGTTTATGATGGAAGTGTATGGCGTTTAGGTGAAATTTCACTTACTTATGACATGCCTCAATCAATTATAGATTTAACTCCATTTGGAGGAATAAGCTTTACTGCTTCAGGTTACAACCTTTGGTATAATGCTTATAACACTCCAGAAGGTGTGAACTTTGACCCGAATATCGCGGGAACAGGTGTAGGTAACGGACGTGGATTTGACTATTTGAATGGTCCTAGCGCTAAGAGAGTTGGAGCTAGTTTGAAACTTACTTTTTAAATAATGAAAAACAATATAATCATGAAATCAATGAATAAATTTTACGCAATTTGCCTTGGTGCTATGCTTGTGTTAAGTTCATGTGAGACTGCAGATTTAGATCTTACTGTGAACCCAAATGCATTAGATCCTAGCCAGGCAAGTGCTGACTTTTTCTTGAATGGTATTCAAGAAGATTTTGCTGGATGGGCTCACTCATTCGGTGGTGTTGGTGCCGATTTTTCTCGTATAGAATATATGGGCGGAAGAACCTATGCTAACGTATACTCACCTAACTCGTTCGATGGTCGTTGGGCAGGCGCATATCAAGGTATGCTTGAAGATATAAGACTTATGAACCTTTTAGCAGCCGATCGTCCCTATGCATTAGGTATGGGAGAAGTAGTTGAAGCTTACTTATATTTAACTCTAGTAGATTATTTTGGAGATGTACCCCAAGTTGATGCATTAAGCGCAGCCGAAGGTATATTGAATCCAACTGCATCTGCTGGTGCTGATGTATATGCTCATGCAATTACTAAATTAGATGCTGCAATTGCTCACTTTACTACTGGTGGAGGAGCTCCTGAAAACGACTTCTTTTACGGAGGAGACGGATCTAAATGGATTAAAGCTGCAAATAGTTTGAAGAAAAAGGCGTACTTAAATACAGGGAATACATCTGCATATAATGCTATTACAAATTATATAAAAGATGGTGCAGATGACTTTGCTTTCCAATGGGGAACTAGTCCTGCACAGCCTGACACACGTCATCCATACTACAGAAGTAGTTATACACCTACCGGTGGAGGATCGTATATGTCTAACTGGTACATGGAAACTATGAAAACTGGTATTTTAGGAAATACAGACCCTAGAATTAACTATTACTTCTATCGTCAAGTTGAAGGTGTTCCTGGATTTGATGGATTCGCTTCAGATGAAGAAGTTTTAGAGTGTGGACTTGAAGGTTACTTTAACCCTTACCCAGCAGGAGTAGTATTCTGTTCGCCAGGTGGAGGTTATTGGGGACGTGATCATGGAAATGATAACGGTATCCCACCAGATGGATTCCAGAGAACACTTCATGGTAGCTACCCTGCTGGAGGAAAATATGACGATCGTTCGTATGAATCGCAGAAAAACGGAGCTGGCGCTGGTGGTGCTGGTATAACTCCAATTATGATGTCTTCATGGATGCATTTTATGGATGCTGAAATTGCTGGTGTTGGAACTGCTGCTGGAACTACTGCGGTATTGGCTGGAATAGCTGATTCAATGGCAAAAGTTTCTGGATTTGCAGGTTCACCTGCTATGACTCAGACTGCAATTGATACTTATACTACAGCATTTGCTACAGCTTGGACTGGTGCAAGTACTGCAGAAAAAGGAAACATGTGGGCTAAACAATTTTGGATAGCATTATGGGGTAATGGTACAGATGCATACAATGCATACAGACGTACTGGATTACCAACTGATGTTCAACCAAACATTGAGCCTCAGCCAGGTGCATTTCCAGTATCAATGTGGTATCCAAATAGCTATACTGCTAGAAATTCAAATGCTACTCAAAAAAGTGATTTGACTGGAAAAGTATTTTGGAACACTCAAAGCCCTAACCTTAAATAAAAACACAAATGAAAAAAATAATAACTCTATTTAGTTTATTGTTAATAACAGTTTCTTGTCAAGAACCTGATAATTCAATTAACGATGTACTTGACAACTATGTAACAGGAGCGGTATTGAGAGGATGGAATCCAACAGGGGACTATAACTTCTTTGCACCTTCAACATCTGTATTCACAGTTGAAATCGAAGAGCATGATGAAGAGAATGGTGCTTTAATGCAAGACGTTCAAGTTTATGTTGCACTTAATGGTGCAGGTGAAATTTTACTTAGAACATTAACACCTACAGATTTTGCTGTTGGTCCAAATGGACTTCCTAGATATCAGTTAACTGTTACACTTGCTGAGTCTATTGCTGCTTTAGGTTTAACATCTAGCCAATATACTGGTGGAGATGCTGTGAACATTCGTTTAGCATTAAACCTAACGGATGGTCGTACCTATACTGCAAAAGATGCTGCAAGTTCACTAACAGGATCCTACTTTAAGTCACCTTATGTATATAATATGACGATTAAGTGTATTCCAACTGGTGCTGTAGCTGGTGATTATACCATTAACATGATTGACTCATGGGGTGATGGTTGGAATGGTGCTTCTATAACTGTAACAATTGATGGTGTTTCACAAACCGTAGGTCTTCCTGATGGTGCGACAGGTACACAAACAATTACAGTTCCTGCAAGTGCTTCAACAATGTCATTTGCATACGTAAGCGGTGCATGGGATAGTGAGGTTACCTACGATATTATATTTAATAATGGTGGTGGAAACCAAACTGCAATTGGAGAGACTAATCCTTTACCTGGAGTAAAAGTATTAAGTGTTTGTCCATAATTGACAAATCAAATACTATTTAAAAAAAGGGAGATCAAATGATCTCCCTTTTTTTTTATAAAAATTTAATAGAGTAATTTTGATAGATGGAAGAAAAAATTGAAATATATGGTATTCATTCTATAATTGAGGCGATAGAATCAGGTACTAATATTGAAAAAGTATGGTTATTGAAAGGCAATAAAGGGTCTTTGTTTCAAAGACTAGAGCAATCGATAAGACAAAATAATATATCTCATTCGTATGTTCCAAAAGAAAGGCTAGAACGATTTAAGAATAAAAATCATCAAGGTGCAATTGCTAGAATTTCAAAGATTGAATTTATTGAAATTGAAAAGCTAATTGATAGTGCATTTACAAAAAATAAATTCCCAACTTTCATATTACTTGATGGAATTACAGATTCAAGAAATGTTGGTGCTATTTTAAGATCATGTGCTGCAACTAGTGTAAATGGGTTAATTATTCCTCAAACTGGAAGTGCTCCAATAAACGATACTAGTATAAAAACATCTGCGGGTGGAGCATTTAAAGTTCCAATATCAAGAGTGAATCATCTGAAAGATGCAGTTTATCTTTTAAAATCATATGAAGTACAAGTAATTGGAATAAGCGAAAAGTCAAAAGAAAACTTATTTGATTTAACGTTTAAAAAGGCGTCTGCTATAATAATGGGTTCAGAAGACAAAGGGATTCAGAGTAGTCTTTTAAAAATTTGCGATACTGCTGTTAAGTTACCTATGGATAGAGGAATAGATTCATTAAATGTATCGGTTGCTTGTGGAATTGTTCTTTATGAAAAAAAAAGACAACAATTGGTTTCAAATGAATAATACTCCTTTAGCTGAGAGAATGCGTCCGAAATCCTTAAAGGATTATGTAGGTCAAGATAAATTACTCGGTCCGAAAGGAACTTTAAAAAATATAATAGAAAGTGGACTAATTCCATCAATGATCCTGTGGGGTCCACCGGGTACTGGAAAAACAACTTTAGCAGAGTTACTATCAAAGATTCAAGAAAGACCTTTTTATCAAATTTCTGCAATCAATGCAGGGGTCAAGGATATTAGAGATATCATTGAAAAATCCAAAAACAGAGGAGGTTTGTTCACAAAAAAAAATCCAATACTTTTCATTGATGAAATACATAGGTTTAGTAAATCACAACAGGATGCGCTTCTGGGTGCTGTAGAAAAAGGAATTATAACTTTAATAGGAGCAACTACCGAAAATCCAAGCTTTGAGGTTATAAATGCTTTATTATCTAGGTGTCAGGTTTTTATATTGGAACCCCTACCTGTGAAGGCTCTTCGCGAAATTATTAAAAGAACATTATCACAAGACATATTTCTATCAAAAAAAAATATTATAATTTCTGAAGATGATGCTATTATTCGGCTTTCCGGAGGAGATGCAAGAAAGCTATTGTCAGTTTTAGAATTAGTTATAAGTGTAGTGGGCACTAATTCTGACAATATTGATCTTACAAATGAAAAAGTAATGGATGTTGTTAAATCAAATATGTTAATGTTTGACAAGGGAGGAGACCTACATTACGACATAATATCTGCATTTATAAAATCCATAAGAGGTAGTGATCCAAATGCAGCAATATATTGGTTGGCTAGAATGATTGAATCTGGAGAAGATATAAAATTTATTGGAAGAAGATTGCTTATTCTTGCATCTGAAGATATCGGAAATGCGAATCCTAATGCATTATTAATTGCTAAATCAACTTTTGATTCAATTAATATTATAGGTCTTCCAGAGGCAAGAATAATAATTAGTCAGTGTGTTATATATCTTGCTAGCTCAGTAAAAAGCAATAGTAGCTATAAAGCAATTAATAAAGCTCAAGAGGTTGTTAAAAAAACAGGGGATCTTCCTGTCCCTCTTCATTTAAGAAATGCTCCCACAGCCCTTTTAAAAGATTTAAAATATGGTAAGGACTATAGTTATAATCACGACCACTCAAATAATTTTATATATCAGGAATACTTACCAAAAGAAATACAAAATACAAGCTTTTATATTCCTGGGAAAAACCCAAAAGAGTCAACACTACGTAGTTATTTAAAAAGTCTTTGGAAAGATAAATACAACTATTAACGACTTCTCCAGAAGAATGGCGTAAACAAAATTAATACGGTAAATAATTCTAATCTTCCTAACAACATTAAAAATGAAGCCCACCATTTACCAATATCAGGTAGGAGAGCATAGTTAGAAGATGGTCCAAAATCTCCAATTGCTGGACCTACGTTACCCAGACTAGCGGCTGACACTCCAAAAGCAGATTCATAATTTAACCCCAGTGCACTAAAAACCAAAGCACCTAATGCAAAAGTTAGCGTATATAGAATAAAAAAACCTGAGATATTGTATATAATATTTTGATCTACTATTGATCCATTAAAGCGAGATCTCACAATTGCACTTGGATGTAGAGATTTTTTAAATTCTAAAAATCCACTTTTAATCATTAATAAATGTCTAACGATTTTTATCCCTCCAGAAGTTGAACCTGCTGATCCACCAACAAACATAAGTCCAAAGAAAAACATTGTTAAAAAGGGAGTCCAGCCAGCAAAATCTCCAGAAACAAATCCTGTTGTAGTTATAACGGCAACAACTTGAAAAAGAGAATGTCTAATAGTACTTTCCAATTTACCAAAAACTTGAGGATGTTCAAAATTTGATTTTGACAAGTCTACATTGTTAAACACAACAAAAGCTACAATAATAACTGAAATTAAAGTAAAAGTAAAATACGTTTTAAATTCTTCATTCTTTAATATTTTTTGAATTTTTCCAGTAAAAGCAAAATAACTTAAAACAAAATTTGTACCAGAAATAAACATAAAAAATATTATTATATATTGAATCAATGGATTATAGTTCCAATATGCTATACTAGCATTTTTAGTAGAAAAGCCTCCAGTTGCAATTGTACTCATGGAGTTATTAATAGCATCAAAAAAGCTCATTCCAGCTATATTCAATAATAATGTTTCAGTTAAGGTAAGTCCTACATATATATACCATAGTCTTTTAGCTGTATCTGTTATTCTTGGATGCAGTTTATCTCCAGTAGGGCCTGGAGCTTCAGCACTAAAGAGTTGCATACCTCCTACACCCAATAGAGGCAATATAGCTATTGTCAAAACAATTATTCCCATACCTCCTATCCAATGAGTGGTACTCCTCCAAAAAATTATACTCTTAGGTAGGTCTTCAATGTCATTAAGAATTGTAGAACCTGTGGTAGTGTAACCAGAAGTTGTTTCAAAAAAGGCAAAGGAAATTTCAGGAATTGTTTCCGTTAATAAATAAGGCAACATTCCTGAAAAAATCATCAAGACCCAACCTAAAGTAACTATTATATAGCCCTCTCTTTTTTGGATGTGTTTTTCATGATTTTTAGTAATGAACATTATTATTAATCCAAAAATAAAAACACTAGATCCAGCTGAAAAAATTTGTAGGGTAACTCCATCTTTAAAAATCAAACTTACCAAAGCAGATAAAAACATAAATCCTCCATTAAAAAGAAGTAAAACTCCCATTAAATAGATAATTATTTTATAATTAATTCTATTCATTGTTAAGAAAATAAACTTTCTACTTTTTTTATTGAACGATGCAAGCAACATACTAAAACTCTGTCCCCTGATTCTATTACATAATCTCCCAGCACAATTTTACCTTCTCCAGACTTTATTACTCCACCAATAGTTGCAGTTCTAGGGAAATCCAAATCTTTTATTTTAAATCCTGTCACCTTGGATCCTGGTTTTACGATGAACTCAAGTATTTCAGCATTAAAATTATTAAGAGTAGTCATGTCAACAACTTCTCCTTTTCTTATGTACCTAAAAATTGTATTTGCTGTTAAAAGTTTTTTATTAATTAGTGTATCGATGCCAATTGATTGAGATAGGGAAAAATAGTCCATGTTTTCAACTAAAGCTATGGTCTTTGAAACATTTTTAGAAGTTGCCATTAAACATGACATGATATTTGTTTCTGAATTTTCAGTAACAGCAATAAAAGCATCCATTTCTTCGATAGACTCCTCATTAAGAAGTTCTACACTTCTTCCATCTCCATGAATCACGAGAGTTTCAGGGTGTGATTCGGCAATATCAAATGCTTTATTTTTTTCTTGTTCAACTAAAGTTACTTTAAATTTATTGTCACACAGAGCACTTGCAGTACCTCTACCTATTTTACCACCCCCTAGTATCATTACTTTTTTTATGGATTTCTTCTCTTTTCCAGTTAGCTTATATAACTCTTCTACTCCTTCTTTCAATGTTATAAAAAAAGCAGTATCGCCAGCCTCGAACATAGTATCTCCTCTTGGAATCATTGTTTGCTGAGTTCCTTTTCTTTTTAATGCAATAGGCATAAAATGTAAGTCAGGAAAAATATTTGCAGAATCTTTTACTGATTTTCCTACAAAAAGTGCATCGTCGCCAAGATTTGTCCCTATTAAGGTTAGTTCTCCATTTTCAAATTCATAGCTATTACTGAATGCGGATTGATCTAATAACTGCATAATCTCCTCTGCAGCTAGAGCTTCGGGAGAAATTAGCACGTCAACTCCTAATGTTTCAAAATTTATAGTATCATTTTTTTTTAAAAACTCTAAAGTTGAAATTCTAGCGATTGTTTTTTTACAACCCAATTGTTTTGACAGAGCGGCTACAATAATATTTGTTGTTTCTTCTGAAGTTACAGCTATAAATAAATCAGATTCACCAACCTGAGCTTCCTGAAGCACTTTTATAGACACACAACTACCTCTGATTGTTCTGATGTCAAGATGGCTTTCAGCATAGTGTAATCTATCTTTATCGACATCTAAAAGTGTTATATCTTGAGACTCAAAAGAGAGTAATTTAGCAAGATGAAATCCAACCTCTCCAGCACCAGCAATAACTATTTTCATATTTTTGTAGCCAAAACTATTTTACAAATATACTAATTCAAATAGTTAGTTATTAAATTATGATGAAAATGAAATCAAAAAAGCTAAATTTTAAAATCAAATTACATTTTCAACAATATTTTAGTGATTAATAGGTTTAATACTTTTGAAGTCTTAATTGAGATACATTTTTAAATAAATTTGAATATAAACTACAAAACATACAGTTTTTTAATATTATCATTATTAATATTTGAGGTTAAAGCTCAATATCCTACTCTAAGAGAGAGGATAATCAATCTTCCAAATTTTGATGAAAAATTACTTCATTATGGTTATTATGTTGGGGTTAATTCATACGACTATAAATTCGAATACATTAAAGATTATTATCGGATCAATAATTATCCTGATATTCAAGTAGAATCAATGACTGGGTTTAATGTAGGACTGATCGGAGATCTTAGAATAAATAAGTTTTTTAATTTAAGAATAGAGCCAGGTTTAATTTATGCTCAGCGCAATTTAAGGTATCCAGGTCTGCCAAGTTTTACATCTGAAAATGATCAATTAAGAGAAGTGAAATCTACTTATATTCATATTCCATTACTCATAAAGATGAGTGCAAAAAGAATAAATAATTTTAAGCCCTACATAACTTTTGGTGTTTCTGCTGATTACAACTTATCTAGTAATTCAAAAAATACTGACGACAATTCGAGTAATGTTTTCAGAACAGTTCCCAAAAGCTTCAACTATGAGTTGGGTTTGGGGTTTGATTTTTATTTATATTATTTTAAATTTTCTCCATCAATTAGAGGGATTTTCTCAATGGAGAATGAACTAATAAAAGATAATGATTTAACAAGTCCATGGACTGGAAATTTGAAAAATATGTTTACAAGAGGGTTTATAATAAATCTTACATTTGAATAATTAAGAAATCTGTCTAAATCTCTCTCCCAAAATAACAGCAACAGAGGAAGCGACATTTAGGCTATCAATCTTTAAATTATTTTTGGGAATTGTGATAAGAGTATCAATTGTCTTATTCACCTCGGAAGAAATACCATTAGATTCATTACCAAAAACAAAAATTGATTTTGTTTTAAAGTTCAAATCATAGATTGAACTTCCTTTTAAATGTGCCCCATATATATTGAGTTTTGATGATTTTAAAAATAATGGTAATTCTAAATAATGACATCTTACTCTTGAAATAGAACCCATTGAAGATTGAACAACTTTTGGATTAAAACAATCAACGGAATTTTTACTACAAAATACATCTTTAATTCCGTACCAATCACATGTTCTTAGTATTGTTCCAAAATTCCCAGGATCAGAAATTGAATCTAAAACTATAGTTGTATTTGATTTATTACTATTGGTATTTTTATATTGAGGTCTGTTAAAAACTCCAAGATAATTACTTGCATTCTTTAAATGAGTTAATTTTTGCATTTCATTTTTAAGAATTACACTAGCGGGCAAAATTGAATTATTTTCTGTAGTAAATAAAAAAGAGAAAGAGAAGTTTTCTTCAACTAATTCGTTGACTATTTTTTCACCCTCTGCAACAAAAAGATCTGACCTTTGTCTAAATTTCTTTTTCTTTAGGTTTTGTATTTGATTAATAAGACTTTTCGTAACCATTCAAAAAATGTATTTTTGATTATAAATTTAATGCAATTGAACTATATAGTGCCAAAACTACATAACATACTTTTTATTTTAGTATTATTTACAGGTTGTGGTAGTGAAAAGTTATTAAAAAGAGATTCTAATCTTTTGTTTGAAAACAGACTATTTATTTATGATGAAGAAGAATCTAGTGAAACTGTTAATCAATTAATTTCACCAAAACCAAACACCTATTTTTTAGGAATTCCTCTTAAACTTCAATTATATAAATTATCGAAAGAATTTCCAGATATGGAGTTTAAAAATTGGCTAAATAAAAAACCTAAAAGAAAGAAAAGATTGAGTTCGTTTTTATCTCCTAAGCAATTATTTCAGCTAGAAAAATATTTTATAGGATTAAATACTTGGATGAAAAATAATGGGGAAAAGCCAAGCCTGGTTGATAGTATGTTAATTACGGAAAATGTAAAAAGACTCAATCAATTCTATAAAAACAAAGGATATTTTGATGTAGAAACAAATTTTGAAATAAATGATTTAAAAACAAAAAATAAAGAAATAAAATACAAAGTTGAACCCAAGGAAGTTTATATTATTGAAGACTATATTGATAAAATAAAATCTAATGAATTGAAAGATTTGTTTTTAAATAATTTAAATAAAAGCTATCTAAAGTCTGGAAATCCATTTAATATTGAAAAAGTTGAAAAAGAAAGAAACAGATTAATAAAATTATATAGAAATAATGGAGTTTACAATCTTCAGCAAAACAGCGTTCAATTCACCGCTAAAATTGATAGTACTGGGCAAGATAAAATGATTAATATTATTATAGAGATCGATCCAATTCGGAAAAGAATTAATGATACTTTACAAGATATAGTTTACAGAAAACATACCATTGATTCCATATATATTTATATAGAATCTTTAGATAATACTAATTTAAATTATGATTTTAAATCCTTTTATAAAGGGTTTAAAATTAATTCAAAAGAAAAATTAAAATATAAAAATAAATCAATCACTGATCCTATTTTCATAAACAGCGGAGAGCTATACAGCGATAATGATAGAGAAAACACCTATCGATATTTCAATTCTTTGAGAAATTTTAAATATCCTAGCATAACATACGAGGCAAATTCAGACACCACACTAATTGCTTCTATTTTTTTGACTCCCAAAGAGAGATTTTCATTAGGGATAGATTTTGATATTTCTCATTCAAATATTCAAAATTTGGGAATGGGCTTAGGAATTAATACAGGTATAAGAAATATTTTTAAAGGAACCGAAATATTAGACTTTAGAATTAAAAGTACTCTCGGAGCTTCAAGAAATTCTGCTATTGAAAATGATCGATTTTTTAATCTATTCGAGCTTGGAGCAGATATTAAAATAAAATTTCCAAAAATTATTTCTCCCTTACCAATATCTTTTGAGAAGTTTATCCCTAGAGAAATGGATCCTAATACTCAAATAACTTTTGGAACAACTCTTCAAGAAAACATAGGATTAGACAAACAATATTTTGGAAGCAGTTATGATTACAAATGGAGTCCAAAAAAAACACAAAATATAAGTTTTAAACTTATTGATTTAGAGTTTGTTAACAATAAAAATATTGAGAATTATTTTAATGTTTATAAAAATTCATACGATAGGCTAAATGAAATAGCAATAAATACTGTTAATACCAGTCAATTTATGAATAGTGATGGAAATCTAACTATTCCTGATGGGGCAGATTCTTTTATTGAAAAAATTCAGAGTGGGGGTTTACAACTTAATAATCAATCTGATCTAGATAGAGTTAACAGCATAAGTGAAAGAAAACAACGTCTTACCACAAATAATTTAATTTTGGGTTCTTCGTTGAGCTTGAATATAAATAGTCAAAAAAGCATAATAGATGAAGATTTTTATCAATTAAAATGGAAAATTGAATGGGTTGGAAATTTCTTAAATAGAATATTAGAATTCTCTTCTGAAAAAAATGATGAAGGAAAATATACTATTAACGGAGTATCACCATCTCAATATGTAAAAACTGAGATAGATTATATTAAACATTTTCAAACTGGAAGAGATCGAATTTTGGCATTTAGATTTTTTGGAGGAATAGCTTTGCCAACTGGAAACTCAACAAATATACCTTTTTCTAGATCCTACTTTGCAGGAGGGGCAAACGACAATAGGGCATGGAAAGCATATAAACTTGGGCCTGGAACTAATAACAACAGGAATGAATTTAATGAAGCAAACTTAAAAATATCAACTAATTTAGAATATAGATTTCCATTACTAGGACCATTAAAAGGAGCATTATTTATAGATGCTGGAAATATTTGGAATATAGCTGATAATATAAAAGATCCAGAAGCTACTTTTGATAATCTATCCGACTTAAGTGAAATTGCAGTAGGTTCTGGTTTTGGAATAAGATACGATCTTGATTTTTTTATTTTTAGATTTGATACCGCATTTAAAACTTATAATCCTTCTCTTGATAAACAAAATAGATGGCTAAGCCAGTTTTCATTAAAACAGGCAGTATTTAATATTGGTATTAACTACCCTTTCTAATTTAAATTTATAATTTTACTAAAAATATATTTATGAACTTATCCTTCCCTCCTGGTGTTATTACTGGAAAAAATGTCCAAGAAGTTTTTAAATTTGCTAAAACAAAAAACTTTGCCATTCCAGCAGTAAATGTTATTGGATCAAATTCAATAAATACAGTTTTAGAAACAGCATCAGAATTAAATAGTCCAATTATAATTCAATTTTCTAATGGAGGTGCTTGTTTTAATGCAGGTAAAAGTCTTTCAAATATAGATCAAAAAGCTGCAATTGCAGGATCAGTTGCAGGTGCAAAACATATACATGAGTTAGCTAAATTATATGGAGCTTATGTTATTCTTCATACTGATCATTGTTCAAAAAAACTTTTACCCTGGATTGATGGTCTTCTTGATGCAAGCGAAGATTATTACAAACATAATGGGTGCTCTCTTTTTAGCTCTCACATGATAGATTTATCTGAAGAACCAATAGAAGAAAATATAAAAATATGCAAATCTTATCTCAAAAGAATGAAACCTTTGGGCATGACTCTTGAAATAGAATTAGGAATTACTGGGGGAGAAGAAGATGGAGTTGATAATAGTGAAGTTGATGTATCTAAACTCTACACACAACCTGAAGAAGTTTCATATGCGTTTGAAGAATTAAGAAAAGTAAGTTCTCAATTTACAATAGCAGCAGCTTTTGGAAATGTTCATGGGGTTTATAAACCTGGAAATGTTAAATTAACTCCAACAATTTTAAAAAAATCGCAAGAATACATTTCAAAAAAATATAATCTTCCTGAAAATACTGTTGACTTTGTTTTTCACGGAGGGTCTGGTTCTTCTTCAGGACAAATTAAAGAATCTATTGGTTATGGTGTAATTAAAATGAATATAGATACTGATTTGCAGTTTGCTTTTACTGAGGGAATTAGAGATTATATGACTGAAAATATAGAATATATTCGTTCGCAAATAGGAAATCCCGATGGAGCAGATGAGCCAAATAAAAAATATTATGATCCAAGAAAATGGCTGAGGTTAGGAGAAGAAACATTACGAGTTAGGTTAGAGAAAGCTTTTGAAGATTTAAATAATGTTAATACATTAGATTAATTATAAATTATTATGAGTTGGTTTAAAAGAAGTGAAAAAGGAATTCTTACCAAAACTGAGGAAAAAAAAGATATTCCAAAAGGTTTATGGTATAAAACCCCATCAGGTAAAATCGTTGAAACTCAGCAATTAGCTGAAAACTTTTATGTAAGTCCTGAAGACGATTACCATGTTCATATTGGAAGTAAAGAGTATTTTGAAATTATTTTTGATGAAAATGAATTCACAGAACTAGATAAAAACCTAAAACCAAAAGATTTTTTAAATTTTATAGATAATAAAAAATATAAAGATCGAATAAAAGATGTTCAGAAAAAAACTAATCTTAATGATGCTATTAGAACTGCTGTAGGATTATCAAAAGGTAAAGAGCTGGTAGTTTCATGCATGGATTTTGCTTTTATCGGTGGGTCAATGGGTTCTGTTGTTGGTGAAAAAATTGCTAGGGCTACTGATTATTGTATAGAAAACTCACTTCCCTTGCTAATAATTTCTAAATCTGGTGGAGCTAGAATGATGGAATCCGCAACCTCTTTAATGCAAATGGCAAAAACATCCGCAAAATTAGCACACTTGGCTGAAGCTAAATTACCTTTCATTTCATTGTGTACAGATCCAACTACCGGAGGAACTACAGCTTCTTTTGCAATGTTGGGTGATATAAATATAGCTGAACCCAAAGCCCTAATTGCATTTGCTGGACCAAGAGTTGTTAAAGATACGACAGGTAAGGACCTTCCGGATGGATTTCAAACAAGTGAATTCCTTAAAGAAAAAGGTTTTTTAGACTTCATAGTTCACAGAAGTAACATAAAAAACGAAGTAAATAAATATATAGATCTAATTCTTAATCAAAAAATTAGAGAATAATTTTAAATTCTTAATTTTAAAATATTTATATTCGCAAACTGCTTTAAGCATACATAAAAATCATTTAAATAATATTGGCATGTATTTAACAAAAGAAATAAAAGAAGAGATTTTCAATAAATATGGAAAATCTAAATCCAATACTGGGTCAACAGAGGGACAAATTGCCCTTTTCTCACACAGAATAAACCATTTATCGAATCATTTAAAAAATAATAGAAAAGATTTTAATACCGAGAGATCATTAGTTGGTTTAGTAGGTAAAAGAAGAAATCTTTTAGATTATTTAAAATCAAAAGATATTGAAAAATATCGTTCTTTAATAAAAGAGTTAGGAATACGAAAATAAATCCAAAATTAAATGGGTTTTCACCTTAGTTTTTCATTGGTTGCATAACACACAACACTTAATTAAAACCTTGAAAAATGAAACCAAAAATATATAAAGAAGAAGTTAAACTTCCAGACGGACGTATAATATCAATAGAGACCGGTAAGTTAGCAAAACAAGCTCATGGCTCAGTTGTTGTTCAAATGGGTAAAGCTATGTTGTTATGTACAGTTGTATCTAACTACAAACAATCAGATGTAGATTTTTTACCACTAACAGTTGATTACCGTGAAAAATTTGCAGCAGCTGGACGTTATCCTGGTGGTTTTTTTAAAAGAGAAGCTAGACCAAGTGATGGTGAAGTTTTAACAATGCGATTAGTCGACCGAGTATTACGCCCACTATTTCCCAAAGATTATCATGCAGAAACTCAAGTAATGATTCAACTTATGTCTCACGATGATGAAGTTATGCCTGATGCGTTAGCGGGGTTAGCTGCTTCTGCAGCAATTCAATTAAGTGATTTCCCTTTTGAATGTGCAATATCTGAAGCTCGAGTAGCCAGAGTAAATGGTGACTTTATCATTAACCCGTCTCGTGCCCAATTAGCAGATTCTGATCTTGATATGATGATTGGAGCTTCTGCTGATTCAGTTATGATGGTAGAAGGAGAAATGAAAGAAATTTCTGAAGAAGAAATGGCTGATGCTATAAAATTTGCTCACGAGGCTATTAAGGTACAAGTTGATGCTCAATTACGTTTAGCTGAAGCTTTTGGAAGAAAAGAAGTTCGTGAATACGATAGTGCTGAGACAAATGAAGATTTAGAAAAACGCATTCATGAGATGGCTTATGAAAAATGTTATGCAATTGCTAAAAAGGGGACTTCTAAATCAGAACGAAGTACTGCATTTGCAGAAATTAAAGAGGAGGTTAAATCTTCATTTTCTGATGAAGAAATTGATGAATTTGGACACTTAATTGGAGGATATTACAGAAAAACTGAAAAAGAAGCTATTCGTGAATTAACATTAAGCGAAGGAGTTCGTTTGGATGGTCGTAAAACAGATGAAATTAGACCCATTTGGTGTGAAGTAGACTACTTACCTTCTACTCATGGATCTGCAATCTTTACAAGAGGAGAAACTCAAGCTTTAGCAACAGTGACTCTGGGAACATCAAGAGATTCAAATAAAATTGATATGCCTTCTTATGAAGGTGAGGAAAATTTCTATTTACATTATAACTTCCCACCTTTTTGTACTGGTGAAGCCCGTCCTTTAAGAGGAACATCTCGTAGAGAAGTTGGTCATGGAAATTTAGCTCAAAGAGGTTTAAAAGGAATGATTCCTGATGATTGTCCTTATACCGTTAGGGTTGTTAGTGAAGTTTTAGAATCAAACGGTTCGTCCTCGATGGCAACTGTTTGTTCAGGGACAATGGCATTAATGGATGCAGGTGTTCAAATTAAAAGACCTGTTTCTGGTATTGCAATGGGACTAATTTCAGATGGAGATAGATATGCTGTTTTAAGTGATATATTAGGTGATGAAGATCATCTAGGTGATATGGATTTTAAAGTTACTGGAACATCGGATGGTATTACTGCATGCCAGATGGATATTAAAATTAAAGGACTTCCATACGAGATATTAGTGAAAGCATTAAAGCAAGCTAAAGATGGAAGGCTCCATATTATAAATAAAATTACTGAAACGATTGAAAAACCTAATATTGATGTTAAATCACATTCACCTAAAATGGTCACTAGAAGAATACCTAACGAATATATAGGTCCTTTTATTGGGCCAGGAGGTAAAGTTATTCAGGAACTTCAAAAAGTGACAGGCTGTACAATAGTTATTAATGAAGATCCTGAAACTGAAGAAGGAATTGTTGAAATTCTTGGAACTAATCAAGAAGGAATTGAATCTGTATTAACTAAAATAGATTCTTTACTATTCAAACCAGTTAAAGGAGATACTTATTCAGTTAAGGTTATTAAGATTTTAGATTTTGGAGCTGTTGTTGAGTATAATGATGCCCCTGGAAATGAGGTTTTACTTCATGTAAGTGAAATTGCGTGGGAAAGGACTGAAAATGTAGGTGATGTTCTGAAACTTGGTGATATTTTAGAAGTCAAATATTTTGGAGTTGACCCTCGAACAAGAAAAGAGAAAGTTTCAAGAAAAGCGCTATTAGATCGACCTCAAAGAAAAGAGTAAAATCTTTTTAACTTGTTTATTCAAAAAATCTCCATTTTATGGAGATTTTTTTTGTTTAATGAAACCTTTATATGATTATTACGTATAAAAAGTATAACATAAATTATAATATGAGACAATTAAAAATAACAAAGCAAGTCACCAATAGAGAAACCGCTTCTTTAGATAAATATCTTCAAGAAATTGGCAAAGTAGATCTAATAACTGCCGAAGAAGAAGTTGAATTAGCCCAAAGAATAAAAGCTGGTGATCAACTTGCCTTGGAAAAACTTACAAAAGCTAATTTACGTTTTGTTGTCTCAGTAGCAAAACAATATCAAAATCAAGGATTGACCCTTCCAGATCTTATAAATGAGGGTAATCTAGGATTAATAAAAGCCGCACAAAGATTTGATGAAACTCGAGGTTTTAAATTTATTTCTTATGCTGTTTGGTGGATACGTCAGTCAATTCTTCAGGCTCTTGCTGAACAATCAAGGATAGTAAGATTACCCTTAAATAAAATTGGTTCAATTAATAAAATTAATAAAACTTATGCATTCTTAGAGCAGGCCCACGAACGCCAACCTTCTCCGGAAGAGATTGCGAAGGAACTTGATATGACTATAAATGATGTTAAGGAATCATTAAAAAACTCAGGGCGTCATGTTTCTATGGATGCTCCTTTGGTAGAAGGTGAGGATTCTAACTTATATGACGTTCTAAATATTGGAGAGTCTCCCAACCCAGACAGAGCTCTTCTTCATGAATCATTACGTACAGAAATTGAGCGTGCTCTTGAAACATTAACACCTAGAGAAGCAGATGTGGTTAGATTGTACTTTGGCCTAGGGAATCAACACGCTATGACATTAGAAGAGATAGGTGAAACTTTTGATTTAACCAGAGAAAGAGTAAGACAAATTAAAGAAAAAGCTATAAGACGTCTCAAACACACTTCAAGAAGTAAAATTTTAAAAACTTATCTTGGATAAAAAAAATTATGAAAAACCTCATAGCTCCATCTATTCTTGCAGCTGATTTTGGAAATCTGCAAAGAGATTGCAAAATGATTAATGAGAGTGATGCCGATTGGTTTCATATTGATATAATGGATGGTGTTTTTGTTCCAAATATTTCGTTTGGTATGCCTATACTTGATTCAATAAATAAATATGCTACTAAACCTCTCGATGTTCACTTAATGATTGTTGAGCCTGATAAATACATTAAAACATTCGCAAATCATAATGCAGAGATTTTAACGGTTCATTATGAGGTATGCAATCATCTTCACAGAACAATCCAAGAAATCAAAAATAATGGAATGAAAGCTGGGGTTGCACTGAATCCACACACTCCAGTTAATGTTTTGGATTCTATAATAAATGAAATTGATTTAGTATGTCTGATGAGTGTAAATCCTGGATTTGGAGGTCAAATATTTATTGAAAATACATTTGAAAAAATTCATCAGTTGAAAAAACTAATTGAATTAAAAAAGTCAAATGCTAATATTGAAATTGATGGAGGAGTAACTGATCAAAATGCAGTTAAATTAATTGAGTCTGGAGCGAATATCCTTGTTGCTGGTAGTTACATCTTCAAATCAAACAATCCAGTAAATACAATTCGCAACCTAACGTCAATTGTTAATTAGTGCTATTAATAGACGCTTACACCATTGAATTTTTATCAAATGAATGGATAACCAACATTTTAATATCTGCATCTTTTATCATATTCTTTTTAATTATTGGTAAATGTTTAAGCCACAAATACAATCTGTTAATTGTAAAATTATTGTGTTTTGTTTTGTTTTTAATTACAATATTTCATTTTTTTTATCTATTGTTTCTTGATATTTGGAATATAAAAGAACATCTTCCATTACATTTGTGTAGTATAAATGGAATAATTTCTATTTTCATTTTGTTAATTCGTTCCAATAAAGATCTATTTGAATTTAACTTCTACGGGGGGGTCATAGGTGGGGCTGTAGCAATAATTACTCCCCAATTAAATGATTATGACGGAAGCTTAACTCAATATATTATATATTTTATAAGTCATGGACTAATCATAATAATTCCTCTTTATCTGTATTATTATTTAAATTTTAAATTACGAAGATTATCTTGGTTGAGATCAGTTATTTATCTAACTATAATTGGTCTAATCTTTATTCCATTGAATTCATTTTTGAAATCCAATTATATGTACGTAAATTCTCCGCCAAAAGTAAATAATCTTTTAATTATTGGTGAATGGCCAATTTACCTTGTAAATCTTGAAATAATAATAATTTTGTTGTTTTTTATAACTTATTGTGTATTCACAAAAGTTTCATTCTTTACACCTTCAAAATAATTTCTAAAAAAAATGTCCAAAGAGAATCAAAAAATTATATTTAAATAAACAGCATATTTTAGATAAAAAAACTCATGGTGAAAAAAAAACCTTGAGGAACAATTTTAGTGAGGTAGAGAGGATTCGAACCTCCAACCGTCAGAGCCGAAATCTGATATTCTATCCAGTTGAACTACTACCCCATTTAGATTATAAATTTACAAAGTACAGGGAGAATTAAACTGATTTATGCAAATTATTATGAAACTGATAAAATTATTGAAATTTAAATCGAGAATGACTTGAGATGACGAAGGTAAAACGAATCAAGGTTTAACTCGAGATGACCGAAGTCTAAGTATATTTTTTATAATGATTTCTTTACAATGTTTGAAATTGATTTCCCATCTGCTTTACCTAATAATTTAGCGGAAACAATTTTCATTACTTTACCCATATCATTCATTCCATCAGCACTAATTTCATCTATTACTCTGAGTACTACAACTTCAATTTCTGAATCAGAGAGTTGCTTAGGAAGAAACTCTGAAATAATAATTGCCTGTGCTTCTTCAGGTTCCGCTAAATCAAGTCTTCTTTGATTTCTATATA
The DNA here is from genome assembly GCA_964432535.1 of uncultured Flavobacteriaceae bacterium. Lineage (GTDB taxonomy): Bacteria > Bacteroidota > Bacteroidia > Flavobacteriales > Flavobacteriaceae > Marivariicella. The sequence goes on along the minus strand of CAYSNJ010000001.1, from coordinate 57,131 downwards.
TCTCAGCACTATCTTTTCTTTGCTTAACTAATTTATGGAGAATTTCAATTTCTTTGATTTCAGATATATCATGATTTCGGTCTTCAGTTTTAAAAAGGATTAAAGATGACTTAATTGCTCTAAGTGCCTCAAGTCGAATTACATCTTTAGCTTTCATTGCAGTTTTTATTTGATTTGTGATATTATCCTCTAAAGACATAAGATTTTGTTTAAATTATTAATCAGCGTTATCATGAAGAAAAGAGTTATTTGATTTCAATTGGATATCGTTATTTTCATCTGTTTCAACGATTATTTTATGAGAATTTTCGATTTGATTTGGTTCATCCAAGATCAATCCATATCTTTTATAAGCTGGCTCTTTCTCCATCTCGTCAACCTTGCCTGAATTATTAAATGAATAGTTGAATTCCTTAAGATGCACCATTCTTTTTTTATTTTCAAAAGTAGATGATTCTGAAATAGTTTTTTCAAATGGACTTTTATGATTATTAATATATTCTGGATCGTTAACTTTAATATCTAATAATTTAGAGTGATTAATTTCTTTTCTTTCTTGAAATTCATGAGTATCCAGTTCGTTATGGAATAAATTTTCAGACTCACTTTTATTTTTAAATTCTTTAAAATTTGATTTTACAGTATCATCATAATATTCTTCCTCCCTAGTAATCATATCTTTAACAGTTGGATTTAAGAGAGTATTATCATTTTCTTTAATTCTACTTAAAGGTATTCCAAAGTCAAAAGTTGTTTGATTTTTTTCTTCAACATCTAATAGTTCTTCATCAACTACTTCGAGCGATTTAATATTCTCACTTATATCATTTATAATAAAATTGCCTTCAAATTGCAAATTTAATGTGTCTAGTGAATTTGGAGACTTGGTATTTTCATCAAAGAATACCGAATTATCTTTAAAATCTAATTCAGTATTTTTTAATATTTCATTATGTTCTTTAGTCTCACTTATGTCAAAATCCAGAGATTCATTTCCTATGATTTCTTCATAAGCAATATTTATATTTTTTATTTCATCAGTCAAAAGTATTTCTAAACTACCCTCACTATTATCGATATCCTTGATTTGATCAGAATGGTTAGCTTCTTCAAACTCATCCTTAAAACTTGAGTCTTTTGAGTAATTATTTTTAGTATCTATATCACTTGTAACTAGAATATGTTCCATTTTCTGATCTTCCTCAAGTGTGTGAATGATTTTTTTTGATTCCGTATTTACAATTTCATTTTGCTGGTCAATATCAAAACCAGTTGCAATAATAGTAACTGATATTGCGTTTTCAAGGCTCTCATCTTCACCAACACCCATAATAATATTAGTATTGTTACCTGCTTCTGATTGAATATAATCATTTATTTCCCCTATTTCATCAATTGTAATTTCTTCAGAACCAGACACTATTAATAATAAAACATTTTTACTTCCTGTGATTTTATTATCATTAAGCAAAGGGGCATCTAAAGCTTTAACTATTGCCTCTTGAGCTCTATTTGTTCCACTAGAAACACCTGAACCCATAATTGCAGATCCACTATTAGTTAATACGGTTTTAGCGTCTTTTAAATCAATATTTTGAGTATAGTGGTGAGTTATAACTTCTGCTATTCCACTAGCTGCTTTTGACAAAACTTCGTCTGCCTTTGCAAAACCAGCCTTAAATCCGAGATTGCCGTATACTTCTCTTAGTTTATTATTATTAATTACAACTAAAGAATCTACTTCAGATTTAATATTTTCAAGTCCTTTTTGAGCTTGATCTAATCTAAGCTTTCCTTCAAACTGAAATGGCATTGTAACAATCCCAACTGTTAATATATCAAGTTCTTTTGCCATTTTAGCTATTATTGGAGCAGCACCTGTTCCAGTTCCTCCTCCCATTCCTGCTGTAATGAAGATCATTTTTGTTTGCGTATTTAAGAGACTCCTCAAATCATCATAACTCTCTTGTGCAGCTTTAGCCCCTACTTCTGGATTTGCACCAGCACCTAGACCTTCTGTTAGAGCTGCTCCTAATTGAATTTTTATTGGTACTGAGCTTTGATTTAGGGCTTGAGCATCAGTATTGCATATAACGAAATCAACGCCATTTATCCCTTGTTGAAACATGTAATTAATAGCATTACTTCCTCCTCCCCCAACACCAATAACTTTTATCACATTACTTTTATTTTTGGGTAAATCAAAACTAAAGCTTGTACTATTTTCTAAATCCATTTTACTAAAATTTATTTATGCATTATCTAAAAACTCTTTGAACTTATCTACCCATTTATCAAAACTTGATTTTTTGGGTTTATTTTTATCTAAATTGATTTTAATATCAGTTTCTATAATATCTAAATCATTTATATCTTCAGAATTATTCTCGTTATTTACCTTAACTGAATTTGAACTATTTAGAGCATTCATCAAAAGTCCAACAGCAGTAGAAAACATTGGACTGGTATTATTACTTGAATCTCCTGCCAAATGTTCACTTGGATAACCAATACGAGTATCCATACCAGTAATATATTCAGCTAATTGTTTTATGTGTTTTAGTTGGCTTCCACCCCCAGTTAATACAATACCTGCAATTAATTTCTTTTTTTGCTGACTATGACCATAATTTTTAATTTCTAAAAAAACTTGCTCAATAATTTCAACAACTCTAGCGTTGATGATTTTAGATAATGTTTTTAATGAAATTTCTTTTGGATCTCGCCCCCTCAAGCCAGGAATAGAAACAATTTCAGTGTCTCTGTTTTCTCCAGGCCAAGCTGATCCAAATTTAACTTTTAAAAGTTCAGCTTGATTTTCAATTATTGAACACCCCTCTTTTATATCATCAGTAATAACGTTACCTCCAAATGGTATAACGGCTGTATGTCTTATAATACCATCCTTAAAAATTGCTAAATCGGTTGTACCTCCACCTATATCAATTAAGGCGACTCCAGCTTCTTTTTCTTCTTTACTTAAAACTGCATCAGAAGAAGCAAGGGGCTCAAGAGCAATATCAACCACTCTTAAGCCAGAACTCTTTATGCATCTTCCAATGTTTTTTATTGACGAAACCTGCCCTACAACAACATGAAAGTTCGCCTCTAATCTTCCTCCATACATCCCAATAGGTTCTTTTATATCAGCTTGACCATCTACCTTATACTCTTGTGGCAGAACATGTATTATCTCTTCACCTGGTAACATTACCAACTTGTAAACTTGTTGAATCAGTCTCTCAATATCATTTTCATCAATTACTTCTTCTGGATTATTTCTTGAGATATAATCACTGTGCTGCAAGCTTCTTATATGCTGACCAGCAATCCCCACAACAACTTCTTCAATTTCAGTTCCAGATACAGTTTTTGCTTCATCAACAGCCTGTTGAATTGATTTAATAGTTTGGGTAATGTTATTTACAACTCCCCTATGAACTCCTAAGCTTTGTGACTTTCCAATTCCAAGAATCTCTACCTTGTTAAATTCATTTCGGGTCCCTACCATAGCTACAATTTTAGTAGTACCTATATCTAATCCAACTGAAGTATTTTTTTTCATTTTAATTAGTGTATCGAAATAACTTGATCAAAAACCGTCAGATCAATTTTTTTTGGTTTTTTATCAAAATTATTCATGTTATTGTATGCACAAAAAGCTTTTAGCTTAATTATTTTTTTATTAATATTTTTTATATCACCAAAGAAAATTTCGAAATCATAGTTTCTAAGTCTAATTGAAAAACCAAGGTTACTATTCCATATTTCAACAAATTCTGACTTTAAATAGGTATCTATACTTATTGAGTTAGTTATAGTAATTAAATTTTTCAAATTTTCATTTTTTAAAACACCACTATAAACAGGTACTTTTGGAGAATACATTTTTGAAAACGGAATTTTGTCACCAAAAGTATCTATATAAAAACTCTCGTTTTGGATTCTTAACAAGGCTGAACTTTCATGTATTTTAACATTAGTAATCCCGCTAACACTAAGAAACACTTCTGCTTTTCTTACACCAGGGTATGAATCCAAATATTTTTCTATATCATTCAAATCTAGTTTAAGATTTGAATGATTTTCTTTATTATCTCGCTTTTGTATCAACAATTTATTAACTATAGAATCATTAAGAAAAAAAGGATTATTATCAAAAAATGAAATATTAACTAAAGTACTAACCCTATTAATAAAAATCAACTGAGAAATTAAAATTGAACAGATTAATAAAACAGCTGTTAGTCCAAGAAATAATTTTTCTTTAAACATATATAGATTTAGTTTTTAAATATTCAGTCATAAATACACCAATACTTCCCGCACCTAATACTGCAATAATATCAGCGTTACTTGTGTTTAAATTTTTATTAAAATCTTTAACTTCCAAAATCTCTGCCTTTGATGTAATCATTTTAATAATTTTATTGCTTTCTATTCCAATAATTGGTTTTTCTCGAGCAGGATAAATTTCCATCAATTTCACACTATCAAATTTCGATAACTCAGAAGCAAAGTCACCAAGAAAGTCTCTTGTTCTTGAAAATAAATGTGGTTGAAATACTACTTCTATAATAGAATCTGGATATTTCTCTCTTAATGTATTATTTACAGCAGCTATTTCAGTTGGATGATGGGCATAATCATCAATTAAAATTTTGTCATCAATCTTATGAGTTGTCATTCTTCGTAAAATTCCCTTAAAGCTACCTAATGTTGAAATAATTTCATCTAAATCATGACCTGATTGATGAGCTAGTGCAAGAGCCGCTAACATATTTTCGAGATTATGCTTACCCGTTACTTTACAAAAAATATTTGAGAAATTTTTATCTGGAGTTTTAATATCAACGATATATCCACCACTAAATAGACTATAATTTTCAAAAACATAATCTGCTTTAACATTAAGTCCATAAGACAGGCCGTCAAATGGAATTGAGTGATGAACAATTAGTTTACTTTCAACTTTCTTGGAAAAATCGAAAAATGCGTCTTTTAAGGATTCATGATCATTATAAATATCTAAATGATCAGCATCTATCGAAGTTATGCATGCTGTAAATGGTTTAAGTTTTAAAAATGACCTATCAAACTCATCAGCTTCTACAACTGTTCTTTTAAATCCATTATAGATAAAATTAGTTTTCTCTGGTAACATTATTCCACCTACAAAAGCAGAGAAAGAAATATTTATAGTCTTAAAAATATGAGTTAAAATTGCGCTTGTTGTAGTTTTTCCATGTGTTCCAGCAATAGCATAAGATTCAGTTTTGTTAACTATTGAAGCTAAAAAAGTCGACCTTTTAAGGGGCATATGTCCATTTGAAATAAAATATTTTAAAATTGGATTTTGTATTTTGATAGCTGCAGAATAAATAATTTTAATTTCACTTTTTACATAGTTTTTATTCAAACTTTTTATCGATTCATTAAATAAAAATTCAATTTCAACACCCTTGACTTGGAGAAGATTTGTTATTTCTGAAGAAGATCTATCATATCCATAAACTTTGAATCCTTTAAAAATTAAATATTGAGCTAGAGAAGACATCCCAATACCACCAATTCCAATCAAAAAATACGCTTTAATGTTTTTCAATTTATCATTTGTTTAATTATTTCAACAATGTTTTTAGTTGCATTAGGTTTTGATAAATTTTTTAAATTATTTTTCATTTTAGATCTTAATAAATCATTTTGCAAAAATTCAGTTAAAACTGGTTTGAATTTTGCTTCAAGGTTTTTCTCTTCAATCATTTCAGCTGCGTTTAATTCATATAGCTTAAGAGCGTTTTTGTATTGATGATTTTCCGCAACGTTTGGAGAGGGTATTAATATCGAAGGAGTATTCGTAATACAAATTTCAGAAATAGTTGAAGCTCCTGATCTTGAGATTAAAACATCAATAGATCTATACATAAAATTCATTCTAGTAATGAAGGGCAAAACCTTTATTACTTGGTTATGTTGATGCTTATATCTGTCATAATATAGTTTACCACATTGCCATATTAGCTGAATTCCTAAATCATTAAAAGTTTTGATATTATCATTTATAACCTTATTAATCATTTGAGAACCTAAGCTACCTCCTACAATTCCTACAATAGGCTTTTTTTGGTCTAAATCAAAAAACTGTATAGCCTCTGTTTTTTTTATATTGTTTTCAATTATGTCCTTTCGGACTGGGTTTCCTGTAATTATAATTTTGTGCTTTGGGAAAAACTTTTCCATTTTATTGTAGGCAACACATATGAATTTTGCTTTTTTACCTAATAACTTATTTGTAATTCCAGGGTATGAGTTTTGTTCTTGAATTATAGAAGGGTAACCCATTACTTGAGAAACAAATAAAACAGGACCACTTGCAAAACCCCCTGTACCAATTACTAAATCGGGTTTAAATTTAATAACTATGAAAAATGACTTTATAACACTAATAAAAAGTTTGAAAGGAAATAATATATTTTTTAATAAAAATGATCTGTGAAATCCGTCTATTGGGAGGCCTATTATTTCAAAACCAGAATCTGGAACTTTTTTCATCTCCATCTTGCCATATGATCCAACAAATAAAATTTTTGAGTCTGGATTAATTCTCCTAATTTCATTAGCAATTGATATTGCAGGAAAAATATGTCCCCCTGTTCCACCTCCTGAAATAATATATTTAGTTTTCTTCACTTAGTATAGCTAAAGGATTATTTTTATTTATAAGGTTTTTAGAATTATTATTAGTTGCACTTACGCTTAAAATCATACCCAATGCAATAAATGTCATCCAAGCAGAGGTACCGCCACTGCTTACAAGAGGAAGTGTTTGTCCAGTTACTGGGAAAATTTTAAGATTAACCCCTATATTAATAAAAGCTTGAAAAACAATTGAAATTCCTAAACCAACAACTAAAAGTCTTCCAAACAAACTTGAAGTTTTATGTATGATAACGACTAACCTAAATAGGAGAAGCAGATACAACAAAATTAAAAACACTCCTCCAATAAGCCCGTATTCTTCAACAATTATAGCATAAATAAAATCCGAAGAGCTTTGTGGTAAAAAATTCTTCATAACACTTTTGCCTGCACCTTGTCCATATATACCGCCTGAAGCTATTGCTGTTTTGGCCCTTTCGATTTGATAATTCCCATCTCCTTTATCTGATTTAAAATTTTCTATCCTACTAACCCATGTGTCAATTCTATTTGGGATTAGTTCAGGAAAGGCTTTTGTGGATAGAAAAAATATTAAAATCATAACAAAAATGAATCCAGAGAGATATAAAAGATATTTTGATGGAAGTCCACCAATGAAAAGCTGAACCAGCACCATAAGAAAAAGTATAGCTGCAGTTGAAAAGTTTGAAGGAAAAATCAACATAGTAACAATAACAACAGGTATATACAAAAAATAAAACGAATTTTTAAAGTTAGAAAAACTATAATTAGGTTTTGAAATATAATTAGCAACATAAATCATTAAAATAATAGAAGCAATATTGGATGTTTGAAACCCAAAACCCAATAAGGGAATCTCAATCCACCTATTTGCATTTGCGCCACTAATAACATTTCCTTGTAAAGATGTGTATACAAGTAACAAAAAAACAACAGGCATCATCAAAACAGAAATACCTTTAAAATATGTGAATGGAATCCTATGAATCAAATACAATAATAAGAAACCAAATAACATTATAATAAAATGTTTGAATAAATATCCGAAAGGAGTTCCTTTACCTATTACATATACAAGATTTGAACTTGCACTAAAAACTGGTAGAAATGAGAAAATAACTAGTAAAGTTATAACACACCACAAGACTAGGTCTCCTTTAATCCAATAATTTTTATTGGTTAAACTCATAGATTTCTTACTGCATTTTTAAATTGATTTCCGCGATCTTCAAAATTTTTAAATAAATCAAAACTTGCACAAGCGGGTGACAATAAAACTGTTTCTTTTTTTCTGGAAATGTTATGTGCTATTTTGACCGCCTCTTCCATGGATTCTGTTTCAACTAAAACATCTGCTACTTCACTAAAAACATCAATTAATTTTTGATTATTTTTTCCAAGACATATTATGGCTTTTATCTTTTCTCTAACCAGAGGAAGTAATTGCTCATAATTATTACCTTTATCCACTCCCCCTACAATCCAAACCCCTTTTGTGTTTAAAGTTTCCAGAGCATAAAAAGTTGCGTTGACATTAGTTGCTTTAGAATCATTTATATAATTAACATCTTGAATTTTTAAAACAAACTCAAGTCGGTGGGGTAGAACATTAAATTTTAATAGGCTTTCTCGAATATTATTTTTAGATAATTTTAATATTGATGCAACAGTTAACCCAGCCATTGCGTTAAGTAAATTATGTCTTCCTTTAAGTGGAAATATACTTGCTGAAATCATAGTGTTTGAGTTTTCATGTTTAATTAAAAAATTGTTATTATTTATTGATGTTGATGAGCCTCCATTTAAATCAAATCCAAATAGATGTTTTTTTGCTGCAATTTTTTTATTGTTAACTGCCTCCATTAAAACAGAATCATTGGCGTTTAAAAGTAAAAATTGATCATTAGATTGATTCAAAGTGATTTTAAGTTTTGAGGCTACATAATCATTGAAATTATAATTGTATCGTTCTAAATGATCTGGAGTTATATTAGTTATTACAGCAATATCTGGGGCAAAATCGATAATATCATCTAACTGAAAACTACTTAATTCCAAAACATAAATTTCGAAGGAGTATTCGGCAACTTGCTGAGCAAAGCTTGTGCCTATATTACCAGCTATACCGACATTAAGACCAGAGTTTTTTAAGATATGATATGTTAACTCTGAGGTAGTAGTTTTACCATTACTTCCTGTTATTCCAATTATTTTAGCATTTGTGCATCTTGAAGCAAATTCAATTTCTGATAAAATTGGGATACCTAATTTCTTAACTTTTAAGACTGAGAGCGAGTCATTTGGTATTCCGGGACTCTTCATTACCCAAACTAAGTCTTTAATTAGATCTGTTTCATTAACATTTTCCTCCCAAATAACTCCCCATTTTTTAAATTTGTCTTTTGTGACTTTTTCAAGTTGGCCACTATCAGATACATAAACATCAAACCCCTCTTTAATTGCAAGCTGTGCTGTTCCTACCCCACTTATTCCTCCCCCCAATACAAGACATTTCTTTTTCATTTATCTTATTTTTAGTGTAACTATTGTTAGAATTGCGAATAAGATTCCCAAAATCCAAAACCGAATAACAATTTTACTTTCATGATGATTCTTCTTTTGAAAATGATGATGAATTGGTGACATTAAAAAAAATCTTTGACCAATTCCGTTTTTCCTTTTAGTTAATTTAAAGTAGGATACTTGAATAATCACCGAAACAGTTTCTATAAAAAATATTCCACATAATAAGGGGATTAGTAATTCCTTTCTAACAATTAAAGCTATTACAGCTATAATTGCACCTATAGTTAAACTACCTGTGTCTCCCATAAAAACTGATGCTGGATAGGTGTTGTACCATAAAAATCCGATTAAGCCTCCTAAAAATGCAGCAATAAAAATTGTTATTTCTCCTACATGAGGTATGTACATAATATTTAAATAATCAGCAAAAATGAAATTACCAGAAATCCAAGAAAATATCCCTAAAACAAAAACAATTATAGCTGAACTTCCTGCACAAAGACCATCCAAACCATCTGTCAAATTAGCCCCATTTGAAACTGCTGTTATTATAAAAATTACAATTAGTATAAAAATAATCCAGGTATAGCTAACCAATGATTTATCAATCCAAGTAATTAAACTGGAATAATTGAATGCATTGTTTTTTATCAGTGGAATATTTGTAACCAAAGCTTTTTCTTCAGCAGAAAAAGGGTTTTCATTTTCAATATTTGAAATATCAGAAATTTCATGTTTTTGACGGACAGTAATATCTGAATGGAAATATAAAGTAGAGCCAATAAATATTCCAAGAATAATTTGTCCAATTACTTTGAACCTTCCCTTAAGACCCGCTTTGTTTTTTTTAAAAACCTTTATATAATCATCTATACCTCCTATGAGTCCCATCCATAAGGAAGTTATTAAAAGAATTATTATGTATATATTTTCTAATTTCGCTAGAAGCAAAACAGGGATTATGGTAGAAAAAATAATTATGATCCCTCCCATAGTTGGAGTGCCTGCCTTTTCATTTTGACCATCAAGCCCAAGATCACGAATTGACTCACCTACTTGGAGTTTAGATAAATATGTAATTATATTTTTACCAAAAAATAAAGAGAATGCCAAAGAAATTATCATTGCTATTGCTGCTCTGAAAGATATAAATTGGTACAAACCTGATCCTGGAAATTTATATTGATATTCAAGAAATTCGAAAAAATAATATAACATAGGTTAATTTAATTTTTAAAATATTTTTTAGCTAAAACAAAATCATCAAAAGGAAGTCTCTTATTACTTATTTCTTGATATGACTCGTGTCCTTTTCCTGCAATTAAAATTATATCTGAATGACTTGAAATATGTTTAGAGGTCTTGATAGCCATTTCTCGATCTTCAATACTTAAAACTTTGTGAAAATTTTCAGCTTCTACCCCCTCAAACATTTGATTTATAATGTCCATAGGGATTTCATTTCTTGGGTTATCAGATGTAAAAATAACTTTATCGCTTTTTTGAGATGCAATTCTCCCCATTTGAAATCTTTTTTTCACATCTCTATTTCCTCCACAACCTATTATGGTAATTAGGTTTTCGTTATTAGTTCTAATTTGATTTATTGTATCGATTATATTTTCTAGCGCATCTGGAGTATGAGCATAATCAATTATTACTAGTCCATTCTTGTCAAATTGGAATGTTTGAAAACGTCCTGGTACATTTTTTAATAAACTTATATTTTTTAAAATCTGATTTTCTGGAATTTCCAGTATCATGGAGACGCTGTATACTGCTAGTAAATTTGAAGCATTAAAATCACCAAGCAACCTGGTCCAAACTTCTTTATTGTTAATTTTAATAAGCGTCCCATTAAATTCACGTTCTAAAACTTTGACATTATAGTCTGCGAAATTATTCATTGCATAGGCAACCTTCTTGGAGTTTGTATTTTGAAGCATGAAGGATGCATTTTTATCATCATGATTAACTAAAGAAAATGAAGACTTTTGAAGTCCATCGAAAAGAAGTTTTTTTGTATTCCTGTAGTTTTTAAAACTTTTATGGTAATCAAGATGGTCATGAGTTAAATTCGTGAATACTGCACCTGAAAATTCAAGACCATTGATTCTTCCCTGCGATATTCCATGTGAGGAGACCTCCATAAAACAATAATTAATTTTTTTCCTTACCATTTCTGATAAGAAAAAATTAATTGTAACTATATCTGGAGTTGTATTAATAGACGGGAATTCATCATTATCATATTTTATATTAATAGTTGAAATTAATCCTGATTTTCTTCCAAGAGTATTGAAAAGTTCAAATAATAAATTTGTAATTGTGGTTTTTCCGTTTGTTCCAGTAACTCCTATTAATTTTAACTTTTTTGAAGGATGATTATAAAAGTTTCCAGAAATGATAGCAAGAGTTTTATTTGTGTCCTCAACTCTGATATAGGTATTCGATGTTTTTAAATCAACTGGGAATTTTGAACATATTATAGCTGTAGCTCCATTCCTAATTGCTTCACCAATATATTTGTGACCATCAGAATTTGTTCCGGATAAAGCAACAAATAAGTTGTTTTTTTTAATTTTCGTTGAATTAATTACAATTTCATCAATTTTTTGGTCGGGAGCTCCAACCATAGCGATTATTGGCACTCCATATAAAATATCTTTCAACGATTTACTCATAAAGTTAATCTAATCTTTTTAATATTATTTAATGGAGTTCCTGGTGCAACAGATTGTTCTTTGATCTTACCTCTTTTGCCTTTTATTTGAACTTTTATTTTTCTCTTTTCAAGAAAAGCAATTGCATCCATTGTTTCAGCTCCAATCATATTTGGCAGTATTTTGTCAGATTTAAACAATTTATTTTCGATAATTTTTAAATTTGACATTGAAATTTCAGCCTCTTTGGCAATCCCAGTATATATTTTTTTAGCAATTTTTTTAAATACTGGAGCTGCAACTTGAGCTCCATAATATCCCATATCTTTATTAGGCTTATTTATTACTATTATGCAAGAATATTTTGGATTTTCCGCTGGAAAATATCCAACAAAGCTTGAAATATACTCAACTGAACTTGTGTTGTAAGCAGTTTGTGTAGTTCCTGTTTTTCCAGCAATTGAAAAGCTTAAATCTTTTATATTGTTTGCTGTTCCCCAATCTTTATCTACCACATTAAAAAGCATCTTCTTAACCGCTGAAAGAGTTGTCTTCGAACAAATAGATGGATTCAATATCTCTTTTGAAAACTTAATATGAGGCTCTAAACCTAAATGTCCTATTTTATCAAGGAATTTTGGCTTAACCATTACTCCATTATTTGCAATTGCATTATAAAAAGTTAGTATTTGTAATGGAGTCAATGAAACTCCATATCCCCAAGCCATCCAAGGTAAACTTATACCACTCCATTCCTTATCTGTTGGATATGGAATTTTAGGTTTAGCTTCACCCTTAATAGGGATACCTAAAGACTTATGAAGTCCCATATTATATATTCTATCGACAAATTTTTTAGGATTATCCTTATAATTATCATAAATAACTTTAACAATTCCTGTATTTGAAGAAACTTCAAAAACTTTAGAAAGAGGAATAGATCCATAACCTCCTACTTTTGAATCTTTCACCTTTTTTCCGTAAATAACTCTTTCTCCGTTTCCTGTTTTAATTATATCTGTAGGCTTGACTACACCATCTTCAAGTGCAGCAATAATACTCATTAATTTAAAAGTTGATCCTGGCTCCTGCGCAAAGCCAACAGCGTAATTTAATTTTTCAAAATATTTTTTTCCTGAAGTTACCCCTAGATTAGAAATAGCTTTAATCCCTCCAGTTTCAACTTCCATTAGGACCGCTGTTCCACTCTCAGCCTCATATTTTTCCAATTGTTCTAAAAGTGAATTATGAACTATATCTTGAAAGTTTATGTTGATAGTTGTATGTATATCATAGCCTTCTTTCGGCTCTTTCTCATTTGTGTTGTTGATTGATTTCCAACTACCATTTGCTATTTTTCTTTTTAACCTATAACCTTCTTTACCCTGTATCACATTTGCATATGCGCCTTCAAGACCAACCCTGATAAATGTGCCATCAGAATCTGGACGATTATAACCAATTGTTCTTTCAGCAATTTTACCTAAAGGCCTCTCTCTCATTACTTTCTGTTCAATAATCAAACCCCCTTTATATGAAGGTAGATTAAATAGAGGTAGATCTTTTAATGCTTTTTGTTGAGAATAAGTCAAGTTTTTACCAACCAACCAATAACGCTTCCCCTTCTTTCTTGTGTCTTCTAAATTTTTTTTTGTAGTTAAAAAATCTTTTTGTGTAATCTCAGAAATACCTTTAGCTAGTTTTTCTTTGAACTTTTTAAAATTTTTATCCGAAACTACCTTCGAATCCCACCTAAGCTCGTATTTAGATACTGAAGTTGCTAATAAACTTTGATCATCTGAATATATGTTTCCAGGAATAGGTTTAACGACTATATTTTTAAGAGTTCTTTCATTTGCAACCCTTTTATACTCATCGCCTTCGACTAATTGTATATAAATAAGCTTAGAGAGAAGTATTACTGATAACAAAACAAGAGCTGTTACAATAAAATAAAAACGAAAATTAAAATACTTAGAGTTCATTTTTTAATGACGATTTTTATTGGTGGTTTATTAGAGGAAACTATTCCTTTTTTTGAGAGTAGTTTTACTACGTTAGTTTCCATTTTTAATTTCATTAAATATGTCCTTTGCTCAATAAACTCACTTTTTAACGATTTGATTTTCTCACTTAAACTAGCTATTTTAAAAATCTTATTATCTGCATAATGACCACTAGAAATCATAACCATAGCAAGGGTTGAGAAAAATAAAATCATTCTCCAGTTTTTTAAAGAATCCTCTTTTATTAAAAATTCCATTTTTAAAAATGAAATGATTTTATTTTTCATATAATTGTTTAAACTCTTTCCGCAACTCTTAGTTTAGCACTTCTTGACCTATTATTATTTTTTATCTCATCAAATGATGGAGTCTGAACACTACCTATTTTTTTAAAAGCCAGATTTGTATTTCCAAAAAAATCTTTTTCCGCTTCCCCCTGAAATTTACCTTCTCTTATAAATCTTTTTACTAATCTATCCTCAAGAGAGTGATATGAAATACAGACCAGCCTCCCACCTTGAGATATACATTTAGGTGTTTGAGTTAAAAAATCTTTAATTGAATCAAGTTCATTATTTACCTCTATTCTTAAAGCTTGAAAAATCTGAGCTAACATTTTATTTAAATATTGACTTGGAAGAATCGATTCAACAACTTTTTTTAAATCTGTAGTTGTTATTATGGGTGCAATTGACCTTTGGACACCAATAACCGAAGCCAATTGCTTTGAATTTCTTAATTCCCCATAATTTTGGAACAACATTATTAACTGTTCAATAGAGTATTCGTTAATAATATTGAAAGCTGAAACATTTTGATTTTTATCCATCCTCATATCCAACGGGCCGTTAAATCTTGTAGAAAAACCCCTTTTTCTAGAATCAAATTGATGAGAAGAAACTCCAAAATCAGCTAAAATTCCATCAACCTTATCTATATTATTTAATCTTAAAAATCTATTTAGATACTTAAAGTTTGACGAAACAAAAATTAGTCTAATGTCATCTAATTTATTAATAATTGCTTCATCATCGTGATCAAATACAATGAGTCTTCCTTTGTTAGATAATTTTTCTAAGATAACCTTACTATGACCTCCTCCTCCATATGTGACGTCAACATATATTCCATCTGACTTAATAGCTAAACCATTTATCGAATCATTAAGAAGAACTGGGTTATGATACATCTTTATAATTATCACCCATTACCTCTTCCGCTAGTGACCCAAAGTCAATTGTTGCGGCATCAATTGACTCTTCATAGAGAGTCTTATCCCAAAACTCAAGTATGTTAACGGCAGATGAAACAACAACATCCTTTTTAATCTTAGCATGTAAAATCAAATCCTTTGGGATAAGGAGTCTTCCTGACGAATCTATATTTACGATTTTAACTCCCGCTGTAAATCTTCTAATAAAATTATTATTTTTTTTATTGAATCGATTTAAGGTGTTGACTTTTTCCATCAATAAAATCCATTCTGACATGGGATACAGCTCCAAACAATTATTAAAAACAGATCTTTTAATTACAAATTCTTCTGAAATACTTCTGGATAGTTGTTTTTTTAAAGAAACAGGTATCATTATTCTTGACTTAATATCGGCTTTGCATTCAAACGTTCCTGTAAAATGACTCATTAATAAATATTTTTATACTCTATAACCAAATATAATTAATATACTACCACATTTTACCACAAAAAACCACTTTTTTACATTTATTTTTTAACAAGAACTAAAGATTCGAGTTAAGTTTAAGTACTATATTGAAAAGTAAATGAATATATTTGTGAATTGATACTCTAAAAAATGGATGATGTGAACGTTGTCGATGAAAACTCATACAAGTATGTTGAAAAGGGAGAAGGACAACCAATTGTAATTCTTCACGGTCTCATGGGGGGATTAAGTAATTTTAGTGAAGTACTGTCATTTTTTCCTAATAAAGGGTACAAAGTTATAATGCCGATACTTCCTCTTTACGAAAAACCATTACTTAAAACAACAGTTAAAGCTTTTGCTGAATATCTCAATGAATTTTTATTATATAAAAATTTAGATAATGTTATTCTTTTGGGAAATTCATTAGGAGGTCATATTGCACTATTATTTGCTAAATTATACAACTCAAAAGTACTAGGCATAGTTATTACTGGAAGTTCGGGATTGTATGAAAACTCAATGGGCGATGGATATCCAAAAAGAGGAAACTATGATTATATCAAAACAAAAACCGAAGAAGTATTTTTTGATTCAAAAATTGCAACAAAAACATTGGTTGATGAAGTTTTTGAAACTGTGAATGATAGAAATAAACTTATCAAAACACTAACAATAGCAAAAAGTGCAATAAGACACAACATGTCTAACGACCTTCCTTCAATTAAGAATCCAACATTAATACTCTGGGGGAAACAAGATAGTGTGACACCTCCAAATGTTGCAAAAGAATTCAATGATCTTCTTCCAAATTCAGAGTTAGTTTGGATAGATAAGTGTGGTCATGCTCCAATGATGGAACATCCAAGTGAATTCAACATCTCTGTATTTAAATGGTTTCAAAAATTGAAATTTTGAGTCATGCGAATTATAAGTTCTGAGTTTTTAATTAGCAACTCTAATGTCAAAAAATGTCCAGAAAACGAACTACCTGAATATGCTTTTATTGGTAGATCAAATGTTGGCAAATCTTCACTGATTAATGCCTTGTGTAATAAGAAAAATTTAGCAAAAACCTCTTCAAAACCAGGCAAAACTCAGCTTATTAATCATTTTTTAATAAACAATAACTGGCATTTAGTGGATCTTCCTGGATATGGATATGCGAAAATATCAAAAACCAAAAAAAAAATATTTCAAAAATTCATAACTGAATATTTCAACAAAAGAATACAACTAGTCTCCGCATTTGTTTTAATTGACATTAGGCACGAACCTCAGGTAATTGATTTAGAATTCATGTACTGGTTAGGTAATAAAAAAATTCCGTTTTCAATAATTTTCACTAAATCAGACAAAATAAAACCAAAAGTAATAAAAATAAAAATTGATGAATATTTTAGTAAAATGAGTGATCAATGGGTTTTTTTTCCAGATCACTTCATAACTTCTGCCAGAAATCAGAATGGTATAGAAGATGTTTTATTTCACATTGAAAAGCTTAACTCTATGGAATAGGCTTATTTTAACTCCATTTTTTCAGCAAAATAATCACAAAAGTCATTCATTGTTAAAGTCATTTTTTCATCCTGAGTTGCTTTTTGAAAAGTATGAGTCATACTAACCAAACTTTGATGGAAGAATTGTTTCATCTCATCTAAAGGCATTTCTTTTACCCAAAGATCCATTCTTAAAGATTCTTTGTTTTTTCCATCCCAAAAAGTTAGAAGCATAGCCATTGCGTCTTGATTTTCAACCCCACCATCTGGAGCAGACCATCTAATACTTTCTGGAATTTTATTCTCGTCTAAACTAACATTTATAGTTATTGGTGCTTGTTTTTTTATTGCCATATTCTTTTTGGTTTGTACTTTGACTTTTTAAATAGTTCTTCTCCCGGAAGACTTAATATCTCTTTTAAATTTGCATTTGGATACTCATCTGAATACGATTTAACTATTTGCCAACCAATCCATTGTCCAATTCTTCCCGGAGATTCATTATCTATTTCTAGATAAAATTTTGAGAAAGGGGCTGATAGAAGAAATCTATTATTTAGCTTATCATCTGTATCATACAACAATTGCTTTTCAATAATATATTGCCAAATGAATAGCTCATTTTCTTTAGCCCAAGTGAATTCATCATTTGAATAACCAATTTTAATATTATCGTCAGTATGTATCATAATTATATCTTTGAAAAACAATTTTTTTCCATAAAATATCATTTTTGACAGAAAGGTCCTATCAGTATCTTTTTTAATTAATTTTTCAGCATATTTTTCTGCAATATGAGATTCTAAATAATTAATATCCATATTTTTTTTTACAAACATTGGGATTCCATCATATAACTCATGATCCGAACCAAGATAAGAGTCAATAGATACTAGCAGTAAAGTGTCTTTTAAAATTATCTTATTTTCATAATCAACATTATTAATTACAGAAATAACTCTTGGTAATTTAATTACGGGAAATTCATATTTTAAATGTTTATAAAAATGTGTCAAATCTTTCTCAACTTCATTTATGTTTTTGAATTTATTTTTTACCGCATTATTTAATAAATTATATAAAGTGTCTTTGGACTTATTAATCCAAAAAGTATTTGAATAGTTAGCTGGAAATAAAAAAGAATATCTTTTTTTAATATCAAAAATATTTGATTTAGATAACGAATAAAATATTTGATCAAATCTGTCAAATTTTACTTTTTTAATCCCAATAGAGTTAACCTTTGATTCCTTATTATTAATGTCACAACTTATATTTGTAATGATTAACAAATTTAAAAGAAGAAAAAAAACAAATCGATACCTCAAGAAATTGAATTTAGTTTTCAAAAATTTTATCTTTACGCAAATTTACATCCTTAATAGGATTATTATATGAAATCTCCTGAAAAAGTAAAAAAATATATAGTCGACTGGCTTAAAGATTACCTACTTAAATCCAAACAAAAAGGATTTGTTATTGGGGTGTCGGGTGGAATTGATTCTGCAGTTACATCAACTTTGTGTGCATTAACAAACTCACCAGTATATGTTATTAATATGCCTATCAATCAAAGTGAAAATGAAATTTCTCGATCGAAAGAGCACATGGAATGGCTTACGTCAAATTATGAAAATGTTAAATCGTTAACTCATTCTTTAACAAATGTATTTAACACATTCAAAAATGAAATTAATATCCATAAAAATAAAAAATCTACCTTACTTAGCTTAGCAAACACACGAGCCCGATTAAGAATGACTACTTTATATTATTTTGCTGGTTCGTATAAATATTTAGTTGCAGGCACCGGGAATAAAATTGAGGATTTTGGAGTGGGTTTTTATACTAAGTATGGAGACGGTGGAGTCGACATAAGCCCTATCGCAGATCTAAAAAAAACAGAAGTTTTTCAATTAGCATATCATTTAAAAATAATTCAAAGTGTTTTGAAAGCAGAACCTACAGATGGACTTTGGGATGATGGAAGAACAGATGAAGATCAAATGGGTGCTAAATATGAAGACCTGGAAGAAGCTATAGAATTAATTGAAAAAAAAATAACAAATAATAATTTAACAACTAAACAACTTAAAACAAGAAAGATTTATGAAAGATTAAATACTCAAAATCAGCACAAAATGATTCCAATTCCTGTATGTTTGATACCAAAAAATCTATAACACTCTATTAAGCTTGTTAGATACAATTTTTTTTAATGAATTGTAGTTTATTATATCCTCTAACAAATCCTTATTTTCAGATAAACTATCTTTTAAAAGTTCACTTTTCAAAGTATTTATTTTTTGATCAATTAAATTTTTTCTTAGAGATAAAATTGTTTCACTAACCAACTGTCCAAGGTCCTTGGTTTTACTCTTAACAAAAATATTTTTTGTCTCCCATGAATGTAAATAATATTTTTCATTTTCCATTAATATGTCAGTAATTACTATATTTAATTCGTTGTTTTCAGAAAAAATAATTTTATTTACAATCGTATCAGATTTACTTTGGTAGGTAGAAATTAACTGAGAAAATAATTTTTTAAAAACAGGGTCTGCTAATTCAATTTCATCTTCTTGGAGATCAAGAAAAATTTTTTCAAAAACCTTAGATTTAATTTTATCAAAACTCTCCTCTATTACTCCTTCTTTATTTACTCTTATTACAAAATTATCAAATTCAGCCTCCAAATGCCCGTAGTGTAATAAAATAGAAATAATCTGTTTCTCTAAACTATATAGATCACTGATTTTTTTTGGTGCAATAGTCTTGTTTATTGCTTTTTTGGGAAGTTTGTATTTTTTATTATCTCTTAGTTTTTTATTATTAATTTGAGCAAATGTGTTAAATAAAACTTCTTCACTTACACCCATAATCTCTGAACACTTTTTTAAATACAACTCCTGCTGGATTATATCTGGTATTTTAGCAATACTTTCAATTATGTCCCTTACAGTCGTCGCTTTTTTTACAGGATCATTTTCTGAATCTTTAAGTAAAAGTTTTGCTTTAAATTGAATAAAATCTTTGGAATTATCAGTTAAAAAGTCCTTTAAATCTATGGACGAATTTTTCTTAGCAAAACTATCAGGATCCTCTCCATCTGGAAAAGTACATACTCTAACATTAATACCTTGTTCTAAAATTAAGTCTACACCTCTTAAAGCTGCTCTTATTCCGGCTGGATCTGAATCAAATAAAACTACTATGTTAGAAGTCAATCTTTTAATCAACCTAATCTGGTCAGAACTAAGAGCAGTTCCAGAAGATGAAACAATATTTTTAATTCCAGACTGATGCATTTGTATTACATCTGTGTATCCTTCGACTATATAACAACAATCGTCTTTTGCTATCGACTGTTTAGCTTCATACAGACCATATAAAACCTTGCTCTTAAAGTAAATTTCACTCTCAGGTGAATTAATATATTTTGCTGTTTTTTTATAACTTGATAAAGTTCGTCCACCAAATCCTTGAACCCTCCCTGACATACTTTTTATAGGAAACATTATTCTTCCTCGAAAACGATCTATTTTATTTTTATTTGAATCATTAGAAATAACCAAACCTGTTTTGGTCATGAATTCATTTTTGTATCCATCCTTTTTAGCGTTACTATAGAAGGAATCTGATTTATCTGAAGAATAACCAAGATTAAAAAATTTTATTGTTTCATCAGTAAATCCTCTTTCTTTAAAATAGGTAACACCAATAGATTTTCCTTCCTCAGTATCCCATAGTGATTTTTCAAAAAAGCTGGATGCATATCCAGAAAGCAGGTACATACTTTCTCTATCATTGTTTAAAATCTTTTCCTCCTCAGATTGTTGAGTTTCTTCGATTTCTATAGAGTATTTTTTTGCTAAATATCGAAGTGCCTCTGGATATGTAAAATGTTCATGTTCCATCAAAAATGCAACAACATTCCCGCCCTTTCCACTACTAAAATCTTTCCAAATTTGCTTAGCAGGCGACACCATAAAGCTTGGTGTGTTCTCTTTTGTGAAAGGACTTAAACCTTTAAAGTTTGCTCCTGATTTTTTTAAACTTACAAAATCAACAATAACTTCCTCAACGCGTGAAGTTTCGTAAATTTGATCAATCGTACTTTTGTTAATCACTTAACTATTTTTTATAAATGTATAAAAAGAATATTATTTATAATTTTCTCTCAACAACATAATTAACCATCAATTCTAAAGAATCTCGATACATACTTTTTGGAAAATTATTTAAAACTTTAAGAGCTTTGTTTTTATAGGAATACATGGTTTCAGAAGCATACTTAACTCCTCCTAGTTCAACAACTTTATCAATAAGATTTTTTACGCTTTTTTTATCGTTATTTTTATTTTTAACAACATTAATAATCCACTTTTTATCTTTTTTATCTGCAATGTTTATCGAGTAAATAAGTGGCAATGTTAATTTTTTTTCTTTAATATCGATACCTGTTGGCTTCCCTATTTTTGATTCTCCATAATCAAAAAGATCATCCTTGATCTGAAAAGCAATACCTATAAACTCTCCAAACTGATATAAATCATCAACCTGTTTTTTAGAACTCGTAACAGACTTTGCTCCTATTGCGCAACATGCTGCTAACAAAGATGCTGTTTTTTGTTTAATTATCTTGAAGTAGACCTCTTCAGTTATGTTTAGTTTTCTTGATTTCTCAAGTTGCAATAATTCGCCTTGACTTATTTCTTTTACAGCTACAGAGATTATTTTTAATAAATCAAAATCTTCATTTTCAATAGAAAGAAGTAATCCTTTAGATAAGAGATAATCTCCAACTAAAACAGCAATTTTATTTTTCCAAAGAGCGTTTATAGAAAAAAAGCCTCTTCGCAAATTACTATCATCGACTATGTCGTCATGGACCAGTGTTGCCGTATGAATTAATTCGATCACAGAAGCTCCTCTGTATGTTCGTTCATCTACTCTATTTTCCTTAGAAACTAGTTTTGCACAAAGAAAAACAAACATAGGGCGCATTTGTTTCCCCTTTCTCTTCACAATAAAATGCGTTATGCGGTTTAGGAGTGCAACTTTAGACAACATGGATTCTGAAAATTTTTTTTCAAATAGTTCCATCTCCTTGTAAATTGGTAACTTAATTTGCTCTGATACTTTCATTTTTCAAATATAAACCATAAAATAAACTTAAATCAAACTATCGAAAGTTCATTGGTTTTATTTGAAAGCTGACCACAAGCAGCATCAATATCTTGACCCCTTGAACGTCTTATAGTGGCAGTGATATTTGCTTTTTCTAGGGAGTATTTGTATTCGTTTATTTTTTCATCAGAGGCTTGAATAAATTTTGAATCTCCAATGGAATTATATTGAATTAAGTTTACTTTTGAAGGAACTCGTTTGCAGAAACTAATTAAAGCAACAATATCTTCATATTGGTCGTTGATTCCTTTCCAAATAACATACTCAAAAGTAATAGGCTTTTTGGTCTTTTTAAACCAATATAGTAATGAATCCATTAAGTCATGAAGAGGAAATTTTTTTGTAAATGGCATTATTTCTTCTCTTATTGACTGTCTAGCGCTATGTAAAGATATAGCTAGGCCAAATTTAACTTGATCATCAGCTAATTTTTTTATCATTTTAGGAATTCCTGATGTTGATAAAATAATTCTACGAGGGGACATCGCTAAACTATCTGGGTTGGTGATTTTTTTTATTGCTAATAAAACATTTTTGTAATTCATTAATGGTTCACCCATACCCATGAAAACAATATTTGTTAAAGTTCTTTTGTAATAAAGCATGCTTTGTTTTTCTATTGCAACAACTTGATCGTATATTTCATCTGGATTAAGGTTTCTCATTCGTTTAAGAAGAGATGTGGCGCAAAACAAACAATCTAAACTACATCCGACTTGAGAGGAAACACAAGCAGTAATTCTTTTTTTAGTTGGAATTAAAACTGATTCTACAGATAGCCCATCATGGAGTCTGATAGAGTTTTTTATTGTTCCATCTTTACTTTTTTGCTGAAGGTCAATTGAAATATTATTAATGACAAATTTTTCTTCTAAAATTGATCGAATAGATTTAGATAAATTAGTCATTTCTCCAAAAGAAGTAGCACTAATTTTCCAGAGCCAATTGTATACTTGTTTTGCACGAAAAACTTTTTCTCCAATACTTTCGAAAAAAAGTATTAACTCGTCTAATGAAAGAGCTCTAATATCTTGTTTAAATCGACTTTTCATTTATCTTAAATTATAAGCATAGCATCCCCATAAGATGAAAATCTGTATTTTTCTTTCTTTGCAACATTATACGCATTCATCACCATATCATGATCTGCAAATGCTGAAACCATCATGAGAAGAGTAGATTTTGATGTATGAAAGTTTGTTATCATAGAATTTGCAATTGAAAACTTGTGCGGAGGAAAAAGGAATTTATGAGTCCAACCATCGTGAGGTTTTAGAGTCTGAATAGATGAAACTGAGCTTTCAAGACCTCTCATTGATGTAGTTCCAACTGCACAGATACGTTTCTTTCTTTTCAAAGCATCATTAACAAGATTAACGGCTTCACCTTTTATAATCAACTCTTCAGAATCCATCTTGTGCTTGGAGAGATCTTCAACTTCAACCGGATTAAATGTACCTAATCCAACATGAAGTGTTAATTCTGCAAAATTAATACCTTTTATTTCTAATCTTTTTAAAAGATGCTTCGAAAAATGAAGTCCTGCAGTTGGTGCCGCTACCGCCCCTTCATGTTTTGCATAAATAGTTTGATATCTTTCTTTATCTTCTTTTTCAACAGGTCGGTTTATATATTTTGGAAGTGGAGTTTGACCTAAATCACTTAGTTTTGATCTAAATTCAGAATAAGTCCCATCGAATAAAAAACGTAAGGTCCTGCCTCTTGAGGTAGTATTATCAATAACCTCAGCAACAAGTGATTCATCTTCACCAAAATATAACTTATTTCCAATTCTTATTTTTCTAGCTGGATCTACCAAAACATCCCACAAACGTTGATCTGTATTAAGTTCTCTTAGTAAAAAAACTTCAATCCTAGCCCCTGTCTTTTCTTTATTACCGAACAATCTAGCCGGAAAAACTTTTGTGTTGTTAAAAACAAAAACGTCATCCTCATCGAAATAGTTAATTACATCTTTAAACGTATTATGTTCAATACTTCCATCACTTCTATTCAAAACCATTAACCGAGACTCGTCTCGATTTTTAGTTGGATGCTGAGCAATAAAAGAGTCAGGGAGTTCAAAATCAAAACTAGATAATTTCATTATTTTATAATTTTAAATGCAAATATACTATGCAGCGGGAGGCAAAGTCAAGTAAAATTCAAATTATATTTGAAAATTTTGAAATCCAATTTTCTCTATATCATTCCAAAAACTAGGATATGATTTATTCACGACCGAAGCGTCTTCAATCAATAAAGGAGTTTTAATGGCTAAAGGAGCAAACGCCATTGCCATTCGGTGATCCTCATATGTAGATATTTTAATGTTTGCATTTACCATTTTTGATGATTTAATATGAATGCTTTCATTTGTTACATTGACGTCAGCCCCAAGCTTTGTGAGCTCATTTTTTATGGCATTCAAACGATCAGTCTCTTTTATTTTAAGTGTATGTAATCCAAATAACTCACAATCAATACCTAGTCCAAAACAAGTTACTGCAATAGTTTGTGCGAGATCAGGTGAGTTAATTAAATCTAAAGAAATTAGCTTTGGATATTTAAAATTAGATATTTTTTTAATAATTAAAGAATTTTTTTTAAACTCAGAGCTAACTCCGAGTTTTAAAAAAATATCTAATAAACAGGAATCCCCTTGTAAAGAATTTTTATTGTAACTATTTAACGTGATTATAGATTTTTTTGATAACGCAGCTATACTATAAAAGTAAGAAGCAGAACTCCAATCAGATTCAATCGTTAATGTTTGATCAATTACAAATTTCTTGTTACTAATTATTATTTTTCTATTTTGAAATTCAACTTTTACACCAATATTCTTCAGAAGAGACTCGGTCATTTTAATATATGGCAATGATGAGATTTTACCTGACAACTCAATAGTGAGACCTTCTGACAATTTTGGGGCTACTAACATCAAAGCGGAAATATACTGACTACTTGTGGTTGCTGATAATTTAACAAGATTATTTTTAGGAATTAATCCTTTAATCTGTATTGGAGGAAAACCCTCTAATTTTATGTAGTTTATTATTGCTCCTAAATCTCTCAGGGCGTCAATTAAAATTTTAATTGGTCGATTCTGCATTCGATTAGATCCAGTCAAAATAATTTTACTTTTTGGTTTAAATGCAAAGTAAGCACTCAAAAATCTCATTGCAGTTCCAGCATGATGAATATCAATCACCTCATCCTTAGACTCTAACGCACTAATAATTGCGTTTGTATCATCAGAATTAGATATATTTTTTAGTTTTATATTTGGATAAATTGCCTGAAGTAAAAGCATTCTATTCGATTCACTTTTAGAACCAGTAATAGAAATTTTTCCTGAAAAATTATTAGGTTTATAAAATAACTGGAGATTCATTTATTGATTCAATTTTTTATTGCTGAAGTGTCGTTTATTATCCCTTTTTGATTTTAATTTGAGTTTATCATCAAATGATTTCTGCAAATCAATCTCTGTCTGGTTGGCAAGACACATAATTACAAAAATAACATCGGCTAATTCCTCTCCCAAATCTTTAGTTTTATCTTCTTCTTTTTCACTTTGCTCACCATATCTTCTTGAAATTATTCTAGCAACCTCACCGACCTCCTCCGTTAATTGAGCCATATTTGTTAAAACATCGAAATACCTTACACCGTATTTAGAAATCCATTCATCAACTTTTTTTTGAGAGTTTTTAATATCCATTTTTTATTTAAATAAATTATATAATTCCTTTATGGAATATACAATATTACATTTTTCGTGTTTAGGTTCATTTGTTGAATTAAAATGAATTGCATTCATTCCCACGTTAAGAGCTCCCATTATATCAGCAATTAAATTATCACCAATCATTACACAATCTTCAGGATTTTTATTAACAACCTTGAGGGCATGAAAAAAAATTTTACTGCTGGGTTTTTTCGCTAGCGCATTTTCTGGATTAATAATTTTATCAAAATAAGGAAGAAGTTTTGAATGTTTTAATTTTTCATACTGAACTTCTTCAAATCCATTTGTAATAATATGTAAATTATATTTAGTTTTTAGAAATATTAATAGATCTATAACTCCGTCAAATAAAAAAGATTGAGTTGGAAGTGTTTTAATATATTCTTCTGAAATTTCATCAATAATTTTTTTATTATAATTAAATTTTAATGCTTGAAAAGTTTTTTCCAAACGAATGGTTCTTAGGTCTTCAGCACTTATTATGTCATTACTATATTGATCCCAATACTTATAATTAATAGGAACATATAATTTTATAAATTTTAAATGAGAAAATGGAAAATTTCTTTTACTAAAAATATTTTTAAACGTTAAATACGAATTTCTCTCAAAATCCCACAATGTATGATCTAAGTCGAAAAAAATTGTATTTATTTTATTTAGAGAAATCATAATTCATCAATGTATTTAATTAACGATGAACGCCACAATAAATTTTCTTTTGATTTTGAAAAAAAATAGGGGGTGAAAACAAAATAAAATATTGAATTATTGAGGGGAAGTTCTGAATGAATACGTCTTAGCTTTTCAAAAGCATGCTTTATGGGTAGTTTTCTCAGAGCTTTCTCAGTAACCGCTATAGGATGAATCTTTAGTGGGCTTTGAACTTCATTAATTAGATCATAATAATAAAATGGGATTGAAGTACTTGCTCTATATCCAAGTTGGTCATCATAACCCATACTAAAATCATCTGAAACCTCATTTAAAACTAGCATTGGATAAATTTCTGAGATTGATAAAATTCCATAATTAAGTCTTACTTTTTGAGTAGTCCTGTGAATTAGTTTTGTTAAATTAAACATTTCACTTTTTAAAACTTTTATTTTTTTTTGAGCGAAAAATGAGACTAGCAAATTAAGAGAAATTTTGTCAGATATATTTTTAATCAAAAGTTTATGAGGTAAACTGTAAATTGAAATTGCTCCAATATCATAACTGTGCTGAGTAAATCTAAAAAAGCTTGTAATGTCAATTTTAATATTTTTAAACTGATTAATTATAAAATCATACTCCAAAAGAGGGTCTGTCCTAATTCGAAATATTACGTAAAATTGGTTAATTAACATTTTGAAATTTAAATTCCATATTGAATTTAATGCTTGATTAAATGACGATATTACTGATTTATGCTTAAACATATATGGCTCTGAAACTTCAAGAATAGGAAATATTTTTTTATTTTTTATTGGGTCATTAATTGTAATTTGAAAATTCTTAATTAAAATTTTTTTTAACTCAACAACCCAAATATCAATGAGAGGCTTATCTAAAAAGTTGTTTTTAAAAGCTACACTTTCTTTAAATTTGTATCTTCCTTTAAAATCTTTCAAATGAGGTAAATATTCTTCGTAGCGACTTATCAAATAAAAAGTTGCGGCAAAAACATCAAATGACATTGCTGAATTATCATTTACTTGAAAAAAAACAGGGTACTTACTTGTATGTGAGATGTTAATTGTGTGATCTTGAATTCCTTGATCAATTAAAAGTTTGGTTGAATAAAAAAATAATTCATTTCCTAAAGGTTTGTTGGAGTATGATAGCTTGGGTCCATTATGAGAAACAAAATCTGCTACAGACATTGTTAATTCTACTTCTAATTTAAGCATTCTTATAAAAATATGCTTAAAAACGTAACTTATTCTTGAAGTTATTTTAGGAGTATAAACTAAAAGCATAAAACATCTCTTTAATTAGCACTAAAATAAACATTTACTCACATTAATTATCACCCACGATAGCTAATTATAGCCTCATAAAAATCTGAATGATCGATACCAATAAGTTGACACAACCATATTGCTCCTCCAAGATTAATTAAACTATAATCATTATGGTTTTTTATTGGATAGTTCCCTTCTTCTGTCTCAAGAGTAACAATCCCATTTATAATTTCACTTTTAATATTGGAATAACTTTCTTTTCTAATTGTGTGAATTGATTCATTTACCAAAGTATTTATTTCTTGATCATTTATATTATGAATTAGGGTGCCACCGGGAATAATATTATCTATTAATGCGTTAAAATACTTTTTATAACTCTCAAAAGAAGGATATGTTTTAATATACTTCCAAAACACACAGGTTATTAAGACTACATGAGGATTGAAAAATTGGTCTTTTGAAAATTCATTTATTTCTGGTAAAATATTTTCATTTCCTTCAATAATTATAAAATCATTCTCTTTTGATAAGCTAATTAGGGATTCTATGCCTGAAATTTTCTTATTAATAATATGATCTACAGAAAAATTATGAAATTTTAAAACATGCATAACAATTGATATTACTGATGTTTTCCCATATGTTCCTGCAACTAGAACCCTTGTCTTCTCGGTACATAAATAATTTATAAATTGTTGGAGAGAAAATATTTTAATATTTAAAAGTTTAGCTCTTAAAAGCTCAGGATTATTATTCTCAACTTTTGTCCCCAAAACAACACAATCAATATTTTTAGTTATTTGTTCTGGATGCCACTCCTCATTAAAACTTATATCATTTTTAATTAAGTCTTCTTTAAAATCATGTGAAATTTTTTTGTCACTAATTGATAAATGGTAATCGATTTTTTTAGAGGCAATTAAAAGACTAACTGTGATGGTGTCTTGAATCGAAATAAAGTGAATTTTTTTCAATTAAAAATTAATTTATCCCATTTAAAAGTTTCCAAAGGCCATCCTTGAGGCTATCTAAACCTTTGTTTGAAATGGACGAAATTAGAAAGTATGGAGTGTTTTTAAAACAGTTCTTCATCTCAAGTGTGAACTCCTCCCTTAATTCGTCGTCTAATAAATCACATTTAGTTAATGCAATTGCAAAATCTTTATCCAACAACTCTGGATTATATTCATTTAACTCCGCAGTAAGAATTTCAAAATCTTTTTTAACATCTTTTGAATCACATGGAATCATAAATAATAAAATAGAATTTCTTTCAATATGTCTTAAGAAATAGTGTCCTAAACCCTTTCCTTTCCCAGCACCTTCAATTATTCCTGGAATATCAGCCATTACAAAAGATCTAAAATCTCGATATGGAACAATCCCTAAATTTGGCTTTAATGTTGTAAATTCATAATCAGCAATTTTTGGCTTTGCACCTGTAACAGAAGCTAATAGTGTTGATTTTCCTGCATTAGGGAAACCAACTAAACCAACATCTGCCAAAACTTTAAGCTCAAGAGTTACAGCAAGCTCCTTTCCTTTTTGACCTGGTTGTGCGTATCTTGGCGTTTGCCTTGTTGAAGATTTGAAATGCCAATTACCAAGACCACCCAGACCTCCTTCTAGGAGAATAACTTCCTGTTTATTTTTTGTTATCTCAAAAAGTATTTCGTTTGTTATTGAATTTTTAAAAACTGTACCAAAAGGAACCTCAATATAAATATCCACTCCTTGAGCTCCAGAACTCCTATTCTTACTTCCATGGGCTCCGTGTCCTGCTGAAAAATGACGTTTAAATTTAAAATTATATAATGTCCATAAATTAGAGTTAGCTTTAACTATAACATGTCCCCCTCTACCTCCATCTCCTCCATCTGGTCCACCTTTAGTTATGAATTTCTCTCTATGAAGATGAATAGATCCCTTTCCACCATTTCCAGAATCTACATTTAACTTTACATAGTCAACAAAATTACCTTCTGTCATTTATTTGATTTTTTTCATCAAACTAGCCAATCGATACTTTATTTCAGTAATGGTTCCTAAACCGTTAATTGTATATAATTTATCAGCGGACTTATAATATTTTTTTAAAGGCAATGTCTTAGTATTGTACTCATTGAAACGATTACGAATTTTATCAACATCTTGATCATCAGATCTTCCACTTAAATGCCCTCTTTTAATTAATCTATCTACTAAAACAGAATCCTCAACTTCCAAAGAAATAGTGGCTCTTATATTCATTTTAATTGATTCGAGAAAAGAGTCTAATTCCTTAGCTTGGGATATTGTTCTTGGAAAACCGTCAAAAATAAAACCATTAATGTTATGGTTTACATTAACCTGATTTTTAAGCATTTCAATTGTAATATTATCAGGAACTAAATCTCCTCTGTCAATATATGTTTGAGCTAGTAAACCTAATTTAGTTTTATTTTTAATATTATTACGAAATAAGTCACCGGTAGAAATATGGATTAAATTATAGTTTTTTTTTAAAAATTCTGCTTGTGTTCCTTTTCCAGAACCGGGCTTACCGAATAATATAAGATTAATCATATAACATAATATTAATGTCAAATATACCCAATTTGTTTGGCAATTTTCAATTCACCAAAAGATATACGTATTTTTGTTAAAAATGATAGAATGGATTTTTTTTCAACAAATAAAAGGCTTGGAATTTTAGGTGGGGGGCAACTTGGAAAAATGTTACTTTATAATACTAGGAAATGGGATATAAAAACATATGTACTTGACTCTAGTGATTATGCTCCAGCAAGACTAGCATGTGATGAGTTTGTAAAAGGAGATTTAATGAATTATCAAGATGTAGTTGATTTTGGAGAAAAAGTTGATATACTAACCATTGAAATTGAAAACATTAATGTAAAAGCACTTTACTATTTGAAGAAAAAAGGGGTTAAAGTATATCCTCAACCTGAAATAATTGAAATAATACAAAACAAATCTTTACAAAAGGAATTCTATTTAAAAAATGATATTCCAACTTCAAAGTTTGATAATTTCTCAGATTTAGAAGATTTAAAAAATGCTATTTCTAAAGGAGATATTTCTTTTCCATTTGTTTGGAAAGCATCAAAAATGGGCTACGATGGATATGGGGTTTCCATAATGAAAAGCATTAAAGATTTGGAAAGTATTAAAAATTGTGATTGTATTGTGGAGGAGTTAATTCATTTCAAAAATGAATTATCAGTAATTGTGGCGAGAAATGAACGAGGAGAAGCTAAAGAATATCCTGTCGTAGAAATGGAATTTCACCCAACGACTAATCAAGTAGAATACGTAATTTGTCCAGCTCGAATTTCAAAAGAGATAGAGGAAAAGGCAAAAAAAGTTGCTTTAGATGTTTCTGAAAAATATAATCATATTGGTCTACTGGCTGTTGAAATGTTTTTAACCGAAACAGGAGATATTTTAGTCAACGAAGTTGCCCCAAGACCCCATAATTCAGGTCACTTAACAATTGAATCATCATACACAAGCCAGTTTGAACAACATATTAGATCAATTTTAAATCTACCTTTAGGTAATAGTGATAATAAAGTTTCAGGTGTTATGGTAAATCTTGTTGGTATGGAAGATCACACTGGGCCTGTTATTTATAAAAATATTGATAAAATTCTTGCAATAAAGGGAGTAACACCTCATATTTATGGGAAAAAAGAAACTCGGCCACACAGAAAAATGGGACATGTATCCATAGTTAATGAAAATTTAAATAAGGCAAGGCAAATTGCAGAACAAGTAAAATCAATAATTAAAGTAATCTCTAAATAAAATGGAAAAAGTAGGAATTATAATGGGTAGCAAGTCTGACCTTCCGGTAATGAAAGAAGCAATTGAAATTTTAAAGATATTTAAAATAAGTACTGAGGTAGATATAGTATCAGCACATAGAACCCCATTAAAACTAATGGAATATGGAACTAATGCTCACAAAAGAGGGTTAAAGGTTATTATTGCAGGGGCTGGGGGCGCAGCTCATCTTCCTGGAATGATAGCTTCATTAAGCCCTTTGCCTGTGATTGGAGTTCCAATAAAATCCCGCAACTCAATTGACGGATGGGATTCAGTTTTATCTATTCTTCAAATGCCCGGGGGAGTTCCCGTAGCTACAGTTGCTTTAGATGGTTCGAAAAATGCAGGAATCTTGGCTGCTCAAATTATTGGTGTCGACTCAAAAGAAATTCAAGAAAAAATAATTAATTACAAAAAAGAATTATCTCAAAAGATAATTGATAGTTCCAAAAATATAAAAATATAAATTGCGAAATCCTCTTTTAGAAGAATTTAAGACTCCTTTTAAGTCAACTCCTTTTTCAAAAATATCTTCAAAAAATTTTTTTGAAGCTATAAAAAAAAACATTAGTGACTCGATTTCATTAATTAAGTCGTTAGTGGATCATGAAGGTACCCCAACTTTTGACAATACATTAAATAGTTTACAAGAATCCACTTCACTTTTAGGAAGAAATACAAGTTTATTATATAATTTAAATGCCGCTAATACTTCTTTTGAATTACAAAAAGTCACTCAAAAAATTTCTCCTATATTAAGTAAGTACAAAAATGATATTTTACTAAATAAAAAGCTTTTTGAAAGAATTAAGTATGTTTATATAAATCGTGACAAATCAAAATTAACTTCAGAACAATTAGTATTATTAAAAAAAGAATATAAAAGTTTTGTTAGAAATGGTGCGTTACTGTCAAAAAAAGAAAAAAAAGAATTAAGGAATATTGATGAAAAATTATCTTTAAAGTCACTTTCTTTTGGTGAAAAAATATTAGCAGAGACTAATAATTATTTACTTCACATAAAAGAAGAGAAAGAACTAAAGGGACTTCCAGATTCGTCTATAATTCATGCTAAATTAGTTGCAGAAAACAAAAACTTAAAAGGATGGGTTTTCACTTTAGATGCACCAAGCTATATCCCTTTTATTACATTTTCAGAGGTTAGGAGTTTACGAAAAAAAATTTCTATGGCTTATGGAAGTAGAGGTTTTAACGAAAACGACAATAATACAGTTTTATTAATCCAAGATATGATAAAACTAAGACATCAAAGGTCAAAGATACTTGGTTACAGGTCTCATGCTGATTTTGTTATTAAAGACAGAATGTCACTGACCGTAGAAAACACTAATAATTTTATTAATGAATTATATAAAAAATCTCTTCCTTTTGCTGAAAATGAATGGAAAGAGTTAGAGCTATTTTCCAAGCAAAACTTAGGTATTGATGTTATAGAAAAGTGGGACGTTGCCTTTGCAACTGAAAAATTAAAAAAAACATATTTAAAAATCGATGAACTTGAAATAAAAAAATATTTTTCTCTAAATAATGTTATTGAAGGTTTATTCGAAATCATAAATAAACTTTACGGTTTAGAATTCAAAGTTAATAATGAAATAGATGTTTACTCCAATGAGGTAAAAGTCTATGAAATATATGATAGAAATAAAAAATTTAAATCATTACTTTATTTGGATTTACACTCAAGAGAAGCAAAAAGAGGCGGAGCATGGATGACAAGTTATGTTGGTCAAAAAACAAACCAAAGACCTCATGTTTCAGTAGTTTGTAATTTTCCAAATTCCAGTATAGGAATACCTAATTTAATTAGTTTTCAAGATGTGACCACCCTTTTTCATGAATTTGGACATGCACTTCACGGTATTTTAGCTAATACTGTTTATGAAAGTCTAAGTGGAACAAATGTTTTATGGGATTTTGTAGAACTCCCAAGTCAGATAATGGAAAACTGGTGCTACGAGGAAGAGGCGTTAAATCTTTTTGGTAAACATTTTAAAACTAATAAACTAATTCCTAAATCGTTAGTGAAAAAAATAAAGGCTATAAGACAATTTCAACAAGGACTTCAAACTTTAAGACAATTAGGATTTGCATCACTCGACATGAGCTTGCACTCAATGCTCAGTAATAAAATTAAAAATATAAAAAAACATGAAGATTTCATTTTAGATAAATTTCATTTTATAAAACCCTACAAAAATCAATGTTTTAGTACTTCATTTAGTCATATTTTTCAAGGAGGTTATTCCGCAGGCTATTACAGCTATAAGTGGTCGGAGGTTCTAGATGCTGATGCATTTGAATTATTTAAAGAAAAAGGGATTTTTAATGCTAAAGTTGCAAAAAAATTTGAAAATCATATTTTATCAAAAGGAGGAACAAAACATCCAATGAAACTATATAAAAGTTTTAGAGGAAAAGAACCTGATCCCGAGGCAATAATTAGAAGATCTGGATTAGAAATAACAAAATAAAATACCAAATTATAGGGATTCCTTCAACCCAAAATCTTGCAAAGTTTAAACCATTGTTTACCGACGAAATAATCAGAGCATACGACAATATAAAATAAATGAAAGATTCAACAAGTTTATAAATCAAATCAATTTCAATAAAAAAATAAAGTAAACAAGTATTTAAACACAATAGTATAAGACCCAAAAGTTTTGTTTTAAAAACACCAAACCTTTGAGGTAAAGTTCCAATTAGGTGTTGATCAAATTTGATATCTCTAATTTCAAATGGAATTGTCGCAACTAAAACAAAAATAAAACGCTGAAACCCCATAATAATAATTTGAAAAGGTTCAATATTTTTGATTTCACTTATCAAAGAAAAATAACTAACCAAGGTCCATGTAATAGCAACTAAAAATATCTTTAGACCACTATAGTTTCTCAAATTTGTTTTAAAGGGCACAATTGGTAATAAATAAAGAATGACTAAACTTAAACTTATAATAAAAATAAATTGTGTAAATAAATCAATATTTAAAAAACACCACATACCTAATATCAAACAAATAAAAGTAATACTAAAGTTTTTTTTTGAAATCAGTTTTCTGTTATTAATAAAAACATATCCGTACTTAATTATATTGTATCCAACTAATGTAGAGGTGAATACCAGACCCCCTAAATATGGAGTTTCATCAGTTTTAGTGTAAATACAAGATATTTTATATAAAGTCCAAACTGCAATTGAGACATGTAAACTACTACGAAGATAAAACTCAAAAAACGTTTTTAAAATTTTCATTTAGTAAATCTAATCAAAGAGTTATTTTAATTTATTTTTTAGTTGAAAAAAAATTAAAATTGTTATTGATATCTAAATAAATAATTCAAATTTTGAACTATTTTTGAAAAAAATAAACAATGAATACAGATCTTTTTGAATCAAGACATATTGGACCAAATTCTAATGAAACAGATAGGATGTTAAAATCTTTAGGCGTTCAAAGTATAGGAGAATTAATTAATGAAACTATTCCAAAAAGTATTCAATTAAAAAAGCCACTAAATCTTCCAGATGGAATAAGTGAAAGTTCTTTTTTAAAGCATATAAGAGAGGTTGGTGATAAAAATAAAATATTTCAAACATATATAGGTCTGGGTTATAATCCAGCCATAACTCCCGCTGTTATTCAACGAAACATATTAGAAAATCCAGGATGGTATACTGCATATACTCCTTATCAGGCAGAAATTGCTCAAGGAAGACTGGAAGCATTATTTAATTTTCAAACTGTAATATGTGAACTTACAGGAATGGAGTTGGCCAATGCATCTTTACTAGATGAAAGCACATCTGCAGCAGAAGCAATGACAATGTTGTTCAGTTTTTTTAACTCAAAAATTAAAAAAACCGGTGCAAATAAATTTTTTGTTCATGACCAAGTTCTCCCACAAACGTTATCTGTATTAAATACAAGAGCTACTCCTCTTAAAATAGAAATTGTTATTGGCAATCCAGAAACATTTGAGTTTACAGACGAATTTTATGGTGCTTTAATTCAGTGTCCAGGAAAGCATGGTGAAATAGTTAACCTTCCTGAAATAACAAAAAAACTAAAAGCAAAAGACATTAAATGTATTGTTGCAGCTGATATATTCAGTCTTATTTTATTGGAAGGACCTGGTTCTTACGATGTTGATGTAGTTGTAGGTACAACTCAACGTTTTGGTATTCCACTTGGTTACGGGGGTCCACATGCAGCTTTTTTTGCTACTAAAAGTATTTACAAAA
Organism: uncultured Flavobacteriaceae bacterium; assembly: GCA_964432535.1. Lineage (GTDB taxonomy): Bacteria > Bacteroidota > Bacteroidia > Flavobacteriales > Flavobacteriaceae > Marivariicella. The sequence continues at coordinate 21,099 of CAYSNJ010000001.1, read as the reverse complement.
GGAGTATTCCTGGAAGAATTATTGGTCAAACAAAAGATACTGACGGTAATCCAGCCCTAAGGATGGCACTACAAACAAGAGAACAACACATCAAAAGAGATCGAGCTACTTCTAATATATGTACAGCGCAAGTTTTATTAGCGGTAATGGCTGGGATGTATGCGGTTTATCATGGGCCTGATGGATTAAAGTTTATTGCAAATAAAATACATGCAAACACAAAAAAACTCGAAGGAAAATTAAAAAGTATTGGAATTAGTCAATTAAATAAATTTTATTTCGATACTCTTAAACTTAATGTCAAATCCAAAAAAATTAAAATCATTGCCGAAGAACATAAAATCAACTTAAATTATATTGATGATGAAACTGTTTCAGTTTCAATAAATGAAGAAACTGGTGAAAATGAATTAGTAGATTTATTCAAAATATTTAGTAAATATAAAAATATTAAAGAAAAGGGAAGTAATAATGTGCAAATTAGAATTCCTGCAATAATGAGTAGAACAAAAAAGTTTATGGTTCATTCGGTTTTTAATTCATATCACTCTGAGACAGCATTGATGAGGTATATTAAAAAACTAGAACTAAAAGATTTGGCTCTAAATCATTCCATGATTTCACTTGGATCCTGTACAATGAAACTAAATGCTGCAGCTGAAATGCTGCCTTTGAGTTCGCCTAATTGGAATAATATTCATCCATTTGCACCAAATAATCAAGCTAGAGGGTATCATGAGGTTTTAGAAGCTTTAATACACCAATTAAACGAAATCACTGGCTTTCATGCAACATCTATTCAGCCAAATTCTGGAGCTCAAGGAGAGTATGCAGGTTTAATGGTTATTAGGGCCTATCATCTTTCAAGAAATGATGACCATCGAAATATTTGCCTAATTCCTGCTTCAGCACATGGAACTAATCCTGCATCAGCAGTAATGGCAGGAATGAAAGTTGTGGTTGTAAATACAGATGAAAATGGAAATATTGATTGGAATGATATCAAAGAAAAAGCTGAATATCATAAAGATAATTTAGCTGCTTTAATGATTACATACCCCTCTACTCACGGTGTCTTTGAGGGACATATAAAAAAAATAACAAAACTCATTCATGATTGTGGCGGACAAGTTTACATGGATGGTGCAAACATGAATGCTCAAGTGGGCTTAACAAGTCCAGGTATAATTGGAGCTGACGTTTGTCACTTAAACTTACATAAAACTTTTGCAATTCCTCACGGTGGGGGAGGTCCTGGAGTAGGTCCTATATGCGTAGCTGAGCACCTTTGTGAATTCTTACCTTCAAATCCTATAATAAAAACAGGAGGTGATAAAGCCATAAACGCTATAGCTGGTGCTCCATGGGGATCTGCTTTAGCCTGTATAATCTCTTATGGTTATATAAAAATGCTTGGAAAAAATGGATTAAAAAGATCAACAGAAATTGCTATTCTAAATGCAAATTATATAAAAAAATCTCTTGAAGGTGCATATGAAGTTTTGTATTCGGGAGAAAATGGAAGAGCGGCTCATGAACTAATAATTGACTGCAGAGAGTTTAAAAAGAAAGGGGTTGAAGTAGTTGATATAGCTAAGAGATTAATGGATTACGGTTTTCATGCTCCTACAGTCTCTTTTCCAGTAGCTGGAACAATGATGATTGAGCCAACAGAAAGTGAAAATTTAGACGAAATTGATCGGTTTTGTAAAGCAATGATTTCCATTAGATTAGAAATTGAAAGTGATAATTCTTATGGTATAGATATCCTTAAAAACGCTCCTCATACCCTATCAATGATTACTAGTGATGATTGGCCATTCAAATATTCAAGAAAGAAGGCTGCTTTTCCTCTAGATTTTGTTGAGGAAAACAAGTTTTGGCCCAGAGTCAGGAGAGTTGATGAAGCCTTTGGGGATCGTAATTTAATTTGTAGCTGTATTCCTTTAAATGAATATGAAGACATTGAAAATCAATAGAATAAATAATAATAATCTGCTAATAACTAACTATAAAAAAAAATGAATATTACATTTAATGTATTTTTAATTGAGTTAGTAAATACAAATTATAATAGTATTGTTTTTATATTATGAATTCAAAAATAATCGGAACTGGAAGTTATATTCCATCAAAAATAAAGCTTAATAATGATTTTTCAGGAAATTCATTTTTAGATACTGAAGGAAAAGAAATTCAGTCCAAAAATGAAGAAATTATCCAAAAGTTTCAATCAATTACGGGTATAAAAGAAAGAAAATATATTACTCAAGATCTGAATTCTTCTGACATCGCAGCAAAAGCTTCTTCAAATGCTATAAAATCTTCCTCAATTGATCCAGAAACTATAGATTATATAATTTTAGCTCATAATATTGGTGATGTTAGTCATGATTCAAATCAAGTTGATGCTATGCCTTCCCTTGCTTCAAGAGTTAAGTCAAAACTTAAAATACAAAATCCTAATTGTGTTGCTTACGACATATTATTTGGTTGTCCTGGATGGTTAGAAGGTGTTATTCAAGCGAATGCCTTCATAAGGTCGGGGATTGCAAAACGATGTTTGGTTGTCGGTTCAGAAACTTTATCTCGAGTTATTGATTCAAATGATCGAGATGGAATGATTTTTGCCGATGGAGCTGGGGCTGTAATTCTTGAACTTTCGAACCAAAAAGATGGAGTTCTGAGTCATAAAACAGTTACATATACTAACAATAATGAAGTAAACTACATATATTTTGGAAAATCAAATAGCTTAAATTCTGATAATACGAAGTACATTAAAATGCAAGGAAGAAAAGTGTATGAGTTTGCTCTTAGTAAAGTGCCAGATGCAATGAAAAAATGCTATGATGATTCTGGATATAACATAAAAAGTTTAAAAAAAATATTTATACATCAAGCTAACAAAAAAATGGATGAGGCAATTATAAAACGTTTTTTTAAGCTGTATAATAGTAAAGTTCCTGAAAATATTTTACCTATGAATATAGAGTTATTCGGTAATAGTTCTACCGCCACGATTCCAACTCTTCTGGATCTAGTTATAAAAGAAAAATATAATGATCATGAATTAAAAAAAGGAGATATTATACTTTTTGCTAGTGTTGGTGCGGGAATGAATATAAATGCGGTTACTTACCAATATTAGGTTTTTTTATCACATTTAGTTTTTCCTTTTTGTAATTTTACACAACTTATGAAAATTATAATAAAAATTGGAAGCTACTTTTTAATGCTTCAAAAGGTTTTTGGGAAATTCACTAAGTGGTCTGTTCTAAAGCCATTAATTTTTAAAGATATAGATGTCTTAATTATTGGTTCACTAGGGATTGTTAGTGTTATATCATTTTTTGTTGGTGGTGTTGTCGCTATTCAAACAGCTCTAAACCTTGACAATCCATTGATTCCAAGAAACCTTATAGGTTATGCAACAAGACAGTCCGTGATTTTAGAATTTGCACCTACTTTTATTTCTATAATTATGGCAGGAAAAGCAGGATCATACATAACCTCAAGTATTGGATCAATGAGAGTTACTGAACAAATAGATGCTCTTGAAGTCATGGGAGTCAACACTTATAACTACCTTATATTCCCTAAAATAATTGCTTTATTACTCTACCCTTTTGTTATTACAATATCAATGTTTTTAGGAATTTTTGGAGGCTATACTGCAATTGTATTTGGAGGACTTAGTTCTAGTGCAGTTTTTCTCGAGGGTGTTCAAATGGATTTTATTCCCTTTCATATTCAATATGCTTTTATTAAAACAGTTCTATTTTCTTTTTTTTTAGCAACAATACCTGCATATCACGGTTATTATTTAAAAGGCGGGGCTTTACAAGTCGGGAAAGCTAGTACTACATCATTTGTATGGACATCCATAGTTATAATTTTAGCTAATTTCATAATAACTCAACTAGTACTTGCTTAATGATAATTGTAAAAAACATATTTAAGGCATTTGAAAAAACAACTATATTAAAAAATATAAGCACTTCATTTGAAAAAGGAAAAACAAATCTAATCATTGGACAAAGTGGATCTGGAAAAACAGTATTATTAAAATGTTTATTAGGGCTTCATAAGCCTGAGAAAGGAAAAATATTTTTTGATAATAATTCGCTCACAGATATGAAAATCAAACAAAGAAGAATTCTTAGACAAGAAATGGGTACTGTATTTCAAGGAAGTGCTCTTTTTGATTCTATGAATGTAGAGGAAAACATAATGTTTCCTATGAAAATGTTTGCTGATAAAAACGAGGATGAATTATTATACCGAGCAAATGAAGTTATTAAGAGAGTTGATTTAACAAATTCTAATTATAAAATGCCTTCAGAACTATCAGGAGGTATGCAAAAAAGAGTTGCAATAGCTAGAGCAATTGTTATGAATCCAAAGTTTTTATTTTGTGATGAACCTAATTCAGGGTTGGACCCAAAGACTTCAATTATAATTGACAACTTAATTCAAGAAATCACCAAAGAGTATAATATTACCACAGTAATCAATACTCACGATATGAACTCTGTTATGGAGATTGGAGAAAATATTATTTTCCTTAAAGATGGAGAAAAACAATGGGAAGGATCTAATCAAGAAATTTTCAAAACTGAAAACAAACAATTTATTGATTTTGTTTATTCATCAGAAATATTAAAAAAAGCTAGAAAAGCTCTGAAAAATAATTAATTTAAGACGCATTCTACCTCAGCTATTGGACTGAAGAGATATTTTCTATTAGAAGACTTTTCTTGACATTCAAAACGCTTTCTAAGTCTTCGCCCTTTTTTAAAAATTCGACCATTGTATATTTGAAAATATTTGCCTTCGGGAATATTAAAGACATAAATTTTATCATTATTTTCAAGAGAATCTAAAGCTATTACTAATTTAGTATCTGAATCAGATGAGGCTTTAGGATTAATAAAATGTTTTTTTAAGACGGGTATAATTATTTCTGGAAAAACATATGAATTGATGAGTGGAGTCATTAAGTCTCGATATATTTTTTTCCATTCAACTCCATGTGGCCTGATATTCTTACCATAAACCTTAAATGCAACTAAGTGTGAAACTTCATGAATTAAGGTTATTAAAAATCGATGAGGACTAAGGTTAGAATTAATTGAAATTTGTTCAAAACCATTAAAATAAAATCTATAGTCTCCATGTTTAGAAAATCTTTTCTTGGAAATTATGAATCTTGCCGGGTATTTCTTAATGTATTTGGCTACTATTGAATGTGCTTGTGTAGGAATAAAATCAAATATAGTTTTAGACTGTTTATCCATCAAGGAGTTGATAAAGAAATTGGAATTATTTTTCCATTATAAAGTTCATGTCCTGAAATTGAAAAGTCTAATATATAGGATGCCATTTTTTTTGCTGAAATATTTGATTGATAACCAGGAAAAGCTTTTTCTAGCATTTCAGTTTGAACTGCTCCTAAAGCTAAAACATTAAACGATGGACCAGATTCACTATACTCCTCGGCTAATAATTCTGTTAATGTTATTAAAGCTCCTTTACTGCTAGAGTATGCAGAAAGTCCTGAAAATTTTGAACTACCCTGAACTCCTCCCATGCTACTTATATTTACAACATGACTTTTTTTGGTCATCAATGGTAAACACGAACGAGTAATAGATACAACCCCAAAAAAATTTACATTAAATACATCTTTAAAAGTTTCATTAGAAGTTTCTTCAAAAGCAGAATTAACTAGTAAACCAGCATTATTTATCAATATATCTAATTTTATATTTTGTTGGATAAGTTTATTAACAAAAGACTGTATTAAATCATCTTTAGTTATATCAACCGAATAAGAGTCTACTGCAGTAATTGATTTTAACTTATTTATATTTCTTGATACTGCAATAACTTTATGCCCATGAGAAGAAGCTGTTTTTGCAATTTCGAAGCCAATACCATTATTAGCTCCAGTTATTAAAATAGTTTTTTTATTTTCCATTTATAATAAAATTCCAACTGGGTTTTCTATAAAGTTTCTTAGTGTTTTAAGAAATGCTGAACCAGTAGCACCATCAACTGTCCTATGATCACATGCAAGTGTAAGTTTCATTGTATTACCTACCACAATTTCACCATCCTTAACAACTGGTTTTTGAATTATAGCTCCAACAGATAAAATTGCAGAATTAGGCTGATTTATTATGGAGGTGAATTCAGAAATACCAAACATACCAAGATTAGAAATTGTAAAGGTACTTCCGTCCATCTCTGTAGGTGTTATTTTTTTGGATCTTGCTCGAGTCGCCATATCTTTAACAATATCACGTATTTGTTCCAAGCTTTTTTCATTTGCAAATTTCACAACTGGAACAACAAGTCCCTCATCAACAGCTACAGCAACCCCAACATGTACATGATTATAATGAACAGTCTTTTCATCATACCATCTGGAATTAACTTCTGGATGTAGTTTAAGTGCTTTTGCAGATGCTTTAATAATTAGATCATTGAATGAGATTTTTGAACCTGTTGAATTGTTATGCTGGATTCTAAATGATATCATATTTTCCATATCAAATTCAACTCCTAAATAATAGTGAGGCGCAGAAAATTTTGACTGAGAAAGTCTTTTAGCAATTGTTTTACGCATTTGACTATTAGCAAATTCAACTAATGACTCTTCTTCAAACGACTTTAAATTTTGGTATTCAGTAATATTGTCTTTTTTGAAATTTTCAATATCTCTTTTAATAATTCTTCCGTTATCACCGGTTCCAGTTATGTGAGAAATTTGAACTCCTTTTTCAATAGCCATTTTTTTAGCTAAAGGAGAAGCAATAATTCTTCCATTATTAGGATTTATTGAGTTTGCACCTTTGATTTGTTGTTCATTATTGGAAATAGTCTCATTTATGGGTTTTTCTTCCTTAATTGTTTTTACCAAATCATTTTGAATATTTGATTCTTTCCTTGAGTTTAATGATAATAATACTTTATCTACATCCACATCTTTATCTCCAATAATGGCAAGAATTGAGTCAACAAGAGCAGACTCCCCTTCTTGAACACCAATATGGAGTAAATGTCCAGAATAAAAAGATTCAAACTCCATAGTTGCCTTATCTGTCTCAATTTCAGCTAAAATATCTCCTTCAACAACAACATCACCTACTTTTTTATTCCAAGAAGCCACAACACCTTCTTCCATAGTATCACTTAATCTTGGCATATTAATAATCTCTATGTTTTGATTGGGTTTTGTAATTGAATTTGTATCTGTATCAATTATTTCTTCTGATTTAATGTTGTCATCCTTAGGTGAAGTTTGTTCGTTAGATTCAATAAGGTAACCAGATATATCTTCATCTTTATTACCTATAATAGCAAGTAAACTATCTACAGGTGCTGTTTCTCCTTCATTAATTCCAATATGGAGGAGTTGACCTTCATAAAAAGCTTCAAATTCCATTGTTGCCTTATCTGTCTCAATTTCAGCTAAAATATCTCCCTCTTTTACAATGTCTCCAACTTTTTTAAACCATTTTGCTACAGTGCCCTCTTCCATGGTATCACTTAGGCGAGGCATGTTTATAATTTCAGGCATATTAATCTAATTTATGTTTCAAAAAAGGGTAGTCTTTTTGTTCGTAAACCGCATCATACATCAAACTTTTATCAGGATACGGGGATTCATTAGCAAATTTTTCACACTCGAGAACTCGTTCTTTGACAGATAAATCTATTTTATCTAACTGAGACTGTAAGGCATATTTCTTCTTTAAAATAATGTCTTTAACCTGGATGATTGGGTCTATCTTTCTATACTCACCCACCTCTTCTTTTGTTCTGTAATGCTGTGCATCAGACATAGAATGTCCTCTATATCTGTAAGTTTTCATTTCTAAAAAAGAAGGACCTTTACCAGATCGCGCGTGTTTAATAGCCTTATCTAATGATTTAGCTACCTCAACTGGATTCATTCCGTCAACAGGTTCACATGGCATTTCATAGCCTAACCCAAGCTTCCATATATCTTGATGGCTTGCTGTTCTTTCAACTGAAGTACCCATGGCGTAACCATTATTTTCGACAATAAAAACAACTGGAAGGCTCCATAAAGTAGCTAGATTTAATGTCTCATGTAATGTTCCTTGTCTTACAGCTCCGTCTCCTAAAAAACACAAAGTAACATTGTCTCTATTGAAATATTTATCACCAAATGCCATACCAGCTCCTAAAGGTATTTGACCGCCAACAATCCCATGACCGCCATGAAATTTATATTGCTTTGAAAAAATATGCATTGACCCCCCCAAACCAGAAGATGTTCCTGTTGCTTTACCAAATAATTCAGCCATAACTTTCTTTGGATCTTCACCCATACCAATAGGCTGAACATGATTCCTGTAGGCGGTTATCATCCTGTCTTTTCCTAACTCCATTACATGCAATGCCCCTGCTAAAATAGCTTCTTGTCCATTATATAGGTGTAAAAAGCCTCTGACCTTCTGCTGAATGTAAACTGAAGCTAATTTATCTTCAAACTTTCTCCAGAAAAACATGTTTTCATACCAATTTAGATATGTTTCCTTGGTAATTTTTTTCATAAAACTAAATGTGATAAATGTTTTAATATCGTTAACAAAAATACTGAATTCTTGCGAATTACTAAATGCTTTATGGAATATTAAAAGCTAAAGAAAATCTTAATGTGTTTTCTAATGGACTTCTGACTTTAGAAGTTGAAAACAAATAAGAGATATTTAAGTTCATTTGATTAATTAAAAATCCAGTTCCTAGTGTTAAATAACGTCTAGCTCCTTTATCAATACTTTCATTGAAATATCCGGTCCTAAGAGAAAAAGTATCTTGAAAAACATATTCAAAACCTAATGCCCATGTAACTTCCTTTAACTCTTCTTTAAATCCATCCGGTGCATCACTAAATGATTCAATCATACCCTTTAAAAAATCAACATCTGGTTGTCTATACCCCTGAAAAGTATTCGAATCATCAAAAAAAGCTATGGGTGTAGGAACTAATAATTTGTTTAATTCTAAGTTGAAATTTATACTATTATCATCATCAATTGACATTTCAAGTCCAGTACCTATTTTTAAATTTGTTGGTATGAAATTTTTTTTACCGCCTTCATCGTATTTTAATCTTGGACCTATGTTAGAAATATTAAAACCCGATCTAATAGTTGACTTCATTCCGCTTATATCAAATGATTTACCTTGATAAAAACCAGCAATATCTATGCCTATTGAATTTGCTGAATTATTATCTGAATCGTTAGAAAGTTTCAAATCCGATCTTATATATCGTATTGCAACAGCAGTTGAAAAAGACTCACTCAGCTTTAGAGAATAAGATAAATCAAGAGTTAATTCGTTTGGACGCTCCACACCCTGATCAACAATAGATCCAGAAATTACTTGATTAAATTGTACTTCGCCCAAACTAAAATATTTAAAACTAGTAGCCCAAGAGCTTCTCTCGCTAATTTTTTGGTAATACGTTACGTTTCCTAGGAAAATATCATTGACGAGTTTACTTAAATAGGGTGTATAACTAACACCGAAACCAGAAGAGTTATTAGCAAAGGAATATTTAGCAGGGTTCCATTGCTGAGAAAAAGCATCTGGACTTGTGGCAACCCCAATGTCTCCCATTCCCGCTGCTCTTGCATCTGAAGTTATTAACAAAAAAGGAACACCTGTAGTTATAACTCGTTCCTGAGCTGAAATCTTGAAAGCAGATGCAATCAAAATAATAAAAAAAAACAGTAGTTTAATCTTTTTCATCGAGACTTATTCATCAAAACGTTAAAATATCATTTTTGGTATTTTTTCTAAAAAATTATACTAAAATTTTAATTTATACGTTAAAATAGTAAGTTATTTCTTGGTGAATATATTAAAAATGGTTTGATAGTACTAAAATTATTATATTTGTGTAAGTTTTACAAACATTAAAGTATCTACATGGGCTCAAACAACAAATATCGCTCCACACTTTTAATTCTAATTATTCTATTAGTTACTGGTTGTGCTAAAAATAATTCTTCAAGAGGAACTGGCTGGGGTATCAACGCAAAAAATAAGGGTTTTCAATACAACACTGACTTTGAAGAACAAGAAACTGGTCCTGGTCTAGTCTTTATTGAAGGAGGTACATTTACAAAAGGCCAAGTCCAAGATGATGTCCTCCACGACTGGAATAACAGTCCTTCAAAACAACATGTAATGTCCTTTTATATTGATGAAACTGAGGTCACCAATATTATGTATATGGAATATTTGGATTGGTTACAAGCAGTTTTTCCCCAATCTGAGCCAAGATACAGGCAAGTATACAAATCAGCTCTACCTGACACTTTAGTTTGGAGAAATGCACTTGGATATGTTGAAGAGTTAACCACAAATTATCTACGTCATCCGGCCTATGCTGAATACCCAGTTGTGGGAGTAAGTTGGGTTCAAGCGGTCCAATACGCCGAATGGAGAACAGATAGAGTTAACGAGTTTTTACTGGAACGGGAATCATATGTGAAAAAAGATGTTCGCTACGAAAGTATAGATCCTAATAGCACTTTTAATACCCAGGCCTACTTATCTAGACCAGAAACCTCTTACGGAGGAAAAGTTGACGATGGAGAAGATGCAGGAGAAACCCCAATGCCTCTCATAAATTCCGGAAAAAAAGGAATGAAACAAGAAACAAATGATGAAGGTGAAGACGTTTCAAAGCCAATTTACGCTGACATAGGTAAAGGACTTTTACTTCCATCTTACAGATTACCAACAGAAACTGAATGGGAATATGCAGCACTTGCTCTTGTGGGCGATAGAGAATATAATAACTACCGAGGTAAGAAAAAATATCCATGGCAAGGGGAATATACTAGATCTCAAGATAAAAAAATGGAAGGTGACCAGTTAGCTAATTTTAAATTTGGTAAAGGTGATTATGGTGGAATAGCTGGATGGTCCGATGATGGTGCTGATATAACAATACAAGTAAAATCCTATCCTCCAAATGATTTTGGAATATACGACATGGCAGGTAATGTTGCTGAATGGGTGGCAGATGTTTACAGGCCAATAATTGACGATGAGTATAATGATTTTAACTACTACAGAGGTAATGTTTATTTCAAGAAAAGAATTGGAGAAGATGGAAAAGCAAGTATTATTGAAGCTGACGAATTAGTTTACGACACACTTCCTAATGGAAGAGTAATACTAAAAAAATTACCTGGACAACTCGATCAAGTAGCAATAGATGAAGAAGAAACATTTTTAAGACAAAATTTTTACGAAAGTGATAATCGTAATTTTCGTGACGGTGATAGAGAATCGTCAAGGGAATTTATTAAAGGTACACCTGAAGAAGGTGAATATGATGATCGTCCCGAATCCACTGATATGTACAATGCTCCTAATCACCCAAGAGTTACTAAGGATGAAAATGGGAACATAGTTAGAGAGATTGACAAATCTATCAAAAAAACATCTTTAATAACCGATGCGACTAGAGTTTATAAAGGTGGTTCCTGGAAAGATAGAGCTTACTGGCTTGACCCATCTCAAAGAAGATTCCTCCCACAATACATTGCTACCGAGTATATTGGTTTCAGATGTGCTATGTCTAGAGTTGGATCTAAAAGTAAAAAGAAGAAATCAGCACGTCATAGACGTGGACGCTAAATCCTTATAAGGCATCCTAACGGATGCCTTTTTTTTATGATTGAAACGAAAGAAATATATAAAATATTCAGTGAATCTTCAGGTGTATTCACGGATACAAGAAAACCTTTAGTTAATGGTTTTTATATAGCTCTTAAGGGACCTTTATTCAATGGTAATAAATATGCTTTAAAAGCATTACAAGAAGGAGCTATTGCAGCTATTGTGGATGATTATGAGCTATCATTGAAAAATGAAAAACTTATATATGTTTTAAACACCTACTCTACCTTGAAGAGTTTAGCAAAATATCATAGAAAAAAATTGAAATGTCCAGTATTTGCGATAACTGGAAGTAATGGGAAAACAACCACTAAAGAACTTATTAAAAAAGTATTTGAAGAATTCTTTGATACCCATGCTACTATTGGCAACTTAAATAATCATATAGGTGTTCCCTTGACAATCTTAAACACCCCACTAGATTCTGAGTTTACAATAATAGAAATGGGGGCAAACCATCTTTATGAAATTCAAGAATTATGTGAAATCGCGGAACCAACCCACGGATTTGTTACGAATTTTGGAAAAGCGCATATTGAAGGTTTTGGAAGTGAAAGTGCTATTATAGAGGGTAAATCTGAATTATATAACTATTTGTTGATTTCAAAGGGAACTATATTTGTTGACATAGATAATAAAAATCAGTTAAAAAGATTAAATAAAACCCCATTTGTTTCTTTTGGTCAAAATAAAAAATCAGATTATCCAATATCCTACTCCAATATAAATAATGAACTAGAGGTAACTTTTAAAGGAGAAAATTTTAAAAGCCCGTTACATGGGGAGTATAATTTAAAAAATATTGCAGCAGCTATTGTTATTGGTTATTTTTTTAGAATCCCAATAACTAAAATTAGAAAAGGGATTGAAACATATAAATCAAATAATAACAGATCTCAATTTATTAAATTAAAAAATCATGAAATTATTTTAGATGCGTATAATGCGAATCCATCAAGTATGTATGTCGCTATTCAAAGTTTTAAAGAAACTTATCCGGAACACGCCATTTTAATTTTGGGTGACATGCTAGAGCTAGGAGATCAAAGCTCTATTGAACATGAAAAAATATTACTTTTAGTGAAAAAATTATCATTTTCTAGAATAATTACAGTTGGAGAAAATTTTGAAAAGATCAAAATAGCATTATCCAACATAGAAAAATTTAGTTCTACTAAAAAACTTCTTGATTATTTAAAAATCAATCCCTTAAAAGATAAATATGTTTTTATTAAGGGATCACGCTCGATGCAGTTAGAAAAAATATTAACTGTCCTCTAAAAGAAGGTCTGAAACTTCTTTTCCTACCATACTTCCCAAGGCGACTCCCATTCCACCTAATCGAACACCAATAACAACATTTTTATGAATTTTTTCAATTATGGGATTTTTAGTTTCTCCAAAAGCCATAATACCGGACCACTCCATGTCGATTTCATAATTAACACTAGGGATAATTATGGATTCTAGATCATTAATTAGTGATCTTTTAATTAATTTATTTATTCCAAAGGTAGTAGTATTTTCGTTTTTTAAATCTAATTGTCTGCCCCCTCCAAACAAAATCCTGTTTTGAAAATTTCTAAAATAATAATACCCTTTATTATAGTGAAAACACCCTTTAATCTTTAAATTTTGTATCGGTTTGGTTATCAAAACCATTCCTCTTCCGGGATTAATGTCAAGTTTAGGAAACCATTTCTTTGAAAAAGCATTCGAACAAACAGCTAAGTATTTTGACTTAAATGAAATATTCAAATTATTATTTAAAACATGTATTTCATGTCCTGCAGAATTTAAATCAAATTTTTCAACATTAGCTCCTGTAATAATTTTTATTCCCTTTTTACTTGCTAATTTTTGAAGTTCGAAAATGGTTGTTCCAGTATTAATTTGAGATTCAAAAGGATTGAAAATTAATTTTTTCACAAACTCTTTTGAGAAACCTAAACTATGAATCCTTTTATTTTTTAAAGAAAAAATTTTTTTATTGTATATCGGAAAAAGTAAGTCATTATATTTCTCTATGTATTCTTCTGGATCTAGATCATTTGGAAAAAAGAGCTCATATCCACCGTTATTAATCAAATTAAGTTTTTTTGAAGAAATTGTTTTTTTTAGCAACTCTAAACCCTTAATCCGTTTTTCAACCAATTTAAACAATGCTGCGTCAGATATTTTCTTGTTGTCCTCAATCAATTCTGAAATGGATCCAAAACATGCAAAACCTGCATTTTTGGTACTTGCTCCATTTGGAAAAATATCTCTTTCTAAGATTGCTATTTTTGCATCAGGATTTTTTTTATTAAAAGATAATGCTGAAAACAATCCAGTGATACCTCCTCCGATAACAATTAAGTCATATTTAGTAAAAGCTATTTTTTCCCAATAACTTATCATTAGCAAGGGTATTAGTAAAGGTTTTATGATTCAATATATATGAGTCTAAATATAATTACATTGTGTTTTTCAAAAGAACTCTAAATAATTAAATCGTAATTGCAATTTAATACAACTTATTAAAATAATATGAAAATTAGAATTTTAAAAGTCCACTTTTTAACTACTTTTGTTATGAAATTTATATCATATAAATGAAAAAAATTCTTCTAATTCTATTACTAACTTCATCTACTTTGTTCTCTCAAGATTGGCTTGTAATTGAACAGCACACTGAAAACAGATACAAGAATGGAAAAATGAAGATAGTAATAGATGATGGTAAATCTATAAAAACAGTTGAATTAGAGGATCCTTCCTTTGCCAATTTAATCAAAACACTCCAAGGAGAAGATTTTGAATTAAAATTTGTGGACTCTTCTTTTATCCTTGAAAACAAAAAGCAAAAGCCAATTACAAGATATTATTTTATCAGAAAAAAATTATAAAAATTTAAATATGAGAACTTTTAGCTTGATTTTATTTTTTTTGTTTTTTGTAAAATGTCAGAAAAATGAGGATTGTATAATTATCATTGAAAAAAGGAGCGTTGATGATAAGTACTATTTTTTGTTTGAAACGGAAAATCTAAATGATACCAGCCTAGGTGGAAATAATTCCCAATCCACAAATATTCCAGATAAATACTCATCAGGGCAAGTTGATAATGTTACATATAACAGTTATAATATTGGTGACACGTATTGTAATAATTGAATTTAATGCAAGAATTTAAAAAAATAGACATCCACAAAATGTCTAAAATTTATAGACTAAATCTTATTAATAGCATTACTGGTTACAAATCTGCAAATCTAATTGGAACCAAAACAGATGCAAAAACTAATAATGTTGCAGTTTTTAGCTCAATTATACATTTGGGAAGTAATCCACCATTAATTGGCTTTATTCTTAGACCAACTACTGTACCTAGGCATACTTATGAGAATATTCATAAATATGGATATTTCACACTGAATCAGATAAGTAAAAGTCAAGTTAAATCTGCTCACCAGACTAGTGCGAAATACCCAAAAGACAATTCAGAGTTTACAGAAACTGGGTTAGATCATGAATACAAAGATGACATTGAGGCGCCATTTGTCAAAAACTCTCCTATTCAAGTCGGATGCTCTTATATAAATGAGTATAAGATAATTGAAAATGATACCATTTTTATTATTGGAAAAATAGAAATCATATATGTAAATGATAATCTTTTATTGGATGATGGATTTGTTCAACTTGATAAAGGTCAAATTGTCACTATTAACGGTTTAGATGGATATGCTCTACCTGAACTCATTAAAAGATTTTCATACGCAAGACCTTAAAAAATTATTTTTTTTAAAATTCGAAAATTATGGAGTTCATTGATGAGAAGATAATTGAGTATGCAATTCAAAATAGTAGTGAAGAATCAGATTTGCTTAAAAAATTAAGAAAGGAAACGCATCAAAAAATTCTTAATCCAAGAATGTTAAGTAGTATAATTCAAGGCAGATTATTGAGTTTAGTTTCAAAATTAATCAAACCTACAAATATTCTTGAAATTGGAACTTATACTGGTTATGGGACACTTTGTCTTTCTGAAGGGCTGTCAGAAATTGGTAAAATTCATACTATAGAAATTAATGAGGAGTTGATTAATTTTCAGAATCAATTTTTTGGACAAAGTGATAAGGCAAAACAAATCATTCAATATAATGGAAATGCAATTACTGTTATTGAAAATATAGACGAAGAATTT
Source organism: uncultured Flavobacteriaceae bacterium (assembly GCA_964432535.1). Classification (GTDB taxonomy): domain Bacteria; phylum Bacteroidota; class Bacteroidia; order Flavobacteriales; family Flavobacteriaceae; genus Marivariicella. Next base: position 5,168 of record CAYSNJ010000001.1, on the reverse strand, counting down.
GATATTATATTTTTGGATGCTGATAAAAGTAATTATATCAATTATATGGATTTAATGATTCCAAAACTTAAAAAGGGTGGTGTTTTAATTTCTGATAATGTATTGTGGAGTGGAAAAGTTTTAAAGAATGCAACTGAAGAAGATTATGATACTAAAGCACTACAAAAATTCAACTCAATTCTAAAAAATAAGGTAGATTTAGAAACAGTATTGTTACCAATAAGAGATGGACTTAGCTTGAGTAGAAAGATCTAAATATTACGTTTAACCGAATCAGTTAGTTCATCCAAATCTTTTTTAGCACTTTTAATTCCATCATTTATTTTTTTAGCAACAGATTCCGAAGAGCCTTCTATTTCTGAAGATTTTTGAATTTCAGATTTAATTTCATTGGTCGCATGCTTGATTTGAGTAATACCTTTTGCCATTCCTCTTGCAATGGAAGGGATTTTGTCAGCACCAAAAACTAATAACACAATAAAAAAAATTAAAGCTATTTCAGCTCCACTTATAAATAGAAACATTATTCTAGTTTTTACCAAATATAGAAAATCTATCCTTTAATTTTTGCTTTAAATTTTTCTAAATCAGAGTTGAATTTTTCTTTGGGCCAATTATTATTTGAATTATTAATATCAGCAGTTTCCATTTCAGGATCAACTTTTACCCCAATCAATTCCTTATTTGTTGCTAATACTTTTCTAACTGAATCTTCATTTTTCCTCCATACTTGAACTGGATATTTTACTCTTTCCTTGGTTCCATCTTTATAAGAATAATCTACTATTATCGGCATAACTAAACCTCCTGGTTTTTCAAATTCAATTTCATAAAAATATTTTGGAAAATTAATTTGTTTATTACCGTATTTCTCTTCGATATATTTCTTTAATGGAATTGAATTATCGATAGGGCTGATTTCCTCACCTATTTTATCCAACTCTTTATCCTCCGGAACCATAAAAACATAAACAGGTGCAAGATCCTTCGAAGTCATTCCAGAGGGTAATAATTTGTCAACTTCAGGACCCGGGTTTGGTGAAACAACATATTTTTTTACTCCTTTGACACCAATATCCACGTAATCAGTCGAATAAAACCAACCTCTCCAAAACCAATCTAAATCAACAGCAGAAGCATCTTCCATGGTTCTAAAAAAGTCTTCAGGTGTAGGGTGCTTAAACATCCATCGTTGAGAATATGTTTTGAATGCATGGTCAAACAACTCCCTTCCCATAATAGTTTCTCTTAGTATATTTAAAGCTGTTGCTGGTTTTGCGTAAGCATTGGGGCCAAGCTGAAAAACATTTTCAGGATTTGACATTATAGGAGAAATATTATCTTGATTACCTGACATATATGGGATTATCTTGGATGGGTCTCCTCTTCTTGAAGGGTACTGACTTAAGGGTTTAATTGCACTTTCAAATTTTTCTCCAAATTCTTGTTCTGTTAAATACTGCATAAAGGTGTCTAAGCCTTCATCCATCCATCCCCATTGTCTCTCATCCGAGTTAACAATCATAGGGAAATAATTATGACCAACCTCATGAATAATAACACTAATCATTCCAAATTTTACACGTTCCGAATACTGTCCATCTTCATCAGGACGACCATAATTCCAACAAATCATTGGGTACTCCATTCCTTGATTTCTAGCATGAACCGAAACTGCCTTTGAATATGGGTAATTGAATGTGTATTTAGAATAGGTCTCTAATGTTTGAGCAACAGCAATTGTTGAATACCTTTCCCATAAAGGATTGCCTTCTTTGGGGTATAAAGAACTGGCTATGACTCTTTTGGATCCAACCTTAACAGCCATCATATCCCAAATAAATTTTCTTGAGCTTGCAAAAGCAAAATCACGCACGTTTTTAGCAATAAATTTCCATGTATTTTTCTTTTCTGAAAATTTTGTCTCCTTTTCAATTACTTCATCTTGACTTATTATTAAAACTGGCTTGTCAAAAGATGTTTGGGCTTTTTTATATCTTTTATACTGTACACTGGTTAAAACTTCGCGAGGGTTTTTTAATTCACCAGTTGCTTCCAGAATATGGTCTGCAGGAACGGTTAAATTAACTTCATAATCTCCGAAATTAAGTGCAAACTCGCCATTTCCCCAAAATTGATAATTCTGCCAACCTTCCACGTCGTTATAAACCGCCAGACGTGGAAAAAATTGCGCTATGACATAAGCCTTATTTCCGTCTTTAGGAAAATACTCATAACCTGATCTTGCTCGGTTTGTAACATGATCATTGATTTTATACGACCACTTAATGCTAAATGTAAAGTCTTCTCCTGATCTAATAGGTTTTGGAAGATCTACACGCATCATTGTATTATTAATAAAATATTTAATAGGAATGCCAGATTCAGTTTTAACCCAATTAACATTAAAACCTCCGTCAAATGGTTCTTCAATATAATTTGATACGAATGATTTGACTTCAATTAAAGGCTCTGCCCCTCTCCCATTTTTTTGCAGTGCTGGAGCATCTTTTTTACGAATATTTTGATCTAACTGAACCCATAAATATGATAAATCATCTGGAGAATTATTTTTATATGTAATTAATTCTTGTCCGTATAACTTAGAGTTTTTATCGTCAAGCTCAATATCCATAACATAATCAACTTGTTGTTGGTAATAATCAGATCCTGGAGCTCCTGAAGCAGTCCTATATCTATTTGGAGTCGAGAACTCTTCATACAGCTGTTTGAATTTATTATTATTAGTGTGACCTGATTTTGAGTTTGAAATACTATTTTCTTGAGCATTAACAAATAATCCCAAAAATAATATTAAGATAAAATTATAAATATATTTTTTCATCATTTTTTAAATATTACCCTGAATATAATCATTTTATTTAATTATTCTAATCCGAAAATTGCCTTTGAATTGTTTGTATTTAGTACAAAGCTTTTTCTATATTTGTCACTTTTAAAATGAACTATATTCTGCTGAGAATCAAAATAATCACATAGAATGCGATTCTCAAAAGTTATATTATTAATGGTTTCAACTATTGAAGATTCATAATAAATTTGTGTCAAATCATTTTTATATTCTTTGCCGATAAAGTCAAAAATAATTAACTTATTATTTATAAATATTTTTAGATTTTCTTTGAAGTATTGATTTAAAATTTGATTTATTTTTTCTGAATTAGAATCAGGATCAATTTTTAATTTACTATTCCTATCTCGAATCATTTCTTCAATATCATCAGTAAAGACTCTAATCGTAATTTGAAGTAATTTTTTTTCATTTATGTAATCAACTTCTGTGTTAGAAACAAAATAGTCGTGAAGTTTAATTTCAAAATCGTCATATTGAGTATGTAATGATAGGGATAAAATAAAAATATTTATCAAAGAAGTAGTATTTAAAGACATAGTTATCTAATGTTATTTAAAACTCTTAATTTATTTTGCTCAAAATATTTCATCACCTTATTGTGCTCATTTCTATTAAAAGTTTCCCTTAAAGGATAGTTGATATATGTTCCAGAAACAAATTCATAAACTTCGTCCTCCGAAACATCAAAAGTTTCAATAAAATAATCTAGACCATAAAACTTGATTAAATTTTCAATAATATCAAACTCAACGTCAAGTTTTCGTTTTTTTTTAAGGACCTTATAATAGCCAGATATATGCTTATATATTGGATCAATTGGAATTGATCCAGTTAATGGAAATAGAAGTGCTGAGATTATTAATTGTTTTTTAGTTACTATTTTTTCTTTTCTTGTACCTGTAAAACCAGGAATACCTCTATTATAAAAATTAATAGGTTTTACCCCTGAATTTTCAAAATCTTTAAATAAATCTCCAGACAAATTATGGGGTCTTACAATAACTTCAGATAGCTTATTTACAAATTTTTCTAAAGGAATTAAAATCTCTTCACTCTCAAGCATTTCATCATTTACCACTAAGATTTTAATGCTAAATTGGATTGCTGAAATTATAATTGTATCTCTAGTTGAGCTAAAAATTTGAAAATAACCAACCTGATCTGTGATTGTAGCACTTCCTCTAGTTTTATTTATTATGTGAATTGAGGATATTGATGTTGAATCATTTGAAGTTACTCTTCCCTTTAATAGAGAGGATTTTTTAACTTGAGCATTAAGAATCCCTACGAAAAAAAATAAGAATATAAAACGAATCATTTATTGCTTATTTTTATAATCTTCTACCTCTCCATATAAGTAATCAATTAATAAAAATTGTTTGGATTTTTGAAGCAATACATCCGAAGTTAATTCTTTGTCCAAGTAGTTTAAAAAATCAGATATTTCCTCACTGCCTAATCCGAGTTCATCGATAAAAAAACTATTTTCAAAAACAAAAGGTAATACTTTACTTGGTAAAAGCTTTTTTTTCTGTTCTTCGGAGGTGTTTGAAATTAATTTAGATATTAATTTAGCAACATTAATAAAATCGATTCCATTGTACAATTTTCCTTGCCTTAATATAGTATTATCGAGTTTTGTAGATTTATCTCTTATGTAGTCGAAGCCCATAAACTCTTCTTCTTTAAGATCTAAAAATTTTTCTACATTTTCTGGACTTATTACAATTTCATCAAGGATGTTTACTCTTTCAGTGATATTAACGACCAATCTATTTTTGTTTAATATTTTTTCAGTTATTGTAATACTTTTGATTTTAAATTCTACAGATGAAAAAATAATTTCATCACCCTCACTAACATCAATTTGAAACTCACCATTACTGTCAGTTATAGTGTTAAATTGAGAAGAATTATTAATTACATTTGCAGCAATTACATTATTATTTCTATATAAAAGTTTACCGTTAATAAGTCTCCTTTGCTGGGCAGTAGAAATAAAACTAGCAAATAAAAATATATGAATAAAAATATATTTCATCGATCAAAGTTATAATTAGAATACGTTGAGCGGGAGACCGGGTTCGAACCGGCGACATTCAGCTTGGAAGGCTGATGCTCTACCAACTGAGCTACTCCCGCATTAGTACAAAGATATAAATTTGTTTTGGTTAAGAGCCCCTTCATCTGTATTGATTCCAATAAGGTTCTATATTTGTATTTAATTAACTTTAATTATTTTTCATGAAAAAATATGTTTTATTTTTTATTGGTTTATCTTTTTGTTTTGGAC